>JAINDK010000052.1 GCA_019931185.1 Bryobacter sp. CoA8 C33
CGTTGGCCCACGCCTCCAGGGTCGTTCGCTGTTCAGCGGAGAGTTCAATTGGCGGAGCAACGCGCATGAAAGTCCAGCACCTCAATTGTAGAGGCGTCGGAAATTCGATACTGGTTACCATTAGCGAAGCACTACACTAGAACAGCCTTATAGAGCAAATTGCAAAGTGAATTAATAAATAATTATCATTATAAGTGAATTGATTCACAAACTTATAACTTGTATTTCTCCTCTGTTTTCTTTGGTCTGCACCAAAATTTCGCTTTGCTCGTTTTCGCGACTGATGTTCTGGACCTCGGTAGTGGAGCCCCGCTCCTCCTGCCTGAACAAATCTGATACTCCGAGGATTTCATGAACGAAACCGGCATGTTCCCGATCAACGATCTCTATCTTTTTCCTTTTTTTCAATCACGCGATGAATACTTCCAGGCTACGGGCGAAGAGGCCCCAGTCTGGGATCCGTCAAAGCCTGTCAAGGGCTGGTTCGACCCAGCTGCCCGCAATACCAACCGCCGCACTTTTCTATATGACGTTGTTTTGATGTATGACAAGAACGGCATGGTGCTCTCCGACGCGCAGGGTTTTCCCCAAACTGAGCAATTGGCGCTTCTCCGCGAAGACGCTGGGCGCGTCAATATGCTTCCCCGCGAAACGATGGTCGATTACGGACCTGGCTCCAAAGTCGCTCCTATCCCCGTCCCGATGCGTCCGCTTAAGGAGACTGAAGAACTCGTCTTCACCTTTGGCGGTGTCGTCGCCGTTCGCCTGAAAGATTTCTATAAGAACACGGTCAATGCTTTCACAACTGCCGACCGGCGCTTGTTGGAAAAGATTGCCCAAAAGCTTGGCGTAACAGTCTAGAAAACAAAGCCCCCATGCTCGCGCATGGGGGTCTTTGTTTGGGTGCGGACCCTATACATTTGGGGAAATGTATAGGGGGGGTTGGGAGCTTTTGGAATTCGTTACCGTTCCTCTTCCCTATCTGAATTCAGTCTACCATAGGAATTTCAAAGTTTGCAACAAATGCCGATCTTTTTTCTGGCATCGACCAATTCGTACCCAAACCCTTTCCTGTAAACGTGTTAGCGAGCGTGTAGCCAGCCATCGCATGTACAGTCGGGGTCAGCGGCGCATAATAAGTCGATTCATGCCGGCAAATCTGGTCGGTCGAGACAATCGGCCTCGTCTCGATCGATGCTAATTCACCAGCTGTCAATTTCGCTCGAACGCTATGCAGGTTGTTGTTCGCAAATGTCAAACTAATCGGCCGTGTCTCAACGGCAACCACTTCGGCAAATAACTCCCCACCCATCCGCTTCGCGAATTTCACCAGCGCCGAACGCTGCGGAGCACTAGCCTTTTCATCGACAATCAGAACTGCCTTTGCTGGATTCACCGGGTTGGCAATGTCACCCAGCGTCGAGGTGGCGCGAATCACTCCCACCACACCCAAGCCCTTGAGGGAAACTCCATCCACCATGCCTTCATCGATCTTCCAGCCCATGACGGCCAAGTCCCCGACCAGATTGATTTCCGAATTCGCATAGCATGCACCGGTATACACATCCGCGTTGCGCGCTTCAATGTAAGAGCCTGTGATTTTCGTCTGCGGCAGGGTTGCTGCCGTGGCGAGGGAGACCGTGAGAGCAAAACCGACTAGCGTCTTCATCTTCCATTTCCTCAATTTGATTCTACAACGGTTGATAGCACTTCCGCGTCTCGTTGCAGTCATACTCGTCCACTGCCTTTGAGTCCGGTCCGAGGCATTTTTGCGTGTTGTGACACCAAAACAATCGATCATTCGAGTGCGGAACCGTCGGATCCCATTCCGCTTCGATAAACATCCCTTTCCAGCGCAGCATGGCGCAGCGGTCATCGTCCCGGTCGAGACGTACGATTCCCGGTAACTCCATCTCCGTCTGACTCCTTCCGCGGCCTAAGCCTTGACCCCAACCGCTTCAAGCAAAGCCCGCTTCACGGCCACTCGCGCCAGTTGGATCTTGTACGCATTCTGGCTCAAAGCCTTGGCGCCCTTGACGGCCGCTTCGCCCACCGCCATCGCTAAATCGGCCGTAACAGCCTTGCCGATCAGCGCCTGTTCCGCCCCGGCGGCATGGCGCGGCGTCGGGCCAACATGACCCAACACGATATTCGCCGCCGTCACGGCCGTCCCCTTCATTGTTAGATTAACGCTCGCCGTCACCAACGGCCAATCCAGGGCATCCTTTTGGCGCACTTCGTAGGTCGCGTTCTTGCCGGCCGCCGGCAAAACCACTTCCGTAAGGATCTCATTTGGCAGCAAAGCAATCTCACGAGCCTCATTGGATTGGGGCGCCACAAAGAACTTCGCCGCCTCCAACTCCCGGCTTCCCGCCGCGCTTACAAGCTTCACCCTCGCACCCAGCGCCACCAGCGCCGGGCCCAGACTCGAAGCACTCACAAAATGCGCCCGGCCTTCCGGGAAGATCGCGTGATACTTGTTTTCTCCATCAGCCACTAAACTCTTGCCATCCTTTTCGCCCAGCACGCCGTGGCCCAACCGAAAATACCAGCAACGCGGGCGCTGACAAAGGTCGCCCCCGACAGTCCCCATGTTGCGGATCTGCGGGCTCGTCACCCCCATCACCGCCGCATACAGACTGGGATAGCCTTGGCGTACCAGCGCACTGTTCGCCAACTCATCAAAGGTCACAGTCGCCCCAATACGCAGCCCGGCCCCACTCTTCGTAATCCCCCCCAATTCCTTGATGTTCTTTATGTTCACCAGCCGCTTGGGGCTCATCACATAATCCTTCATCAAGCCGAGCAGATCCGTTCCTCCCGCCAGCACAACCGCGTCCGTCCAGGAGGAAGCCAGTGCGGCTGCCGCTTCCTTTAGACTCGTTGCGTTCACATACTCAAAGTTGTTCATTAGGCGCGGCTCCTTTCCATGTTCTTGCCATACAGCGCTGTCAGCACATGATCCGGACTCAGCGGGACGCGCGGCACGCGCACACCGATCGCATTCGCCACGGCATTGGAGATGGCCGCGATGGTCGAAATCGCCGCCGGCTCACCAAGCCCGATCACCCCACGCTTGTCGTTGTCCGGGTGGACATCCATGTGGACCACTATCTCTCCGATATCTTTGATTCCAGACAGCTTGTAGAACTCCATGTCCGCATTCAGCACGCGGCCAAGAGTTTCATCCATCACCCGCTCTTCCATCAGCGCACCACAAATGTTCATGATCACGCCGCCCAGTACCTGGCTTTCCGCTGTCTTCGGGTTAATTACTAATCCACAATCCGCGACCGCCACGACACGGTTCATTTTCACCACGCCCGTCTCGGTATCAACACTCACATCGGCGATTTGCACGCCTCCCGCTCCTTGCGTGTTCAGTCCCATCGGGTTCTTCGGATCATTCTTGCCCGTCGCCGAAATGGAGCTCACCCCCAACTTCTGGCAGGCCGCCTTCCAGCCAATCGACTTTGATGGATCCCCCTTCACCTGTATCTTGCCGCCAACCGCTTCCAGGTTTGCCGGATCCGCTTTCAGCGAAGGCGCTACTTTCTGGAACAGCTCTTCGAGAGCATGGACCGCCGCCTTGCGCGTAGAAGACGAAACACCCCCGACCGTCGTGGAACCACCAGAAGGTCCGCTAACCGGGTAGGAGTTATCACCAATCTTAACTTTGATATCGGGAACCGTGAGTCCCAGTGTTTCCGCGGCAACCATCGCCACTACAGTCCGGGTTCCCACACCAAGATCCTGCGTGCCTTGCTCCAACTCAACGCTGCCATCCGGATTGATCTTCACCCGGCATTCGCTCGGATGACCCGCGCCCCCCCACGTCGACATCGCAATGCCGAGGCCGCGCTTGATATGACTCTTGCCGCTATCGCCACGCGGATGCCATAGCTTTTTCCATTCCGCCATCTCTTGCGCCAGACGAATCTGCCGCTCATAGAGCGGAGCCCGCGCCGTAAACCCAAGGTTCTTCACTAGCACCTCGGCCGGATCCATATGAATCTTCGCGGCAAAATCCTCGATCGCCGCGAAAGTCAGAAAACAAGCTTGCTGATGATTCGGCGCCCGCCAGGCCCGCGCTCCACCAGCGTTCACGGAAATCGCGGCATGATTCAACCGGCGATTCGGAATCCCGGTGTAAATGTACGGAATGGGCGGCATGCCACCCCCCGTAAAGCCACCCGTCGCCCAACTTTCACTCTGCCAAACCGTGATCGCGCCATCCTTCTTGCCACCTACCTTGATGTTGGCGTAAGCCGATGGACGAACTCCCGCGATCGTCAGTTCGGTCGCCCGGTCCAAGAACAACTTCACCGCCTTGCCGCCGGAATCCTTCGATAGCCGGGCGCACTCCGCACCCCAAATATCGGATGGAAACTTCGAGCCAAATCCGCCGCCCATGTAGTCCATCGATACATGAATCTGCGACGCCGGAATCTTCAGTTGCTGAGCCAGATCGCCCGCTACCGTCGAAACTGCCTGCGAAGAAGGCCAGTACTCCATCCTGTCGCCCTTCCACTCGATCACCTGACCGTGGGGTTCAAGACAACTATGCGCTAGCACGGGGATGGCATAGTAGCCTTCGGCCACCGCATCGGCCGCCTTCAACGCCTCATCCACGTCGCCCGTAGTCTGTTCGCCAGCGGGCTTGGCCCGCGTTCCGGCCTGCGACTTCCTCTCTTCGGATACAAAATGCGGCAGCGCCCTGTATTGCACCTGGATCGCTCGCATCGCGTCAATCGCATGCTGCTCGGTATCGGCGGCCACCCAGGCAATCTCCGCCCCCGCCCATTGGATCTCCGTACCAGCGGGCGCCGTGACGCGGATCGCGCTCACTCCCGGCATTTTCTCCGCCTCGCTTGTGTTAATGCTCTGAATCGTACAGTGCGCATGCGGAGAGGTAAGAATTGCTCCAAACAACATCCCTTCCCGATTCACGTCGCTCGGATACTTCGCCCTCCCGCTCGACTTGGCGAACCCGTCCAGACGGCTATGGGGCTTTCCCATAACCTTCCGCTCATTCATTGGTGGCCAGGAGTAATTAGGCATTGCTTGCTCCTTTCACGCCCGCCCCGCCGCGCAGGGCCTTGGCTGCTTCCAGTACCGCCTTCCGCACCCCAACATACGTTCCACAGCGGCACAAATTACCGCCTAAGCCATCCTTAACCTGCTCATAGGTAGGATTCGGATTCTTGTCGAGAAAACCCTTGGCCGCCATCACAAAGCCCGGTGTGCAATAACCGCATTGCTGCGCGTCGTTGTTCACGAAAGCGGGCACAATTGGATGCACTTTTCCGTTTGCCGTCAGACTTTCAATCGTCTGAATCTGTTTGCCCTGTGCGTCGATTGCCAGGATCGTGCATGCATATTGCACCTTCGAGTCGACAATCACCGTGCAGGCTCCGCACGTGCCGCGGTCGCAAACACGCTTGGCTCCCGTGTGGTCCAGCTTGCTGCGCAGCGTATCGAGCAGCGTCTCGCGCGGCTCAATTGCGGTCTTCATCGGCTTGCCGTTCACGGTCAGGGTCACCGGCACCGCCGCGGGCCCCAAGCTCTTGACAGAACTCTGTGCTGCCGCCTCTTCCGGGGTGGCCAATACGCTTACCGCACCAGCGCCGGCGCCAACTCCTTGCATGAAGCCACGCCGCGAAAATGGTTTTTTCGGTTTATTTTTTTGGGAATTCAAGCGCGCATCTGTCCTTTCTGGATCTGATCAGCAATGGCGAATATATCATAATGAGAATCAGGAGATTTCAGGCGAAAAGACGCCCGGAAGGTTCCTTCCCACCGATGAAGACCACAGATTACGGCATCAATAAGCCAGACCGCCTCCGCGGCCTTGCCATGGGCGGCTTCTTGCTCTTCGGCATGGGACTATCTCAGTACATCGCCCTGCGCAACAGCGGCAAAGACTGGAGTGAAACCGTTTTGTTCGCTTGCCTATGGGTCGGCGTTCTACTGATCGCCGCCGCGGGCTTCATGCTATGGTCCAGCAAAAATGGCAAGATACAACTTGCCAGCAAAATGCTGGACGACCTCAAATGGAGTGGCAACGAAAAGGTACTTGACGTCGGCTGCGGCCGTGGCCTTCTTGCCATACTTGCCGCCCGCAAAATCCCTCAAGGCAATTCAGTCGGCATCGATATCTGGAGCCAGGAAGATTTGGGAGAAAACACGATAGAGGCTGCCAACGAGAACGCCCAAATTGAAAACGTCGCCGAACGGGTCCGCTTTGAGGACGGAGATGTCATGGACCTTCGCTACGGACCGAATGTCTTCGACAAGATTGTTTCCAGCTTTTGCCTGAGTTCCCTGAAATCAAGCAATGATCGCAGGAAGGCCCTTATCCAACTATTGAAACTGCTTCGCCCCGGAGGCGAGATCGCCATCCTCGATACGCTTCATGCGGGTGACTACGGCAAGATTCTTGCCGAACAAGGCATGACAGACATCCGGCTCTCCCCAACCAAGTTCCTCTTCTGTCTTCCTGCCCGCTACGTCATCGCCCGCAAGAAAGACTATTCCGATTAGGGACATTATGTTTTACACCGCCGAAGGCATGCGCCTCGAGGAAGACAAGCGCCGGAAAAACCACTGGAGACGGTGGGGCCCCTATTTGAGCGAACGGCAGTGGGGTACCGTGCGCGAGGATTACTCCGCCCATGGCACAGCCTGGGATTATTTCCCTTTCGAGATCGCCCACCAACGAGCCTACCGCTGGGGCGAGGACGGCTTGCTTGGCATTTGTGACAATCATTGCCGTCTCTGCTTTTCCATTGCCCTCTGGAATGGCCGCGACCCCATCCTCAAGGAACGCCTCTACGGCCTGTCCGGGCCCCTTGGCAGCCATGGCGAAGACGTCAAGGAACTCTACTACTACCTCGACGCCACGCCCACGGCTTCTTATCTCAAGGCCCTCTATAAGTACCCGCAACGCGAATACCCCTACCAGTTCATCCGGCAGTCCAACCGCCGGACCCGCAATCTGCCCGAATTCGAAATCTACGATACCGGCCTTTTCGACGACAACCGCTACTTCGACGTTAAGGCCGAATACGCCAAGGCTTCTCCTGAAGACATCCTGATCCGAATCACGGTTGACAATCGCGGACCGGATCCCGCTTCCCTGCAACTGCTAGGGCAGGTGTTCTTCCGCAACGTCTGGTCTTTCGGCCGCGGCCCCAGGCCGGATCTCGCCTACCATGGCGAAGGCCACATCCTCTTGCGCCACGAAGTACTTGGGGAATACGAATTGCTCGCTGAATCCGCCCACGAATTGCTCTTCACGGACAATGAAACGAATGCGGCCGCTCTTTATGGTCTTCCCCGCAATGGCAACTATTACAAAGACGCCTTCGGCGATTACCTCATTCATAACCGGCCTGGATCCCTCAATCCAAGCCGTCAGGGCACAAAGGCAGCAGCGCGCTACACCCTCAGCATTCCCGCTGGGGCCTCCTCGGTCCTGCGGCTGCGGCTGCGGCGGCGCACCACGGCCGATTCATCGATTGACTTCGATGCCACTTTCGCCAAGCGCATCGCCGACGCTGACGAGTTCATGGATGCCGTGCTGTCACGCGGTGGCCGCCACAACTCGGCTGATGCCCGCCACATCCAGCGTCAGGCGGCCGCCGGTCTGATCTGGACCAAGCAGTTTTTCCACTTCGCCATCGAAGACTGGCTGAAGGGCGACCCTGGCCAGCCCGCCCCTCCCCCCAGCCGCAAACACGGCCGTAACTCCGAGTGGAAGCATCTCTTCAACGACGACATCATCTCGATGCCCGACAAGTGGGAGTACCCCTGGTACGCCGCCTGGGACAGCGCCTTTCACATGATCCCCTTCGCCTTGATCGATCCCGAGTTCGCCAAGCGCCAACTCAGCCTCTTCCTGCGCGAATGGTATATGCATCCCAATGGCCAGATTCCCGCCTATGAATGGGCATTGTCCGATGTCAACCCTCCCGTGCACGCTTGGGCCTGCTGGCGCGTCTATAAGATCGACGCCAAGCTCAACGGCAAGCCCGACACTGCCTTCCTTGAGAGCGTCTTCCACAAGCTCCTGATGAACTTCACCTGGTGGGTGAATCGCAAGGATAACTCCGGCAACAACATTTTCGAAGGCGGCTTTCTCGGCCTCGACAACATCGGCGTCTTTGATCGCTCGAAGCCGCTACCCACCGGCGGTTATCTGGAACAAAGCGATGGCACCGCCTGGATGGCCATGTACTGTCTCAACATGCTCAAGATCGCCGTCCAGCTTGCCCGCTTCAACCCGGTCTACGAAGATATCGCCAGCAAGTTCTTCGAGCATTTTCTCTACATCGCCGCCGCCATGAACGGCAGCGGAGAACATGGCCTCTGGGATAGCGAGGATCAGTTCTACTACGACCGGCTCAAACTCCCCGGCGGCGTTCAATATCTCATGCGCCTGCGCTCTCTCGTTGGCTTGATTCCTCTGTTTGCCGTCGATACCCTCGAGCCGGAAGTCATCGCCGCTCTGCCCGGCTTCCGCCGCCGCATGGAATGGTTCATTCAAAATCGCCCGGACCTGGCAGCCAACTTGGCTTCCATGACCCGCGAAGGCGTGGCGGAGCGCCGCCTGCTCGCTCTCGTTGGCCGTGACCGCCTTCGCGCCCTCCTCCGCCGCATGCTCGACCCCGCGGAGTTCCTCTCCGATTACGGCATCCGCGGCCTGTCGAAGTTTCACCAGCAACATCCTTTTGTTTTCCCCGTCGCAGGCGAATCCCACCGCGTCGATTACGAGCCAGCCGAGTCGCAAACCGGCCTCTTCGGCGGCAACTCCAACTGGCGCGGCCCGGTCTGGTTCCCCACCAACTATCTGCTCATTGAGAGCCTGCAAAAGTTCCACCATTATCACGGCGACTCCTTCACTGTCGAATGCCCAACCGGTTCCGGCAACTTCGTCACCCTGGATAAGGTCATCGCCGAACTCTCACGCCGCCTCTGCAACCTCTTCCTTGGCAACGCTCATGGCATCCGCCCCGCCATGGCGCACCACGAAAAACTCCGCACCGATCCTCACTTCAAGGACCACATCCTTTTCTACGAGTATTTCCACGGCGACAATGGCCTGGGCCTCGGCGCGAGCCATCAAACCGGCTGGACCGCGCTCGTCGCCAAGCTCATCCAAAACATCGACTGCTAAAGCGAAGCAGCCAAGCTGCGCACCGCCATCTGAATTGTGCGAAAACAAGCTTCCAACTCCGCGTCGCGCCGGCAATAGGGATCTTCAATTTCTTTCTCGGCGCCAGGAATCAGGCTCGAAAGGTAGGCCAACTTCGGCCGTGCCTCGGGAAAGTCGCCCACGAGCAACTCCTCATTCAACTCATCCATGATGTACAGCCGGTCATAGCGCCGCACCAACTCAAGGCTCATGCGCGTTGCCCGGTGCCGGTCCAGGTTCAGCCCAAACTTCACGGCCATGCGCCGGGCGTTAGTCTCGGCGGCCTCCTCGGGATAAGCGCGCACCCCCGCGCTGGCGAATCGAATGTCCCGCAGTCGCGGATTTACCGCCACCTCAGCCCGGAAACACGTTTCCGCAAAGGCACTTCGCATGATGTTGCCGTAACAAATGAACAGAATCGATGGACGCACTTCACTCATACCGCAAGACCCGCCGGCTTCTCTTTTCGCCAGCCCGTCCTGTCCTGGCAGCCCTTGGCCGATCGCGCCAGCATGCCATCTCCCGTACTCCGGCGGATCCCGCCGATCTTGTCCATTGTCCAACTCAGCGCCATTGCCCCCGTACGGGACCATCGACCAGAGGCCGGCCCCAATCCGTTCCCGCCGCATTGCGCCGAAGGACTCACAATCGGGCCCAAGGTCTCTCCCGAGGGAAAACGCCGCGAGCCTGGCAAACTCTGTTGAAAATTCCACGCCGTCTTGTTCATTCCGCCAAACCACAGCCCACCCATCTCATGGGCGCCCATCGACAGCTTGGCGCACAGCGCAGCCCCGGCCATATCCAGTCTCTCAATCACCGTCGCATTCGCATCGATCACCTGATCCCGGCATGGTTCGGCCCCCCATGTCGTCTTGTATCCTTTCACGGGAAAAAGTTTCTTGGCGCCATCCGGGATCCCATGCAGAGGGCCGCGATACCGGCACTGGTTCAATTCCGGATCCGCCCTCCGCGCCGGATCTAGCCCCAAATCCTCGGTCAAGCTAATCGTGCACAGCAGCGCCGGCGAGTGACGCTTCAACCGCTCCAGATACATCCGCGTTAATTCCCGCGAACGGACTTTGCGCGCTTTTACCAATTCAGCCAGTTCCGTCACCGGCCGGAAGGCGAGTTCTTCCAAGTTCTTCCAGCCCGCTTGCTGCGGTGGCCGCGATGGTAAGAACCGACCCTTGCCGCGGCGCAGCGTCGCTCCCGGCAATACGGGTGAACACGTAAACGCCGGGTCTACGTCCGGGCTGATTTCAACCGCCCGCAGCTTCGCATACGTCGCCAGTTGCCGCTCCACACCGGGCCGCATCATCTCGAGTTGCTCCGGCTTGAACTCCAGGCCCAGTAGCGCTAAGCCCTGCCTCGGCGGCTCCTCTCCCGGTTGCGTCTCGGCCGCCACCAACGCCAGAGCGCCAGGCATCCATGCCGCCAGTTGTCCGCGCGTCATGGCTTAACGGGGAAACAGCGTTGAATAGGCCTCGAGATACTTAAGGCCCGCCCCGGTGTTGTAGATCACGATCTTTTCTTCCGGCTTCAGAAATCCGCTTTCGATCAGCCGTCTCACCGCCGCTACGCAAGCGGCTCCTTCCGGAGCGACGAACATCCCTTCCAACCGGGCCAGTTCCACACCCGCCGCCAGCGCCTCCTCATCCGAGATCGCAATCGCGGTCCCGCCCGATTCCCGCACTGCCTTCAGAATCAGAAAATCCCCCAGCGGCTTCGGCACTCGCAGCCCGCTCGAAACCGTCTGTGCATTCTCATAGAACACACTGCGCTCGGCCCCTTCCTCAAACGCCTTCACGATCGGACGGCATCCCTCGGCCTGCACTGAGATCATGCGTGGCCGTTTTTCCGGGGCGATCCAGCCCAGCTTCTCCATCTCTTCAAAAGCCTTCCACATTCCGATCAACCCCACACCGCCCCCCGTGGGATACAGAATCACGTCCGGCAACCGCCACTGCAATTGCTCGGCCAACTCATAGCCCATCGTCTTCTTGCCTTCAATGCGATAAGGCTCTTTCAAGGTGGAAACCTCAAACCAGCCTTCGGCCTCCTTTCGCTCCGCCACGATCTTGGCGCAGTCGCTGATCAGGCCATCCACCAGCGTCACGTGGGCCCCAAAACTCTTGCACTCGATGAAGTTGCTATGCGGCACGTCCTTCGGCATGAAGATGTGACATTCGATGCCCGCTGCCGCCGCATATGCGGCCGATGCGCTCGCCGCATTGCCCGCTGAAGGAATCGCGATCTTGCCGATACCCAATTCCTTGCACATGGATAGAGCGCAACTCAGGCCACGCGCCTTGAAGCTCGCCGTCGGATTCAGACCCTCGTCCTTCACCCAAAGATCCCGTGCTCCCACGGCCATTCCCAGCCGTTGCGTTCGCACGAGCGCCGTCATGCCTTCACCGAGCGTGACGATATTGGCCGGCTTCGTCACGGGCAATACCGGCGCATAACGCCACATGTTCGACGGCCCCGAGGAGATCCACTCCCGGTTCCATCCATCGCGCGCTTTCTCAAGGTCATAGCGCACGAGCAGCGGCCAGCCGTCGGGCGACAGATTCATTTTTTGCCCGGCGGGATAAGTCTTGCCCGTACCCGAGCATTCAAGGTGGGAAACAGTGGTCATGAATTTGGCTAAAGAGCTATAGTAACGGAATCATGAAATGGCCCCTGCTTCTACTGCTTTGCTCTTTTGCCATACTGCCTGCTCAGCAGAAGCAAGACGAGTCCTATACAGCCAGGATTCGTGAGTTCACCACCGACAAGATGTTTCTCACCGACCTGGTCGACCACCTCCCGGACGGCGGCAAAGTACCCTCGCCCCATAAGGTGCTCGGCTACATCGCCGGCACACCCTACAAACTCACTCACGCCGCCAACGTCCACAAGTACTTACGGGCTCTTGCTGCCGCCAGCCCCCGCGTCCAGGTCGTCTCCATCGGCACATCCGAGGAAGGCCGGGAGATGGTAGTGGCCCTCGTCTCCGACCAGGCGAACCTCGCCAAGCTCAACCGCCACAAAGCTCTGATGAGCCAGTTGGCCGACCCTCGCAAGACCAGTCCGGCGGCCGCGGCGGCCGCCATCAATGAAGTGGTTCCCATGTACTGGCTTACCGGCTCACTGCATTCCACCGAAACCGGCAGCCCCGAGATGCTCATGGAATTGGCCTACCGCCTTGCTGTCACGGAATCTCCTTTTATCGAAACGATCCGCAAGAATCTCATCGTCATGATCACTCCGGTCACCGACGTCGATGGCCGTGAACGCATGGTC
The DNA here is from genome assembly GCA_019931185.1 of Bryobacter sp. CoA8 C33. Taxonomy (GTDB): domain Bacteria; phylum Acidobacteriota; class Terriglobia; order Bryobacterales; family Bryobacteraceae; genus Bryobacter. The sequence goes on from JAINDK010000052.1 coordinate 12,482, forward strand.
GACCTCTACAACTGGCGGCGCGCCCATGAAAAACAACCTTCTCCGAGCCTCATCTATTGGGGTAAATACGTTGCCCATGACAACAATCGCGATGGCATGAATCTTTCCCTCGCCCTGACCCGCAATGTCTGGAAGACCTTCTTCGAGTTCCACCCCCTCGTCCTCCACGACCTGCATGAGAGCGTACCCTTCCTTTATGTCTCCACCGGAATGGGGCCTTACAACGCCTGGTACGACCCCATACTGATCAGCGAATGGCAGAAGCTCGCTTATCACGAGGTCGAAGAGATGACAAAGCGCAACGTGCCCGGTGTCTGGACACACGGTTTCTACGACGGTTGGGCCGCTAACTATATGTTCCTTGCCGCCAATGGCCACAATGCGATTGGCCGCTTCTACGAGACTTTCGGCAATGGCGGCGCCGACACGCGCCGCCGCAACGTTCCCTCAACAGCAACCACGCGAACATGGTTCCGCCCCAACCCCCCGCTGCCGGAAGTGAATTGGAGCATCCGCAATAACGTAAACCTGCAGCAAAGCGGAGCGTTGCTGGCGCTCAACTACACGGCCCGTAATCGCACCGAGTTTCTCAATAACTTTTTCCAAAAGAGCCAGCGTAGTGTCGCCAAAGCCACCACCGAGGGGCCGGCCGCCTACATCGTTCCCGGCGATACACCGCGCCCCGCTCTCGCCGCCGACCTGATGCGCGTCATGGATCTGCAAGGTGTGGAAGTACATCGCCTCGACGCCCCCACCGAACTTGCGGCGAAGTCCGGTAAGCGCTCCTTCCCCGCCGGCAGTTACGTCATCCGCATGGATCAACCTTACTCCCGCATGGCTGACATGCTACTTGACCTGCAGTACTACAGTGTTACCGACACGCGCCCTTATGACGACACCGGCTGGAGTCTCGGCTACTTGCGCAATGTCGAGACCGTGCGCATTCTCGACCAGGCTGTCCTCAAGGCGCCCATGACACGGATCCAGGGTGTACCCGAGACACCTTCCACCGTCAACGGGGAACCCACCGCCCCAGTCTGGGCTCTCAAATACAGCGCCGATCATAGCTTCGCCGGCTTCCGCTTCGCTCTCAAGGACGTCCCCATGTGGGCGGCTGAAACCTCCTTTGAGGCCGCCGGCCAGAAGTTCAACACCGGGACGGTGCTGATCGAGGCCAGTGCCCTGTCCCGCGGCCGTCTGGAGCAGGCAGCCCGCGGCCTCGGCCTGAAATTCAGCGGCTTGCCCGAAATGCCCAAAGTTGCCCGCCACCCGCTTGCCGCCCCGCGGATTGCTCTCGTTCACACCTGGACCAATACGCAGAACGAGGGTTGGGTCCGCCTGGCCTTCGACTCGGCCAAGGTGCCTTACGACTACATCAGCGATCAGAAGCTGGCGCAAATTCCTGATCTTCGCTCCCGCTACGACGTGATCCTCTTTGGCCCCGTCAACGGCTCGAGCCAGCGTATCGTCAACGGCATTCCCAAGCGCCCCGGCGAAGCCGCTATTCCCTGGAAAGCCTCTGACCTCACCCCCAGCTTCGCCACCGCTCCGGATCAAACCGATGACATCCGCGGCGGCATGGGACTCGAAGGGATGCTGCATCTCCGCCGCTTTGTCGAAGCAGGAGGTCTTTTCATCACCATCGGCGGCAATGCTTCTATTCCGATCGACTATGGCCTCGTCGAAGGCATAACGATTCAGCCCACGCGTGATCTCCAGGTCCGCGGCAGCGTGCTACTCGGCCACCTCGCCGACAAACTCAGCCCGATTGTTTATGGCTTTGACGATTCCGTGCCCGTCTATTTCAATACAGCCCCGGCTTTTCAGGTGAATACGATGGCTGGGTTGGTCACTGGCCCTGCCCCCAGTACGGCCGAGGGACGCCCCACCGGCCGTGGCAGCCTGAACGATCCGGATGTGGTTCAGGGACGCCCTGTCCCCGCAGCCCCCTCTACCCCAGCCCCGGCCGAGGAAACAAACGAAGCCATGCGCGCCTTCCTGCCCCCAGCCCACCTCACCCCGCGCACCGTCCTGCGCTTTGCCGCCCCGCCCGATCTTCTCATCAGCGGCATGCTCGCCGGTGGCCACGAACTCGCCGGCCGCCCCGTCATTGTGGATGTTCCCGTTGGCCAGGGCCATGTTGTCCTGTTTGCCAATAACCCCATGTGGCGACACCAAACCCAGGGCTCCTGGCCCTTTGTTTTCAATGCCGCGATGAACTTCGCTCATCTCTCCGCCGGGCGGTCCCCAGCCCAGTAAAAAAGCTCTCCACGATTTGCCGCCGGCAAGCGTCCAAACTGGTGTGCGGGGTTGTTGGCGGAGTTCGTTTCGCCTAACCTTCGCCATATTTGCGTTATGTCCACGGATCGGGCGCCTCTTAAGAACACCGAGCAGGAAGAAATCGACTCCCGCCGCCTAGCCTTGCGCTACCGCGCCGAGTTTATTGACCTCCGCAACGCCGAAATCGATCATGACCTGTTCCGCACGATTCAGGTCGATCTGATGTTCCGGTACAATTTTGTCCCGCTTCATGCCGGAAACGGAGTTCTCGAGATTGCTATCGCTGACCCGCGGAACCTTCAGCTGATCGACGAGCTTTCGAGCCTGCTGGGCAAGAAGCTCAAGATCAAGGTCGCCACGCTTAGCCAGATTTCCGACCGGCTTAAGAAAACCGAACAAAGCCAGCGCGTCCTCGAAGAAGTCACCGAAGGCTTCACGCTCGACGTCGTCAGCGATGAAGAGAACCCGGAAGAAACTCTGTCGATCGACAAGCTCAGCGCCGACAGCGATACCGCACCGGTCATCCGCCTTGTCGACACCACGATCTTCAATGCCCTCGAGCGCCGCGCCAGTGATATTCATATCGAGACGCGCGATCAGGAAGTGGCCATCAAATACCGCATCGACGGCGTGCTGCAGTACGCCATGCCGCCGATTGCCAAGGACTGGCACTCGGCCATCATCTCGCGTATCAAGGTGATGAGCGAGCTCGACATCGCCGAGCGCCGCGTCCCTCAGGACGGGCGTTTTCGCGTGCGCTATAAGGGGCGCCTGATCGACTTTCGCGTCTCCATCATGCCCACCGTGCATGGTGAGGACAGCGTCCTGCGCGTTCTCGACAAGGAAAGCATGAGTGAGAAGTTCACCCGCCTCTCCCTCGATGTGGTCGGCTTCTCCGAGCGCGACATTACGAAATTCCGGCGTTATATCAAGGAACCTTACGGCATGGTTCTCGTTACCGGCCCCACCGGCTCGGGTAAGACGACCACACTCTACGCCGCGCTGAGCGAGATCCAAAACGACGAGGACAAGATCATCACGATCGAAGACCCTGTCGAATACCAGCTCAAGGGCGTCACCCAAATCCCGGTCAATGAGAAGAAAGGCCTCACGTTCGCCCGTGGTCTCCGCAGCATCCTCCGTCATGACCCGGATAAGATTCTGGTCGGGGAAATCCGCGACCAGGAAACGGCCATCATCGCCATCAATGCCGCGCTCACCGGCCACCTCGTCTTCACTACTGTTCACGCCAACAATGTCTTTGATGTCCTCGGACGTTTTCTCAATATGGGCGTCGAACCGTATAACTTTGTCAGCGCGCTCAACTGCATCCTGGCGCAGCGGCTTGTGCGGCAAATCTGTCCACACTGCAAGACGCCCATCAGCCACACGGAATCAGAGTTGCGCGACAGTGGCCTCGATCCGGCTGCCTTCCAGGGCGTAACTCTATACGAAGGCAAAGGCTGCTTTGAGTGTGGCGGTACCGGCTATCGCGGCCGTACCGCGATCCATGAATTGCTGGACCTCACCGAGGAAATCCGCGAACTCATCCTCGAGAGACGCCCCACATCCCAAATCCGCGCCGCCGCCCGCGGCCAAGGCATGAGCACTCTGAGGGAAAGCGCCCTGGAGCGGCTCAGCGAAGGGTTCACCACCCTCAAAGAGATAAACAAGGTCACCTTCGTCGAATGAGTTTGCTCACACAGCTGCGCGGTCTGATCGAAGAGCCACCACCGGCTTTTGCCTTTGAATTGAGCTCACTTGGTTTGGCTCACTGGCAGAGTGGAAATATCCGCTTCGACGCCTATCCGCGGGATTTCAACCCCCAGGACGCCTTGGCGCTCACCGAGTTCTTGGGCCGGCTTACTCCGGCGCCTACCGGCTCGCGTCGCCGCCCGGCTGCCCTGATACTTCCCGATTCAGCCGCTCGCGTCCTCATAATGGACTTCGATCAGTTCCCTCGCAAAGCCGAAGAGCAACAGAGCCTGATTCGCTTCCGTCTCAAGCGCACGGTTCCATTTGATGTGGACACGGCGATCCTGCGCTTTGCCGTTTATCCCCGTGGCGGCGCCAAGGTTGATCTTCTAGTGGCAGCGATCGCCATCGAGACGCTGGCTCCTTATGAAACAGCCTTCCGCAATGCTGGCTTTCATCCCGGTTGGATCACTCTGTCCGGGCTGAGCGCAGCCAACCTTTCCACGCCCAACAGCCTGACAATCAGGCTCAGCGGGCAGACACTCACACTCACTTACTTCACCGGCGAGGAGCTTCGCATCTTCCGCTGCCTCGAATTGCAGGAACTGAACCTGGAGGAGATCCTTAACCTCGTCGATCCGACACTCGCTTACCTTGAGGACGAACACAAGACCAAGCCAGCCCGGGTTCAACTCTGCGGCTTGGGTAACATCGCGCCGGCGCTCTCCGGTCATCTGGGCGAGCACTGGGGGCTTGAGTCTGAACCTTTACGCGGCCATCTCGGCGCCGTGGATGCAACGCAGGCCGGTCTCCATGGTTACCTCCAATCGATGGGGGCCCACTGATCATGCAGACCCGTATCGCTATCAATCTCGCCAGCGAGCCCTTTCGCCGCGACCGCGCTCTGCTTGTCTCCTCGATTTTGCTTGCCATTCTTTTGATAGCTGTCCTCGCTGCCCAGATTCTGCTCGTCTACCAGGAAACGACCCGGGCCGAACAGGCCCGAACCGAAGTGGCCCGCCTCGATTCCGCCCTCAGCCGCTCAGCCGCCGAGCGAGTCCGGCTCGAAAAATCTCTGCGCGAGGCGCAAAACGCGGAAGTCTTTGACCGCAACGTTTTTCTCAACACCCTGATCGCCCGTAAGGCTGTCAGTTGGACTCAGCTCTTCGCTGATCTCGAAAAAGTCATGCCCGGCTCGGTACGCCTGGTCAGCGTCCGGCCACAGATCACCACCGCCAATCAGGTCGTTCTCGACATGACTGTTGGCTCGCTTAGCGGTGAGCCTGTCGTCGACATGCTCATGCGGCTCGAAGCCTCGCCATTATTCGGCGCCACCACGATCACCACCATGCTGCCTCCGTCGCAGAATGAAACCTTATATCGCTATCGTCTCAGCGTGAACTATGCCCAGCGGCCTTAATCTAAAATCGATCGACTGGTCCAACCCCGCCGTCTACATGCGGGCCGTGCTGGGGATCTTGCTGCTTGGCAATCTAGTCCTGCTCAGCCTCATGCTCTACCCGCCCGGAGGCAGCCTCGTCGAACTGGAAGACCGTCTCATTTCCCTGCGCCAGCGCTCCCTCGAACAGAATCGTGCGCTGGAAGGGCTGCGCACCCTCACGACGCGAGTACGAGAGAGCCGTGCCGCGGGCGAAAAATTCCTTACCTCTTTCTTCATGGATCGCCGCAAGGCTGCCAGCACGATTGTGAGCGAACTTTCGAGCCTCGCCAAACAGGCCGGCATCCGCCCCAAGGAACACAGCTTTGTTCTGGAGCCGGTTGAAGGCGCCGAGGATCTTTCGATCATGACCGTAAACGGTGCCTATGAAGGCTCTTACGCCGATCTCATCCAGTTCCTGTTCCGCATCGATCACAGTCCTCGTTTCCTGATCATCGAGAATCTCAGCGCCGCCCCGCAACAGGCCCCGGGCATGTTGAATGTCAGCATCCGTTTCCACGTTTTCGTCAAGGAGGTCCCCGGCAGCTGACCATGGCCCTCGAAATGAAATTTGGCGGCGACCGCAAGCAGTTCATCACGCTTGGCGTGTTGGGCGTGATCCTCGCTGGCGTGATCCATATCAATTACTTCAGCGGTCCGGAGACAACAACGATGGCGCCGCTGCGTCCTGCAGCATTACCGCCCATATCGAGCCACGTCCCTTCCCGCCCGGCCGACACTCGCAAAAAGGCGCAAGCCGAGCGCCGCGCCCAGGAGTTCCGCCCCCGCGTCGGCGCTGCCCGCCCGGAAGACCGCCTCGATCCAATGTCGATCGATCCCTCATTGCGCCTCGACCTTCTGACACGCCTTGAAAAGATCCAGATCAGCGGCGGCGCCCGCAGCCTCTTTGATTTTTCCAGTGTGTCCGCGGCGCCCGCGCCCACTACGCCCCAAGGTGCCCGCATTGTCGCTCCAGCGCGCCGGCCACAAACGGCGCCCAAACCGTTTATTGGCCCGATGCCGGAGCCTCCGCCCATTCCCAAGCCCGTTGTCCAGAAGCCCGTCGCTCCCCCCATCCCGTTGCGCTTCTACGGCTTTCTCGCGCCCCCGCGCGGCGGCCCCAAACGCGCCTTCTTTCTCGATGGAGAAGATATTGTCGTTGCCGGCGAGGGGGATCTCATCAAGAATCGCTACAAACTCATCCGGATCGGCCTGAACAACGTCACCATGGAAGATACCCAGTTCGAGCAACAGCAGACCCTCCCGATTGTGCCCGACAATGGAGGAGGAGGCTGATTGGTTTATGCGCCGGAGACAGCAACGCGGTTTTGCTCTGCTCTTTGTCTTTGCCCTTGCCGGCATCGTAGCGATCCTTCTCTATAACGAATTGCCCCGCGCCGTTTTCGAAAGCCAGCGCGCCAAGGAAGAACTTCTGGTCAACCGAGGGCAGGAATACCAGCGCGGCATCCAGCTTTACTACCGCAAGTTCCGTAAGTACCCCGCAACGATGGAAGAGCTCGAGAAGTCGAGCGGTATTCGTTTTCTGCGCCGCCGCTACGTGGATCCCTTCAGTGGAAAAGACGACTGGCGGCTTGTCCATGTCGGGCCTACCGGCCAGTTCACCGATTCCAAGGTCATTAAGCCCCCACAGCCCGCGCAAGGTTCCTCCTTGAGCACATCGGCGGCCGATCCCAATCAGACGCCTCAGCAGGACCCCAATGACCCGGCGGTGCGCCGCCGCGCCAGTGACGTGAGTGCCAGCGAGATCGGCTCCAATCCGGCAACGAGCGCCTCTGCTGCTGGCGATCCGAACCAACAGAACTTAGGGCCACCACCGCCTCCTGGGGCTATGACCAACACTCCCGGTTTTCCGGGCCGAACGATGCCGGGAGCGCCCCCCAGTTCGCCCTATCCGGCTTATTCCGTCGGAGGGGTCGGCAGCATGGGCAGTACCCCAGCCGCTCCGGGCCCATCCCTCAGTACGGGCCTGCCGAATACTTCTTTCCCCTCCGCCACCATCAGTTCGCAACAGGGCGGCATGCAACCAGTACCGATCCCCAATCTCAATTCTGGTGGTTTCCCGCAAAACACTCAACCTGGCCAGCGTCCCCTGACTGCCGAGCAGATCAGTCCCGCCCTCAACGTCATTCAAAACCTGCTCACCCGTCCTCGCACCCCTCCTCCCGGCATCGGTCAAGAAGGCGGCATGGGTGCCAACCCTCTCGGACCCATGACCAATCCCGGCGGCACATTCCTGGCTGGCGGCCCCGCGGCCGGTGGCGGAAACGGGCAGTTCGGTGGCGGTGGAATTGCTGGTGTCGCCAGCAAGAAGGAGGGCAAGGGCATCAAAATCATAAACGAACGGGAACGAATCGAGGAGTGGGAATTCATCTACGACTGGGGTAAGGATCGCGGCGGCCGCCCCGGGCCCAACTCCCAGGGACAGAACCAAGTGCCCGGCGGGTTGAATCCCGCTCAAGGCATGGGAATGGGAATGGGAATGGGGATGGGGATGGGCGGTGGCCAACAGCAACAACCGGGCTCCGGTTTTGGCAGCCGAGACCAGGGCCGCCAGCAGCGCCCACCCGGTGGCGGCGGCTTCGGCCTGCAACAACCTTTCGGGCGGCCACGCAATTGACGCGCCAGCAGCAACTCAATCTCGGCCTCATTCCCGCCCGCAATCTCATGGAGTGTCTTTCTGTCGATTTTGATCAGTTGCTATCGAGCGCGCTTCCCCAACTGGAACTGCCCTCTTGGCCGAAAAGCATTACCCGCAAGATCGCACTCGCCGCTTCCGCTGTTCATCAACAATATGGCAGCGCGGGAACCAGTTTGCTGGCTGAATCCCCCTCGGACACTCTGCGCGGGATTGCCGCAACCGCGACACAGCTTCCAGGCGGCCAATCTCTTTCCCTGCGCCTTGCCTCAATTCGTCCCTTCGCCGACGACTCCCATTTCGGCGTTAGGGAATGGGCTTGGATGGCGATCCGGCCTCATCTCGCCGCCGAACTGGATTCCGCAATTCAACTTCTCACACCCTGGACGCAAAACGAATCCGCGAACCTGCGTCGCTTTGCGGTTGAGTCGCTGCGTCCACGTGGCGTTTGGTGCTCCCACATTGAAAGCCTCAAGGCGGAGCCGCGGCGGGCTCTCTGCCTTCTCGATCCCCTTCGCGCCGATACCGAAAAATACGTTCAGGACAGCGTCGCCAACTGGCTGAACGACGCCTCCAAGTCCCAACCGGATTGGGTACGCTCACTGTGTGCCCGCTGGATTAGCGAGTGCCCCGTGCCACCAACAATACGCATTGTTAAGCGGGCTTTGCGAAACCTAAGCTAAACCGCTACGAATCCGCGCCGGATTCCTTGCGTCACCGCCTCGGTTCGTGACCCGGCTTTCAGCTTCGTCATCAGCGAACTGACATGGAACTTTACCGTGTGTTCGGTAATGTTCAGCCGCCAAGCTATCTCTTTGTTTCCAACTCCTTCCGCCAGCAGTCCCAACACCTCCCTTTCTCTGCTGGTCAGCAAAGCCTGTGTTCGGGAATCGACTGGCTCCGCCAGCGCTTCCACATCCTGTGCCGGCAAGACCAGAAACCCGGCCGCTACCGCCTCGAGCGCCGCGCGAATCTCAAGCGGGCTTGCATTCGGCCGCAAAGCTCCGCGCACGCCTCGCCGCAACACCCCGGATGAGGGCTCTTCCGTAAGTAACACCACCGGCATCGGCCGCGGCTCATTTTCGATATCTTCCATCCGCCGGTCCGATAACAATACATCGGCAATCTCTCCCGACCGCGCCGCCTGCATTCCCATTTGCTGTTCCAGCAAAGCGCGCAAGCCTGCCTCAACAACCGGGCTGGATGCATCAATTTTGACCTTAGTCATTCTGCGATCTCCCGCCTCCTTTCCCTCTTCTCGGATTTGCCGTCTTCTTTAACCAATTTGTATATTCCGTTCAACTCGTTGGATGCACCAAATCCACTTCGGTCGCTTCCGCTTCAATTCTTCTTGTTTCGTCAATAAATGAAAGCCAAGTGGCCGGGTGGCCATGGAGGGAATTGGCCACAATCGTCCGCTTGGCTGTTAGGGCAATATACCCTTCACCATTGTGACGTTGAACGACCTGCTTTTGGTACTACTTTTGTAGAAATTTGTTTCAGACTCTACCCTTGCCGACTTTGCCGCACGCTCGCCCGACCGCCGGACAAAACTCGCCTGCTGGCACAGGTCTCGTTTACACTGTGGAAGGATGACGACTGAAGTCAAAACAAACGAAGCCACTCCAGGCTCCGCCAGGAGTTGGTTTGTGCCCGTGCTCCTGACCTGGATCGCCCCTGGCACAGGCTATTTCTTTCTGAAAAGTCCCAGCCGAGGGGCCTTGATGGGCGGGATCTCCTTGCTCATGTTTCTGCTGGGGTTGCTGATGCGTGGTGCTTTTTTCGACCCCCAAACAGGCGACCTCCTCACAACCGTGATTTACTGCGGCGGGTGGCTGGGAAACATGGCTAATGGCAGTCTTTATCTGCTGGCGAAAGCCCTTGGCTACAATGCCCCGGATGCTGCCGGCCATGTCATCGACTACGGAACCAAGTTCCTTGTCGGCTCAGGCCTGATCAATATTCTCGCCATGATTGACGTCTTCGAAATCGCCACCGGAAAGAAGAAGTAGCCATGCCCAAAATGTCCCTTTCACATCTCGAAATGGCCATCCTTTTCTCCCTGATGACCAGCATCGCTCTAGGCATCACCGGCAAGGCCACGCGCACCGACCAAATCCGATACGCTGCTTATTGTTTCGGATCCTTTGTCCTGGCGCTGTTCGGCTTGGGCTGGCTTATGTACTTCGGTCATCGCTAAGGCTTTTCCTTCGGCGAGACCTTCTCACCCACTTTTTGGTACGCGCCCAGCTTGGAGTCGGCAAGATCAGGCCGGCGTATGCTGATCGATTCAACTTTTGTGTTCTCCGACCCCGGTCGAACCGTTACCAATTGTTGCTCGCGCAGCTTCAGTTCTCCTCCTGCCGTGCGCCCAGGCGCGGCCACTCCATAAATCGAGATCTCGCTCGTACTCGTTCCATCAGGGTTGACCATATCCAGCTTCACGCGCTGCCCGCTCAACTCCATCTTGCCAGTGGGCGCGTTCCGGTATTCCCGGGTCACTTCCTTCAGGCCTTTGCCGTCGGGACTTAGCTCTACAAACTCCCGTACGGCTTCGACAAAATTGCCGTTGGCATCCCGAACGTACGTCGACCGGTTCGTCTTGGTGTTTTTTCCCGCGGCTATAGCCTCACTCTTCCTTCTTTCCACTTCAGTGAAGCCGCCGTTTACCGTGGACTGTTCAACAACCGTCGTCGTTAGCGTCTGCCTTCCCTGCTGCTGTGTCGTCTGCACCTGCCTCTCAGCAGCCGTCATCTTTCCGTTCAAATCGCTGCGGTATGTCGTCGACTCGACAATCGTTTCGCCGGACTCACCCTTTCGCTCCACTATTCGCACCTTCTCGGCAGGCAACTTGTTGCCGTTCGCGTCCTTGCGTTCGATTGTCTCTTCGCTCACCTTGCCGTTGGGACCATTCTCCACTACCCGCCGCTCACGTTTCTCCTCGGGACTCGGCAGCAGCACCCTACGCCCGTCACTGTCATAAACATAGATCTGCCCGCTCAAAACCCCGCCTGCCAGCATCAGCAGCATTTTTCGCATATTAGGCCTCCTTCGAGAAAAATCGTCGACCGGGACTCGTTTGTACAGTCTTTATAATAAAGTTTGGCTCGCATATGAAGAAGTTTTACATTGAAACCTTCGGCTGCCAGATGAACGTGCATGACTCCGAAAAGGTCATTGGCACCCTCGTCGGCCGCGGTTATTCACAGGTAGAGACGCCGGATGAGGCTGATTTGTTGCTTTACAACACCTGCAGCATACGGGACAAAGCCGAGCAGAAGGTCTTCAATCGCCTGGTCGAAATCAAGAAGCGGAGCAGGGACAAGGTTGTCGGCGTCCTCGGCTGCGTCGCCCAACAGGAAGGGGAGAAAATTTTTGAACGCGCTCCTCATGTCAGCCTCGTCGCCGGCTCAGCCAGCTACAACCGCCTTCCGGAAATGCTTGTCCAAATCGAGACCGGCCATCGTCGCGTCACCGGACTCAGTCTCGAGACCGAAGACACCTTCGAGGTCCCCTTTACGCGCCGCGACAATCCGCACAAGGCCTTTCTCACCATCATCGAGGGCTGCGACAAGAGTTGCGCCTATTGCGTCGTGCCCATGACGCGTGGACCCGAGCGCAGCCGTACTAGTGCGAGTGTCCTCGATGAGGCGCGCCGTCTTGCCGCGGAAGGTTACACGGAGATCACCCTACTGGGCCAGAATGTCAATAGCTATCGCGACCCCTCCCCCGCCGGTCTCGATTTCGCGCAACTTCTCCGCCGGATCGGTCAGGTGGATGGACTCAGGCGCGTCCGTTTCACCACCTCTCACCCGCGCGATTTCGTAAAAGACATCATTGATGCCATCGACGAAAACCCGATTCTTTGCAATCACATCCACCTTCCAGTTCAGAGTGGCTCGACGAGCATCCTTTCGCGCATGCAGCGGCTTTATACCCGTGAGGAATACTTGCGCCGTATTAACTGGATGAAGAATGCCCGCCGGGATATTGCCATCACTTCCGACATTATCGTCGGCTTTCCCGGGGAAACCGATGCCGACTTTGAGCAAACCCTCCGCCTTCTCGAGGAAGTTCGCTACGACTCGATCTTCAGCTTCAAATACTCCCAGCGCCCGAACACTCCGGCGCTCCAGTACGAAGATCACCTGACAGAGGAAGAAAAGAGCCGCCGCCTCACCATCGTTCAGGAACGCCAGCGTCAGATCCAACTCGAGCGGAACGCCAACTATGTCGGTGCCATCGAAGAAGTGCATATCGATGGCTACAACCGGGCAACGCGCCAGTGGCTCGGCAAAACATCTCAGCACAAACAGGTTTGTTTCACTCATCCCATGCTGCCTGAGCCGGCTTCCGGCGGCGCCACGTTAGAAGGAACCTACCTGCCCGTTCGCATCACGCGCTCCGGACCGGTTTCCCTGGCTGGCGAGGCGGCGGTCCTCCCCAATTAGCTAGCTTTTTCTGTACCCTCGGGTCTGCTGTAATGGAATTGGAGCGAGCGTCATCCCATGGAAGTTGAAATGAAAATCCGGACCCTCATGATGGACCCTGTCACCCAGATGCCGATTGTGGTGCTGCGCGACTCCTCAGGTGGTTCCATTCTTCCCATCTGGGTGGGCGTGTACGAAGCGAATGCCATTGCCCTCGAAATCGAAAAAATCGCCACGCCACGCCCGATGACCCACGACTTGATCAAGACCATGCTTCTTGGCATGGATGCCCGAGTGGATCGTATTGTCGTCAATGAACTCCGTGATGATACCTTTTTTGCCGTCATCTGGATGGAAAAGGACGGCCAGATGATTAGTATCGACGCCCGCCCGAGCGACGCGCTCGCAATCGCTCTGCGCACGGATTCGCCCATCTTCGTTGATGAGACAGTTCTGCTGAATTCCCGTCTGTCGGCCTCTCAGGAAAAAGGCAAGGATGAGGAACTCCGGCGGCTTCTCGAGAACTTAAACGAAGAAGACTTCGGCCGTTACAAAATGTAGGGCGCGGTGGAGGAAGTCCTGGCACGCTTGGCTGCCGCCAATATCGATTTTCTGACTGCCCTCGAGCTCACCACCCATTTCGTCGTGACCCGCGACGGATTCGTGGCCCTTATCGAGCGGCGGGAAGGTGGCTTCGGCAACATCGGGGCTCCAGGGCTTCTCTGCGAGCGCGGTGTGGCTCAGTTGATTTGGCGCGGAGAACAGGCATTTTTCATCGCCCGGGGCTTTGCCGAGCCAGCCACCCCCGAGCAGATCGAAGCGCTTCGCCGATTCGGCCGCGACGTCAAAAATTCTCTCGCCTCACAGTAGACTGGCGCCGCTTCGAGCGATAGACTCTCCGCTATGGATCGCAGAGCGTTTCTCTCCGCCGGCGTTGCCGCGGCTCAACTTCAGGCCAATGCCGCCGAATGGAAACCAGTCCCTCCCACCCCCGATCATCCCGTCGGAAAGAAGGGCAAAGGAAAACCAAAGCTCGGCACGCAGCATATCTCCGACGAGCCCACGCTGAAGGTCCTGAGCGGTCTTGGCGTGCACAACATCTGCAGCGGACTGCCTTCCCGCACCCTGGATGCCAACTGGAGTGTCGAGGGCTTGAACAAACTGCGCGAGCGCGTCGAGTCCCATGGAATACGGCTCGAAATGGTTCCACTGCCGCTCAGTTCTTCCCCGATTGCCCGTGCGGAGTACCCTGACATACTCATGGGCCGCAGCCCCCAGCGCGACAAAGCCATCGACGACATCTGCCAGATGATTCGTAATTGCGCCAAGGCCGGTATCCCCGCGGTCAAATACAACATGAGCATTCTCGGCGTCGTCCGCACGGAAGCCACCAAAGGCCGGGGTGGGGCCACGCTTAGCACCTTCAAGTACGCTGACGGCAAGCAGGATCCACCGCTCACCGAGGCCGGCCCCGTGCCGGCCGACGTCTATTGGGAACGCATCACCTACTTCCTCAACAAAGTCATCCCGGTAGCCAATGAAGAAAAGATTCGCATGGCCTGCCACCCCCATGATCCTGGCATGCCTCAGGGCAAAGGTTGGCGCGGAGTGGAAACCGTGCTCGGTAACGTCGAAGGCCTCAAACGTTTCGTCAGCATCCAGGAGAGTCCCTTTCATGGGCTCAATTTCTGTCAAGGCACAGTCAGCGAAATGCTCGCCAAGCCAGGTAAGGAAATTTACGATGTCATTCGTTACTTCGGATCCCGAGGCAAGATTTTCAATGTGCACTTCCGCAACATAAAGGGTGGCTTCCTCGACTTCCAGGAGGTTCTCCCTGACGAAGGCGACGTCAACATGCTTCAGGCCGCCCGAGTTTACAAGGAAGTTGGCTATAACGGCATGCTCATGCCGGATCACGTCCCCAAGATCGAGGGCGATACCGGCGGCCGGCAGGCTTTTGCCTTTGGCTACGGCTACATCCGGGCGATCCTTCAGGTAATTCAATCGGAAGGATAGTTCGTTCCAGCCTCCGCTCGCTCTATAATTAGAATAGCTGTTACCGATGGCGCGCAAGAATCCAATGGCAATCCGATGCCCGGATTGTGGCGGCAGGAATGTTCGCATGTCCCGATGGACCAACCGCGTTGACCAATTCCTGGACTTGCTTGGCATGCCTCCCATGCGCTGCATTGATTGTGGTTACCGCTGGCGCCACAGTCTCTGGCGCCTGCGGGAAGTTTTCCACGCACGATGCCCCCGCTGTTACCGTTTGGAGTTAGTCCATTGGGAAGAAACTTATTACCATATCCCCAGATGGTGGCGATTCTGCATCAAGCTGGGCGGAAAAAAGGTGCGCTGCAAGGTCTGCCGCCACAACTTCGTGAGTTTCCGGATGGTGAAAGGAATCCGCAAGTGGGTTGATCCGGACCCTTCAAAGCCCATTGTGGAATCCACAATGTCCCTCAGCGAGGTGGACAGAGAACCGAAGCGGAATCAAGGCCTTTAGTTCTGCTTCTTTTCCTCTCCGGGTTCGACCGAAATTTGAATTGGGTACATTTTTCCCGTCTGCGCCACCCCAACTCGCACCACCCGCGTGAACTTTTCCTTCAGGTTGCCAGGCTCGTAGCGAATCGTCAAGTATCCTTTGCCGGCCCGCGGAATCGTCTTCGAGCTAAGTGAGTATGTGATTTCTTCTCCCGGGGGCGTGTCGATAGTCAGCGCGACGGTTCCGGGCATCCCGTTGGTAAACTCAATCTTTTCCGAACCGGGCTTGCCCAATTCAAACTTCACGTTCTGGCGGTCCGGTTTGACCAACGCCATCAGCTTATTCAGATCGAGTGCGGCCCCCATCATCCCCGTCGGAACCAGGGCTGCTTCGCCACTCTTCGGATTCGACTCCATCTTCCCGAAGGGCGTTTCCCGTAACTGATTCTTGGGCAGGAACCAGAACCACTCGCCCTCCTCCTGCTTCCACCATGTCTCTACCGGCTGTTTGATGTCCATCGCGCCCACGCCCATCATCGCCATCGTTGTATCCACGAGTGTTACCACACGCGCCTCACGTCCTGATTCCGTGTAGTGGATCGCATCGACGGTGTACCCCTTGATCTTCTTCTTGGGCCAGGAGAAAAAGTCTTCCTTGGCCGACTCCGCCACGTAAGCATCGCTCAGGCGGTATCTTCCCTGTACGAATCCGTCCCAAAACTTTCCTACCCGCGCTTTCAGGGCAGCCTCTAAGTCAGGCGCCACTTTCGCCACTTCTTGCCCGGGCAAAACCAGGCACAAGCACAGCAATGAGAGAAACACTCTTCGCATCTTTATTTCGATCCTAACACCCATTGACGCAACTCGACCGGTTTGGTTAGCGCCCGGGGACGAGCACTCCTTCTCGGATCTCGTCCGTGGCCCGCTGAATCACCCGGTCTCCCTCGGCCAAGGCGCCGTTCACTTCCACCAATTCCCCTTGAACGGCGCCCCGCCGCACTGAGACATACCGAGCCTTACCCTGTTCCACTTTAATCACAAAGGTCCGCTCGGTGTTGGAGGCGACGGCCGTAACCGGAACCAGCAATGAATTCTGGGCGCTGCGCAACGGCCACTTGACTTCGGCATACATTCCAGGGGCTAGCGTTCCGGCCCCGTTGGCGGCCTCCAGTTCCACTGCCATCGTACGAGTAACCGGCTCAAGAGTGCGCGCCGCACGACTGACGATGCCGCCAAAGGTCTCCCCCGGCGCCGCGCTCACCACAAAGTTCACGCGCTGGCCCATCTTCACGCTCCCGGTATAATTCTCCGGCACGGCCACCACCACGCGAAGCCGTCCGAGTTGCTCCAGCTGAACAATCGGCCCCGCGCCAGGCCCCACCATGCCTCCCGGATGCAGCATCCGCTCGGTAATCACCCCGTCAAATGGCGCCAGAACAGTCAGATACGCCGCCATCTCTTCGATTGCCTTCAGACGGGCCAATGCTGCTTCACGTGACAGATCCAGCGCCGCCACGGCAGCCTCGCCCGCTCTTACAGCTTCTTCCGCTTGCAACAGTTCATTAGCCGCCACCGCACCCGCGGTTTGGCTCGCCAACTTCAGCCGCCGCGCCGTGCTTCCGGCGGCCTGCAGCCGCGCCCGCGCTTCGGTGGTTTGCGCGGCAAACGCGGCGGCTTGTGCGCGGGCCTCAGCCGCTTGCGCAGCCCACTCCGGCGCATCGATGCTCGCCAGACGCTGCCCTGCCTTGACCACGCTCCCCCGGTCCACCTCCACCGTCCGCAGGTAGCCAGCAATTCGCGCCATCACCGCCGTCGCCTGATAGGGGGCAATTTCGGCGGTCAACGTCACGAAGCGCTCCACCGGCTTGGCCGTCACTGCCACCGTCGATAGGCTCTGGGCCTCAAGCCCTGCAATCAGCGCCAAACTCCACATCCACTTCATGCTCGCTTCTCCCGCCGCAAGATGCTGTACAGCGCCGGCAAAACTACCAGCGTTGCTATTGTGCCCGTCAATAATCCACCCATCACCGCCCTTCCCAGAGGCGTCGTCTGGCTGCTGCCTTCTCCCCACCCCAAAGCCATCGGCGCCACACCGGCCAGCATCGCCGTCGCCGTCATCAAAATCGCCCGCAATCGCGCCCGCCCCGCCTCCGCCACGGTCCCGCCAGCTTCGGCGAAGCTCACAAACAGGATCGCATTTGCTATCGCGATGCCAAGCGCCATAATTGCCCCCAAGTAGCTCTGTATGTTGATGGTCCCGCCCGTCAACCAGAGGGCCATCAACGCCCCGCACAGGATACCCGGGCTCATCAACAACACCACACCCGCCAGGCGGAAGCTTTGAAACGCCGCTGCCAGCAAAAGAAAAACACTCCCCGCCGCTATCCACAGCCCCGTCTCCAAGCCGTTCACTGTCTCCCGCAAGGGGACTGCTTGGCCCTGTATTTGCACCGTGATTCCCCGCGGCGGCGCTCCGGCCCGCGCGACAGCAGTCTCAATTTGCGGTAGCGCCCGCCCCAAGGTTATCCCATGCAAATTCGCTGCCACGCTCACCAACTTCTGGCCGTTGAAGCGCTCCACCACACCCATCATTCTGCCGTTCTTCATTGATACGATTTCCCCCGCCAGCGGCTGACGGCTACCGTTCTTGCCGAGGTTTAGCCCCGCTAGATCCTCCACCGATTGCACCCGATTGGGGGGCAACTCCACTTGCACCTGAAAAGCGTTACCACTAGCCGGATCACGCCAATAGCTCGGCTCAATAAACCGGCTCGAACTCGTTGCCGCGACTAGACTCCGGGTTACTTCGAGCATGCTCAGCCCATGCTGACCCGCCCGGTCGCGGTCGATCCTCAGATCGAGCGTCGGATAGTCGTCAGGTTGCTGAATTTGCAGATCCCGCAAAAATGGCAGGCGCCGCATTTCCCGCTCGAGTCGGCGGGCGAATTCATAATCGGCCGCGAGACTCGGCCCCACCGCCAGCACCCGCACTGGCGTTGGCGAACCCAGGCTCATCACTTGGCTGATGATCTCCCCGCCTTCGAATAACACTTTCACACGCGGCATCCCGCTGGCAATCCGTTGCCGGATTTTCTCCTGCGCCTCCTCTAGATTGATCCCCCTGCCCGTCTTGATCGCCATGGTCAGTACTGCCTCATGCGGTCCGGTCGTGAACAGGTGTATCAGATTGACGGGATAACTCGAGGCATGGGCACCCACGAAACTGGTCGTCACCTCCACGGCCTCCGGCCCTACTGCTTCGCGCATCTGCCGCAGCGCCTCGAGCGCCAGCAATTCGGTTCTCTCAATGCGCGTTCCCGTCGGAGCAAAAAGCCGCATGCGGATCTGCCGCGCTTCGCCGGCCGGAAAAATCTCAAGCCCCAAGCGCTCCGGCAGCCAAAACAAACCGAGCCCGCAAATCAGCAGATACGCCAGCACCACGCCATAACGCCATGCCACGATCTGATCCACCAGCCGCGCGTATGCCCGGCGATATGCCGGCTCCCGGATTTCGCCCCGCGGCCTCAGCCACCTTGACGCCAGCACCGGCACCAGCGTACTGGAGAGCAAATACGACATTACCATCGCAAAGCCCACGGCCATTGCCAACGGCCCGAACAATTGCTTCCCCGCCCCGGTCATGAAATACGCAGGCAGAAACACACCCAGAATCGCGATCAGACTCAACAGCCGTGCCGCCGCCGTCCGTTGGCAAGCTTCCTTTACGGCCGACGCCACGGCCACGCCTTCCCGCAACGAAGCGTTGATGTTTTCGATCTCCACCGTCGCCTCGTCCACAAGCACTCCGATCGCCAGCGTCAAGCCAGCCAGCGTCATCAGATTAATCGTCTGCCCAGTCGCCCAAAGAGCAATCACCGCCCCCAGCAACGACACTGGAATCGTTGTGATCACAATCATTGCCGAGCGGGGATCGCGCAGGAACACCAGCACCATCACGCCTGTCAGCAGTGCGCCCAACAACCCCTCCCGCAACAGATTTCCAAGCGACTGCTCGACCACTGGCGTCTGATCGAGTTCGATCGATACCGACACATCCTCAGGCACCACCTTCTGGAAGGACGGCAGCGCCTCCCTTACCCGCCGCATTACTTCGAGCGTGGAGGCATCAGCGCGCTTTGTAATTGGTATGTACACCGTGCGCTTTCCGTTTACATGTGCGTAAGCGGTAAGAATATCGCTACCATTTTCAACCATGGCCACATCGCGAAAATAGACCGCCGGGCCGGACCCACCCCGCAGAGGCGCATTTGCCAGTTCGCTCAAGTCCCCGCCAATCGTGGCATTTGTTGACGCGATCCGCGTCAGATCCCCCGTTCGCACCACACCACTTGGCGCCACTACATTTGCCGCCGCCACGGCCCGGATCACCTCCTCCGGAGCCATCCCATACTGCCGTAACTTCTGCGGGTCCAATCGCACCAGGATCGTGCGTTGCGCCCCGCCAAACGGCGGTGGAGCCGACACGCCCGGCAACGTGGCAAACAGCGGTCTGACACGGTTGATCGCGAAATCCTGCATCTCCGCCGGAGATCTTGTCTGGCTGGAAAACACCAGTTGTCCGATCGCCACGCTGCCCGCGTCAAATCGTGTCACGAACGGCGGCGCCGCCCCGGGTGGCATGAATGCCCGCGCCCGGTTCGCATACCCCACCACTTCGCTCAGGGCCGCGCTCATATTCACTCCGGCATGAAACGTCACCTTGATCAGCGCGGCGCCCTGTACACTGCGCGACTCAATTTGCTTGACGCCCGCCACATACAGCAGGTGGTACTCGTAATAGTAGGTGGCAAATCCATCCATCTGCGCTGGATCGAGTCCACCGTAAGGTTGCGCAATGTAGATGGCCGGCTCTCCCACGTCCGGAAAGATGTCGACGGCCATGCGCTTCACCACCAAGGCAGCGCCGATCAGAATCGCCAGCACCGCGACATACACGGTTACGGGCCGGCCCAACGCGAATAGCACCAGCCTCATGGGATCGGCCCTTCCACTCGCGCCAGAAAATCCGTCAGGTCTCCCTCCGCCACCGCCACAGCCAACCGCGCGCGCCAGATGCCCAAGCGCGCCAGCCGGTCATCCACTTCCGCCTGCAAAAGACTGCGCTCGGCATCCGCTACTTCCGAAATGGAACTCAGCCCAGCCCGGTAGCGAGCCTCGGCCTGCGCCCTCGCCTCGCCGGCCGCTTTCCATTGAGTGGGCGTATTGCCCGAAACTCGCTTGGCTGCTTCAAATTGCGCCAGCGCCCGGTTTTTCTGCGCCTCCAGTTCACGGCGAAGTTGCTCCTGACGCGATTGCTCGGCCCGGCCGCGTGCCGCTTCGATCTCTTTGCGAATCCGCAGTCCGGGCAGGTCCATCAATGAGTAAGTCATCGTGAAACCAAGACCCCAGTTATAAATATTGGGCCCCAATCCGCTCCAAGCCCCACCGGTCGTGAAATCGGCGTTCGCTCCCGTCCCTCGCGCATAAAGGGTCGCCTGCGCGTTGAATCGGGGATAGAAGCTGCGCTCGATCACTCGCATGCGCGCCAGCGATTCTTTTTGCGCGAGCTGCAATTCCATCATTGCCGGATGCGTCTTGACTGCTGCTCCCGACTCCACGGAAACGGCTTCGAGCAGCCTGCCCCGCTGCAGTCGCAGCCCCCCCGGCGGAGTCCCCGCCAGGAACTGTGCGAGACTCGCCCGCGCCATGACCACGGCCGCCTCAGCCTGCGCCACGCCGCTCGCCGCCTGCGCCTGTTCGGCCTCAAGCCGCGAACGGTCGAGTCCCGGACGCAGTCCACTGTCCACCAGCGCGCCAACCGCCGGCAGCAGCTTGCCGATACGATCCACCACCCCTTGAGCCGCCACAAGTGACTCCTCGGCGGCAATCACCGTCAAGAATGCATCCGCCACCAGCGCCGCCATCTCAAAGCGAGTCCTCTCCAGGCTCGCCGCCGCCCGCTCCCGCGTCACTTCCGATACCGACGTATTCGCCCGCCGCAACCCGAAATCGAAGGGTTCCCAACTCACCAGAAAACCGGTTGCCGTCCCCCATACGTTCGTCCCGGCATTGGCCGCCAGGGGCGGGCCCGAAATGGGCGAAATCACTTGTTGCTGCAGCAACATTCCATACACGTTATTCCGGGTGGCGCGGTTGACTTGCGCAATTGCATCCGCCTTCGGCAGGTATGCTAGGCGCGCCTGCCGCACCCCGGCCGCCGCCGCCCGCACCTGTTCCTCATTGACCCGGATCGACGGATACAGTTCCATTGCTTGCCGCACCGCCTCGGCCAGCTTCAATTCCTGCCCGCTCACCCCCGGCGCCCCCAGCGCCAGCAGCAGCATCAACCGCGCGCAATTCCCCGTTTGCTCGCGCGCACGAAGCGAGCCATGTGCCCGGCCAGCGGATGGCCGACTGCTTCCAATCGTTGGCATGCCTCTTCCTTCTTCAATCCGCTCCGGTACAGAATCCGAAAGCAGTTTTTCACTATACCAACCTCCTCCGCACTGAATCCCGCCCGCCGCAGGCCCACCATGTTGATTCCCTCCACTTCGACATCAAATTTCGAGTAGAGAAAAAACGGAGGCAAATCCGAGTTCACTCGCGTATTACCCCCCACCATCGCCAGCCGCCCTATTTTCGAAAATTGATGCACTACCACACCGCCGGAAATAAATGCCTGATCCTCGACTTCCACATAGCCCGCCAACAGCGCGCAACTCGCCACGACAATCTGATTGCCGAGGCGGCAATCGTGTGCGATGTGACCCGAGGTCATGATGAAGTTATGGTCCCCAATTACGGTCTCCGCCTCCGGTTTCGTCGCGCGGGAAACGGTGAAGTGCTCACGAATCTTGTTAAAGTTACCAATTCGCAGATAGCTCCGTTCCCCTTTGAAGTTCTTGTCTAGCGGATCCGTCCCCAGCACCGTGCCGGAGCTAATTTCATTGCCCTCCCCCATCTCCGTCCAGCGCTTCACATAGACGTATGGCTCCAGTACGCACCCTGGGCCGATACGAGTATCCGCTTCGATCACGCAATATTCGCCAATCACGCATCGCGGCCCAACCTCAGCCTCGGGATGAATTCTTGCAGTCGGGGCCACACACGCCCCCGGGTCTATGGGCATAGTTAAATTATGCGCTTGGATGAATTAGCTCAACGCCTCGGCCTCGAACTGCAAGGCTCCCCCTCGATCATCGTGAACGCCGCGGCCGAATTGGAATCGGCCGGCGCCGCCGATATCGCCTTCGTCGGCCATCGTAAGTTCTTCGCCGCCGCCGCCCGCAGCGCTGCCGCCTGCCTCATCGTGCCGCCTGACTATCCTGAGTCCTCCCGTGCTCTGCTTCGCGCAATAGATCCCCGCGCCAGCTTCGCTGCTGCCTTGCGACTGCTTTACCCGCCCCCATCGCCCCCGCCCGGTATCCACCCCTCCGCCATCATCGACCCCTCCGCCCGAATTGGCAACGGTGTCTCCATCGGGCCGCAATCGGTCATCGAAGCGGATGTCGAGATCGGTTCCAATTCCGTGATCGGCTCGCATTGTTCGCTCGGCCGCGGCGTCCGCCTTGGCCCCGGCGCCAGGCTTCACCCGCGAGTCACCATCTACCCGGGTGTTTCCATTGGCGCCCGAGTCATTTTGCATTCCGGTGTCGTACTCGGCGCCGACGGCTTTGGCTTCGCCCCCGTCGCGGGCCGCTGGGAAAAATTCCCTCAAGTCGGCGGCCTCACTCTGGGTGACGATGTCGAACTGGGCGCCAATACTTGCATTGATCGCGCCGCGCTCGGCCTCACCACGATCGGCAACGGCGTCAAGCTCGACAACATGGTCCACATCGCCCACAATTGCCGCATCGAAGATCATGTCGTCATCGCCGCCCAAACCGGCCTGTCCGGCGGTGTCTCCGTGGGCCATCACGCCATCATCGGCGGCCAGGTCGGCATTGGCGACAAGGCGCGTATTGACAGTGGCGCGATCCTTGGCTCCGGCTGTGGTGTTCTGACCTCGAAGATTGTTCGCGCCGGAGAACCGGTCTGGGGTACGCCCGCCCGTCCGCTCAAGGAGTATTTGGCGCAGCTGGCTCAGTTGGCGCGGCTTCCCCAAATGCGGCAAGAACTTCAAGCCTTGCGGGCTCTGCTGTCATCGCCAGCGGCGCCGCCGGAATCTCAATCAGCAGTTCCAGCCGCGCCGGCTTCAAAAGATTCCTGAAAACGCTGGCTGCGTTCCGCTCGGCCAGCCGCTCAATACAATCGAGCGTCAGTTGTGCCCCCGCTGGCCACTCCAGGTCTTCGCCGCCGCTGCCCGCGCACCATGCACGCAACAAAACGACTCCACCCGGCAGGCTTCTCGTGGCAATTCCAGCCGCTGTTCCCGTCATGGCCAGCTCACGCATCAACCGCATCACCGCACGCACCATCCGCTGCCCTTGGCGCACATCGAACAAGACCGGGGACGCGCTCAAATCCAGATTCCAGCCTCCGCGCGATCCTTCCTGTTGCCATTGCTCGAGCACATACTCGGTCACAATCTCATCAAGGTCGACAATCTCCGGTCGAGTCTCCACGCCACTCTCAATCGCCAGTGCGTCCTCAATCATCCAGCCGCTCTGCTCCACCATCTGCCGTACCCGCGTCAATTGCTCTTTCACGCGCGGGTCGGCTTGCGGCAGAGATAGCTCGAGATAGTACGCGATAGACTCGATGGTGCTCAACGGCTGGCGCAACTCGTGCGCGAGATTCACCAGAAGGGTTTCTTTCAATTGTGGCCTCAGGGGTGAAAACAGGTCTTGTGCCGGGGGAGCATTGTCAGTATACATAACTTCATGACCCGCAGAAACCTGCTCTACCTATCGCTGCCGCTCGCAGCCCAAAGCACCAGTAAGTACCGCACGGCGATCATCGGCGCCGGCTGGTGGGGCAATAACATCCTGCGTTGCGCCATGGAGGCCGGCCAATCCAAAATCGTCGGCATTGCCGACGTGGATGACCGCGCGGTCAAGAACACGAAGGCTGAGGTCGACAAGCTCACTGGTGACAAGCCCAATCATTACCGTGATTACCGCGAGATGCTTCAGCGCGAAAAACCTGAGATTGTGATCGTCGCAACTCCCGATCATTGGCATGCCCTGCCTACGATTGCCGCTCTCAAGGCTGGGGCGCATGTTTACGTCGAAAAACCAATCTCTCATACCTTGCGTGAGGGCAGCGCCATGCTCCGTGCCGCCCGCGCCACCGGCCGTTTTATTCAAGTCGGTACTCATCGCCGCATGTCTCCGCATTGTATTTCCGGCATGGAGTTTCTCCGCAGTGGCAAGGTAGGCAAAATCGGCATGGTGCGCGCCTTCGTTGGCAGCGCCGGCGGCCCTGGAACGAAAACTCCCGATGAACCAGTCCCCGCCGGTCTCGACTGGGACGCCTGGTGCGGCCCAGCGCCCCTGCGCCCCTACAACCGCACGATCCATCCCCGCGGCTTCCGCCAGTTCATGGACTTTGCCAATGGCACCGTTGGCGATTGGGGGATTCACTGGTTCGACCAGTTGCTCTGGTGGACCGAGGAAAAATACCCCCGCCGTATCTTCTCAACCGGTGGCCGTTTCATTCGCCAGGACAACACCGATGCCCCCGATACCCTCATCACTTCCTTCGAATTTGAAAGCTTCCGCTGCACCTGGGAACATCGCCTCTACGCCAATAACAACGCGGAAAAGGCCGCCATTGGCTGTTACTTTTACGGCACCGAGGGCACTTTCCACATGGGCTGGCGCGATGGCTGGACTTTCTACCCCGCCGATGCGCGCAAGCCAAGTATTCATGTCGAGCCCCAACTGAATGCCCCCGACGGCCAGAACATTCGTGAGCTCTGGCGCGACTTCCTCGACGCCATTGCCCAAAAACGTCTTCCCGCTTGCGATATCGAAAAAGGCCACCAGGCGACGGCCATGAGCATGCTCGCCATTGCCGCTCTTCGCCACGGCTCCAGCCTCGACTGGGATGGCCGCAAAGAGATCATCACCAACGCGCCGACTGCGAACAAACTGCTGGAACGCCCTTACCGCAAGGGCTACGAATACCCCCGCTGAAACTCAGGCAAAAGAGGTGATGGCGGCAAAGCCAGCAGCCCCCGTGCCCGCGCACTCACGCCACCGCTCGGCGTTCATCCCCCCAAGCGCCAGCACTGGTATCTTCACGCGCGCCGAGGCCTCGGCCAGCACGCCCGTACCCAAAACTGGCCCATAGCCAGGCTTCGAGGGGCTCTCAAACACCGGACTGAGATGTACGTAATCAGCCCCCTCCTGTTCGGCTATCACCACCTCGCTTACACTGTGGCAACTCACGCCGACTATCAACCGGACGCCAAAGCGCTCCTTCCATTGACGCGGCGCAATACGTCCTCCCGGCAGATGCACTCCGTCGGCGCCGCAGGCCAGACACACATCCACTCGTTCGTTAATCACCAGCAGTCCACTCCAGTTGCGCCGCCACCAGCGGGCTCGCTCGAGCAGTTCCCCCGCCTCGAGGTGTTTCGCACGCAAGTGCACCACTTCGGCATCGGGCATCGTCCTGCCCACACCGGCGACAATGCAGTGCCGAATCATACGAGCCGCAGCGATTCCACGGGAAACTTCAACACCCATTCGCGATGATGCCGGTTCCCGGCATACTCCTCAATCGGCATTTCCACGATCAGGCTCTCCTCAAAGTGCAACAACGCACTGCGTGGCGTCTCCGATGCACTTTCGAGATTCATCACCAGCGTCCCCTTCTCTACCTTGCCCATCTTTGGGCTCGCCAATATCTCATCCCGCCGCACGCACACCGTCACGCGATCCCCCAGCAACCGTGCCGGATAATAGGGTCCTTCCAAATCGACCTCATTCCAACGGAGCCTGCTCCGGTTCGCCCCCGGGTCGAGATGCCGGATCTCAGCCGGCAACAGGTTGAACAACCCGAGCAATTCGGCCACCATCACACTGGCCGGCTGCTCCAGAATCTGCCGCGGCGTGCCCGTTTGCACCAGCCTCCCCCCCACCAGTACCAGCATCTGATCAGCAAGCAAAAACGCTTCCTCCAGGTCATGGGTGACCAGCAGCACCGGCACGGCAAACTCCGCCTGCGAAGCGGCCAGCGCATCATAGAAATCGTGCCGCAAGGCCGTATCCAGACCAACAGAGGGCTCATCGAGCAGCAGTATCTCTGGCTCCACCACCAGACAACGCGCGATCGCTGCTCGTTGTCGCTGCCCGCCGCTCAACTCCGCCGGCCGCCTTTCGGCCAACTCCCCTAACCGGAAAATCTCTAGCAGCTGCCCGACCTTGCGATGCCGCTCGAGCTTCGGTAAACGCGCCGCCGCCAGAGCCAGATTCCTCCGAACCGTCAAATGGGGAAACAACGCCGGCCGCTGGAAAAGATAACCGCATCCTCTCTGTTGTGGCGGCAAGGCGACCCCTGTGCCTACGTCGGCCAGCAAACGGTCATTTAGCAAAACCCGCCCTGCATCCGGGCGCGAAAAGCCCGCAATCAGATCGAGCGTCAGCGACTTACCCGACCCGCTTGGCCCAAACAGCACCGTAACTCCCGGACCGGCTGTGAAGTTCACATTCAACTCGAAGCCCGGGCAATCCTTCGTCGCCTTATAACGCTTTTGCAGCCTCGCCTCAAGCATCACTTAGCCCCTCAGCGCCCCAGGCGCTTGCATCCGGTTCGCCGCCCAGACAATCACCAACCCCAGAGCCGACACAATCAGCACCAGATTCCGGGCCACCTCTCCCTGGCCCGACTCCACCGCTTGATAGATCGCCACGCTCAAGGTCTGGGTCTTGCCCGGTATATTACCCGCGATCATCACCGTCACGCCAAAATCTCCGAGGCTTCGCGCGAACGCGAGCACGGTCGCCGCCAGCACCCCACGCCGCGCCAGCGGCAGCACAATCCGCAAGAAGATACGCCATTCCGGCATACCCAGGCTTCGGGCTGCTTTAACATACAAGGGATCAACGCCTTCAATCGCCGACCGCAAATACTTGATCAGCAACGGGGCCGAATGCACCACCGCGGCCAGCACTGCCGCCTTCGGCGTGAATACCAGTGGCTCACCTGCCAGGGCTTCCCATGCCTTTCCCAACCAACTCTCCCGCCCTGCGACAACCAGCAAATAGTAGCCCAATACGGTCGGCGGCAAAACCAGCGGCAGACTCGTCATAGCATCCAGTGCTTCTTTGCCAGGAAAGTCGAGCGCACTCAAGGCCCAAGCCGTCACCAGGGCCAGCACAAGCGAAATCCCCGTCGCCAATAGCGCCACCTTGAGGCTCAGCCAGAGCGGAAACAAGTCCACGCTAGTTCGCCGGCCGCGGCCGGGGCGTTGCATCACCTTCGGTCAGCTTCAATGCCCACTTGATTGCTTCCGTGTACATCTTGCGGATATCCGGCCGGTTCAAAGCTTGATCATGATGGCCGAAAGTCGAATAAAACACGCGGCCATTCCCGTAGTTCTTCACCCATGCCACGGCGAAATCACCATCTGTCCGGCGAATGTTCTTTGCCTTCATATCCAGCTTTGTTTCATCAAGCCGCGCCAGCACCCGCACCTTGTCCCGTGAATAGGCCCGCGCCTGATAGATCTCGTCGTTGATCACAAACGCCTTCGGAAAGTGCGAGGTCGCCGGATGTTCCCGGTCTTCCACAATCACCGGCGCATCAAACGTGTTCCAGGGGTGGCTGTCAAAATAGCCGCCCACCATCTCGCCATACTCCGGCCATTGGTAGTTTGTATCGATCGCCGTATGCCCGCCGATAAAGCCCTTTCCATCGTCCTTGACAAAGCTGAGCAGCGCCGCTTTCTGTTCCTCGTCCATCACCAGTTCTCCCGTGGTGTGAAAGTACACAGCGTCGAAGTAATCAAGATTCTTCTTGTTTCCGCCCAGCTTCTTCTTCGTGATGAATTCGCAGCTCGTCTGAATGTAGGTATCCCACAACCCCGTCTCTTTGCCGAGGTCATAAATCATGTGCATGGCCGTCGAGGTGGCGTCATGATGAAAGCCCCTCGTTTCGCCAATCACCAGCACCTTCTTGCGCTTGATCTGCGGCTGGGCCAGCCCGCAGGTGGTCAGTGCACTCAGCATCAACAACAGGGCGGCCATGCCGCGAAAGATGGTTTTCATAAGCAACACTCCGAAGGGAGATCATAACGCAGATGAAATACTGGTAGTTTGCAACCCACACTCACTCCCGTCCGCATCGCCGTCGCCGGGGCAGGCGCTTTCGGCCGCAATCACATTCGCGTTCTCAAGAATCTCCCCGGCGCCGAGCTCACCGGCATCTATGACATCGATCCCGCCTGCGCCGCGGCGGCCGCCGCTGAATTCTCCGTCCCCGTTCTTGACTCCCTCGACGCCCTCCGCGCCGGATCGGACGCAGCCGTCGTCGCCGTGCCCACCCAAGCCCATGCCGCCGTCGGCACGGCTTTGCTCGCCGCCGGCCTCGATGTTCTCATCGAGAAACCCATCGCTCCCGATCTTCAATCCGCCCGCCAATTGCTCGATGCCGCCTCTCACAACAAGCGCATCCTCCAGGTCGGCCACCTCGAGCGCTTCAACCCCGCCATTCTCGCCCTCGAACAAGCCCTCACGCTCCCGCTCTTTTTTGAAATCCATCGCCTCAGCGTCTTCACTCCCCGCAGTCTCGACGTCGACGTCGTGCTCGATCTCATGATCCACGACATCGACATCCTTCTCGCCCTCACCGGCAAAGAGCCCACCTCCATCTCCGCGGCCGGCATTCATATCCTCAGCGAAAAGGTCGACATCGCCAATGTCCGCATGGAGTTCCCCGGAGGCGTCATCGCCAACCTCACCGCCAGCCGCGCCTCCACCGAAAAAGTCCGCAAGCTCCGCGTCTTCCAGCCCGGCTCCTACCTAAGCCTCGACTATGCCAAGCAGGAACTCTTCGGCATCGAAGTCGGCCCCCAGCGCCAGGTCCGTCTCAAACCCTATCGCGTCGAAAAGGATGAACCGCTCCGGGCCGAACTCGCGTCTTTTCTAATGTGCGTGCGCACGCGCCAGACTCCCCGCGTTGACGGCGTTGCCGCCACGCGCGCCCTCAAACTCGCCCTCGAGGTCATGGATAGAATTGAATTACACGCCGATGTCGTGGCGCAAACCCTGAAAGATGCCGGTTACCCTGCCTTCTGATTCCACAGACCGGCCCCTCGATGATCTCAATCTCATCCGGGATTGGGATCAGGATTCCTACCGGCCCCGCCTCGGGCTCGCCGGCTCCTTGTCTGTCTTGGTGCACGCTGTATTGGGATTGGCTGTCTTCATGGCCCCCCGTAGCATCTTCGAGAGCAATCCTCCGTTGCCGATTGACGCCCGGGTCGTGGAACGCAAGGTCACGACTCTGGTCGCCCCCCGATTTGAGCTCACACAAAAGGAGCCCAACAAATCCCCGATCAAGCCGGAGGTAAATCTGGACGATTTGACCGCCAGCCTCCAGAACCGTCGCGCCCCCCGCACCTACGTCCCACCCCCCACCGCGCCCCGTAAGGAGCAGGACGCCCCCCGCCCGGTCGAAGCGCCCCCTCAGTTGGAGACGACAGCCCCGGATGCCCGCCCACTCGCGCAACTCGGCGCCCCGCAATTGCCTCAGATCGAAGCCCGGGCCCTCGAAAACAAGCGCAGCCCCTTTGAAATCGCTGGCCAGACAACCGGCGCCAAGAAGGGCCCGGAGGACGGCCGCATCCCCGTCATGCAGCGCCAATCTGTTGATGAATTGATGCGCCAAAGTATCCAAGGGACTCCTGGCTCCTCCGGCCAGGTCGTCACCGATATCCCCTCACAATCCAATCCCCTCCAGCCTCAAAGTCAGATCGGCTCCGCGCTCGAGCTCTTGAGCGACCCCCAGGGCGTCGACTTCCGTCCCTACATGAAACGCATTCTCGCCATCGTACGCCGCAACTGGTTCGCCGTCATTCCGGAAAGCGCCCGGTTCGGCCGCCGCGGCCGCACGCTGATTCAGTTCTCCATTAGCAAGGATGGCCGTGTCCCCAAGCTGGTCATCTCCGGGCCTTCCGGCGCCGAAGCCCTCGACCGCGCCGCCGTCGCCGGCATCAGCGCCTCTAATCCCTTTCCACCCCTTCCCGTCGAATTCAAGGGTGAGGTCATCCGCCTCCAGTTCGCCTTCTCCTACAACATGCAATGAGCCGGCCCAAACTTCTCACCGGCCTTGCCGCTTACGCACTCCTGGTTCTTGCCGCCAGCTTCACCCTGAGCGGCAGAATGCTCTGGGCCGTCTGGGTTCTCCTAGGCGGGCTCGCGCTAAAGACTCTGATCGCGGCCCAGCAGCTTCGCACCCAACATGCCACCCAAACTGGTCAGCGTCGTGGCGCCGACGAAGTAAATCCCCATGAACAAGAAAATCGATAGCCCCAACAGCAGAGGGTTTTCGAACAATTCCTTCAGTCGCGCCAGATCGGCCTCGGAAAAACTTCCCTTCAACGCCGTTTCCTGCAGTTTCTGAAATTCCCCACTCTCGAGCGCCGGCACAATGCTGACGGTGAACAGCACAAGAAACAAGGCAAACAAGAATACTCCGGTTATCCAGCCCATTCTTGCCCCAGCCAATACCGTTAAGGCCTGCCCCGTCCGCCGCCGGTAAAACCAGACGCTCAACACGCCAGCCAACACGGTCAGAACCACGATTCCCAGCAAGGATACTCCGCCCAGGTTCGCCAGCGGCATCAGCAGCGTCATGGACAGCGCCGCCACCAGCAAACCCACTCGCACCGCCGTTCCATTGCTGAAGCTGATCTCCGGCTCGGCATGGTGCAACTCCACGCGGTCGAGCAGTTCCTCCACCTCACGGGGCGCCTCATCCGGTTCCGCCTCCCCTACCGGCGCCTCAAACACTGGCTTGCCACAACGGTGGCAAAATCGCGCTCCTTCAACCAACCGCGCCCCACAGGTGCAAACTTCACTCACACCTTCATCGTATCAACGCGGGCAGTCACGTTATCCTAGCGGATTAACGCTATGCCACAGCTCAATCTGCTTGTAATCGCCGACCCGGAAGGACGTTACCTCCAACTTCTCGATCAACTGGGCGGCGCCATCTCCTACGAGGTCACCAAGGACGCCGCTCGCGCCGAAGCTCTGGCGCCTCAAGCCGACCTGATCCTCACTGGCGTTGGCGCTTCCGCCACTGTCATTCAGGCCGCCATCGCCAAGGCCAGTCAACTCAAATGGCTTCACGCCCTATCGGCCGGCGTCGACCACATCATGGCCACCCATCTTCGCCAGAGCTCCATTCCCGTCACCAACGCCAAAGGCGCCTATAGCCCCTCTCTCGGTGAATACTGCCTCGCCGCCATGCTCTTTTTCGCCAAGGATCTCCGCCGTATGGTCAATAGCCAAAAAGCGGGCCGCTGGGACGTTTTCGATGTCAACATGCTCGAGGGCCGCACGCTCGGCATCCTCGGCTATGGCGACATCGGCCGCGCCGCTGCCCTCCGCGCCAAGGCTTTCGGCATGAAGATCATTGCTCTCCGCCGGCGCCCGGAAAAATCCGCGTCCGACGGCGTCGCCGATGAAATCTGGGGCCTCGACCGCAAGCTCGAACTCATGGCCACCAGCGACTTTATCCTGCTTGCCATGCCCAACACGCCCGAGACAAAGGGTATCGTCGCCGGCCCAGAACTCCGCGCCATGAAGTCCAGCGGCGTCATCATCAACCTCGGCCGTGGCAACGCCATCGATGAGCCTGCCCTCATTACCGCCCTTACCGAGAATTGGATCCGCGGCGCAGCCCTCGACGTCTTCGAAGTCGAACCCCTCCCCGACGGTCACATCTTCTATCAGCTCGACAATATCCTCGTCAGCGCCCACACCGCCGATCACACCTCCACTTGGCTGGAAGACTCCATGCACATCTTCCTGCGTAACTTCGCCCTCTATCAGCGGGGCGAAGCCCTCGAAAATCTGGTCGACAAGGGGGCCGGCTACTGATGCAACCCACAGCCCTTGACGTCCGCTCCGCCGCCGTCCGCCTCACCGGCTTCACCCACCGCACGCCCGTTCTCACCTCCCGCGGCCTCAATCAGGCAACGGGTCTCGATTGCTACCTGAAGTGTGAAAACTTCCAGCGCACCGGCAGTTTCAAGCTCCGGGGCGCTACCAACTTCATTCACCAGATCCCTGCCGAAGACCGTCCCCGGGGCGTCGTTGCCTTCTCGAGCGGCAACCATGCTCAGGCTGTCGCTTATGCTAGCCGCACCGCCGGCATCCGCGCCACCATCGTCATGCCCTCGGATGCGCCAAAGACGAAAATCCACAACACCCGCGACATGGGAGCCCAAGTCGTCACGTATGACCGCCTCCTCGAAGACCGCGAAGCCATCGGCCTCGCCATCGCCGAGGAAACCGGCGCCACCCTCATTCCGCCTTATGATCATCCTTGGACCATCGCCGGCCAAGGCACTCTCGCCCTCGAGTTGCTTGAGGAAGTCCCCAACCTTGACGCTCTCCTCGTCTGCCTTGGCGGTGGCGGTATGTTGAGCGGCTGCGCCCTGATTGCCAAGGAAATCAACCCCGCCATCCGCCTCTTCGGTGTCGAGCCCGCTCTCGCCAACGATTTCGCGCTCAGCCTCAAGGCGGGCCATCCCGTCCGTGTCGACGCGAGCGCTACCATCGCCGATGGCCTCCGCACTCCCCAGCCTGGCAACATCACATTCCCCATCATCCAGCACCTCGTCGAAGATGTCCTCCTCGTCTCCGAAGAAGAAATTCTAGACGCCACGCGCTATTGCCTGACCCGCCTGAAAATCGTCGCCGAACCGAGCGGCGCTGTCTGTATCGCCGCCGCGATGTCCGGCAAATTGCCCACCGGTATCGAGCGCATCGGCCTCGTCGTCAGCGGCGGCAACGTCGATCTCGATTTCCTCACGACTCTGGCCTAAGCCAATAGCTTTCTCGCTCGAGGCCCTCGCGGAAATCCGGGTGAGCGATCGAAATCATCAGCCGGGCGCGCTCGCGCATGTTCTTCCCATGCAGATTCACCGCGCCGAATTCGGTCACCACCCAGTGCACATCCCCGCGCGAGGTCACGACTCCCGCCCCTGGCTTAAGCCGGCTCACGATCCGCGACATCTTACCGTCCTTCGCCGTCGAAGGCAAACACACAAATGGCATCCCACCCTCACTGCGCGCGGCTCCGCGGATGAAATCGACCTGTCCACCTATGCCGGAAAAAGGCATCTCACCCAGCGAATCGGCGCATACCTGTCCGCTCAGATCTACCTCGATCGCCGCATTCACGGCGCATACGCGAGGGTTCCGCGCGATCTGAAACGGATCGTTCGTGTAGCGCGCTTGGCGGAATTCAAAAATCGAGTTCTCGTCGATAAAATCAAGCAGTTTCCGCGAACCCAGCACAAACCCAGCCACTACCTTGTTCGGGTTGATTGCTTTCCGGCTGTTATCGATCACGCCGCTTTCGAGTAATGGGATGATCCCATCGGAAAACATCTCGCTGTGCACCCCCAGATAGCGATGATTGCCCAATAGCTTGAGAATCGCGTCCGGTATTTGCCCGATGCCCAATTGCAACGTCGCCCCGTCCGGAATCAGCCCCGCCACGTGCCGCGCGATCGCCTCATGCTCGGCCAACGGCTCCCGCACCTCCAACTCCGCCAGGGGAAAATCTCCTTCGACGAATACATCGATCTCCGACACGTGCAGAAATGTATCGCCATGCGTTCGTGGCATCCGCGGGTTCGTCACCGCCGCGACATACTTCGCCATCTTGGCCGCTGTCAGGGAGACATCCACGCTGGGTCCCAGGCTCACAAACCCATTACGGTCTGGCGGAGTCACCTGCAATAGCGCCACGTCGAGCGGCATCGAGCCATTGAGAAACATCGCCTCGATTTCGCCCAGAAAGATCGGAATGACATCGCCGCGGCGTTGCTGCACGGCCCGCCGTACATTCGCCCCAACAAACAGCGCATTGTGCCGGAAGCTTTGCCGGTATTCCGCTTCCGCATACCGCGCCCTCCCCATCGTTGCCAGATGCACAACCTCCACATCCCGCAGCTCCCCGGCCCGGTCCGTCATTGCCTCCACCAGCGGCTCTGGCTCAGCACACCCCTGATGCAGATAAACCCTCTGGCCGGACTGAATCCATTTCACGGCTTGCGCCGCCTTAAGCCACTGCATCCTTTCAGTATCCGCCGCAATCGCCTCTAGCTAGTCGCCGTCATGGTCATCGTGTAGCGGATCTTGCGAGTACTCCTCGCCGGCAGCCAGACGGCGGTAGGCGCCCCCCACATCAGTCCTCTCGTCGCCCGCCGGAACCGGAACTCCGGATACGGGCTCGCGCCAAACTCAATTCCCCATGTCATGGTCCGCCCCTTCCACGGCGCGTAGGTCCGCCCGTGATTTTCTTCCCAAATCCCCAGCCAGGGAAAATCCTGTAGATTCCATTCGTAGCCGATTCGCAGCCCAAGCCGCGGGTTCGTCACCTTCACCCCTCCCTTGGTCAGCAAATGCGTGTGAAAGTCCGAGGTCGCCACCGCCGACGGGTAGCGCCGGTCTTTCCATTCAAACTCCCCCTCGTTCAACTTCGCGCTGCGTGCGATCGGCGCCTCCACAACCGTCACCCCGCGCTCGACGAACGGTGGCCCGAGCGTCACATGCTCCTGCCACGCCACATGCCGGTCAAAGGCGAGCAGGTTCTCCACCGTCTCTACGAAATGCACGCGATTGCCTTCGAGTTCGATCTGGCGCTGCACCTTTAGCTGCGACATCGGCAACGTCGCCCGCAGTTCCGCATCATATTGAACTACGGAGGCCTCTCCGTGCACCGTGTAGCCGGCCCGCGCTTCTTCCTCCGAGGGCGGTCCGAAAAAGTCGATGCACCAATTGTGGCCGAGAATTCCCGAAAGCAACTGCGCCTCCGGCCCTTCTCCGTACTCTGGATGTTTCGACCGGTCGTATCGTAACGGATCGATTGTTTTCCAAGGTGGCGTCCAGAGCGGGTTCAAACGCTTGCCCTTGTGGTGGATCTCGGCGATGTGCCCTCCGCCGGCCACTACCGTTACGCGCAGTTGCTCGTTCTCCCATTGATAGGCCGCCCGGCCCAAATACTCAACTGTTTTCATTGCGTAATAGCATATCTCTATGGCACCGTGGCTGGCGATCCTCACCCTCCTGACCGTCACTCCCTTCTGGGAAAGCTCCGAAGCCCGCGACTGGTCTGAGGAACAACTGCTTGATTTTTTCGGCAATTCTCCTTGGGCGCTACCCGCCCAATCCTCCAACGCCTCCGACGGCGTTCTCACCTTCCTCGCCACCGCCAAGCCCGTACAACTGGCTGAAATCGAACAGCGCCGCCGCCGCATCAAGAAACTGCCTGGCATCGATCCGGTCGCCGATCCCGCGTGGGACGAATATCAGGAATTCCTCGCCCGTGACGGCGCCCGCTACATCGTCCTCGCCGTTGCCATCCCCATCAACGCGACCATGGATGCCGCCGAAATGGCCAACATGGAAAACGAATCCGTCCTCCGCCTCGGCAAACGCAAGATCCGCATGAGCGGCTACTTTCCCCCCAGCCCCACTGACCCCTACACCCGCCTCATCTTCCCCCGCGAGGATGCAGCCACGGTGAAGGAACTCCTTTTTGAACTCTTTATTCCCGGCGCCGGTGCCCCCTACCGCCACGTCTTCTACACCACCAAGAAATTGAGCTACCGCGGCAAGCTCGAAATGTAGCCACGCAGCCGCTCCATCGCTGGCTCCAGCACGCTCCGGTCCGCCGCATAACAGATCCGGATTGCCCCTTCTCCTCCCGGGCCAAACGCCACTCCCGGCGCGATCCCCACTTGCGTCGCATGCAAGCAATCTTTCGCGAACCCAAAGGAATCCTTCAATCCTTCAATCGCCGGAAACAGATAAAATGCCCCTTCCGGTCGCGGAATCGTTACCCCTGGCAAGTTCCCCAACTGCTCCACGCAATAGTCCCGCCTCGCCCGCAACTCCGCCTTCAACTCCGTCACAAAGCTCTCGCCCGCCCGCAGCGCCGTTTCCGCCGCCCGCTGTGTAAACCCCGCCGGACAGGACACGTGAAATTCGTTCAACTCCATCGCCCGCTTCACCAGATCCCGCCGCCCCACAATCCAGCCCAGCCGCCACCCCGTCATGCAATACGCCTTCGAAAAACTTTGCACCACAAACACGGCATCCCCCGGCTCGGTCAGCCGCAAAATGCTCGCCGCATGATCCTGTTCATAGGTCAGCCGCTCATACACCTCATCAGCCAGCAGCCACAACCGGTGCCGCCGCGCGAATTCAAGCAGCCGCCGCTGCTCATCTTCTGTCGCCACCCATCCCAGCGGATTCGATGGCGAGGTATAGAGCAACAGCCGCGTACGCTCATTCACCGCTCCTTCCATCGCCTCGAAATCGATCCCGTAGCGGCCTTCCACCAGCGGTTGCGCGATCTCTACAGCCTGGCCCCCAATCAGCCGCACAATCTGCGCTCCGTTCGGCCAGGCCGGGGTCAGTACAATCGCCTCATCACCAGGGTCGAGTACACACCGAATCCCAACATGCAGCGCCTGCACCCCGGATGCCGTCACCAACACCTCACTTCCCGCGTCCACCTTCACTCCCTGCAGCCGCTCATAGTGCTCGACGATCGCTTCGCGCAAACTCAACAGCCCGGAATTCGAGGTGTAAAAGGTATACCCTTCCCCCAAGGCGCGCTCCAGCGCTTCCTTGATGAATAACGGCGTCGGCAAATTCGATTCCCCAAAGTACAGCGGATACACCTTCTCCATCTTCATCGCCATCTCGGCGATCGCCCTCACCCGCGAATACTCCACCCCCGCCGCAACCGGCGCAATCCCCGGCCTCAGCATCGCACTTTAGCCGTCATCAACTCTTCAATATTCACCAGATGTGTTGGATAATTGCCCGTATAGCAGGCGTAGCAGTATTCCTGCTTGTCATCCTCAACGGCCTCACTCAACGCGCTCAACGGCAGATAACCTACGCTATCGGCTTCCGTGAACCGCCGGATTCCCTCGAGATCGTTATTCGCCGCAATCAACTCTCCCTTGGTCGGCGTATCCACGCCATAAAAACACGGAGATACCGTCGGGGGACAGGAAATGCGCAGATGCACTTCCTGGGCGCCCGCACTGCGCACCATGCGCACAATCTTCCGCGACGTCGTCCCGCGCACCAGCGAATCATCCACCAGCACCACTCGCCGCCCCTCGAGCAAATGGCGAACCGGATTCAGCTTCAGCTTCACACCAAAATCGCGAATCGTCTGCGATGGTTCGATAAAAGTCCGCCCCACATAATGGTTCCGAATCAAGGCCTGCCGGAATGGCAATCCCGACTCCGCCGCATAGCCAAGCGCCGCCGCCACCCCGGAGTCCGGCACCGGCACCACAATATCGGCTTCCGCCGGACAAGTCCGCGCCAACAGCCGCCCCATCCGTTCGCGCGATTGAGCGATCGACTTGCCAAACACAAGCGAATCCGGCCGCGCGAAATAAACATGCTCAAACACGCAGTGCGACCTTTCCGCCACCGGCGCATACCGCTCCCGCGTCAGCCCCTCCGGCCCCACGATCACCATCTCTCCCGGCTCCACATCCGAGATGTAAACCGCGTTAATCAGATCAAAGGCACAAGTCTCACTCGCGAAAACATAGGCGATCTTGCCCCCGCTCATCTCCAGTTGCCCCATGGCCAGCGGCCGGAATCCGTTCGGATCCCGCGCGACAATCAATCGGTTCTCCGCGAGGAATACTAGTGAAAACGCCCCCTCCAACTGCAACAGCGCATCCCGCAGCGCCCCCGCCATCGTCTTCTCTCGCGAGCGCGCTACCAGATGCAGAATCACTTCCGTATCGCTCGTCGCCTGAAAAATCGATCCGTCCCGCTCCAAATCATTCCTCAATTGCGCCGCGTTCGTGATGTTTCCGTTATGCGCCACCGCAATCGGCCCCTTATTGCACCGCACCGAAAACGGCTGCGCGTTCAGCACCACCGTATCCCCCGCCGTCGAATATCGCGTATGCCCGATCGCCCCGTCCCCCTTCAACTCGCTCAACACCGGGTTCGTGAATATGTCCGCCACATGCCCCATCGCCTTGTGGCAGATAATCTCGTCCTCATGCAGAGAAGCGATCCCCGCACTCTCCTGCCCGCGATGCTGCAGCGCATGCAGCCCCAGATTCGCCAGCTTCGATGCTTCGGGGTGTCCATAAATCGCAAACACACCGCATTCGTCATGAAACTTGTCAAACATGCAAGGCCTCCTCGAGCGCTCGATCCCACCGGTGGTGAAGCTTATCGGTTGAAACGGAGATTACTTCATGCGAATTCAGACGGATCTTCAATAGCCCTTCCACCGTGCGCCCAATCCACAGCGCCTCCACCCCATGCCGCGCCGCGATCGCCTCCACTTCGGCCCTGCGCTCAGTGGCGATCAAAACGCGCGACGGCCCTTCATGATACAAAGCGATTTCCGGCCGCAGCCCGCTTTCAAAACTCACCTCGGCGCCCACGCCGCCCAGGCTTGCCTCAGCCAGCGCCACGGCGATGCCGCCTTCACCCAGATCATGCGCCGCCCGCGCCAGCCCGCCGACGACCACCTCGCGCGTTGCTGCCTGTACTGCCTTCTCGCGCTCCATATCCAACTTGGGCGGCACACCCCACAAGCTCTTCAATACCTGCTTGGCGTATTGCGTCCCGCCCATCTCCTGATCGCTCGCTTGCCCCAGGCCCCCAATCAACAGTACATCGAGACCGGCCGCGGGAAATTTCATCCCCACCGGCGGCGCCGTCCCCAGCAGCCCAACAATGCCCACCACGGGCGTCGGGAAAATCGATTCGCCCAGGGTTTCGTTATAGAGACTCACATTTCCGCCCGTAATCGGCGTATCAAAAAACGCGCATGCCTCCGCCAGCCCTTCGATGCCTTCCACCAGTTGCGCCATGATCTCCGGTCGCTCCGGGTTTCCGAAGTTCAGATTGTTTGTCGCCGACACCGGCAGCGCTCCCACAGCCGACAAATTCCGGCAACACTCCGCCACGATCAGCTTCGCGCCCTCCCGCGGATCGAGATAGCAATAGCGCCCGTTACCGTCGAGCGACATCGCCACCGATATCCCCGTCTCCTTGATTCGCACAATGGCGGCATCGCCCCCTGGTCCCGCCAGCGTATTGGTCTGCACCATGTAGTCGTACTGCTCCCAGATCCAGCGCTTCGAGCAGAGGTCCGCGCTCCCCATCAAGCCGAGCAGATCCGCTTCGAGGTTTGAGCTGGCGAATTCCGGCGCCTCGTAAGGCGCCGTCCGGTAGGGCTTCGTGTACGGGCGATGATAGAGCGGCGCCTCGTCAGCCAGATCCCGGTTCCGGATCTCAGCCACCACCACCCCGTTGTCGCGCACGCGCAGCATCCCGTCATCGGTCACCGTGCCGATCACCGCGCTCTCGAGGCCCCACTTGTCAAACACTGCGAGAATCTCACCCTCGCGTCCCTTCTCGGCCACCAGCAGCATGCGCTCCTGCGACTCCGAGAGCATAATCTCATAAGGCGTCATGCCGGTTTCCCGCTGCGGTACGTGCTTCAGGTCAAAGTCGATCCCTGTGCCGGCCCGGGATCCCATCTCGCTCGTCGAGCAGGTCAACCCGGCGGCCCCCATATCCTGTATGCCAACCACCGCACCCGTCCTCATCGCTTCCAGGCACGCCTCGAGCAACAACTTCTCCATGAACGGGTCGCCCACCTGAACCGTCGGGCGCTGCTGCTGAGAGGCCTCCGTAAACACGTCCGAGGCCATCGATGCCCCATGAATTCCGTCCCGCCCCGTCCGCGCTCCTACGTAGATCACCGGGTTCCCCACGCCGGTGGCCCGGCCATAGAAAATTTCATCGTGCCGGAACACACCGAGGGCAAATACGTTCACCAGCGGGTTGCCGTCATAGCTATCCTCGAACACCGTCTCACCGCCCACCGTCGGCACGCCAAAGCAGTTGCCATAGTGCGAGATCCCCTGCACCACCCCATCCAGAATCCGCCGGTTCCGCGCCCCGTTCTCCAGGCTGTCCAGAGGACCAAAGCGGATTGCATCCATCACCGCGATCGGCCGCGCCCCCATCGTAAAGATATCGCGCAGAATCCCCCCCACGCCCGTAGCCGCTCCTTGAAATGGTTCGATAAAGCTGGGGTGATTGTGCGACTCGATCTTAAAGGCGATCGCATATCCCTCCCCAATGTCGATAATCCCCGCATTCTCCCCCGGGCCCTGCAACACTCGCTCGCTCCGCGTCGGCAGTTTCTTCAGGTGCACCTTCGAACTCTTGTAAGAGCAGTGCTCGCTCCACATCACCGAAAAGATCCCCAACTCGGTCAGGTTTGGGTCTCGCCCCAGCAACTGCTGGATCTTTTCATACTCGCCCCGGGTCAGCTTGTGCTTCTTCAGCAGGGCGTCTAGTGCGTTCGAATTGGGTTCACTCATCGGGAAAGAGAAGCGTATGCGCTCACAATCGATTCAAATACCGCCAGGCCATCCGTGCCCGGCATTAACGGATCCGCCACCCGTTCCGGGTGTGGCATCATCCCCATCACGTTCCGGCCAGCCGACAAAATTCCTGCAATATCTCGCAGCGATCCGTTCGGATTCT
This sequence comes from Bryobacter sp. CoA8 C33, assembly GCA_019931185.1. Taxonomy (GTDB): domain Bacteria; phylum Acidobacteriota; class Terriglobia; order Bryobacterales; family Bryobacteraceae; genus Bryobacter. The sequence goes on from JAINDK010000052.1 coordinate 53,162, forward strand.
CCACATAACGGAATACCACCCGGTCCTCCGCCTCTAACTCATCCAGTACCTGCGCCTCGGCCGTGTAACAGCCTTCCCCGTGAGCAATCGGCACCTGGATCACCTGCCCCTCCTTCAGCCGGTTGGTAAAGGCCGAAGCACTCGTCGCCGTCTCAAGCCCCACGGTCTTGCAGATAAACCGCATTCCTTGATTCCGGATCAGCGCCCCGGGCAGTATCTGTGCCTCTGTCAGAATCTGAAATCCGTTGCAGATTCCTGCAACCAGCCCGCCCGCGTCGGCGAACTTCTTCACCGCCTTCATCACCGGCGAAAAGCGCGCAATTGCTCCACAGCGCAAGTGGTCGCCGTAGGAAAATCCTCCCGGTAAGATCACTGCATCCAATTGGCTCAGGTTCTCGCTGTCGTGCCAGACAAAATCCGCTTGCTGCCCGAGATTGCGCGTGACTGCATAGTATGCGTCGTGATCGCAATTCGAGCCGGGAAACACTACGACTCCGAATTTCATGGGGGGAAACTCGATTCTAACAGAAAGGGCCGCTCTCAGAGCGGCCCTGGGGGGTCTAAATTTCGATTTCGTTTATGCCGTGGCAGCCTTCTTGCGTGCCGCCCGCTTCTTCTCCGCCGGCGGTTGACGATCACTCTTTTTCAGGTTCGGTTGCACGATCGACAGTACGAACTTCTTCTCACCCTGCTCATCAAACTTGATGCGGATGGAATCTTCCGTGCATTCCAGCACCGATCCAAGTCCAAACTTGGGGTGCTCCACCTGCGCGCCGGTGGCAAAAGCGGGTTTTGCGGCCATTTCAAGGAGCTCCTCTAGAGGATAAACTTTTCTTATTCTAGCAAATTGCCGTCATATGTCCAACCAGCTCAATCCTCTAATCCGCATCCGCGCCTTTTGTCTCAATTCGCCCGGCACCACCGAGGTGCTCCAATTCGGTCACCCCTTCTTCAAAGTTCGTGATAAACCCTTCGCGATCTATTCTCATCAGTCCGGCCAAAAGCTAAGCATCAAGGTCGAAAAACAGTCCCAGCCCATCTTTCTCGCCGATCCCCGCTTCCGCAAAACGCCTTACCTAGCCCGCCATGGCTGGATTAGTCTTGCCCTCCCGCCTTCCCCCGATTGGGAAGAATTGGAAGAACTCATCGAGGGTAGCTACCTGTTCGTTCAATCCTCTCTCAAGAAGGCGAAGAAGAAGCAAAAATAACCCTTGACTTCGCCTCTTCTTCGCTTTACTCTGAACTTCAAGCGAAGGAATGGCGAATATGACTCTCCCTCAAACAGGCCCCATTCATTGCGGACCCTCCGGCTGGGCCCATCCCCAATGGCAGGGTCTCTTCTACCCTGCGTCCCGGTCCAAGGACTTCCACCAGTTGGCCTTCGCCGCCCGCTTTTTCAATACAGTCGAGCTCACCAGCAGCTTTTTTTCCCCGCTTCGCTCCGAACATAGCCGCCTTTGGAGCTATCAGGTCCGTTCAAATCCCGCCTTTCAGTTCACGGCTCGCGCCTGGCGCAAACTCACCTTCGAAGCCTCGCCGGCTCCCCAGGAAATCTCCGCCTTCCGTGAAGGGCTCCGCCCGCTCGAAGAAGCCGGTAAGCTTGGCGCCGTGCTGCTCCAATTTCCCACTGCCTTCCGTTTTACGGCGGAGAATCGCACTCGTTTTCTGCATCTGCGCCGCGAGTTGCGCTCGCTGCCTCTGGTAGCCGAGTTCCGTCACGCCTCCTGGATGGAAGAGGACGCCCTCGCCCTACTGATCGATTCCCACACGGGCTTCTGTAACATCGACCAGCCCGACCATGCCCGCGCCATGCCGCCAACAGCCTTTCTCACCAGCCCCATTGCTTATACCCGCTTGTGCGGGCGCACATTCTCCGGCCCTTACCGCTATACAAGCGAAGATCTCGAAGACTGGGCACAGCGCATTCGGAAATCCAGTCGCCATGCCCGCCGCTCCTTCGTCGTGCTTGCCAACGGTGCCGGCCCGCACACCCTCGTCAATACTTTTCAGATGAAATCACTTTTGGGGTTGGCCACCGTCCGGGCGCCGCATGAACTCGTGCGGCGCTTCCCGGGCGAACTCGGGGCCTTCCGTCCCGACCGTCCTCTTCAGGCCGGTCTTTTCGACACGGTCGCCGCCTAAACCACTCCCCGCGCCTCCAGTTCGCGCAACAGTTGCCCCACGGCATCGGTGTGTTCTCCCTCGCCAGGCAAAACCATTACCCAGTCGATGTCCTCCCGGAACTCCCGTGTTGTGATGACCCAATCCCCTGGCAGCGGTGGCGATAATCCCAGCAAATCCTCAACCGACGGAAAGGTCCAGCGCCGCACCAGATACCGCGCCATCTCCCGGTCCGGCTTCAGGCCGCGCACGAGAAAGTGGTTGTCTCCACAAACAATCAGTCCAAGTGGGGTGAGCAAAACAAGAAGGAGGAATGGTAGCGCCAAGGGGAATCGAACCCCTGTTTAAGCCGTGAGAGGGCTCCGTCCTAACCGCTAGACGATGGCGCCACGCTGACCAATACGTTTATTCTAGCAAAGCCACGCCAGCTTGTGACCATACTCTAGCTATGCGGCTTCTGGCCTCCTTCGTTCTCTCCCTCCCGCTGTTTGCTCAAAACCCTGGCTGGACTAGCGAACGCGAATATGCCAATGTCCACGTCACCTTCGAATACAAACTGGCCCAATGGGCGGAAGCCGCCTTCGTCCTGCGTACCCCCAGCATAGGCCGGCCCGTTCAGCAGGGCATCGCCGTTTTCTTAGCCCATGACTTCCATCGCCGGCCAGGCTTGTACACCACCGGTGCCCTCGCCGGCCGGCAAGCTCCGCTGCAGCTGCTTCCCCCCAGCTTCGACCAGTGGCACAAACTCGATATCACTTTGAACGGAAACCAACTCACGGTTCTTCAAGACGGCGAGCTTCTACAGCGCGCCACACTCCCACACCAGTTCCTCCTCCCTGGCTATCTCCACTTCGCCGACCTCCTCCACCAATACGAAGTCCGCAACTTCTCAGTCCGCGAACTCCCCGATACAACAACTTTCCTCAAACAATGGAAGCCCTGGCGGCTGCGTGATGGCGGTTCCTGGCAAACCGGACCCGACTGGGCCACCGGCGCCGATGGCCATGGCATCCAATATGCTGCCCCCCTGCTCAGCAACTTCCTGTTCGCCGCGGAAATCAAATCCAGCAACAACGCCAACGGTGGCATCTTTCTGCGCGGTCACCCTGTCAAGGAACGCCACCGCGGCGTCGAAGTCCAAATCTACTCCCCTCTCGATTCGGTCTTTCCCACTGGGTCCATCTACGGCATCGAGCGCTCTCGCATCGCCAGTCCCACCGAAGGCCGCTGGTTCTACCTCCAGATTCTCGTCATCGGCCGCGAATGCAGGGTCTGGGTTGACGGTGTCGAGGTAGCCCACACCACGCAACTGCCTGAGTTCCCGGCCTTCGGACAAATCGGCCTCCAGATCCATATGGACAAAACGCAAATCGAATGGCGGCGCCTGCGCGCGCTCACGCTTTAGGCCGCGGCCAGTCCGCACTCTCCACCCGCGCTTTCTCGAACAACCCCGTTAACTCCCGCACTACTTCCGGCTTCCGGGCCGCCAAGTCCGTCTGTTCGCCCAGGTCCTGGCTCAAGTCGAACAATCTCACCTCGCCCGTCTTCTCGCGGATACACTTCCAGTCCCCTTTACGCACCGCCTGCGCAAATCCCCCTTCATGAAATTCCCAGTAGTAGTAGGGGTGCGTCTTCTTCGCTTTCCCCCGCCACACCTCCATCACATCCATCCCGTCAATTCCCTTTGGCGCGCTCGCCCCCGCCACCCCCGCCAGCGTCGGCATCACATCCCAAAACGCCCACGGCGTATCGTTCACCGTCCCGGCGGGTATCCGCCCCGCCCACGCGGCAATTGCCGGCACACGGATCCCCCCCTCCGTCAACGACCGCTTGATCCCCTTCAACGGCCCGTTCGAATCAAAGAATGCATGCTTGTGCCCACCCTCCTCGTGCGCTCCGTTGTCCGACGTGAAGACGATTAGCGTGTTCTCGTATAGTCCCTTCTCCTTCAACTTGTCCACCAATTGCCCCACCTGCCGGTCCAGCCGGCTCACCATCGCCGCGAAGTTTCTCTCTACCTGGGGCCAGTTCTTTCCTCCGTATGGGGCATCCTCTGGCACCTCCTGCCCGTTGCCCGTATCCCGCCCCAATTCATTATTGGTATGCGGGATCACCGACGTGTAGTAAAGGAAAAACGGCTGCCCCGCCCTTTGTCCGTCGAGCCACTTCATCGCCTGCCCGTGGATGACGTCGGGCGCGTAATCGCGCCGCCGCGTCCCCGTGTTCCCCACCAGTTCCACCAATGTGTCATTGTGCAGCAGCGCCTCCGGATAATACTTGTGCGCGTGCGTTTGTGAATAAAATCCAAACCACTCCTCCCACCCCTTCTTCGTCGGGTAGCCCGCCGTCCCCAGCGCCCCCAGCGCCCACTTCCCAAACATCCCCGTCCGGTACCCCGCCCCCTTCAACACCTCGGGGATCACCACATCCTCCTTCCGCAGCACCAGCTCATTCTTCCCGTTCCCCCTCACCCGCCCATGCCCCGTGTGATAACCCGTCATCAACGCACACCGGCTCGGCGCGCACACCGTCGACCCCGCATAAGCCGAAGTGAATCGCGTTCCCGCCGCCCCCAGCGCATCAATGTTTGGTGTCGCAATTTCCTTTTGTCCGTAACACCCCAGATCCCCGATCCCCAGATCGTCCGCCAGCACAAACACCACATTCGGCTTCGACCTGCCTTGAGCCAACCCAAGAGCCCCAACACTGCCCGCCAACCATTCACGTCGCGTCATGGGAGTATCCTAACCCCAATCCGCCTACAAATCTTCCGGCTTCAGCCCGGTCTTCTTCGAAATTTTCGCCAGAATCGCTGAACTCAACTCATCCCCATCGTGAAAAGAGAACGGGTAGTCCACCTAACCGTTTTTCTTCAGGATTCGATGCGAGATAACCGTCCTCTCATGCCGCCAACCCGCCAGCCCCACTCCGCGACGACGCTGGAAAAGATTTATTCCTGCAAGCATCCAGTACCAGCAACCGAACCAAAGCCGGACTTTCCTCAAGACGCTGCCGCACCGGATCCGCCGTCAGCGTCTCATACTCGGCATCCGTCATGCTCTCCCCGGTAAAGTCCACGGGCACAAGATAATTCCGCTCTTTGATCTGTAACCCATGCCCAGAGAAATAGAAGAAAGCCAAGTCCCCCTTCCGTAACCCCGCCGCAAAAGAATTCAACGCCGTCCGCATCTGTTTGAAGTTCGCATCCCTTATAGTCGTCACCTCAAAGCCCAACGTGCGCAGTGTCCTCTCCATCGCCAAAGCATCGTTCAAAGGATTCTTCAGCTTCCCCACACTGTAATTGGCATTCCCAATCACCAGGGCCATCCGTCGCTCCACCGGCACCACTTCCAAATCCCGCGTCCTTTGCGCCTGCCCCGCTATCACCACAATCAACATCAACATCAATTGCAGCTCACCACCTCCCGCCATACAACTCAAACTCTGAAGAAACAGCCGTAGCTCCACCCGCCTTAAGAAATTTGCAGGAACAATGAACCGTGCGAATACTAACTCAACTTCTCGTCACTTGCCTCTTGCCACAAATCGAACGATTGTCAAGACATGCTCGTGCCAATCACGCCGGAACAAGAAGCTCAGCTCTCCCGGATTGCTGCCAAGCAAGGAGTCGACCCCTCGTTTCTGGTGAAGCAAGCTGGTCTTCAATAGCTCGCTGAGGAACGCGACTTCCGCGCAGCCGTCCGCGAAGGCATCGCGGAAGCGGATGGCGGCGAGTGGCGCGATAGCACCGTTGCTATCGCCAGCCGACCCTTGTAAAAATCTACGATTTCATCCGTTCTTTGGTGGCATTTCCGCAATAGGCTCCCTTGGCTAGGAACCGGATACCAAAGAGCTGCTCTTCCTTCCCCTTCCTTACATCGCCGTCTACCGCATCAAAGACAAAGTCATCCAAATCATCCGCGTCCATCACACCTCCCGCCTCTCACTCCACCACCCCCACTCGGTATAAACTATCCCCCAATGCTCGACACGGCCATCATCGTCATCTACTTCCTCATCGTCTTCGCCATCGGCTATTACCATTCCCGCAACGAACGCAATACTCGCGATTACTTCCTCGCCGGCGGCAATGTCGGCTGGGTCGCCATCGGCGCCTCCCTGTTTGCCACCAACATCTCGAGTGAACACTTCATCGGCCTGGCCGGCTCCGGCGCCTCCACCGGCCTCGCCGTCGGTTGCTACGAGTGGTCCGCCAGCTTCTGTCTCTTCATCCTCGGCTGGCTCTTCGTGCCCCATTACCTCAAGAGCAAGGTCTACACCATGCCCGAGTTCCTCGAGCGCCGCTTCGGCTCCAACTGCCGCTGGTACCTCACCATCATTTCCCTCATCGCCTACGTCTTCACCAAAATCTCCGTCTCCCTCTTCGCCGGCGGCATCCTCATCCGCGAAGTCTTCGGCTGGGACTACATGACCACCGCCATCTTCCTCGTCCTCGCCACCGGTGTCTACACAGTCTTCGGCGGCCTCGCCGCCGTCATCTACACTGACCTCTTCCAGGCCGTTCTCCTCCTGGCCGGCGCCGTCATCCTCAGCTACCTCGGCCTCGACAAAGCCGGTGGCTTCGAAGGCCTCCGCGCCGCCCTCCCCCCGGACTTCTTCCACATGATCAAGCCCATCGATCACCCCGTCTACCCCTGGATCGGCACCACCCTCGGCACCCTCATCCTCGGCATCTGGTACTGGTGCACAGACCAGGTCATCGTGCAGAAAACCCTCTCTGCCCGCGGTGTCGAGGACGCCCGCAAGGGCGCCTTCTTCTGCGCCGGCCTTAAGATCCTCCCGCTCTTCCTCCTCGTTCTCCCCGGCCTCTGCGCCAAAGCCATCTGGCCCAACGAAGTCACCGGTGACAATGCCTACCCCCTCCTCGTCACCCGCCTCCTACCCCCCGGCCTCATGGGCCTCATGGTCGCCGCCCTCCTGGCCGCCCTCATGAGCAGCCTCTCGAGTGTCTTCAACTCCTGCTCCACCCTCATCACCATGGACATCTATAAGAAGCTCCATCCCACCGCCAGCGAAACCAAGCTCGTCAACGTCGGCCGCATCGCCACCGGCGTCATCGTCCTCATCTCCATCGCCTGGATCCCGCTCATCCGCGGTCTCAACAACGAGGTCTACCAATACCTCCAAAGCGTCCAAGCCTACGTCGGCGCTCCCATCACCGCCGTCTTCCTCACCGGCATCCTCTGGCGCGGCGCCACCCAAAAAGCCGCCTTCACCACCCTCGTCGCCGGCGGCCTGCTCGGCGCCGCCCGCTTCACACTCGACATCCTCCACAATGCCCTCAAAGTCGACCTCGGCCCCCTCAACGCCCTCGTCCAATTCAGCTTCCTCAACTACTCCATCCTCGTCTTCTTCCTCTGCGTCTTCCTGATGTACTTCATCAGCCGCGCCTCCACTCCCAAACCCCATTCCGAGCTCGAAGGCCTCACAATCGTTCCCGGCGGTGCCCTCGCTGGCTCGAAAAGTGAAATGATATTTACCGTAATCATCGGCGCCTCCACAGTCGCCCTTTGGATCCATTTCTCCTAGGAGTATTCCCATGAACCCCACCTCTCGCCGCCACGCTGTCCGTACCGCGTTTGCTTCCATGGTCGCCGCCGGCTCCGCCATGGCCCAACGCAAGGATGTCCCCGTACCCGCCAAGGACAACCTCAAGATCACCAAGCTCGAGACAATTCTCGTCAAACCCCGCTGGCTCTTCTTGAAAATTCACACCAACGCCGGTATCGTCGGCCTCGGTGAACCCGTCGTCGAAGGCCGCGCCCTCACCGTTGCCACCGCCATCAAGGAAATCGAACCCTACCTCGTCGGCAAGGACCCCCGCCCCGTTGCCCACCACTGGCAGGCCATCTACCGCCATGCCTTCTACCGCGGCGGCCCGGTCCTCACCAGCGCCCTGTCCGGCATCGACCAGGCCCTCTGGGACATCAAGGGGAAAGCTCTCGGCGTTCCCGTCTACGAACTCCTCGGCGGCCCCACCCGCAACCGCGTCCGCGTCTATGCCCACGCCGGCACTCCCGAAGTCATGCGCGAGCAAATGGCCAAAGGCTTCACGGCCTTCAAAACCGGCCCCATGGGCAGCCACGGCAAGAATCCTTCCGGCCCCAACCGCAACAACTTCCACCGCTACATGGAACCCCCCGCCGAAGTCGACTACATCATCGAACGCTTTGCCGAACTCCGCAAAGCCGTTGGCGATAAGGCCGATATCGGCATCGACTTCCACGGCCGCGTCGGCCCCGCCCTTGCCAAGGTCCTCATCAAAAAGCTCGAACCCTACAACCCCATGTTTGTCGAAGAGCCCATTAACTGCCAGGACCACGACCTCATGGCCGAGATCGCCCGCGGCACCCACATCCCCATCGCCACCGGCGAACGCGTCTTCACCAAGTGGGGCTTCAAGGAAGTCCTCGAAAAGCGCGCCGCCACCATCATCCAACCCGACCTTTGCCACGCTGGCGGCATCACCGAAGTCCGCCTCATCGCTGGCATGGCCGAGGCTTACTACGCCGCTATCGCGCCTCACAACCCGCTCGGCCCCATCTCCCTCGCCGCCGGCCTGCAAATCTCCGCTTCCATCCCCAACTTCCTCATCCAGGAACAGGTCTCCCTCGGCGAAGGCTACCTCAAGAACCCCCTCAAGGTTTCCAACGGCTACCTCGAACTCCCCACCGCCCCCGGCCTCGGCGTCGAGCTCGACGAAAACGCCATGGCCGACAAAATCGGTCACGACTGGCGTAACCCCGAAACCTACGACTCCTTCGACGGCTCCGTTACCGACTGGTAAATCACCAGCCTCGCTTCAACCATCACCAAAGGGGAGCCTCGCTCCCCTTTTTCTATTCCACTCCACACCTTCGCAACATACTCCCCAATAACTCTTCCTGCCCCTGCATCGCCCAGCGATACGAGGCCCCAGCTTTCTTCCGCCACTCCCCCGCCCGGCGGTACTCCTGACACCCTTCTCCCCCCAAGCCTTCCTCCAACCTTCCCCGGTACAACGCCAGTTCCATCTCCACCCCGGCACTGAACTCAACCCCAAATTTTCTCAACCACTCCACTTCCTCAACCAACAGCTCCTTCGCTTTCTCCCAATGCTTTTTCGCCAACATCAACCCGGCCCACGCCCGCATCGGATACAGCAACGACTGCCGCGCAAACACATTGCTCGGATCCGCCTGCGCCATGGCCTTGCGCAACTCATGGCCCTCCTCAAAGTACTTCTCCGCGCCCGTCCGATCCCCGGCCCACTCCAAAGCATTCGCATAGGCCACAAGGCTGAAGCCTAAATCCACCCGCGCACCGGCGTCCGTCGCATCCTCCTTTAACCTCTGCCGGTCCAGCCTCAGCGCCTCCCCGGCATGTAAGAGCGCCCCCTTCCCGTCTTTCGGATTGATTAAGTGCTTATGCACCAGCGCCATGTCCCGCATCGACTCCTTGTCCCGTGGGTTCTTCTGGAGGTTCCGCCCAAACCACTCCATGGCCTTTTCAAAACTCGCCACCTCGTTACCGTGCGACTGCGCCCGGATGAAGTAATAACTCCCAATTGCCCGGTTCAGGCGGTAGTCGTCCCCCACCCGTCGCCACATCTGCATCCACCGCCGTTCATACTCAAGCCACACCTCCCCTCCAGGCTTTCCCAATCGCGGCCAACCCTCATACTCCGAGAAAAACTTCGCTTCCCATTAAGCCCGCGCCCGCGCGGCATGATTTGGGTCGCGCTCGGAAAGCTCCTGCCACAAAGCCATCGCTTATGCCTGTTCCTCCCGCGCCCGCGCCGCATTCCCCAGATTGCCGCCACCCCCGGCGAACAACTCGGCCAGTTGAAGATGCGCCGTCGCCTGCAGGTCCTTGAGCAGCAGCATGGTCCTGTCCGATCCCTTCAGCCCTTCCCATTTCCTGAGCAGGTTTTCGAGCATGCGAACGCTCACCTCCATTCCCCCCGAAAGCTTCGACACATCCGTTCTCGCCGCTTCGATGGCACTGTTAAATACACGCAGCATCTCAAGCGTACTCGCCTCGGTTAACGCACTCATCTTTCGCGCCAACTCCGCCTGCTGCTCCGCCCGCTGCCGCTCTCTCGCCTACACAGGCCGGCCCTCCAAACACCGCTCCAGATCCCCCGCCAACTCACCCACGCTTCGATACCGCAACTCCGGCTCCATCGCGACCGCCTTCCTCAACACCGCCATCAACTCACCACCCACTCCCGCCTCCGGCAAGCGAAACCGCCCCGCTTCTTCTAACACCTGCCTCAGCCCCAGTTGGCTCCACCTCCTTGCCCTCTCTCCCGTCATCATCTCGTATAGAATCAGCCCCAGCGAATACACATCCGTCAGCGTGCTCACCATCTCCCCGCAAATCTGCTCCGGACTCGCATAATCCACACTGAACGCCCGCCGCAGCGTCATCGCTGCCTCCTCGCCCTGTTCATTGAGAATCTTCCCGATCCCAAAATCCAGCAGCTTCGGCTCCCCCTCCGCCGTAACCAGCACATTCTGCGGCTTCAGATCCCGATGGATCACTAGATTCGCATGTGCATACTCCACCGCCCCGCAAATCTTCAAAAACAGCCGCACCTTCTCGCCTATTCCGTATTCGCCCGCCCCCAACGCCTCGAGCAACGGCCGTCCCTCCACGTACTCCATCACAAAGTTCGGCGCATCCCCAGCCCCGCGCTCACATCCAGCAATCGTGCAATGTTCGGATGCTGCAACCGCGCCAGGATCCGCTCTTCCCGCAGAAATTGCTGCAATAACTCGTTATCCCCCAGGTGCAAAAACTTTCTCTTTTTTCTTTCGAATGTGCTGATATCCCGATGGAGGTTCGAAAAGAACATATGAATAAAGCTGTCAAGAAAGCCGCACTTAGGCTTTTGATTGTAGGGGCGATGGTTGCAACAGCGGCCTTCGCAATAGAAAGTCGGTGTTCGTCACGTGGAGACTTGTATTACTGGACCACGTACGGTTGGGTTTATGCAGGAAATTGCTAAACCTGCAGTCGCGTAAACTAACAAGCGATAAATGGATGAAATGTTTTGTGCGCGCCTTAATTGGCGCGCACAATTCTGGAGAAAGTCGAAATGATGAATCTATTGAGTAGATATCCCAAGGAAGTGTCAATAGTTTTGTGTAAGCCAGTTCTTCCTGGTTAGTTGCCCTTGTCAAGAACCATGCCGGATGGGGGCCGTAGCTGCAGGGCGTAGCGAAGCGAAGCCCTGCGGCGGAGGCTCCCATCCGGCGCGCCCTATGCAGCCCGGGCGGCTTCCCGCCGGCCGGGGAATACA
>JAINDK010000085.1 GCA_019931185.1 Bryobacter sp. CoA8 C33
CTCTCGACGAATATGTCGACCACCAAAACGCAGAGCCCAAGCCCTTCATCTGGACAGCCAGAGCTCAAGCTATCCTGGCGAAAGTCATGCGGGCGCAGGGCACTCTGAATAAACGACAGACTGTTTGAAGCAGACCACTAGAGCCGAGGCGGCGGCTGGATCCGCTGTGACGAGCGCAAGCCCTTGCCGCGCAGACGGCGCCGGAAGACTTTTTCCCGGTTGGTCGTGTACAGGTAGTTGAGCTCAGACCCGCCAAATACGCAATTGGAAGGCTGTAGGTTTTGAGGATTGTTGAGAATCGCCACCACCCGGCCGGGGGCATCGCAGATTTGGATACCCAGCCGGGTAGCCACATAGAGGTGGGCTTCGGTGTCAACCGTCAGGCCGTCGCCGCCCGACTGCGAATCGTTGTCCCACGTCTCGAGCCGGTAGAAGGCTTGCCCGTGGGCCAGCGAGCCATCAGGGTGTATCTGAAAACTCCAAACCCATTTCGTGCGCATGTCGGCGCACAGCAACAGACTCTGGTCCGGCGATAAAACCACGCCATGGGAGAAGTCGAGCCCCTCATGGACGGCGCGGCGGTTGCCTTTGCCGTCGACAAACCAGATCTTGCGCTACGCCGGTTCGGTGAAATAAACCTCGTTGCGGAAATTTACGGCGAGATCGTTCGAGCCAACATCCTTGGCCAGCACATCGATGCCCTGATCGGGCCGGATGGCAATAATTTGCCGTTTCTTGTTCTGGCAGGCATAAAGCCGTCCATCCGGGCCGAACATCATGCCATTGGCGCCGCCCGATTGATCGAGAAACAGGGAAACCTTCCGCGTGGCGTGCTCGATTTTGTGAATCCGGTCTTGGCGGACATCGGCGAAGTGCACGTTGCCCTCGGAGTCGACTGCCGGCCCCTCGGTGAATCCATGCCCCGCGGACAGTTCCTCCCAGTCGGCGGCGGGGTCCAGGATCTCGGTCACGAAGTGCCGCTCGGACTTTGCCGCGCCCCGCGAGGCGGTAATCGGCTGCCGCCAGTTGGACCAGAGCCACTCCAGGCTTTGGGCAAAAACCCGCGAGGAGTGATTCGCATTGAGCCCATCCGTGCCGCGCTCGAAGGTGAAATCGTAGCCCGCATACTCAAGCGAGGCCGCCAGAGTTTGATTCGCCATCCACCACGAGCCCGAGTAGATATTCAGATCGCCCGATCCGTCCTGTAGATAGATCCGCGGCAGCTTGGGCTCCACCTTGCGCACCAGATCGCCATACCAGTCCCCGCCACACAGATTGACATAGGAGTCATCTTAGGTAAGCACTCGGCGGAAGAGATCCGGCCGCTGCCTGGCAGCGGTAAAGGCGCAGATCGCCCCAGAACTCGACCCGCCTATGGCGCGCAGGTTCGGATCGGCCGTAAGCGGCGCCACGCGCGACACCTCCGGCAACAGCTCCTCGGCCAGAAAGCGTACATAACGGTCCCCGAGCGCGTCGTACTCGTAGCTTCGGTTATAGCGCGCCTGTTGCGAATCGGAGCTTTGCGCTGGAACGACACCCGGATTGACAAATACGCCCACCGGCGGCGGCATCGCCCCGGAGGCGATCAGACGGTCAAAATACCGCCGCAGCTTTGAATCGCCCGGTTTCGTTAATGAACCCGGCGCCATCCTGAAAAACCATCAGCGCATAGCCGGTAGCCGGTGGGGCTGCCGCCGGCGTGTTGACCCAATAATCGCGGACCGTGCCCGGATGGTGCTTCTCGGAGCGAAAGGAATTCTTTGTTACCGTGCCCCGGCCAGCGGAAGTCTGCGACAGCGCGGCAGTGGCCGCAAGCGATTGCAAAAGGAAACGACGGGAATCGCAGCTGCGATTTTGTCTCCAAATGGAACACGAACGTTTCGTTCCGGGATGCGAAAGCGCCCCAATCCAGTCACAACGCGTTTGGCAAACGTATTGCAAGGAAAGGAATTGCAAACATGACCGAAAGGCTCCCACAGCATAGGGTTGATCTCCTCAATTTACCCTCCTCGCAATCCCACCTGTCGGAAACCTACCTGTATTTCTTACCAATACGCCCCACCCAACCAGCTAATTGGAGCCTTTTCGCGTCATGGATGCCCGGTGGAGTCAAAATTAACTCTCAGGTTTTCTATTTTCCAGCCGATCACTCTCTAAGAAGGACTAAAGAGATGACATCGGAAACTACCGTCGAGTCCCTGGATCGGATTCGCTTTCAAATCGATCTTCTGAACATGTGTTCCGCACCCATTGAATTGACCGGTCCGAGCGTAATGCAAGGACAGGCAATGCAGAAAGAAGCCGTTCGCGTAGTGGCGGAACTCAAGAAAACAGTCGAAAGCCTGCAGCATGTTCGCTAAACAGGGTTGACTGATAATGGGAGTACCTGAGGGGTACTTCTTTGCTAGAAAAATTGTTGAGTAGTCGCACCCGTCTCCTTGAATTGTGCACCGATCTGCCGCTGGAGCGCATTGAACAGAAACCGCAACCCAATCTTTGGGCCGTTGGCGAAATCGTCGAACACTTGGCCACAGTCGAGATTTGGGCAACCTCTTCCATAAAGAAACGTCTTCTCGAACCGGAATCTCCGACTGAGGCCATCGACTCGACTAGAGCCCTGAATGACATCATTCAGATTGCAGTCGGCCAGCGTACTCATAAAGTCAAGGCTCCCGAATCCGCCAGCCCCCGTGGCGCCTTCGGCCCCTGGCCCGGATCTCTCGAAAACTTTCTTAAATCCCGTGATAGCAGTCTCGCACTGGCTACAGCCGACTCGGCGGCCTTAGAGTCCAGAATTCTTGTTCATCCCATTCTCGGCAATATGACTCTGCGCCAGTGGCTGGAGTTCCTCGCTGCCCACACCGAAAGGCATTGCCTGCAGATCGAAGAGCATTTGCGCCTCAATCATTGATGCGACATCCCGTCCGCATCCTGTTGGCCGCGGTTGTGATGCTGATGGTGCATGCAACCCTCTATCCTTACCGGTTCTCCAATGTTTCCGTGGGCTTCCTGCATTGGGGGCTTCCTGCATTGGGGGCTTCCTGCATTGGGGGCTGCCAGCGTTGGGGGCTGCCAGCCAACCGGGCCGATTGGCTGGACGTCTTGTTGAATCTGTGTCTGTTCCTCCCTTTGGGTCTGCTGCCGGGCATACAGTGCCGGGATGGGCGGGACAGAAGAATCAGCCTCCTTCTTACCACCTTCTTCTCTCTGGTCCTCGAACTGGTTCAAGCATACATCCGTGGCCGCGATTCCTCCCTGCGAGACCTCGCCCTAAACAGTATGAGTGCCGCATTCGGCATCGCCGCGGTCAACCTCCCCGGTTTCAACTCCGAGCGAATCCGGCAACGCATTCAGTCAGCGATCGAAGAACGAGGTGTCCTGCTTCTCGGCATCCTCTGGGCCACACCGCAGTTCTTCCCCTTTTTCCCTCGCCTGCGGCTGAGCGTGCTTGCCTATGCCCTTCAGATCGGCCTTGCCAGTTCCTGGATCAGTTGGACTTTAGTCGAAAATGCCATCATTTATTGGATGCTGGTCTGCCTGATCGGCTGCTGCCCCGGACCCAAGGCGGGATTGTGGGCTTCGGTACTCCTGCTCAGTTTGAGCCCGTTGTCGCTGTTTATCGAGCCGGGAAAAGAAAGCTTGACTCTGCTCGCGTGGGCCGCGGCAGGGACCCTAGCCGGCGCGGCATGCATCGCGGCGGACAAAATCCCCACGAATCGATTGCTGGCCGGGTTGAGCCTCGCGCTGATTGCCTATCGGCAACTCGAACCGTTTTACTGGCGCCAAGTGCGATTCCACGATTTCTCCTGGCTGCCCTTGCTGCCCGAATTTGAGCCGGCTCGCCATGCGGCCATTCGCACTCTTGCCCTGAAGTGCTTCTTTTACTGGCAAGCCATTCGCCAGCTTTGCCTGGGCTGGAGTTTGCCGGCGCCCCGTGTAGTCCCCACTCTGGCTGGCCTCATCCTGCTCGCCGAGTACGCGCAGCAATATCAGCCCTCACAAACACCCGAATTGACTGACCCGCTCCTCTGCCTGACAGGAATCTGGCCCGCTTGGCGTCTGGTCAAGGCTTATAGCGAGCCGCTAGATAATCGATGAGGTTCGCTTTCTGCTCGGCAGGAACCTGAGCCCCCCAACGCATCATCTTCTCTACTTCCCTCTCCCACTGCGCGCGAGTCAGTTTCTGACCGCGGATGAGATCTTCGTTATGGCAACCCAGACAGGAAGACCGGTATGATGTCATCTGCAGTGGCAGCACCTCGGCCCGGACCGTCTGGACTGCGTTCCAAAGGTATCCGCTGGGATTCCACTCCTGCTCGCTGGGCTGCGTATAGCCGCTGGCGTCCGTCGCGCGGGCTTGAACGCGATAGGAGCCCGGCGTGGCGTTCCAGGCATAATCCCAGGTCTGCCAGCCCCAACGTCCGTTCGATGAAGTCAGGCGGGCAGGATTCCAACTGCGGCCACCGTCGAGAGAAACTTCCACCTTGGCCAGCGGCACTTCGCCCGACCAAGCCGCGCCGGCAACGCGCGACATCCCCTGAGGAAACACAATGCTGTCCTTCGGCGTGGCGATTACGCTCTTGACCCGCATCGATTCGACCGGTTTCATCTGCGCCGGATCAACAGCCGTACCCGGCGGAACCCCCTTGCCCGGGTGGCGGTATCCGGTCTTCATGAAAAACCCCTCAAATTCTTTGTCGAGCGCCTGAATCCCCGTAAGCCACTTCACCCAGCAGTCCCCACCCCATCCCGGAACCACCACACGCAACGGAGCCCCGTGAGATTGCGGCAACGGTTGGCCGTTCATCTCAAAGGCGAGCATCGTGTCGGGATCGAGTGCCTTCTTGATGGGGATCGTGCGCTGAAACTTGGGCATCGTTCCCACCGGCACATCGGCCCCATCAAAAAGAATGTGCTTGGCCGATGCCTTCACTCCAGCCTTCTTCAGTACATCGGCCAGGCGCACACCGGCCCAGCGCGCGTTGCCCACTCCGCCATGCGACCACTGCAAACCAGGAAGCCGCGGAGAATAAAAACTGCGGCCGTTGCCAGCACATTCCATCACACCGACCAGTTCAATCCGCGGCATCTTCTTCAGATCCTTCAGCGACAGCGCCACAGGCGTACCCACCTCGCCGGACACCTTCAGGCTGAAGCTCTCGGCCTCCACCGTCGGCGTGTAATGATGACTGCGCACGTAGAAGAGATCAATCGGCGTGATGGCTTGTAGAAAACCATCCAGCGGCATCTCGAGATCCTCCGGCTTGCGCGAGTGAAAAATCATGCTGGGATGCTTGGCTTCAGGCCCGGCCCCTTCCGCGGTCAATAGTGTTGCTGCGGAAGCACCAAGAAAACCGCGGCGTGTAAAGGTGTGAGAGGAAGACATGTGAGTCGAATCAGTTCCACTGGATGGCGAGAGTCTGCACCACTCCTTGCCGGATCACGACAGTTTGTGATTGGGGACTTAAACCATTTTTAACTACTTCTAATGTATATTGTCCGGGCGCAAGTTTCAGCATCGCCGGCGTGCTCAGCCCGGTATCCTTGCCATCCACGCGGATCATGGCCCCGGGAGGCGTCGAGTTTACGGCAATGGTCCCCTCGGCCTTCTCAAAGTTCGCAACCCAGCGGGACTCAGCCGGAACACGCAGCCTTCGCTCCATATCCGGGAAGCCGGTCAGCTTGGCACGGATGCGGTATTCCCCGGCCGGCAACTCCAGCGTGCAGGGCGTGGCGGGACATCGATCCTGGGTTCCCTCGTTGACGAGAATCTCAGCGCGCTCGGGATTGGTAAGAAACACAACGGAATGCGCGGTCGGCTCCCCCGTTGTCGCCGACCCCTGCTCCGAAGCCGCCGTTTTTTTCCCTAGGACCTGCCCGTCAGCCGTCGGGGAGGCATCCGGCGGCGCCGGTGCGGCAACCTCAGCGGCGGCGCTGGACGCCGCCTCGCCGATCGGGCTTGGTTTCGTTTCCGCCGGAGCAGACTCAACAACGGCCGGGGTGGCAGGCGGAGCCGCCGTCCGCGGCCACATCGCGAACCACAATACTCCGATCACCAATCCCGCTCCCCCCAGCAACCCCGCCAGGATTCCTGGCCGCGAGCGGCGCTCCGGCGCAGCTACCGGTTTCGCGCGCGGCGGCAGATCAACCGCCGCCTGCGGAGGTTGTAGCTCCTTCGCAATCAGCGTTGGCGCGTCCCCGGACTCGATCCGCTGCGGCGTGTAGTGCGGAGCCACAATCCCCAGAGCCTGCTTGAGGGCAGCAACAAATTCCACGCAGCACGCATACCGGTTCTCCGGCTTCTTCGCCAGCGCCCGCGCCAGCACCTGATTGGTAGCCGCATTCAGCGTCAGAACCGGCGGAACCGGCTGCTGCGTGATCCGAAACAGAAGATTCGCAAGATTGTCATTGTCGAAGGGCCGCGAACCGGAAAGGTATTCGTAGGCAATCACCGCCAGCGCATATTGATCGGCCGCCCCGGTCACCACATTCCCCGCAATCTGCTCCGGGCTCATGTAGCTCGGCGTACCCAACAAAGCACCCGATTGCGTTGAATCGCGGTGATTCAACCGGGCAATGCCAAAGTCGGTGATCTTTAACTGACGGCCGCTCAGCATCAGATTTCCCGGCTTGATGTCGCGGTGCACAATCCCGCGCTGGTGCGCGTAATCGAGCGCCGCCGCCGCCTGCTCGAGCAACGCTAGCAGTTCCGATACCGGCAGGCCCCGCGAGTATTGCTCGAGCGTCGCCCCTTCCACATACTCCATGAAGATGTAGGCGTTCGTTTCATCCTCGCTGATGTCGTAGATCGTGACAATGTTCGGATGCGAAAGTATCCCAGCCGATTGCGCTTCCCGCAAAAGCCGTTCCCGCAATTGCGCGTGCGACTGCGCATCGCCAAACTGGTCGAGCCGGATCGTCTTGATCGCAATGCGCCGCCCAATCGCCGGATCAAAGGCCCGGTATACGATGCCCATGGCCCCGCGGCCGAGTTCCTGCTCTACCTGGTATCGACCAATTTTGTGCATCAGCCCGTGAAATGAGTTTGCCATAATCACCGGGATGTCAAAATAAGATGTTTCATGATGGAAGACCGTTGGAAGCGTTGGAGCTGGCTTTTGTTTCCCCTACTGCTGACTGCCTATCTGTACCGGCGGAGCTTTCGCATCTGGTTTCTCAACGATGACTTCGCCTGGCTCGGTCTCAGCCTGAGCGTGCACGACGCCAGCTCGCTAGCCCATGCCTTGTTCGCCCCAATGGCCCAAGGTACGATCCGCACCCTCAGTGAAAGGTTGTTTTTTCTCGTCTTTGAACGCTGCTTCGGCCTGGAATCCCTACCCATGCGCCTCGCGATGTTTCTCACCTTCGCCGCCTGCTTCCTGCTCCTGGCCCTCACCGTCCGGCGCCTCACCGGCAACCGCGCCGCCGGCGCCATCGCCGCCTTGGCCTGGAGCCTCAATTTCGGCACTACCGTCGCCATGGCCTGGCTGTCGAGCTATAACCAGATCCTGCTGTCCGCCCTCCTCATGGGTGCGTTTTACTGCTTCCTCCAGCGCGAGCAAGGCGGCCCACCCCGCTGGACCTTCGGCATGTGGGCTTGCTACCTCCTCGGATTTGGCGCCCTCGAAAGCATGATCGTCTTCCCCGCCCTCGTGCTGGCCTGGCTCCTGCTCTTCCGCCCCGGCCGCTGGCGCCTCGCCCCGCCGCTGGCCGCGCCAGCCTTGCTGTTCGCCGCCGCGCACCTGTTTCTCATCCCCAAGGCACAAAACGCTCCCGCCTATCGCATGTTCTTCGACGCCAGCATCCTCGAAAGCCTCGCAATTTATTGGAATTGGTTTCTCGGTGCGCCCCGCCTGACCAATTTCTCTCCCGACTGGCAATGGCTCGCCCGCACCGCACAATGGATCCTCACCCCGGGCCTGCTCGGCTGGATCCTTTTCCGCGCCACCCGCCGCGACTGGCTGCCTCTCTTCGGCCTCCTCATGAGCTTGCTCCTGCTCAGCCCCATGCTGCCCCTCCGCGACCACCGCACCGATTACTACCTCGCCAGCGCCTCCCTCGGTCTCGCTCTCAGCCTCGGCACGATGGTCGCCCGCGGACCCGCCTACCTCGTCTATCCGCTCCTCCTGCTTTACGCCGCCCCCAGCTTCATCCTCCAACAATCCACCTTCGAGTGGTACCTCGAGCGCACCGGCCCGCTGCGCCCACTTCTGCGCGGCCTCCAACAAGCCGGCAATCTCCACCCCAATAAGCAGATTCTCCTCGATGGCATCAACGACGCCGTCTACGATAGCGCCCTCAGTGATGATGCCCTCCGCCTGTTTCCCAATATCAACGTGCGCCTGGTCCCGCGCGGCGGCGGCCTGCCTCTCCGCACCTGGGATCTGAGTGAGTCGATTATCCGCTCCGGCTTTGCAAAAGAAGCCATCATCGTCTACCACTTCGATGGCGTCCGCCTTCGTGATGTAACCCGCCAATGGGAGCGCGGGCGCGCCCTCTCGCTTGCAAGCGGTCTTGCCAATGAACTCCGCGCTGGCGACCATCTCATTGCCCCACAATTCCTCGATGGTTGGTTCGAAATCGAGCAGGGTCGCCGCTGGATGGGGCAAAACGCACGCGTCCGCCTTGGCTACCCCACCCCCACCACCGGAATAGCGGCCGTCCAAGCCTACTGCCCAGAACCGCTGCGAAATGTCACTTTAGAAATCTGGCAGGCAAATACCCGCCTCCACCGCCAAACACTACAGCCCGGAGCCGTCGACTTCACTTTTGCGTTGCCCCCTGCTCAAAGCCACACAGAAGAAATCACACTCGAACTCCGGCTCAACCGCACGGTAACGATCCCGGGTGATGGCCGCAAACTCGGCCTGCTTTTCGGCACCATCCGCTTGCAGTAATTACTATCTTTTCGTCAAACTTAATTCGATTCGAATGGATTCTCAGATTTCGCAAAAATTTACCGATACCTTATGACGGGTTGTTAGAACTCTTTCCCATAGCGAGCCAACTGTACACTGGGGCGCAAGCCTAAATTTTTTTAAAAATCGACGAGATTCCCCTTGACATGCGTGTTAACATCTTACGGGTGAATTGTTAGGATGATTGTCGCTCTGGAGCTCACGCTTCCTACGACTTCAGTCCGGGCGATGAATCAACAAAGACTTGACATTAGTGTTAATTCATCGAAGATGAGTAGACAGTGCTAATATTTTTTTGAAACTTTCGCCTCGTTTTCTCGTCTTACCAGTTGCAAGCTGTGTTGCAGGCTAGTGAAAAACAGAAAACAGCCGATAAGGATCCTCAAGGCAAACCCGCTTGGAGGGTGACGGACTAAAATGGGGGCGCAACCAAGCCCTCGGGATCGTGAAACGAAGAAGGAAAAAACAATGACAAAACAAGAACTCAACAAACTGAAAGACACTCTCGAGAAGAAGCAGGCGGAATTGCTCCGCGTTATCGTTAATCGCGAAGGCATCGAAATTGAAAAAAGCCCGGACGCGCTCGACGAAGTTCAGCATGCCGCGGAACGCGAACTGGCGATCCGGAATCTCGACCGCGACAGTGCTCTGTTGCGCAATGTCCGGGCCGCGCTCGCCCGCTTTGAAGACGGTAGCTACGGTACCTGCCTTCACTGCGAAGAAGAAATCAGCGCCAAGCGCCTGAATGCCGTCCCCTGGGCCGCCTTCTGCATCCAGTGCCAGGAGATTGCCGACCGCAATCAAGCCATGGGCCAGGAAAGCTTCGACGACATGCTCGTCACGGCCTAATCTACAAGATCCCCGGGGAGGTGGAACCGGCAATTGGTTCCCTGCCCCGATCCCGCAAGCACAATTGCAAGAAACGCCGCTTGGCCTCCACCAAGCGGCGTTTCTTTTGTTACAGAGGCTGATCAGGGCCGCAGCAATTCGAGCAGCGAAATCAATTGCGAGACCTGCTCCTGCGTCAGGTTCCGCATCTGGTGATTGTGCAACTCGAGCAGAGGCTGATCGATCAGGCCAAGCAGTTCCAGACCTGCCGGCGAGATTGTTGCCTTCACCACCCGCCGGTCCGAGGGCAAGCGCACGCGCTCAATCAGCCCCCGGCTTTCCAGACGGTCAAAAAGCCGCGTGATGTCCGGGTCGTGCGAAATCATACGGCGTGAGGCCTCACTGCAGCTCAACCCTTCACTCCCCGCTCCCCGCAAAATTCGCAACACATTGTATTGAGTAGAGGAAAGATTGTGAACGCGGAAAAGATCGGAGATCTCCTGATGGAGAAATTCGTAGCTCCGGGCCAGATTGATGAAGGCTTCCTCCCCGGGACAGGAAAAAGGTTTCTTTTGCCGGATTTCGCTGGCGACTTTGCCGGACATTCTCTCCAGTATGTCAGACTCTAGAGACGTTCTTCGGTCGCCGCCTGCAGCATCACCTTCAGCTTCAAAAGCTTCCCATTGCGAATCAACTCCACCTCGATCGTGTCCCCCGCGCGCTTGCCCCGCAAAGCCCGCGGGATCGAATTCGCATCCTCCGCCCGGCGCCCGTTGATCGACACCAGCATATCGCCGCCAATCGCCACTTCATAGCGGCCAATCACCACGGCGCGGTTGCCGCCGCGAATGCCGGCATTCGCCGCCGAGGAACCGCGGCGAATGCTTTGTACCAGCAGTCCGCCCTCGGCCGGATAGCCCAGTTCCTCGGCCAGATCCCCGCCTATCGGCAGCACCGTCACCCCGAGAACCGGCGGCGCATACTTCCGCCCACTCGCAAACGAATCGAGCATCTCCCGCGCACGGTTCACCGGCATCGCAAAGCCGATGCCAATCGATCCCCCCTTGCCATATATCGCCGTATTGATACCAATCACATTACCTTGACTGTCAAGCAGCGGTCCACCTGAATTTCCCGGGTTGATGCTGGCATCGGTCTGGATCAGCCCCTCGAGCGTCCGCCCGTTTTCATCACCAATCGAACGCGCAAGCGAACTGACGATTCCCGTCGTCAGCGTCCCCTCGAGCCCAAACGGGTTCCCGATCGCCAGCACCTTCTGCCCAATCTGCACCTTATCGCTGTCCCCGAGCTTCAGACTCGGCAGCTTGGCGCCCTTCGGATCAATCTGAATCAGTGCCAGATCGTTATCGGGGTCCTTGTCCAGCAGCATCGCCCGGTAATTCTTCTTGTCCGTCGTGGTGACGGTCAACTCCTGCGACCCCGACACGACATGCCAGTTCGTCAGAATCTGGCCGCGGTCGTTGATCAAGAAGCCCGAGCCCGTGCTATTGGCCGGATACACCTGCAAAAACCAGTCCTGGCGCAGCGTTGTCGAAGTGATGAACACCGTCGCCGGGTGCGCCATCTTGTAGATGTCCACATTGTTGACTTCATCAGCGCTCAGCCCGGCCCCTTGCGCCACGGCCGGCCCGGACCAGATTGGCGCACTCACCGTGCTCGCCGGCCCCGGCAGGCTCGAAAACAGGGCGCGAGGATTCCAGTGCGCGACTGTCGTGGCGTACACAAAGCCGCCTACGAGAATGGCAACCAAGGCAAAAACGCGATTTTTCATGTCATTTGACTCCGTAAGGCGGCATACACCGCGCGGGTTTGTTCAAGTGTGGATTCCAAAGACCCGGACGTATCGATCAAAAAGTCCGCGTACTTCTTCTTTTCCTCTATCGGCAACTGTTTAGCAAGCCGCCGCCGGGCCTCCTCGGCCGGAATGCCATTGCGGGCCACGGCGCGGGCAATCATCTGCTCTTCCGGGCAATAGGTGACGATCAGCTTGTCAAAGTTCTTGTAATTGCCTGTTTCAATCAGAATCGCCGCCTCGACGACGGCAATCGCCGCCGCGTCACCAGCTTCGATCTCGCGCAGCCACTGCGCCTCATATCTAAAGACGGCCGGATGCACGATTGAGTTCAGTTTTTCGAGCATCCCCGGCTCTCCAAACACTATCGCCGCCAGCCGCCGCCGGTCGATCCGGCCGGCCAAATCGACAATCCCCCGCCCAAACGCCGCAATCACGGGCTCGTAGCAAGCCGCCCCCGGCGTCAGCAACAGATGGCCCAGCTCATCCGCCTTCAACAAATGACAACCCAAGCGCACCAGTTCCGCCCCAACCGTCGATTTGCCCGAGGCCATGCCCCCGGTCAGTCCCACCTCGAGCACTAGCGGTGGCTTCCTTCCGCCGCCTGCACCGTATTGGACAGCAACATAGCGATCGTCAGCGGCCCCACGCCCCCGGGCACTGGCGTATATGCACTCGCCAGCCGCCGCATCGCAGCCGGCTCGACATCCCCCGTCAGCCGGCCCTCAACACGGTTCATACCCACGTCGATCACCACCGCCCCGGGTTTGATATGGTCTTCTCCGATCATTTCCGCTCGGCCGATCGCCGCCACCAGGATATCCGCCCGTCGGCACTCCTCCGCCACATTGGACGTGCGCGAGTGGCAAATGGTCACGGTTGCATTCGCGGCCAGCAAGAGAATCGCCATCGGCTTTCCCACAATGTCGCTTCGGCCCACGATCACCGCTTTCCTGCCTTCAATCGGGATCCGGTAGCGCAGCAGCAACTGCATCACCCCCGAAGGCGTGCACGGCCGCAGCCCGGGCGCCCCGGCCAGCAGTTTCCCCGCGTTCAGCGGATGAAACCCGTCCACATCCTTGTCCGGATCGATCGCATCGAGCACTCGCGAGGCGTCAATCTGCGGCGGCAATGGCAGTTGCACCAGGATGCCGCTCACGGCCGGATCACGGTTCAGCGAATCGATCAACGCCAGCAACGCCTCGGTCGACAGCGTCGCCTCCGGCGTAATCTTCCGGCTCTCAATGCCGGTCTTCTCGCAGGCGGCGATCTTATTGCGGACGTAAACCTCACTGGCCGCATTGTTCCCCACCAGCACCACGGCGAGTTGCGGCCGCCTCCCTGCCCCGCTCAGCGCGGCCACGCGCGGAGCCAACTCCGCCAATATCTGGTCACGTATTAATTTGCCGTCGAGGATGTCTGCCAAGTACGGCCTCCTTTCAGGAAACGGTCATAGAGATAGGCGCCCCCGCCGATCAGCAGGCAGGCCCCCAGCGCCATGCGCGGCTCAAGCGTTAGCCCGAACAGCGTCATCCAGACTCCCGGCAGGATGAATCCCACCGGCAACAGCGGCCAAAGCCAACTCACCGGCTTGAGCCGCTTCCAACCCGGCCGCCCGCGAAAACGAAACAGGCTCGCCACGCTCAGCACCGAAAAGAAATTCAGCGTAAACCCAATAAAGAAAAATAGCCCGGGCAGTGTCGTGAAGGTCAGCAACATCGCCGTCAAAGCCTGCATCAGAATCGCCGGAGCCGGCGTACGCCACTGCGGATCAACCCGCGCGGCCACCCGAAAGAATGCCCCATTTCGCGCCATCGCATAGGCCACCCGCGGACCCACCGTCATCAGCGCTTGGATCATCGCCAGCAACGCAATCGCGATCAGCGCACTGAACAAACCACCAAGCGGAGCGCCAAACAACCGTGTCGCCGCCAGCGATCCAATCGCCACCACCCCCTTCATCGCTCCCAGCGGCGCCGCGTACACAAAGGCGAGATTCAGCAACAGGAACAGAACCGTCACCAGCGCCGTACCGAGGGCGAGCGCCCGCGGCAGATTCCGCACCGGATCTTCCAACTCCTCGGCAACATAGGTGGCCGCATTCCAACCCGAATAACTCACATAGACGTAGAATAGGCTGATCGCAAATTGGCCCGGTAACGGAACCGTTGAATCCCGCAGCGCCGCCAGCGTAAAATTCCCCACACTGCCCGAGCCCACCGTGAACCCCAACACCAGAAACGCACCAATCACCGCCAGCTTTAAACCCGTCAATAGCTTCTGCACCGCCGCCGCCCTCTGCACCCCAAACAGGTTCGCCACCGTTACCGCCCCCAACGCCGCGCAAGCCAGCACCTGCGCCCCACCGCACTGCACGCTGAACACCCCCGAACCGATCCGCCAGTAAATCGCCGATTGCGAAAAGGCCGGAAAGAACGTCGACGTGTAATCGGCAAACGCCAAGGCCGTCGCCGCCGCCGGCGCGGCGAACCCCGCCAGAAAGCTCGTCCAGCCCGTCATGAATCCCCAAACCGGCCCGTAGGCCTGCGTCAGGAACACATACTCTCCGCCCGAAGACGGAAAGTTAATCCCTAACTCGGCATAGCATAGCGCCCCGATCATCGCGATCAGGCCCCCCACCAGCCAGATCGAAAAGTAGAGCCCCGGCTCGCCCAAATCCCTCGCCAAAAAGCCCGGCGTCGTAAAAATCCCGGTACCCACCATGTTCGATACCACCAGTGCGACCGCCGCGCTTAGGCTGATTTGTCGTGCAAGGGTGGCGCTGGTCACGGGCTTTCTCTCAGGATAACGGGCCGGGCAGCCCCACCAGAGAAAAAAAAGGAGGCCGCGGGGAACAGTTCGCCCAGCGGCCTTTCTGCTTCTGACCTGGGGAGGATCAGATAAGCTACAAAGTTTATGCCTTTGGCTCCTCCCCGTCAACTGCAACCACTTTTGCGTGGTGCAATTCCGGCAGACCCAAGGCCCACAACCAGCGAATCAGCAGCACCACAGCCACCAGCGCCAGCCCGAGGCTCAGTCCGATCCAAAGGCCTGTTACCCCTTGGCCGCGCCAAAAACACAGCCAGGCGCCAACCGGCAGCCCAATCACCCAATACCCCAGTAGGCTCGCCGCAAAAGGCGCCCGCGTATCCCCCCGCCCCCGCAAGGCCCCCGTGGCCACCACTTGTATGCCATCAAACAATTGAAAGGCAGCTGCCCAGAATAGCAACGGCACCGCATAGGCGATCACAAGGGCGTCATTGGTGTAAATCGCCAGAATCTCTCGAGGAAACAAAAACATCAACAACGCCGACAAACTCATGAACGCCGCCCCGCTCAGCAGCGCGGCATGACCCGCCCGCCGCGAGCCTCCCAGGTCCCGCGCTCCAATGGCATTTCCCACCCGCACCGCCGCCGCGCTCGAGATACCCAGCGGCACCATATAAGCCAGGGAAGCATGGTTCAGCGTCACTTCGTGTGCCGCGAGCGCAATTGCCGGAAATCGTCCAGCCAGCGCCGTAGCCGCTCCGAAAACAGCGATCTCCGAGAAAATGTGCCCCGCCGCCGGTAAACCCAGGCGCAACAGTTGCGCAATGCGTCCCCAGTCTGGCGCCTCCCACCGCGGAGCGTCCTCATCAAAACGGCGCAGCACCACATACAGAAACCCCGCCAGATAAATCCGCGCCCCCACCGTTGCCCAAGCCGAACCGCTCACCCCATGGCGCGGTATCAGCAACGCATTAAGGCCGAAGTTCACCAGATTCGCCGTCAACAGCGCAACCGAAACCGGCCGCACCAGATGCAGACATTGCAGATAGCGCCGCTGCGCCGTGTAAAACGCAATCGGCAGAACACTGAGACTCAGGATGTAGCTGAAAGGTACCGCCAGGTCATACACCTTCGCGTCCAACCCCCAAAGCCCCATCAGCGGCACGCAGCCCGCCATCAGCAAACTCAGCGGCGGCGCCGTCAACAGCGCTACCCAAAAGCCCTGCCGCAGGCTGTGCCGCGCATCGGCATGGTGCCCCGCCCCCACCGCCTGGCTGATCAGCGTATCGAGGCCCAGCAATAGGCTAAAGGCCAGCAAGCCAATCGTGTTGAACAGGATGTTTCCGATCGCCACGGCCCCGATCGCCTCCGGGCTGATCCGGCCCACCATGATCGTGTCCACCACCCCCATCCCCATCCATCCCAACTCAGCCAGAATCACTGGAAAAGCCAGCCGCAGAAGTGCCCGGAGTTCTTTGCCCATACTTGTCATAATCGCAATATGCGTTGCATCACTTTTCTACTCATGGCTGGCGCACTATGGCCCGCCGTGGTGATTGAAGAATACAAGCTTGTAACCGACGACGGCGTTCTGCTCCTCCGTCCCAAGGAAACTGTTGGTGTACAGGTGCGCGCCTACGGCCGCATCGAACAGGACGGCGAACAGACTCGCCGCGGGCGTGTCGAGCCCGGAGCCTGGTCCGCCCGCGTACTCGAGGAAAAAGGTGGGTGGTTCTCCAAGCCCTACAAATTTCAGGGCAAGGACGACGAGCGCATCGAGCGCGAACAGACCAGCGGATGGAAAGCCGCGCTCGGACAGGCCGCCCGGCCCTTTCTCGTCAAAGACACCGTTCTCTATACGGCCCCGGACACCCCCGGCACCTACACCGTCGAGGTCTCCAGCACCGTCGCCGGCCGCATCGTCAGCGCTCAGCTCAAGCTCGAGGTCAGCGCGCGCGCCGTCTCCCGCTGGGCCCAACCACAGCGCAACTTCACTCCCGAGTCCCGCGACAATTACGCCTATCGCAAACTCGCCGAACACTACGCCCCTTTTATCGCTCAGGAAACCTGGTTTCAGCCCCGCGCCGACTACCTCCACCGCTTCGACTTCGACGGAGACTGGCACGGAGACAACAACTGGGACAACCTCGATAAGGGCTCTCCCCAGGCCTACGTCTACTACGCCGCCATGGAAACACAAACTCACTGGTTTCTGCACTACAACTTCTTTCATCCCCGCGATTACTCCGATAACTGTGTCGTTGGCACCTGCCATGAGAACGACAACGAAGGCGTGATCCTCACCGTGCGTAAGGACGGCAGCGAGTTCGGCCAACTCGAATTGCTCGAAACCCTCGCCCACAACAACGTCTACACTTACACCAACCGCCGTGATTTGCGCGCCCGCCTCCACAACATCGATGGCCCGCTCGATCTGGTCGACGGCAGTCATCCCGTCGTCTTTCTCGAAGCGGGTGGCCATGGCGCCCTCGGCGGAGGAGACCGAAAAAGTTTCTTCGACGGTAAGCGGCTGCGTTGGAAGCAGAATACCGGCATCACCTATCGCTATAAAGGGGTGGCCGAGACCCCCGCGGGCGGCATCGACTCCGGGATCGGCTACGATTTGCTCTCCATCTACGATCACTGGTGGCTCAAGCATGAGCAGCGGGAAACCTGGAAAGAAAATACCTTTGCCGATTTCAACGAATACCAGCCTTACGGCAACCGCCCCCGGCCCAAAAATCCGGTTATCTCAAGCGCCTTCCGCGGTATTAAGCACGAGTCGAACAAGGCACGTCCCTTCTGGGGTTGGTTCGATGCCAAAGGCAGAAAACAAAAGGTGCTCGCCCCCGGGCAATGGGCCCTCGATCCGGCTTATTCCGTCATGCAAAGTCTCACTTGGCCGCGCAATGAAGCCTGGGCCACTGACTATCTCTACAACCCCTACCTGGGCGTCGAAGGGCCGGCACAGTAAGTGGAAGCCTGGCAGTACGCCGCTGGCGCGGCGTGCGCGTTCATGGTCGGCATGGCCAAAACAGGCATGCCTGGCATGGGCATTCTCGCCATCCCACTGATGGTGCTCACCGTCGGCGACGCTCGCCTCGCGGCAGGTTGGCTCCTGCCGATCCTGTGCATGGCCGACGTCTTCGCCGTCTATTACTGGCGCAAACATGCCGCTGCCGCACGCCTCTTTCAGCTATTCCCCTGGGTAGCCGTCGGCATCGTTTTCGGTGCATTCACGCTCTTCCTGCCCGAGAAAACCCTGCGCCCGCTCGTCGCCGCGGTCATCCTCGTCATGCTCCTGCTTTATCTCTGGCGCCGCTACCGCTCCCACGAGATCCCCCAGGCCCATCCCGTCCCCTATGGCGTCGCCGCCGGCTTCTCCACCACGGTCGCCAATGCCGCCGGGCCCGTCATGAGCCTCTACCTGCTGTCCATGCGCCTGCCCAAGGAAGACTTCGTCGCCACCGGCGCCTGGTTCTTCTTCTTCATCAATCTCATCAAGCTGCCCATCTATGTCTGGCAGGGAATGATCAATGGCCAAAGCCTCCGCTTTGACGCCTTCATGCTGCCCGCCGTGCTCTGCGGCGCCTTGGCCGGCCGCTGGCTGATTCACCGCATTCCCGCCCACGTCTTCGAAGCTTCCGTACTCGTCCTCACGGCAATCTCCACTCTGCTGCTCCTGCGATAGCATTCGGCAATGAAGCTCAACCGGAGACAGTGGGCCCAATCGGCCGTCGCCGCCGCTGGCGCACAAGCCCAGACTGCCGTGATTACGCACGGCCCCTTTCTGGGCCCCATCGCCGAACGCGATGTTTGGTTCTGAGCCCGCGCCCAGGCAGCTTCCGGATTCACTATGGCACGCATCGTGACGCCATGACCGGGTTGATCGGCCCCGTGCCGGCCCATGCCGAAAACGACTGCGCCGCCTGGCGCCGCCTCGAAGGCCTCACCCCTGGCGCCCGCTACTTCCATTCCGCCGAAGCCTCGGGTATCGTCGGCACCTTCGCCACCTTACCCGACCCCCAGGCCTTCCTCGACCGCGACACCCCCCCCCCGGCCCCTTCCACTTCAGCCTGCCGGTGCGGGCGTGGGGGTCCGAAAAG
>JAINDK010000036.1 GCA_019931185.1 Bryobacter sp. CoA8 C33
CCGTTGGCCCACGCCTCCAGGGTCGTTCGCTGTTCAGCGGAGAGTTCAATTGGCGGAGCAACGCGCATGAAAGTCCAGCACCTCAATTGTAGAGGCGTCGGAAATTCGATACTGGTTACCATTAGCGAAGCACTACACTAGTGGTCCGGCGGGGCATTGACGGCGGGGGCGGCGATTGTTATGTTAGCGGTGCGGGGTAAAGCAGCCTAGTTGCCCGTTGGACGGAAAGTCCATACGCCGCATGTTCCCATCATGCCCCCCAATCAACCTGACGCTGATCGGTTGTATCGTTTCGATTTCTTCCACCAGAAAATCCAAAAAAAGTTTAGTGGAGGTATTGAGTGCAATACCTGAAAGATTTTTTGAAAGGCGTGCCCGGGTTTGAGGCGGCTTATCGCTTCGCGCGGCAGCGCTATGAATCGGCGCAACTTGAGGGCAAGGCTCCGGATGAAGTGTTCTCGGAAATCTGGAGCGGGAACAAATGGGGCGGCACGGATTCAGTGTCCGGGCGTGGGTCGGATCTGGCGCAGACGGCCGTCGTGCGGGAGACCCTGCCGCGGGTGTTTCGCGATTACGGAGTCAAGTCGATGCTCGATGTTCCGTGCGGGGATTTCCACTGGATGCGGCATGTGGAGCTGACGGGAGTCGACTACATTGGCGGCGATATTGTGGGGGAACTGGTGGAGCGGAATGCGGCGCAGTACCGGGCGGAGAATCTCAGCTTTCGCAAGTTGAATCTGCTCGAGGACGAGCTGCCGCGGGTAGATCTGATCTTCTGCCGCGATTGCCTGGTGCACTTGTCGTTTGAGCACGTATTCGCGGCGCTCGCGCGGATTTGCCGCAGCGAATCGGGCTATTTGATGACGACGACTTTTGTGGACCGGCGCAAGAATACGGATATCGCGACGGGGAATTGGCGGACGCTGAATCTGACTGTGGCGCCGTTTGAGTTTCCCGAGCCGGTGCTGGTTGTCAATGAGAAGTGCACCGAGGATGGGGGGCAGTTCCGGGACAAGTCGCTGGGCTTGTGGAAGGTGTCTGATGTGCGGGCGGCACTGAGTGTTGCCGCCCGCCGGTCATTGTGAGCGCGGCGGGAAAGGGGCCTTGGGCGGCCTTGGCAAGCTGCCGCGAGCCAGCCTATTTCTTGGGGTTGGGGATCGCGTCTCCCAGGTTCATCGAGCCACCGCCCTCGCTCACATAATTGCGGTTCCAACTGGGAATTTCAAACTCGACGTCGCCCTGGACGATGCACTGGCAGCCGAGGCGCGAATGCAGCGTCAGCCCGGGGGCCATATCCAGGCGGTCCTGCTCATCTTCTTCCATTCCGGACAAATGGTTGTCGCCCTTTTTGATGATCA
Source organism: Bryobacter sp. CoA8 C33 (assembly GCA_019931185.1). Taxonomy (GTDB): domain Bacteria; phylum Acidobacteriota; class Terriglobia; order Bryobacterales; family Bryobacteraceae; genus Bryobacter. The sequence continues at coordinate 1,359 of JAINDK010000036.1, forward strand.
CGTGGCAGGTGGTGCAGGCACAGGAGCCTCCACAGGCGTGTTCGAGGTGAAAGCCGAAATGCTCGGCCAGATCGAGGAGGCTGAGCGGCTTTCCGTGCCCCCCATAGGGCACTTCTTCCGGTTGAAACTCATAGGTGGACCCATCGTTGACAAGGGTGATTTTGGGCATGATTGCTCTAAATTTCAAGTATAGCGTTGCTACACTGAAGGTCTGTGTTTCATAGCCTAGAACGCTCGATTTCCCGGGCCGTTGCAAACCACCTCTCCACTGTTTTTTCCGTTGACGCGCCCGTTACCACTGAGCAGCCGAAGCAGTCCAGCTTCGGTGAACTCGCCCTGCCGGTCGCCTTCCAACTGGCGCGCCAACTGCGCAAGGCCCCGCCGCTGATTGCGCGTGAGTTGGCTGATGGCCTGGCCGGAAAGATCGAAGGTGTGGCCGCGCTCGAGGTGGCCAGCGGTTATCTCAATGTGCGCTTTGACCGCGGCTGGTTTGCCCGCCGCATCCTCGACGGAATCGATGCCGAGGCGGGGCCGGGCGCCTCCGGTAAGACGATCGTCGAGCACACCAACATCAACCCGAACAAGGCGGCCCACATCGGCCATCTGCGCAATGCGATTCTTGGTGACACTTTCGTCCGTATGATGCGCGCTCAGGGCGTATCCGTCGAAGTGCAAAACTACATTGACAACACCGGCGTCCAGGTTGCCGACGTCGTGGCCGGCTTCCATTTCGTCGAAAAGAAATCTCCCGCCGAGGTGGCCGCCCTGGCCCGCCAGCCGCGCTTTGATTACTACTGCTGGGATCTGTATTCGCGCGTGGCCCAGATGGAGCAAGTGAAAGGCTGGCGTGCGGAAACGCTGCACTCGATCGAGAGCGGCGAGGGTGAGTTGGCGGCGATGGGGCATGTTGTGGCCGACGCCATCGTGGATTGCCACCTCAACACGATGCTGCGCCTGGGCATTGAGTACGATGTGTTGCCGCGGGAAAGCGAGATCCTGCACCTGAAGTTCTGGGCCAGTTGTTTCGAGCAGCTCAAGGCGAGGAAGGCGATCTATCTCGAGACGGAGGGAAAGAACGCCGGCTGTTGGGTGATGCCCGGCGCGGCGTTCAAGGAGAATGCCGCCGAGGAGGATTCCAAGGTCATCGTCCGCTCGAACGGCACGGTCACCTATGTCGGCAAGGACATCGCCTACCAGCTTTGGAAGTTCGGACTGCTTGGCAAGGATTTTTTTTACCGCCAGCTGCGCGCCTACCCGGACGGCCATCCCTGCTATGTTTCGCAATCGAGCGCGGAGGGGGCCGAGACGGTTTCCTTCGGCGGCGGGGAGAGCGTTTATAACGTGATCGATTCCCGCCAGAGCTATTTGCAGGATGTCGTTGCCGCGGGTCTGCGCGCGCTCGGCTATCCCGATCAGGCACGGCGCAGTGTCCATTTCTCCTATGAGATGGTGGCCTTGAGTCCGCGCACCTGTGTGGAGCTGGGGCTGGAGCTGAGCGAAGAGGACAAGGCCAAGAGCTACGTCGAGATGAGCGGGCGCAAGGGCCTCGGGGTCAAGGCCGACGATCTCATCGACCAGTTGATTGAGCGGGCGCGGATCGAGGTCGATTCCCGTCATGCTGATCAGGATGCCGGCTCGCGGGCCGGCGTCGCCGCGGCGATCGCCGTTGGCGCGTTGCGCTATTTTTTGCTGAAGTTCACGCGCACCAGTGTGATCGCCTTCGACCTGCAGGAAGCACTCAGCTTTGAAGGCGAAACCGGGCCTTATGTGCAATATGCCGCCGTGCGCGCGCGCAACATTCTGCGCAAAGTGGGCGATCTGCCGGACTTCCGCGCCGCGCTGAGCGAGGAGACTCTGCGCGAGGTGCTGGCGACTGAAGACCTCTGGCAACTGCTGCTCGATATCTCGCGTCTCGACAGCGTGCTGGCCGCGGCAGTGTCGAGCGGGGAGCCGGCGGCCCTCGCCAAGTATGCCTTCCAACTGGCGCAGGCCTTCAGCCGCTTCTATCATGACTACCGCGTGCTGGACGAGCCCGACGCCGGGCGCCGCAACGTGCTGATTTGGATGACGGAGCATTTTGCCAGGCAATTGGAGCGCACGCTCCACATGCTTGGCATTGCCGTACCGGAGTACATGTAGCGATGAGCGTACCTGGCATTCTCGCCCGCATTGTGGCCCGCAAGCAGGAAGAACTCGAATCGTTGCGGCCGCAACGGTCACGGCTCGAACACCTAGCTGTCTCGAACAAAGGCCGGCAGCGCGGTTTTGCTTCCGCCCTGCGTGTGCGTTCGCATATCTCGCCCGCCATCATTGCTGAGATCAAGAAGGCTTCGCCTTCGCGCGGCGTGCTGGCGGAGAACTTTTCGCCGGTCGACATCGCGCGCGGCTACGAACGCAATGGCGCGGCTGCCTTGAGCGTGCTCACCGACCGGGACTTCTTTCAGGGTTCGCTCGACCATCTCACGGCGGCGCGTACGTCGACCGGCCTTCCCGTGTTGCGCAAGGATTTCACGCTCGAGGACACACATATTCTCGAGGCGGCGGCCCATGGCGCCGACGCCATCCTGTTGATCGCCGCGATCCTGACCACGGCCCAGTTGCGGGATTTGCGTGAATTCGCCTCCTCGCTTGGGCTCGACACGCTGGTTGAAGTGCACGATGGGCCGGAACTGGAGAGCGCCATCGAATCCGGCGCGACCATCATTGGTGTGAACAACCGCGATCTGAATACCTTCGAAGTCTCGCTCGAGACCTCGCTCACGCTCGCCCCGCGCATCCCTGAATCCGTTTTGCGCGTGAGCGAAAGCGGCATTTTTACGCGCGAACACATTGCCACGCTGCGCGCGGCCGGCTACTCGGCCTTTCTGGTGGGGGAGAGCCTGATGCGGAATCCGGCCACTCTGCGGGAGCTGGTGCAGTGATCGTTAAAGTCTGCGGCCTGACCAGCCTCATGGACTCGTTGACGGCGCTTGACGCGGGGGCAGACGCCCTCGGGTTCAACTTCTGGCCGGGCAGCCCGCGGTATCTCAAGGACACGGCCTTCCTCGCCGACCTACCCGAAGGGTTCTGGCGCGTGGGCCTTTTCGTCAACGAAGACCCGGACCGCGTGCGCGAGACGATGCAGCGCTATCGCCTCGACATCGCGCAGTTGCATAAAATGGAGCCGCTCGAGGGTGTTCGCGTTTGGCGCGCGATCCCCGTCACCGGGCGTTTGACCCAAGCTGAGATCGATGCCGCCCAGGCCGAAGCTGTTGTGCTCGACACGCCAGCCGGGGCGCTCGAGGGCGGCACTGGGCAGAGCTTCGATTGGAGCCTGGCGGGCGGCCTGTCGGGCAAGATTGTGCTTGCCGGCGGGCTGGATGCCACCAATGTGGCCAAAGCCATCCGCCAGCTCAAACCTTGGGCCGTTGATGCCTGCTCGCGCATCGAAATAGAGCCCGGCAAGAAGGACCGAACGAAAATGCGCGCCTTCATCGAGGCCGCGCGCAAGGAGTTTCAGACAGTATGTTGAATGTTCCCGATAGTGGCGGCCACTTCGGCCCTTACGGTGGACGCTATGTCCCCGAAGTTTTGATGTCTCCCCTTGACGAACTCGAGCAGGCCTATCATGCGGCGCGGGCCGATGAAAGTTTTCAGGCCGAACTGGCGGACCTGTTGAAGAACTATGCCGGCCGGCCCACGCCACTTTTTCATGCCGAACGCCTGAGCCGCAAGCTCGGCGGCGGCAAGATTTACTTCAAGCGCGAAGATTTGCTGCACACCGGCGCCCATAAGATCAACAACGCTCTCGGTCAAGCGCTGCTCGCCCGCCGCATGGGCAAGAAACGCATCATCGCCGAAACCGGCGCCGGCCAGCACGGCGTCGCCACCGCCACGGCCTGTGCCCTGCTCGGCCTGCAGTGCCGCGTCTACATGGGCGAAGAAGATATGCGCCGGCAGCGCCTCAACGTCTTCCGCATGCGCCTGTGCGGGGCCGAAGTGGTGGGCGTGACCAATGGCTCCCGTACGCTGAAGGACGCCATCAGCGAGGCGATGCGCGATTGGGTTACTAACGTCAATACGACTTACTATCTGCTGGGGTCGGCGCTGGGCGCGCATCCTTATCCGCTGATGGTGCGCGACTTTCACCGCTGCATCGGCGAGGAAGCCCGCCAGCAGTTGCTCGAGCGCGAAGGGCGCCTGCCCACGATGGCCATTGCCTGTGTCGGGGGCGGGTCGAACGCGATTGGTCTGTTTCATGCCTTTATCGGTGATGCCTCAGTGCAATTGATTGGCGTCGAGGCCGGCGGGCGCGGCAAGAAGACAGGCGATCATGCGGCCCGCTTCTCCGGCGGGGCTCCGGGCGTGCTACATGGCGCCTATAGCTATCTGCTGCAGAACGAGGATGGCCAGGTCGCACTGACACATTCCATCTCCGCCGGGCTCGACTACGCCCTGATCGGCCCCGAACACGCCCACCTGCACGATCTCGGCCGCGCTGAGTATGTCGATTGTGACGACGCTACCGCGCTGGCCGCCGCCGTCGAGCTCTCCCGCATGGAAGGCCTGATTCCGGCCATGGAAAGCTCGCACGCCGTGGCGGAGGCGATCCGCCGCGCACCGATGACGGCGCCGGATGACATTCTGCTGGTCAACCTGAGCGGCCGCGGCGACAAGGACATTGACATCTATCGTGAAAACTTGAAGGAGCTCGATTCTGACTCGCCTCAGCCAGCGTTTTGAACAACTCCGGGCCGCTAACCAGCCCGCACTGATCGCCTATGTCACCGCCGGGGACCCCTCGCCCGGGCACACCGCCGGCATCGTGGCCGCCCTGGAGCGCGGCGGCGCCGACATCGTTGAACTGGGGGTTCCCTTCAGCGATCCCATCGCGGATGGCCCGGTGATCATGCGCGCCTCCGAGCGCGCCCTCGCGGCTGGGACCACGGTGGAGAAGGTGCTCGAGACGGCGCGCCAGATCCGCGAGCACAGTTCGATTCCCATCGTGCTGTTCACGTATCTCAACCCGGTGATGCGCTATGGGTTTGAGCGGCTGGCGCGGCGGGCCAAGGAAGTGGGCATCGATGGCTTTTTGCTAACCGATCTCAGTGTCGAAGAGGCAGCAGGCTTTGTTTCCGCCGTGCGCGCCGAAGGGCTGGACACGGTCTTCCTGGTGGCTCCCACCAGCACGGACAGGCGCCTGGAGCTGGTCGCGCAGTATTGTTCCGGCTTTGTTTACGTGGTTTCGCGCACTGGCGTTACCGGCGTGCAACAACAGGTGTCGTCCTCGGTGCGGCCGCTGGTCGAAAGGCTGCGCCACTTCACGCAACTGCCGCTAGGTGTGGGCTTCGGGATCGCCAATGCCGATCAGGCTGCCGAGGTGGGATCGGTCGCCGACGGCGTTGTCGTTGGCAGCGCATTCGTGCGCGCCATTGAAACGACCCCGCCGGATCAGCTCTTCGATACCATGGAGCGCATGGCTAGAGACCTGAAACAAGGAGCATTGCGTGGGCGCGGATGAGGCGGTTGTGAAACTGCAAAGCTGCCGTGGCCGCATCGACTTGCTCGACGGGCGTATTCTCGAACTGCTGAACGAGCGGGCCGCGATTGCGCTCGAGATCGGCGGCGCCAAGCGGGAAGCCGGTCTGCCCGTCGTGGAGCTTTCGCGCGAAAGAGCCGTGATCGACGGTGCGGTTTCGCGCAGCCGCGGCCCCTTAAGCCCGGCCGCCATTGAGAACATTTACACCGCGATCATGCTCGAGATGCGGCGGCTGCAGGAGTAGTTGCGTGCAGACTGCCGTCATCGTGGGCACCGGTCTGCTGGGCTCGAGCTTCGGGCTGGCGGCGCGCCGCGCCGGTTTATTCGGCCGCATTATTGGGGTGAGCTCGCCACCGGTTGCCGCCGGGGCCCTTGCGGTGCATGCCATCGACGAGGTTCTTGATCTGGCGCCCGCTCTCGCCGAGGCGGATTTCGTGTTGCTGGCCCAGCCCGTGCGCCGGATTCTTTCGCTTCTGGGCGAAATCGAACCGCTTGTGAAACCCGGGGCGCTGATTACCGACGTCGGCAGCACAAAAGTCGCCATTTGCGCGGCCGGGGCCGCGATCACCCGCGCTACCTTTATCGGCGGACACCCGATGGCGGGCCGGGAGGTCCGCGGCCCGGAAGGCGCGCTGGCCACGCTGTTTGAAAACCGCCCCTGGATCCTGACGGCGCCGCACGCTGGGCTGGAGGAGATGGTGCGCAGCCTGGGCGCGCAACCGGTTCAACTGAACCCGGCCGACCATGACCGACTCGTCGCTCTCAGTTCGCACTTACCGCAACTGGCCGCCACGGCTCTGGCCAGCCTGCTGAGCGAAAACGATCTCCGCCAGGTGGCCGGTCCCGGCATTCTCGACATGACCCGACTGGCGCTGTCGAGTTTTCCGCTCTGGGAGGATATCCTCAGCACCAATCGGGACAACATCGACGCGGCCCTGGCGGCCTACATCGGCGAACTCGAGGCGGTCCGCGCCGCTCTGCGCTCTGGCATGCTGCAGCCGCACTTCGAGCGTGGCGCGCGGCTGGCCTCACAGCTGCGGCGAGCTTAGCTCAGGGCAGGGGATTGGCGTAGCGGTCGGCCACCTCGCCTGCCCCCAGCCCGTGCGTGAATCCCTGCGGATTCTCCGGCAGCATTCCCGCCTCCCAGCGCGCATACTCGGCCGCCATTCGCTTTTCCCGGTCCCGCTCAAGTGTCTTGCGGTTGGCCTTCTCCTGCGGGTCCGCCTCGAGGTCGAACAAAAACGTATTGCCCCGGATCGAAAGCCACTTCCATTTCCCCTCGCGCATCGCCCGCTGCGCCGCATACCGGTGCCGCCAGAAGAAGGCCCGCTCCCGGACGGGCGCCGCGCCGGTGAGCCAGGGTGACAAATCGATCCCATCGGCGGCATAGCCGCGCGGGCCCTCCACGCCGGCCATGGCGAGAAAAGTCGGCATCCAGTCCATCGTCATTGCCGGTTGCCGCACGACGCCGCCCGACTTCACTTTTCTCGGCCAACGCACAATTGCCGGCACCCGCAGCCCGCCCTCGAGCAATTCTGTTTTCCGTCCCGTGTAAGGCCAGGTATCCGAGTATCGCTCCCCACCGTTATCACTCGTGAAGATGACCACCGTATCGCGATCCAAGCCCGTTTGCCGCAGCACATCGAGCACCCGGCCCACCTGCTCATCCATGCGGCCGACCATCCGCGCATAGCGCGCCTCCGAACCTCCTTCAAAGTTCGTAAGGGATTTCATGGCCGGATCGGCCTGCCCGTCCTCCGGCGTCTGCCAGGGCCAGTGCGGGGCGCTGAAGTGCAGGTTCATCAGAAACGGCTTTTTCTCCCGCCCAAACTCCCGCAGTTGCGCCACGGCCCGGTTACCGAGTAAGTCCGTCAGATATCCGGGCTGCTCAAGGCGCCGGTCGCCGTCCCATAAATCCACCGCCGACTCCGCCGTTGCTCCCAGCCGGTGTGTATAGTAATCCACCCCACCGCTGCGGAAGCCGTAAAAGCTCTCATAACCGCTTTTCTCCGGGCTGTAATCAGGCAGGTAACCGAGATGCCACTTGCCTACCAGGGCGGTCCGGTACCCGGCGCCGCGCAGGACCGAGGCCAGCGTCGGATGCCCGGGCGGCAAGCCGAGATTCAGCCGCGGGCGTGTCGCCAGCGGTTCTTCGAGCCCGACCGGCAGCCGCTGCTGATAGCGCCCCGTCATCAAGGCTACGCGGGTCGGCGAGCACACGCAGGCGTTCGCGTAGGCATTGGTGAAGCGCATTCCCTCGCGCGCCAGGCGGTCGAGGTGGGGCGTCGAATAGTCGCGTCTGCCGTAGCAGGATAAATCCGCGTAGCCGAGATCATCGGCCATGATGAAGAGGAAGTTCGGCTGCTTTCGGCTTGCGCCCGCCAGGCTTGTGCCCGCCGTTGCCAGCCATTGCCGCCGCGTCAAACCACTGCGAATTGCCATTCCAAGCATTGTAGTTGCTGTGGTTGTAAGGCGCACAGCTTACTTGCTGTGCCTGTTCCAGATTCAGAGTCGTTGTTCATCTTGGTCCTGCGTGGCCTTCGCAAAGGGGAAGAACTCCCGATGGACAGTCTTCGAGAGCGGATTGCCGGGGAAATCAAGCTCCCTCCCGAGGAGCTTTGCCAGAAAATTGCAGGCGGATTCCAGACTCTCTTCGCCGACCCTCTGGCAGGGAGCGCATTCTAGCTGACTCAAGCTGGCGCCCTTGAACGAATAATTCAGGGCGTCTTCAGAATCACTGTCCGTGGAAGAGAATTCCTGGCATTGAAGCTCCCAAAGTTGACGATTCAGAATCTGGTGCATTACCCAGAGTTTGTTGCTTTCCCAAAGGGAACCCAGAACTGTGGCCCCGACGAGGTCCCAGTGAAACGAAAGCTGAAAGAGGTCAGCCCACGCGGAGCAACTTGCCAATAACCACAAGCTTGTCAGAGACACACGGGCAAAGGAGATTCTCGAAAACAGTCAAGAAAGCTCTCCCGGCAATTTTTGAATAATTTGCCGTCAACCTGCTCGTCGCCATGGGGTATGGGAGTCCCGTTGAAGATGCAGGCCGGGCTTTTGGGCAATCCGGTGCTGGTGGGGCATCGATGGCATGATTGAAGAGGACCAGCGTGTCCTCGATGTTGTCCAGATCCAAGCCAAGCGCTGGTCTGGTTCCACGGGAAGGCCGATAGCTCAAAGCTTTGCAGGCAGTCTTGAAGACGCCCGTGCGAGAAAAGGCGTTCTTCTCACCACGTCTTGCTCTTTCGGCGCTTCTTGGGTTAGGTGAGTTGGCTCTTCTGAGCAAAGGGTCAAATGTTCGAGTGTTGCCGGGTGCGCCATGGAAGTGGCTTGGTGCGGGTTGGGGGAGTGGGGCTGGAGGTGGTGATATCATCGGCGGGACATGATTGCGATGGTGATGTGGATTCTGTTTCAGGCACCGCCGACGACGGAATTGCCGCGTGTGGACAAGAACCCATATACCTCGGCGGAAGATCTTGCGTTGGGCCAAAAGTTATACAACGGCCGTTGTGCCGGCTGTCATGGATTGACTGGGGATGGCGGGAAAGGGGCGAATCTGGCCGTGCGGGATTTGCCGCGAGCGGGAACGGATGTGGCGTTGTACCGTATCGTGCGCTACGGCATACCAGAGACGGAGATGCCGGCGACGCTGATGGCCTCGCGGGAGGTGTGGCAGATTTCGGCGTTTGTGCGCTCGCTCGGGTCGTCGTCGAATGAGGCGGTGAAGGGGAATGTGGCGCGGGGCGAACAGGTAGTGGGGGCAAAAGGCGGGTGTCTGCAGTGTCATGCGATCGCGATGAAGGGTGGGCGCCTGGGGCCCGCGTTGACCGATATTGGCGGCAAGCGCAGCCCGGGCCATCTGCGGAGCAAGATACTGGAGCCGGCGCTGGAAATCACGGAGACATTTCGCGTGGCGACGGTAACGACGAAGGCGGGCAAGAAGATCAGCGGCGTGCGCTTGAATGAAGATCCGTTTTCGATACAGATCCGCGATTTTTCGGATGAGATCCATTCGTTTTTCAAGGAGCAACTGGCATCGGTGCAAGTGGAGCGCCGCACCACGATGCCGTCGTACAAGGGACGGCTGAGCGAGGCCGAGATTGAGGATGTGGTGGCATATCTGCTGACGCTGCGGGGGACTGTGCAATGAAGACACTGCTGATGACGATGCTTTGCGCCGGGGCGGTATGGGCGCAGGGGCTCACTTATGAACGCATTCTGAATCCGGACCGGGAGCCGGGCAACTGGCTGACGTATTCGGGCAACTATGCCGGACACCGGCATTCGCCATTGACGGAGATCCACGAAGGGAATGTCAACAAGCTCAAGGTGGCCTGGGTGTATCAGACCAACTCGCTGCAAAAGTTTGAGACGACGCCGATTGTGGTGGATGGGATCATCTACATCTCCGAGCCGCCGAGCAATGCAGCGGCCATCGACGCGCGCACGGGGCGGGCGCTGTGGCGCTACCGGCGGCAATTGCCCGATGACCTGCGGGTGTGCTGCGGGCAAGTGAACCGCGGCGTGGCGGTGTTGGGCAACCTCGTGTATCTGGGGACGCTCGACGGGCATTTGCTGGCGCTCGATGCGAGGACGGGGGCGATTCGCTGGGACACGGTGGTGGCTGATTACAAGCTTGGCTATTCGATCACGGTGGCGCCGCTCGCGGTAAGGGACAAGATCGTTATCGGAGTGGCGGGCGGGGAGTATGGAGCGCGGGGATTTCTCGACGCGTATCATGCGCAAACTGGCAAGCAGGCGTGGCGGTTCTGGACAGTGCCGGGGCCGGGAGAGCCGGGGAACGAAACCTGGAAGGGTGATAGCTGGAAGGTGGGCGCGGCGGATACGTGGGTGACGGGGGCCTTTGATCCGGAGACGAATCTGATTTATTGGGGTACGGGCAACCCCGGTCCGGATTGGAATGGGGACGTCAGGTTGGGTGACAATCTTTATTCGGATTCGCTGATTGCGGTTGATGCCGATAGGGGGAAGCTGAAGTGGTACTTTCAATTCACACCGCACGATGTGCATGACTGGGACGCGACCGAGGTGCCGGTGCTGGTGGATGAGTTGGTGCGGGGGGAGAAGCGCAAGCTGCTACTGTTTCCCAATCGGAACGCCTTTTACTATGTGCTGGACCGGGTGACAGGCAAGTTCTTACTGGGTAAGGAGTACGCGAAACAGACATGGACGAAGGGATTGGACGACAACGGACGGCCGATCCGCATCGAAGGCACGACGCCGACGCTGCAGGGCGTGAAGGTATGGCCTTCGGTGGCGGGGGCCAACAACTGGTACAGCCCCGCGTATTCGCCGGTGACGGGATTGTTCTATGTGGCGGTCCGTGATTCTGGTTCGGTTTATTACACGGGCGAGGCCGTGTATAAGCCGGGCGAACGGTTTGATGGGGGCGGCTACCGGGCGATTCCCGGCGAGGAGGAACAGGGCTTCATCCGGGCCTACAAGCCGGCCAGCGGAGAAGTGGCCTGGGAGTATAAGCTGCACTCGGCGCCGTGGTCGGGCGTTTTGTCGACAGCGGGCAACCTGGTTTTCGGGGCCACCAACGAAGGCCAGATTTTTGCGTTGAACGCCAAGACGGGGGCGCCACTGTGGCGGTTTCAGGCGACGAGCCTGCTGGTTCGCTCGAATCCGATCACTTATGCCGTGGACGGAAAGCAGTATCTCGCCATGGCTTTGGGTAACTCACTGTACGCGTTTGCGCTCGAATGAGAGATGGGAGGGGGACTGCCGTGCAGCGCAAGCCCGCGCCATACAATGAGGCTATGCTGCCTGTTTGTGTAATGCTGATTTCGGCTATCGAGCTTTTCGACGGCAAGAGTCTCGCGGGTTGGGTGAATGAGGGGGGTGCGAATTTCCGGGTGGAAGCGGGGGCGATCGTGGTGGATCGTGGCCCGTATTCGTGGCTGCGAACGGACAAGCAGTATGCGGACTACGAGTTGGAGCTCGAGTACAAGACGACGGCGGACGGCAACAGCGGAGTGTTTCTGCGCAGCGCGTCCCAAGGCAAGCCACACGAAACGGGCTATGAACTGCAGATCTTCGATGAGCGCAAGGACTATAGGACAGGATCGATCGTGGGGATCATCGAGGCGCGACCGAACCGGATCCGGGCCGGGGAATGGAACACGATCGAGGTGCGGCACCACGGGCCGAGGGTCACGGTGAAGATGAACGGGCAACTGGTTGTCGATACAAAAGACAGGCGCAGCAGCAAGGGCTACATTGGCTTGCAGTTCAATCCCGGCAAGCCGATCTCGTTTCGCAAGATCCGGATCCGCGAGATCTAGGGCAGATACTTTTTCAGATCGGGATTGACGAGGGCCTGGATTTCGGGGGTATCAACGTTGTTGGCGGTGACGAGCTTCGGCTCGAGGTTATTGATCTTGGTGACCGCCTTGCCGCCGAGGTGGTTGACGGCGGCGATGACGCTCTCATAACCCATTTTGAAGGGCTGCTGGACAACAAGGGAATCAATGAGGCCTTTGCGGAGATCCTCGACAAGGGGGGCTGAGGAGTCGAAGCCGACCATCTTGATCTTCGTACCGGCGCGACCGCGGAGGGCCTGGGAGGCGCCAGCGGCCGAAGATTCATTGGAGGCAAAGAGTCCGGCGGCCTGGGGATGAGCGGTGAGCATGTTTTCGGCCACGGCGAGGCTCTTGGCGTAATCGGCCATGCCGAAGCGCTTGTCGACGATCCTGATGGAGGGGAATTTCTTGGCGATGGTTTCCTCGAAGCCACTTTCGCGGGCCATAGTAGAGGCGGCGCCGGGTTGGACGGCGACGACGATGACTTCGCCCTTGCCGCCGAGGATTTCGCCCATGCGTTCGGCGGCCATCGCCCCGGCCGCGTAGTTGTCGGTGGCCACTTGGCTGATGAACTTTTCCGTGTCGACGGGGGAATCAAAAATGATGACGGGTATCTTTTGCGCGGCGGCGCGATCGACGACGCTGACCATGGCCTTCTTGTCGATCGGGGCGAGGCAGATGGCATCGACGCGGCGGTTGATCATCGAGTCGACGATCTGAAGTTGGCCGTTGAAGTCGGTCTCGGTTGCTGGGCCGTTCCAGGAGATTTCGACGCCGGTTTCGCGGGAGGCGGCGATGGCGCCGGCCTGCACACTCTGCCAGAACAGGTGGGCGCGGCCTTTGGGCACGACGCCGATTACGCGCTTTTTCTCGCCGCCGCATCCGGTTTCGAGCAAAAGGGAGGCGGCCCCGATGCCGAGGCCGCCCATCATGATCCGTCTTGATGTCATCGGTATTCCTTTTCGTTGGTTATTGCGGAAAGACCGCCGGGGGGGTGAGCTTGGCCTGCCAGCCTTCACCGTTCAAGGCCTTAAGGAACTCGACGAGATCCTTCTTCTCGCCGGCGCTCAGCTTCAAGGGCTTCATGCGTTCGTCGAGGTTCTTGTTCGCGATGCCGCCCTTGTCGTAGAAATCGACGACTTCCTCAAGGGTCTTGAGGCTGCCGTCGTGCATGTAGGGGGCGGTGCGGGCAATCTCGCGCAGGGTCGGGGTCTTGAAAGCGCCCCAGTCGGCCGGGTTCTTGGTAACGGCGAAGCGGCCCGGGTCGGGGTTTGGCTTGTCGGCGCCGACGCCCAGGTTGTGATAGGCGTTGGTGGTGAGATTGATGCCTTCGTGGCACTGGTCACACTTGGCCTTGTTGAAATAGACATCCATGCCGCGGATGGCGCCGGGGCTCATGGCCTTCCGGTTGCCGGCTTTGTAGCGGTCGTAGGGGGAGTTTCCGCTGAGGACAGTGCGCTCGTAGGTGGCGATGGCCTTGGTTACTTCTTCGATGCCGAAGTTCTCGGTGCCGAAGGCTTGTTTGAATCGCGCGCGGTAGCCAGGGATAGACTGCAGGGTTTTGACGACGGCAGCGTGGGTGTTGCCCATCTCGATTGGATTCTGAATCGGGCCGCCGGCCTGTTCTTCAAGAGACTTGGCCCGCCCGTCCCAGAACTGAGCGAGGGAGTAGGCGCGGTTGAAGACAGTCGGGGCGCTGCGGCCGCCTTTTTGTCCCTGAATGCCATCAGAGACGGGCTTGCCGTCGGTGAAGGCATTCTCCGGTCCGTGGCAGGTCGCGCAGGCAACGGTGCCATCGGCGCTCAACCGTTTGTCGTAGTAGAGCAACCGGCCGAGTTCACGCTTTTCGACCGAGTAAGGATTGTCGGCGGGAAACTGCAGGGGCAACAAGCCGAGAGGGACTTCGAGACCCGGGCCGGCGGCCAGCAAGGCGAAGGCTGGCGCGCCGAGCGCCAGCCTGTTCAACAGGGAGTACAACATAACGGTAAAGCTCAGCGGGAGATTACTTCTTGGTGTAGCCGTGCACGTAGATGGCCTTGACGCCCTTGTGTTCCCACATGGTGCCGGTGACTTCCATGATGTGCGCGGCGTGGTCGACGGCGGCGGAACGGAAATCGGTGAGGCCATCGCGGCGCAGATCGTGTTCTTCTTCCATCAGCATGTACATGGTGCCGTCGGCGGCCAGCAAGCCGATGGGCTGGCCGGCCTTGAAGCACTTCTGGGCGCAGGCGCGGTGCTTGTCGCCATGCTTGCCGATTTGCAGGTAGCAAGAGAAATCGAGGATTTCACCGGCGACGGTGATGGACTTGGCGCCGGGATTGGGCTTGCCATCGACAGCCGCACCGAGGGTTGTGGCCGACCACTCTTCGCCGGCTTTGACGGCGGCGCCGATCTTGCCCATGGGTTTGTCATAGGCACCGCCGTCGGCGGCTACAGTCATTTGTGGCTGCAGGATTCCCGAGGCTCCGCCTTTCTTTTTCGGCGTCTGCGCGACCAGCATCGTACCCAGCACGCAGACTCCTGCCGCGGCGAGCAACATTTTCAGGTTCTTGATCTTGATCATGTTCTGTCGTTCTCCTTCAAAAAATCTTTTCAAGGTCTCTAGCCGCGGGTGGAGGCGGCCGGAATCTTTCTCAATAAATCTTCCATTTCGGCCCGGGACTCGCTGCCAATGGTGAAGCAGTCGGTCAGGCCTTGGGCCAAGTGCCATTGGATGGCTTCGTCGGCCTTGGTGCGGAGTTTACCGGCTCCGAGCACCTTCATGCCGATGATCCCCTTGCCGGCGGCTTTCATCTGTTTGAGAACGGCGGCAACGACTTCAGGCTTGTCGTCCATGGCGACGCCGGCTGGGTTGAAACGGGCGAGGTCGACTTCGACCCAGGGGCTTTTCGCGGCGGTTTTCAGGGCTCCGAGCGTATGGCAACTGACGCCCTTGGTCTTGATGATGCCCTTCTGCTTGGCCTCTTCGAGTACTTCCATGGCGCCTTTGCGGCGCTGATCCCAATCGTCATCCATCATGCAATGCAGCAGGACGATGTCGATGTAATCGGTGCCGATTTCCTTGCGGAAGCGGTCGAGGTCGGCGCGCATTTCGGCGGCAGTGACGGCGTGGGTTTTCGACAGGATTGTGACCTTCTCACGGGATACGGTCTTGAGCGCTTCCTTGAGGTGGGGGTGGCTGCCGTATTGATCGGCGGAATCCCAGAAGAAGACGCCCTGGTCGTAGGCAGCGCGAAAGAGTTCAGAAACGCCCTTGAAGCCGAGCTTTTTCGTCTGGTTGGAACTGCCGCCGACGCCATTGGTGCCGGTGCCCATGGCGAGGCGGGAAACGGGCACCTTGGCGGGACCGAGCAAAACGCGGTCCTGCGCGTTCTTTTGGGGGCCGGCATAGAGATGATGAGGGAACTGGTTCATGGCCAGCAGGGCGGCGCTCGTCTTCAGGAAGTGGCGGCGTTGCATCTGGTGGCACTGGGGCAGGGGGGATTGGGGACGCGGCATATTTTTCTCCGTGCAAGTCCTTCAAAATTCGGCTCTGGGCTCAACCAAGAGACTATCATGGAGAGGCATGTGGACGAGACGCCACCTATTCTTCGCGGCCCCGGCATTCGCTGCCCGGCCCACGCTGCGCATTTCCACTTTTTCTGTCGATGTGACGCCGCCGGCCGGCTCGGCGCTTTGTTACTCGCTGGTGGCGCCGGCCGAGCGCATGGAGCGGCCGCTGCTGGCTAAGGGCGTCGTTCTCTATCCGAGCGGACAGGCGCCGGTTGTATTGTGCGCGGTGGACTGGCTTGGCATTGGGGGCGAATCACACCGGGGCTGGCGCGAGACACTGGCCCTGTCGGCGCGGACGACGGCGGACCGGGTGATGGTGCATACGGTGCACCAGCACGATGCGCCGGGGGATGATGACGGGGCGGCGCGGCTGGCGCCGGGTGGAATTGTGGGTCCGGCGGAGTTCTGCCAGGCAGCGCGGGGGCGGGTGGCGGCAGCGATTCGCGGGGCACGGCCGGTGGTGGCAACGCATTGGTCTCTGAGTCAAGCGACGGTGGAGAAGGTGGCGTCCAACCGGCGCATCCTTTCCCCGGACGGAAAAACGTTTGTGTTCCAACGGTTCACGGCGTGCCGGAATTCTGTTTACTGTGGTGCGCCGGAGGGAGTTATCGATCCGCTGCTGAAAACACTTTCGTTCTGGGACGGGGAGCGGCCGCTGGCGAGTCTGCACTATTACGCGACGCATCCGATGTCTTTTTACGGCAAGGGGGTGATGCATCCGGACTTCGTGGGCTTGGCGCGGGAGTCGATGCCGGGATTCCATGTCTACTTCACGGGTGCGGCGGGCAACATCGGCGCGGGCAAGTACAACGATGGGGCACCGGGGAACCGGGAAGTGCTAGCGTCGCGCATTGCCGCGGCGATGAAGCAATCGCTGGCCACGGCGCGGCGCGAAGCGGTTGGCCGGATCTCGGTCAAGAGCGAGGGGGTGCGATTGGCACACCGAACGGGGGTGGAATTCAGCGAGGGGGCGATCCGGGGAGTGCTCGAGAATCCCAAATCGAGTGCGCGTGAGCGCGCGAGCAGCGCGCGGTATCTAGCGTGGTGGCAGCAGTGCCAGCAGCGTGGACCGAACATCCTGTTGCAGACCTTGCGGCTTAATGAGGCGGGGTTGTTTCACTTTCCGGGCGAGGCTTTTGTCGAATACCAACTGGCGGGAGCGCGGGAATTGCGAGGACAGTGGACGGCGATGGCCGCCTATGGCGACTACGGCCCGATGTACATCGGCACGGCTGCCGCGTATCCGGAAAAGGGCTATGAGACCAGCATTGTGTCGCGGGTTGGACACGAGGCCGAGGCCGTGCTGCTCGATGGGCTGCGCCGTACGATAAGCTAAGGTCTTGATCAGCACGATTCACAAAGTCTGGGGGATAGATGATGGATTTGAGGTCGGCGATTTGCTGTGCCATCATGGTCCTGCTTTGCAATTCCTGCGCTCCCCGGCCCAAAGTGCGGATTGGCACCAACGACAGTTACCCATTTAACTATTGGTTGGAAGGAAAAGCGGCCGGTTTTGCGATCGAAGTACTCAACCGGGCGGCCGATCTCGCGGGCTACGAACTGGAATGGGTGCACACGGCAAAGGGACCAGAGGGAAGCTTTGCCGCCGGCCTGGCGGATATCTGGCCCTTTGTGACGGCGTACGCAGAGCGTCACAAGACGATCTTTCTCACCGAACCCTGGTGGCGCGTGGGCACGATTTTGTACTTCCCAGCCTCCCTTCCGATTCGCTCCATCCAGGATCTGGCTGGACGCTCGCTGGCGCTGACTTCGCCGATGCGCCGTTACACGCCGGACGTGTCTTTTCCGCAAGATCTGCGCATTGAGGTCTTCTCGAAACCGGAGGCAGCGTTTGAAGCGATGTGTCTCGGCAAGCTGGATGTGGCGCTGCTGGATTACCGGATCGCGGAGGGTGTAACGCTCAACCGGCCCGGTGCTTGTCCGCCCATGCAACTCGGTTCGCTGCTGCTCGAGGAGGCATCCCGGTCCTTTGCTATTGGTGCGGACAGCGGACACGAAAGGGTTGCGATGCGGCTGCGCGCTGCCATCGACACGATGGCGGACTCGGGAGAAATCGTGGATATCGCGGTGCGGTGGCGGTTGCTGCACCGGACGGATTCGGCCTTCATTCTTTGGCTGGATCGCTCTCGGGAGCGGAATCAATTGCTGCAGAATCTGTTTTGGGCGCTGATCGGCCTGTTGCTGATCGTGCTGTTTTTCGCGCAGCGTTTTTATCAGGCACGGCGGCAGGCGGAGTTGAGCGCGCGGGCCCGCAGCCAGTTTCTGGCGAATATGAGCCATGAGATTCGGACTCCGATGAACGGGATTCTGGGCATGACCGAACTCGCCCTGGCGACGAATCTCAGCGCGGAGCAGCGGGATAGTCTGACGATGGCGCGCAACTCAGCCCGCAATCTCCTTGCGATCCTGAACGATATTCTCGACTTCAGCCGGATCGAGAGCGGCAAGTTGAAGCTGGAGGTCATTCCCTTCGACCTCGGCGAGGTGGCTCGGCGATCGATGGAGCTGTTCGCGCTGAACGCGGAGGCGAAAGGCATCGCGTTGCAGCGCGAGATCGAGGAAGGGTTGCCGGGGTTGTTTCATGGCGATCCGGTGCGTCTGCAGCAGGTGTTGATGAATCTTGTCGGAAATGCCGTCAAGTTCACCGAGACGGGGTTTGTACGTCTGGAGATCAGGAGCGGTCAAGAGGAAGAGGGCCGCTATGATCTGGATTTCGCCGTTGTTGATTCCGGTGTCGGGATTGAGCCGGAGCAGCAGCGGCTTGTTTTCGAGGCATTCAGCCAGGCGGATTCCTCGACGACGCGCCGCTTTGGCGGCACGGGGCTGGGACTTTCCATTTCAAAGGAACTGGTGCGAATGATGGGCGGGGAACTGAAGGTGGACTCAAAGCCGGGACAAGGCAGCAAGTTCTTCTTTCGCCTCCGGCTCTCAGCCGCGGCGGCGGCCATGGCGCCGCCACCGCCGCCCGCACTACTCAAGCCGGCGCGCGCAATGCGCGTGCTGCTGGCCGAGGACAACGAAGTCAATCGGATTCTGATACAGCGAATTCTCGAAAAGGACAGCCATCGCGTGACGGCGGTGAACAATGGGCGGTTGGCGCTCGAAGCACTAGCGCGGGAGCACTACGAGGCCATCTTGATGGATGTGCAGATGCCGGAGTTGGATGGCTTTGCGGCAACGCGCGAGATCCGGCGCAAGGAAGCCGGCATGGGGCGGCGGACCCCGGTGATTGCGCTGACGGCGCTGGCCTTGAAAGGCGACGCGGAAATGTGTCTGGAGGCGGGCATGGACGCCTATCTGTGCAAGCCGATCAGCGCCGAGGAACTGTTCGCGCTTCTCGCGCGAATTGAGAAAGGAGCGGACATCGCCCCGTCGTTCGGCCCGCCGATCCTTTAGACTGTGGAGATGGCCGACACGTTCCTCCCCGGCATTGAATTCACGTCCTCCTCAGGCGGTCACTACGCCAAATCGATCGCTGCCCTGCGCGGAGCGAAAAAAGAAGTGCCCGGCATCATGCATCTGCTGGCGTTCCGGCCGGATGCCACCGATTTACTGAATCAATTCACGCACAAGGTGATGCGCGGACCCTCGAAGCTTTCCCCCGGCTTTCGTGAACTGATCGCAACCATCACGAGTGAAGGCAACGAGTGCTCCTTCTGCCGGGATGCGCACGCCCAGGCAGCGGCCCTGCTGTTTGAGGGAGAGGGCCGGGTGAAGAAAGGCAAGGGGCAGGCCTTCATCGGCGCCGTGCTGGAAGGGGATGCCGCGTTGAGCGACGCGGAGTGGCAACTGCTGGAATTCATTGTGCAGGTCAATCTGGAAGCTCAGGACATTGAGGAAAGCGACATCCGCAAGCTGCGCAAATCGGGCTGGGCGGACGAAACGATTTACGATGCCATGACGGTGTGCGCGCTGATGAACTTCTACAACCGCTGGGTAGGGGCCTCCGGCGTTTCCTGGCAGGAGGAAGAATCTTCCCTGGCGAGCGGAACTCGTATTGCGCAGCGCGGCTATCTGCCTTAGCATCATAGGGTCCTATGTTGCGACCAACACTTGCTTTTTTCTTTCTCATGCCGCTTTGGGCCCAGAGGCCCGATGCCGGGCGAGTTTTGCAACTTGCCGCTAAGCCGGGCTCGGTTGAATTCCAACAGGCCCTTACCGCGTTCTTCAGCGCCGAGCAGCTCGACAAGGGCACGGCGGCTCTCACCGTGGGCGCCGATGCACTATTCGCGATCCGGGCGGAGAAAGCCCCTCGCCTGCTCGTCAATGACGTTCCGGCGGCGCCAATGAAAAAAGCTGGGCCTTTTTTCGTCGGCCAGGCCAAGCTGCCTTTGTATACCTCGCATATCTTTCATTACCTTGTCGAGGGAAAGCGATTTGGCGGACGGCTCGACTTGCCAGCCTTCGGGCCGGAAGCCTATGAGCAAGCGGGTGTGCCGCAGGGCCAGATCAGCGAAAAGTTTACGGCGACCAGCCGGCTGTATGAGGAGATGCAAAGCGATTATTGGGTGTACGCGCCGGCGCAGTATGACGGCCGCACGGCGCTGCCCGTCATGGTTTGGCAGGACGGGGACAAGTATGCGCGCCGTGATGCACCGAACCGGCTGCTGATCCAGTTGGACAACCTCGTGCACCAGAAAAAGATTCCCGCGATGCTCCATGTCTTCGTGTCTCCGGGGCTGGTTGGGGAACGGCGGATGCGCAGCGTTCTTTACGACACCTACACGGACAAATACTCGCGCTATCTGTTGGAGGAGATTCTTGCCGCCGTGAGCGCAAAATGGAAGCTGCGCACGGACGGCTACTCGCGGGCGATCGCGGGGGAAAGCTCGGGCGGCATCTGCGCCTTCAACGCCGCCTGGTGGAAGCCTGAGCAATTCGCGCGGGTTTACTCCCGGATCGGGAGCTTTACCTCGATCCAGTGGAAGCCGGGGGAGCTCGATGGCGGCAACATCTTTCCTTTCGCGATCCGGAAACAACCGCGGCGCAACATACGCGTCTATCTCTCCGATGGGAGCGAGGATTTGGAAAACGTGCACGGTTCCTGGCCGCTGCAGAACATTCAAATGGCAAATTCACTGAAATTCAAGGAGTACGATTTCCGCTTTGTGTGGGGCTCCGGACCACATTCGACGGCGCAGGGGAATGCGGAAATTCCGCTGGCGCTGCCGTGGCTTTGGCGGGATTATGATGCGGCGAAGACTTCGCAGGATTTTCAGATGGAGCCCGGGGAAAAAGAGAAACCTTTTTTCCGTGTGAAAGCATTAAACCGGGACTGACGATTTCGAACAGGGGCTTCGTAGTTTGGCATTACAGGCCATGGAGCCCAACTGTCGCATTGAGAAATTGAAAGGCGGCCAATTGGGACCGTGTCCGGATCCTGAAGCAGTGGATCTGGAGCCGGTCGCCGCACCCACCCGCGCCTTGGCGGCGGCTCGTGATCAGGAAGCGGACCTGGGGGCTACTGGCTGAACCAGGCGGAATTCCGTCGCTGGTGATTGGCGTAAAACCGATTCTTGGTCATGCGATCACGAATGTGGGCCGGGCTGCAAAATCGTGATCGGAGCGACGACGGGGCATGCCTTGCTGGCCGCCGTCCACCACTTCGCGTATCGAACAAAGCTATGCCCGTGCACCGTGCAATTTCCCGGATTGGCAAATCGGGTCCATGCTGCAAATCGCCATCGCGCTCACGGCGATCCAAGCGGCGACGCGGACCCCAACCAAGCACTGCGTCCATCTCGGTTTCCTGGCCGTCTTTGCCGGGTTCAGCAGATCTTTCTCATACCCTTGCCGAGAGAGGTCATCGCAAGGACTATCGGGCTCGCGCCCGTTACTCCCCAAGCTATTGACTGTCCAATCTCATTCAGTCAACATTTGATTCAGTACCGAAGGAATTGAGCCAAACCGTCTTGGTCGGAAACACTCGCCGGGAAGAAAGTCGGCGCGAGTGCAGTTTTTCCACTGGGATTTCTGGGTGGGCTGCAGAGCAGGTAGTACTTGCCTGGTTTGATATCTTCCAACAGGAATGAACCGTCCTTGGCGGTTGCCACCGATTGCGCGGTGTACAGTACTCGTTCTTTCGAACTTATACTCTTGCGCATCAGATAAACCGTCGCACCCTCAATAGGCTGACGCTCCCGGGTTCGAACCCTTCAAAGCTTCATTTTGGCGAGCGCAGGAGGTATCGCTGGCATTGTTATCGCACTGATGGACGTTCGGCATGTTGCTTTGAGCACCCAAGAGTTCGCATACTTTCTGCCGCCTACTGCGGCCAGCGTCGACTACCGAATTGAGTGGACAGGTGCGTTGATGGCAGCCGGGCTGTCGTTTCTGGCTATGCTGATTATCGGCGTAGGCCCTGCACTTCTTCTAACGGGAGTTTACTGCGAACCGCTGTCGTGCGATTCGCGGTGACCGGGTAAGCGCTGGAAACGCAAGGGGATACCATGTTCTCGAGCCGCTTTTATTCGTATTACCCTGTTTCGGTGTGACTCTGCTGACGACCCTCGGCCTACTCAATTGATTTTCATTCCCGATCGATCCATAGTAGTATTACCCTGTATGGCCTCCCTCATCGCCAAGAAGTAAGCCAACACTCTCTACTACTACGTCGTCGAAAGCGCCCGCGTCGACGGCAAACCCCGCATCGTCCACCAAACCTATCTCGGCGCCGCCGAACGCGTCGCCGCC
>JAINDK010000043.1 GCA_019931185.1 Bryobacter sp. CoA8 C33
CACGTCTTGTAGTTTCATCATCCGCTCCGTTTCTCGGGCGGGCAACATCTGGATCGTTTCCACTACGCCAGCGTCGCCCTCCCGGTTGGGACCGGACAACTAGCGTGTTAACTCCACCGGACAACTAGCGTGCTAACGACAGGGGGCTGGGCAGGGGGCTTGGCAAGGCGGAGAAATGGCCATAGAATAGCGCCATGCTGAATACGAACCGCCGTAACTTTTTGAGACTGGGCGCGGGGGCTGCCGCCGCGACGATGCTGCCGGAAGTAAAGGCGGCAAAACGGAGCGCGACGGACTGGGTGACGCTGGGCAAGAGCGGCGTGAAGGTGACGCGGCTGGCGTTTGGAACGGGGACCAATGGCGGGCGGGTGCAGCGGAATTTGGGCCAGAAGGAATTTACGCGGCTGGTGCGGCATGCCTATGAGCGGGGGATCCGGTTTTTTGAGTCGGCGGATAACTACGATCAGATGCACGAGATGCTGGCCGAGGCGTTGCGGGGGATTCCGCGGGAGAGCTACCGGCTGATGACGAAGCTGCGGTGGCAGAATGAGGCGAACGAGGGCTACAACCCGATGGCGGATATTGACCGGTTTCGGCGGGAACTGAATTCGGATTACTTCGACATACTGCTGTTGCACAACGTGAAGACGGTGACGTGGCCGAAGGATCTGGAGCGGCTGCGGGATGCGTTCAGCGAGGCCAAGCACAAGCAGATTATCCGGTGCCATGGGTGTTCGGGGCACGGGCTGATGCCGATTCGGGCTTATAGCGGGAACCCGTGGCTCGATGTGGCGCTGATGCGGGTGAACCATGACGGGACGCGGATGGACAATCTGAAGGATGAGGCGAACGCGCCGGGGGTGAGAGAGGAAGTGTATCCGACGATCGAGCGGGTGCACGGGCAGGGCACGGGCGTGTTAGGAATGAAGATCATGGGTGAGGGACGGTTTATCACGCCGGAACAGCGGGATGCGTCGGTGAAGTTCGTGATGAAGTTCGGCAAGGTGGACGCGGTGACGATCGGATTCAAGACGACGGCGGAGATCGATGAGGCGATTGAGCGGATCAATACGCATCTGAATTCGTGAGAGAGGCGATGATGGTTCAGCAAAACGCGAATGGATACGTGAGGCGCCGGAACTGGTTTCTGCCGCGAATACTGTGCCTGTTGGCCGGAGCAAGCGAACTGTGCCCGCAGGAAGTGAAGCAAGTTCCGTTGCGTGCCGTGGAG
Source organism: Bryobacter sp. CoA8 C33 (assembly GCA_019931185.1). GTDB lineage: Bacteria > Acidobacteriota > Terriglobia > Bryobacterales > Bryobacteraceae > Bryobacter. Next base: position 1,232 of record JAINDK010000043.1, read on the forward strand.
CTGACGTTCTTGAAGGCCACGCCGGGGAATCGCGAGAATCTCAAGGAGTTTATTGTCCGCAACTGGTTTGCGATGGACACGATCGCCGTGGAGCAGGGACTCATGAAGGAGTTCAAGGTGATGGATACGGGTTCTGATGACGGAGACTGGAACGTGCTGGTTTCGGTGACATACCGGGACGCCCGCGGCTATGAGGGGATTACCGTCGAGTTTGAGAAGATCAGAGCGAAGCACAAGGTTGTGCTGGTAAGCGGCAAGCGTATGGCTGAGTTAGGGGCCGTGGTGGACTCGAGGAAGCTCTATGAGAATCCGGTGCAAGGGTCCCCGTCAAGGGACTGAGGATTGCCAGCAGTGAAGAAGGTTGCCGGCGGGCAGCAAATCGGGTGTGGGGTTATGGTGGGAAGCGGCGTCGAGGGAGAGGGGGGCGCGGCGGTGAGGTGGGGCGGTTGCTGACCCGATAGCCAGGATATGCGGTTGCTGTTGCCCAGAATCAAGGGGTTGCTGTTTGGTTCGCCGGTGCGGGGGAGTGCGGCGAGAAGGCTGTCCAGATTGGAATCAAGCAATTCGAGATCGGGCGATGTTGGCCTTTTGCGTCTTGTGCTGGTGTTGATGCGGGTGGAGGATCCGCCGGGGTGACCGAGGGCTAAGCGAAGGCTGGGGCCATGAGCGCGGGTGGAGGCGGGGACGAGGCCGGGTGAGTTGTCCTGATTGAGGCCGCCACCGCGATGCGGTGATCGTGGGGTTTGCCATGGCGCCGGGGGGGGAACTGGGCGGAACCATTTCGGGGATGGACGTCGACAAGGCAGCCGTGGAGGCTGCCGCTGATGAGGAGGATGAGTCCGTTGTGATTGACGCAGGCGCGAGCATGCCGCCGGGTTCGCCGATGCCAACGATGCGCTGGGAGAGATCGAAGCGGAGTTGTTCGCGAATGGGATGGACGACGCAAGTGGTGGAGCTTTGATTGACGAGGCCGAGGAAGGCATTGTGATGCAGGGCGGCGGCATCGAGGGCGTGGATGGGGTGCGGTTCAGGCAGGACGGCCTGGGAGAGGAGGCAAAGGAACAGAAATAGCCTGGCGAGGGCACATCATATTGCCGCCAGACATACGCGACAATTAGAGTAATGACCGAAATTGTAAAAATCATGGGACGCGAGATCTTGGATTCGCGCGGGAACCCGACCGTGGAAGCGGATGTGTTGCTGGCGGACGGATCGATGGGCCGGGCGGCGGTGCCGAGCGGGGCCTCGACCGGCGAGCATGAAGCCGTGGAGTTGCGGGATGGCGATAAGGAACGCTATCTAGGGAAGGGGACGTTGCGGGCGGTGGCCAACATCAACGAGGTGCTGGCGAAGAATCTGGAGGGGCTCGATGCGACGCGGCAGGCCGAGATCGACCGGCTGATGATTTCCCTTGACGGGACGCACAACAAGGCGAATTTGGGGGCGAATGCGCTGCTGGCGGTGTCGATGGCGACGGCGCGGGCGGCGGCGGCGAGCCAGATGACGCCGCTCTACCGGTATCTGGGCGGGGTGAATGCCTCGACGCTGCCGGTGCCGATGATGAACATTCTCAATGGCGGGGCGCATGCGGACAATAGCGTCGATCCGCAGGAATTCATGATTGCGCCGGTGGGGGCGTCGAGCTTCCAGGAAGCGCTGCGGATGGGGGCGGAAGTGTTTCACACGCTGAAGGGAGTGTTGAAGAAGAAGGGCTACTCGACGAGCGTGGGGGATGAGGGCGGGTTTGCGCCGAGCCTGAAGTCGAACCAGGAAGCGGTGGATGTGATTCTCGAGGCGGTGGTGAAGGCGGGGTATCAGCCGGGGGATCAGATCGCGCTGGCGCTCGATTGCGCGGCCTCGGAGATGTACGACAAGACCAAAGGCAAGTATGTATTCAAGAAGAGCGACAACAGCGAGTACAACTCGGATGAGATCGTGGCGCTGTGGGAAAGCTGGGTGAAGCAGTATCCGATCATTTCGATCGAGGACGGTCTCGATGAGAACGACTGGGATGGCTGGAAGACGATCACGGAGCGGCTGGGCAAGAAGATCCAGCTGGTGGGCGATGATTTGTTCGTGACGAACACGTCGATCCTGGCGCGGGGCATCGAACAGGGGATCGCGAACTCGATACTGATCAAGGTGAATCAGATCGGGACGCTGACGGAGACGCTGGAGGCGATGGCGATGGCGGCAGCGGCGAACTATACGTCGATGGCGAGCCACCGGTCGGGGGAGACGGAGGACACGTTTATCGCGGATTTGGCGGTGGCGACGGGCTGCGGGCAGATCAAGACGGGGTCGGCGTCGCGCACGGACCGGATTGCGAAATACAACCAGTTGTTGCGCATCGAGGAGGAACTGGGCTCGTCGGCGAAGTATGCCGGCAAGAAGGCGTTCAAGCAGTAATGAGTAAGCCGGAACTGGTGGTAATGACGATTCTCGACGGCTTTGGCTGGCGGGAAGAAACGGAAGGAAACGCGGTGGCCGCCGCCCACAAGCCGAACTTTGACCGGCTGTGGGCGGTGAACCCGCATACGCTGATCGAGGCTTCTGGGCCGTGGGTGGGGTTGCCGGTGGGGCAGATGGGCAACAGTGAAGTGGGCCATCTGAACATCGGGTCGGGCCGCATCATCCGGATGGATGTGTCGCGAATCGATTATGCGATCGAGACGGGTGAGTTGTTTTCGTTACCGGAATTGAAGGCGGCGATGCAGACGCGGCGGCTGCATGTGATGGGGCTGTTGAGCAACGGGGGCGTACACTCGATGAACACGCACCTGTACGCGCTGCTCGAGATGGCGCGGCGGGAGGGCGTCAGTGAAGTGTATGTGCACTGCTTCATGGACGGGCGGGATACGCCGCCGCAGTCCGGGGCGGGCTATTTGGCGGAACTGGAAAAGAACCTGAGCGGAGCGAAGATCGCCTCGGTGATGGGCCGTTATTACGCGATGGACCGCGACAAGCGGTGGGAGCGGGTGGAGAAGGCGGCGCTGGCGATGACGACCGGGGCGGGCAGGAGGAACTCGTCGGCGGCGGCAGTGATGGCGGAGAGCTATGCGGCGGGAGTGACGGATGAGTTTGTGGAGCCGGTGACGATCGTCGATGAGGCGGGGCAGCCGGTGGGGCTGATCGAGCCGGGCGACAGCTGCTTGTTCTTCAACTTCCGGGCGGACCGGGCGCGGGAGATCACCGAGCGGCTGACGCGGGACGGGAACTTACGCTTCACGATGATGACGCAGTATGACCGGACCTTCGCGCACCCGTATGTATTCAAATCAGAGTCGCATGAAAATGTTTTGGGCGAATGGCTGAGCAAGCGGGGTGTGAAGAACCTGCGCGTGGCCGAGACGGAGAAGTATCCGCATGTGACGTTCTTTTTCAATGGCGGCGTGGAAAAGCCGTACGAGGGAGAAGCGCGGGAGATGGTGGCGAGCCCGAAGGTGGCGACCTACGACCTGATGCCGGAGATGTCGGCGGCCGGGGTGTGCGATGTGGTGGTGCGGGCGATCGAGGCGAAGGCGTATGGCGTGATCGTGGTGAACTTCGCGAATCCGGACATGGTGGGGCATTCGGGGGTGTTTGAAGCGGCGAAGAAAGCCGTGGAGACAGCCGATGAGTGTCTGGGCCGGATCGGCGCGGCGCTCGAGGGGCATGGCAGCTATGCGTGGATCATCACGGCGGACCACGGCAACGCGGAGACGATGATCGATCCGGTGACGAAGGGTGTGCATACGTATCACACGACGAATCCGGTACCGGTGGTCGTAGTGGAGAGCGAGGGAAGGAAGTTGAGGACGGAGGCGGCTGGGGAACGCGGCAGTCTGCGGGATCTGGCGCCGACGATTCTCGATCTGCTGGGCATTGAAAAGCCGCCGGAGATGACGGGTAAGAGCTTGAGGGTGTAACAGAAAAAAGCCCGCTCGAGAAAAGCGGGCTTCTTTAATGATGATCGGAGGGGAGAGATTAGAGCTTGGGCAGGACAACGGCGTCGATGACGTGAATGACACCGTTATCGCAGCCGATGTCAGCCTTTACCACGTTTGCCTTGTCGATCATGACCTTACCGCCCTTGGCGGTGAGCTTGGCCTTTTGACCGCTGACGGTGGTGACCGGGCCAGACTTGACGTCAGCGGCCATGGCTTTGGCGCCGACGACGTGGTAGGTGAGCACAGTCTTCAGCTTGTCGGGGTTGGCGGCGAGCATGTCGAGGGTGGCCTTGGGGACCTTGGCAAAGGCTTCGTCGGTGGGGGCGAAGACGGTGAAGGGGCCCGCGCCTTTCAGGGTTTCGACAAGGCCTGCTTTTTGGACGAGGCTGACGAGGGTCTTGAAAGAACCGGCAGCGACGGCGGTGTCGACGATATCAGCGGCAAAGCTAAAGCTGGCCGAGGTCAGAAGCAGAAAAGTGGAAAGAATAGCCTTCTTCATTGAAGTTCTCCTGTTTACTTAGGAAAGATCGATTGTCTTTCAACAGATGAGATTCGGGCGGCAAGGCTAATGTTGCAAGAAATTAGCGGAGCGAAGGGATGATGCGGGCGACTTCTTCCCGATTGCCCACCTTGAGGCTGATCTCGAAATCCTCGAGAGTTCCGGTCTTCATGGGAAGTTGGAGGGATCCGCGGATCAGTTCAGAACGACTCAGTTTTAGTTTCTCGCCGCCGAAGCTGATTTGGGCGGCGTCGGAGGACAGGATGGAGGACGCGGAGTTGTTCCAGGTAACGTTCAGATCCGCGCCAGTATTCTTGATTTGGATGTTGAGCGTTTCCTTGGGAAGAGAGCGATTGGCGAGCTCAAACCACTGGAGGACCAGGAGGGAACAAAAAAGGGTAAGGGAGAAAACCGCGAACAAAGTGACCGCTTGAAACAGGGCAGAACGGAGAGTCCAGGCGGTGCGGTGGGAAGCAGGAGCGGCGTGGGTGGGAGATAAAGAGACGCCGGGAATTTGCGGGGGGAGCAATTGCAGTTTGTTGATGGGCAGAAAGGTTGAGTCCGATGACAGCATGAAGAAGTGGGCATCGGAGGGGCGCTGGTGGGATGGGCGGATGATCAAGAGAAGGGGTGCGCCGGGGAAGAATTTTTGATGCAGATCGCGATCATGATCTTCGGCGCGGAGGGTGCCGGAGTTGCGCGAGCGGAACCAGCCAAGGACATGATGAGATTGATCCAGGCGGGAGAGTTGTTGGGAGAGGCTTCGCTCATCGGAGGGGTTGAGGTAAAAGTGAGCGGTGGCATCGGAGCCTCGCTCGATGGGTACCCAGGAAAGGACCAAGAGGCGGTCACCGTCGCGCTGACCGAGGAGGATGCCGCCGAGATCGACGCCGTGCTCGTGTTTGCTGTAGTAGGTAGTGGCGACAAAATCCCGAATATCGGCAAGCAGGCCAGGCACGCATTCGACCGACAATTGGCTTTCCTGCCGCGAGGGGGCGGAAGTAGCGGATTGCGAACTTGGGAGTAGAGCGCTTGGCAATTGCAGAGTGGTCAAAATTTCCTCCAGACTTGATGACGGCGCGGGCTTAAGGTATTCCACGCAGTATGTATCCAGTGTGCGGGATGGAGAATTCTAGTCAATCCCTCAGCCATCTCATAGAAAATCGGTTTTGTTCTAGGACTTCTTTACTAGCGGCATAAGGAAAAATGAAAGACGAGGATTCGGTAAACTACGGGGGAATGCAGAGAAGACGACTGGGAAACACGGATATGGACATCACGATGCTGGGCGTTGGGGCATGGGCGATAGGAGGGGGAGGTTGGGCTTTCGGGTGGGGGCCACAGGACGATCAGGATTCGGTGGCGGCGATTGAAGCGGCGCTGGAGGCAGGGATGAATTGGGTGGACACGGCGGCGGTATATGGACTAGGGCATTCCGAGGAAGTGGTGGCGAAGGCGCTGGCGGGGAGGAGGAGTCGGCCGTATGTGTTTACGAAGTGCGGGCGGGTATGGGATGAGAAGGGGCAAATTGGCAAGAGGCTGAAGCGGGAGTCGGTGAGGCAGGAGTTGGAGGCGAGCCTGAGGCGGCTGAAAGTGGACGTGATCGATTTGTATCAGATGCACTGGCCGGAGCCGGACGAGGATGTGGAAGAGGGCTGGGAGGCGATGGCGCGGTTGAAGGAAGAGGGCAAGGTGAGGTGGATTGGGGTATCGAACTTCAGTGAGGCGCAGATGAAGAGGGCGCAGGCGATTGCGCCGATCAGTTCTCTGCAGCCGCCGTATTCGCTGGTGCAGCGGGAAATTGAGGAGAGCATTTTGCCGCATGCGGCGGCGACGAACGTGGGCGTGATCGTGTATTCGCCGATGAAGAACGGGTTGTTAAGCGGGAAGATGACGAAGGAAAGGGTGCAGAACCTTCCTGGGGATGATTTTCGGGGGCGGAGCCCGTACTTTCAGGAGCCGCGGTTGACGGCGACGCTTGAGATGGTGGAGGAGTTGCGGCCGATGGCGTCGCGGTACGGCTGCTCAGTGGGGGAATTGGCGATTGCGTGGACGTTGCGGAACCCGGCGGTGACGGGAGCGATTGTGGGATTACGGAACCCGGGGCAGATCGAAGGCGTAGTACAGTCAGCTAATCTAAAGGTAGAGGCTGCGGATTTTCAAGTGATTGAGGATCTTTTAAGTAAGCAGGCACTCTAACAAAGAACATTTGTGTCGACTTCATTTTTAACGGCGATTTCACTGGCGATTGACAGCATCAAGGCGCACCGGTTGCGGAGCTTTTTGACGTTGTTGGGAGTGGTGATTGGGGTAGCGAGCGTGATCCTGGTGGGGGCGGGGATAGAGGGATTGGGGATGACGGCGGAGGAGACAACGTCGAAGGCGTTCGGCACGGAGAGCTACCTGCTGGCGCAGATTGCGAATGTGGGGAGGCTAACGCCGAAGCAGCGGGCGGCACGGTTGCGCAACAACCGGCAGTTGAAGCGGGAGGATTTGAATTATCTGCGGGAAACGACGGGGGAGGAGGTGCTGTACAGCCCCTATGCGCAGCGCGTGGATGACGTGAAGCGGGATGAATTGACCTTGGAGGGCTGCAACATTCTGGGTACCGCGGCGGCGCTGGCGGAGATCCGGGATGTTGGGGTGGTGGATGGCCGGTACTTCACGGAACAGGAAGAGAAGAACAAGGCTTTTGTGGCAGTGGTGGGGGACGAGATACGGACGTATTTCTTCCCAGGGGCGAGTCCGCTGGGGCAGACGATCAAGCTGCGGGGTTACGACTTTGTGATCGTGGGGGTGCAGGAAAAGTTGGGCTCGAGTTTTGGGCGGAGCCAGGATAATTCGGTTTATATTCCCGATCAGACCTTTGAGAAATTGTATGGGCCGGCGAGGTCGATGGGGATCTTCGCGCGGGCGAGACCCGGCATGGGTTTGAGCCTGAATGAGGCACTGGAGACTACGCGGGTGGCGATGCGGGTGAAGAACCATTTGGGGCCGACCAAGGAAGACAACTTCGACTTTTTGACGCCAGATTCGATCCGGGGTTTTGTCGATAACATTTTGGGGCTGATCCGGGTGGTGGTGGTGCCGGTGACGATGATTTCGCTGGTAGTGGGAGGGATTGTAATTATGAACATCATGCTGGTGAGCGTGACGGAGAGGACCAAGGAGATTGGGATCCGGAAGTCGTTGGGGGCGCGGAGCGCGGACATACAGGTACTGGTATTGGCGGAGAGTTTTTTGATTTCGGCGATGGGAGGGCTGATGGGGATTGCGGTGGCCTGGGGGCTGGTGGAGGTGCTGATCTCGGTGCTGGAGGCGAAGATGCGGATTACATGGCCGTATGTGGTGCTGGCGGTGTTTGTGTCGAGCGGGGTGGGTCTGATATCGGGGTGGTATCCGGCGCGGCGGGCGGCAAGGATGGATCCGATTGAGGCGTTGCGGGCGGAGTAAGTATGAGTGTACCGGTAGCGGAGACGATCAAGTTGGCGGCGGAATCGGTATGGGCGAACCGGTTCCGGTCGGGATTGACGATTCTGGGGATCGTGATCGGGATCACGACGGTGGTGACGGTGGCGAGTCTGTTAACGGGTTTGCGGGCGGGGATCGTGACGTTTTTCGAAGAGTTTGGGCCGGATTCGATCTTCATCTCGCGGTTTTCTGGGGATCCGAATTCAGGCGGAACGCCGAAGGAGCAGAAGCGGCGGCCGATTCGGGCTGAATATGCGGCATTTATCGAACAGACGAGCCCGGCGATTGAGCGGGTGTCGGTTTCGGTATTCATCCCGACGGTACAGGGCGGTAAGGCTTTGTCGGCGAAGGTGCCGGGATTTGAAAGTGACACGATCGGGCTGCAGGGGCGGAGCGCGAATTCGTATCTGGTGCAGCCGAGGGAGATGAGGGCGGGGCGGGTGTTTACGGTGGACGAGGCGAACCGGGGCTTGAAAGTTTGTGTGATTGGGGCGAGCGTGGCTGAGGCGTTGTTTCCGGACGGGGTGGCGGTGGATAAAGCGTTGAGCGTGGATGGGACGGAGTATCGCGTGGTGGGTGTATTTGAAAAAGCGAAGGGGGGATTTTTCGGGGAAAACGGGTTGGACCGCAACATCGAGATTCCGTTGGTGGTGGCGCAGCAGAAATACCCGTTTGCGACCAATGTGTTTCTGACGGGGCGGGCGCGGGAGGGGATGCGGGAGCAGGCGTTTGAAGAGATGCAGGCGGCGATGCGGCGGATCCGCGGGGTGAAGACGGGTGAGGAAAACGACTTCGATATCTCGACGGCGGACCAGATCATTCAGCAATTCGACAAGATCACGGGGCTGATCGTGCTGGTATCGATCGCGATTTCGGGGCTGGGGCTGCTGGTGGGCGGAATCGGGGTGATGAATATCATGCTGGTGAGTGTGACGGAGCGGACGCGGGAGATCGGAATCCGGAAGGCTTTGGGGGCGCGGAAGCCGGATATTGTTTTCCAATTTTTGCTGGAGGCTTCGAGCCTGACGGTGTTGGGCGGGATTATTGGGATTGCTTTTGCCGCGGTGGTGACGGTTGTGGTGGCGGCACTGGTGCCGGCGCTGCCGAGTTCTACGCCATTATGGGCGGTAGTAGCGGGCCTGGGAACGAGCGTGGCGGTGGGAATCTTCTTTGGGACCTGGCCGGCGGTGAAGGCAGCGCGGCTGGATCCGGTGGAAGCGTTGCGCTACGAGTAAGCAAATTCTCAGAGGATTACGGGCAAGAGCAGGGTCCGCCGTAAGGATAAATCCGATGGAACATTAACCATTTTGCCAAATTGACCGATACTCACCCTTGAGTAAGTATGGAAATAGAATTCGGAAATCTCCAGATATGCCTCGACTCAACTTCAAATCCATTGGACAGGGACTGAGAGGACTTTGGGCAGACTCAAGCGGTCAAGATCTGATCGAGTATGCGCTGCTGAGCAGCTTTATGGTGGTGGCGATTTGGATATTTTTCCCAACAGGTATGGTTGTTGCCATCAGCGGTATATTCAGCCGGTTGTTGAGTACCGCGAGTATTCTGGTGCCCTAGGGATTTAGGGGGCTTAACGCCATTGAGGCATTGGGTTGATGGTGTGATTCAAGTTGGGATTGAGTAAGGGCATGAAGATGGTGGCGGCGCGGAACGGCTGGAAGGAGAGGTGTCAAGCAGGATGGGAAATTTATTGGTGCCGGAGTGATGTTGTGGAAGGAGTTGAGAGGGGTCTAGCCGGATGCGTTGACAATGGGAGGGTGGAAATCGCGTTCCTCGAAGTGGCCCTTGCCGGCAGGGAGGGGGGCGTAATCGGAGAATGGATCGGAAGATTTGCCGTGGCAGCGGCAGCCGACATGATTGGGTGTGATGATCCAGAGGTTGCTTTCGTATAGGCCGGATTTGTTGAGGGTGTCAGGGAGGAGGCTGATCCGGGAGTGGGTAAAGTAGGGCATTTCGGGGCAGGCCCATTGTGGGCATAGAGGAAGAAGAGCATTGGGGAGCAGGTTGGGAAGGTGGCGAGGAAGTTGTTGGGGCCGCAGTGATCGCCGCCGAGCCGCCAATTGCCGAATGAGGTGGAGCGATAGCCGATAGGGGAGAGAGCCTTTGGGGTGCGGAGGGTGAGCAGGAGGTGCAGGCTTGGGTAAAGCGGGCGCCTACGAGGGCGAGGGCGTCGATGTTGGGAGTCTGGTAGATGGGATGGCCGGAGGTGGCGAAGTTCCGCCAGCCGAGGCTGTCAAAGAGTATGAGAGCGATGCAGGGGCGGGGAGGCGGGTTTGGTTTCTAAACACTTTGGCCTTACATTAGTCAGTATGGAAATCCAGCCCTCACCGGCAATGGTCGAAATCGCTGTGCTCGATGACGACAACGACTTCCGTGGTTATATGGAGGACGTTCTGGCCGAGGACCAGCAGTATGCGGTGAAGGTGTATGCGCATCCCGAGGATCTGTTTCTTGCCGCCGAGCAGAGATTGCCGGATATCGTTTTGCTGGACATGAAGATGGGGGATTTTCTGGGGGAACAAGTACTGGATCAACTTTTGGCGCGCTGGCCGAAGCTATGCGTGATTATCGTGACCGGATATCCATCGCTTGACGATATGAGGACGGCGCTAAAGCGAAAGGCGTTCGATTATCTTGCCAAGCCGTTTAGCCTGGCGAAGTTGCGGGCGACGCTGGGCAATGCGATCGAGACGTTTGGATTGGGGAGGGCGGCGCAGGACAGGTTGCGGGAGAGGCTGGGGCACCGGATCAAGCTATTGCGGGTGGAGCGGGACTGGAGCTTGAAGGATGTGGCGGCGGCCACGAAGTTAAGCGTGAGCCAGATCAGCTCGATCGAGCGGGGGGCGCATCTGCCTTCACTTGAGAGTTTTCTGGCGATCTGCAAGGCCTTTGACCGGAAGCCTTCGGAGATTCTGGCAGCGATTGAATTCTAGAGTGGGATTGAGAGGAGGGCAAGGATGAAGGTGTTGTTTGAAATCGCGACGATCGAGGAATTGCGGATCGGGGTGAAGCCGAGGCAGGGGATGATGATGGGGCCGGTGGGTGATTATACGGACCGGGAACTGTACGACCAAGAGGAGCGTCGGATGGGGACGGTGAAGGAACTGTTGTACGAACGGTGGAACGAGCGTGCATTGCCGGACGGGGCGGGCAGGCACGACCAGGTGGAGTTTGTGAGAAACCCGGTGAAGATGGAATATCGGGGAGCGCTGATGGAGTGTGACGTGCTGGCGACGCTGATCGTGGGACGGGAGCGATTCACTCTAGAGCTCGACGAGGTACAAATGGCGATGCTGCGGGGCGAGGGTCCTGAGGTGGAGATGCCAGACCCGGAGACAGCGGGAGTGAGGCACGGAGCGGATGAAATGGTGGAGGCCGAGTTTATGATCTCGGCGGTGCGTCCTTACGCGTGAGGAAGCGGAACGGCGTAAAACTAGTTGCGGCAGCAACTAAGTTATGGGGTGAGGCGGGAGAGGGAGAGAGGGCCCGATAAGGGGTTGCCAACACAGGCGGCGAGATGTGGGTAAGATAAAAGTACAGTTTTGAGGTTGGCTGGGTTCGGTATTGGCGATTTGCATGGCTGGCTCGGAATCCCTCAGTAACGATGAAAAGTAGTAGACAGTTTAGGAGACACGATGACGAATATCTACGTGGGGAATCTTTCCTTCCGTACGACCGAGATGGATCTGGAGACGGCATTTGCCGTTTACGGAGCGGTCGATAAGGCCACGATTGTAAAGGAGCGTGAGACGGGGCGCAGCCGCGGTTTCGGTTTTGTTGAAATGCCGAACGCGGAAGAGGCGCAGCGTGCCATTGCTGGAATGAACGGTAAAGATTTGGGTGGAAGAGCTTTGCAGGTAAATGAAGCGCGTCCGCGGGAAGAGCGCGGTCCCCGTCCGGGCGGTGGTGGAGGCGGCCGTCCCGGCGGCGGCTTCAACCGGGACCGGCGCGAACCTCGCTGGTAGGCGTCATCATCCTTTTTTTGCACGGAGCGGAGGAGCGATCCTCCGCTCTTGCTTTTCATGGAGAGGCATGAGTTCGGCGGTGATCCAGGCGAAGGCGGCGTCAAGACCTTGCTCGAGGTAGAGGCGGCCGATGCGGGCTTCAAGGGTGGTGGCATCGCCGAGGGACTGGAGGAAGCGGTTGGAGGTCATGCGGATGGCGAGAGGGTTATCGATACCGGAGCCTTGGGCGAGGATGCGCTGGCGGGCGAAGAGGGTGAGAACGGAATCACCGATCCAGGCGAGTTCGAGTTGTTCGCGGGTGCGTTGTTGTTTTGCGGTCATGTTATTGGGGTAGGGCAGCGGCGCGGGCCAGGGCGAGGCGGAGCGGCAGATTTTCGAGTGGGACGAGGCCGGAGGGGGTGCGGAGCTGGTTTTGAGAAGAGGGGGTGAGGCGGGAGGGATCCCAGTACTGGCGGATGGATTTGCCGGGGAAGAGGGCAAGTTGTTGGGTGGAGGGAGGCTGGGGAGTGCGCCAAACGATATGGAGGCGGAGGGGGGTGCGGCGGTATTCGGCGAGGATCGGGAGCAGCGGACCAGTGGAAGGGGGGAGCGAGTCGACGGTGAACAGGAGTGGGGCCGAGAGTGGAGCGGCGAGGGAGGAGAGGGATTCCTGCTCGACTGGGGTGAGGCCCGGGCCGGAGGAGCAGGCGGAGAGAAGGAGAACGAAGAGGGCGAGGCGTCTCATGCGTGGAGGAGGGCTTCGAATTCCTGGCGGTAGATTTGGAGGCGTGCGGGTTTGAGGAAGCAGTAGCGGGGCTCGGAGAGTTGGGCGAATTCGCGGCGGGCCTCCTCGGGGCGCTTGGCGGCGAGAAGGAGGTTGGCGACTTCGCGGCGGTAGAGGTGGTTGGAGGGGAATTCCTGGGCGAGGGTTTGCATGATGGCGACGGCGCGTTCGGGGTGTTGTTCGCGGCGCTCGACGAGGGCAAGCAGGACCTGGGCTTCGAGTTTGGCGCGGAAGCCGTATTGGGCGACGGCCCGAAGGCCATCGATGCCTTTGGCTTTCTCGCCGCTGAAGCCGACGAGGAAGCCGAGGGCTTTGATGAAAAAAGGGAGGCTGCCGAGGACGTACTCATGGAAGGAGGGCACGAGTTGGGCATCGAGCAGGCGGGAATCGAGCGAGAGTGCGCGAGCGTGGAGTTTGCGGGCCTCGCCGGCGGTCTGCAGGGCGGTGCGCCAGTGTTTATCGATGAGGAGGGCGAGATTGGCGCGGTGAGTCTGGCTGACACCGAGGGCGTAGAGGGAGTCGGTGGATTGACCGCGAGCGTGAGCGGCTTGTTCGGCGCGGGCCAAAGCGGTGGAGAAGCGGGCGCGCTCGGATGGAGAAAAGGGGACGGGGGGGCGGTTGAGGTAGGAGGAGATGCTGAGGGCGACGGCGCCGTCGAGGGCGTCGGCGGCGAAGAGGGCGCGATAGAGGATGGCGTAGGCGAGGTTGTTGTGATGATGGGGGTCGGCTGGGGATTGGGCGCAGTCTTTTTCGAGCAAGGGGATGGCGGCTTCGAAGTCGAGGTTATAGAGGCGGTGGAAAGCGGCGGAGTGCCGCCAATCCTGGGCGGCGGCCGGGATGAGGGTCGAGAAAAGGAAAGCGCGGCGCTTCATGAATGTAAGAGGTGTGAGAGGCGGCCGGCGTTGCAGCGGGAGCCGACATAAAAGGGGCCGAATTGGGCGTAGATGGCGCTGACGGGGTCGAAGCGCATTTCATAGATGAGTTTCTTGAAGACGAGGGGGTCTTCGGCGAAGAGGTCGACTCCCCACTCCCAATCGTCGAGGCCGATGGAGCCGGAGATGATCTGGCGTACTTCGCCGGCGTAGCGGCGGCCGACGAGGCCGTGTTCGTGCATGAGGGCGGCGCGTTGTTCGAGAGGGAGGGAGTACCAGTTTTTGTCCTCACCGCGGCGGCGGTCCATGGGGTAGAAGCAGACGAATTCGGCGGGAGGGACTTCGGGGAAGAGGCGGGGGGCCATGGCTTTGCGCTGGCGGTCGAGGGTGTCGTGGATGGAATTTTTCCAGGGCTCGGAGTGGGGCTCGATACCCTCTGCGGCGAGGCTGCCGTAGACCTTGCCGGTGCTTTCGTAGAGGCCGAGTTCGACGACGCTGAGGTAGGAGGATGTGGGTTGGCAATACTCCCAAATGCCGAGTTGACGGATGGCCCATTCGGCCTGGCTGAGGGCGGGGAAATCGGGGCGGAAGTGGATGAGCATGAAGTCGGCCTTGTGGCCGAAGATCGAGAAAAGAGCGCTGTGGGAGCCCATGGAGGAGAGGGAGGAGTTGAGTTCGGCGAGGAGGGAGGAACGGGTGGCCGCATCGAGAGTGCGCCAGGGTCCCCAGCTGATGCGGAACATCTGATGGAGCAGGGCAGCCCCTTCGAGGGTGAGGGGCATTTGCGGAAGTGTCAAACTCATAAATAGATTATGGCAACGCCCCGGGGGATCTGGATTGGCTCAGCCTTTGGCGCCCTGGGGGCGCTGGGCTTTGCGGCGAAAGCGATATTGATCAAGGTTGCGTATCAACTGGCGCCGGTGGATTCGACAACAATTTTGGCATTGCGTGTATTATTCAGCGTGCCGGCGTTTGTGATGATGGCCTGGTATGGGAACCCGGACGGGGAGAAGCTGAGCCGGCGGGATCAACTGATACTGGTGTGGCTGGGGTTCAACGGCTATTATGTGGCGAGTTTTTTTGATTTTTGGGGACTGGAATACGTGACGGCGGCGCTTGAGCGGCTGATTCTGTTCACGTATCCGGGGATTGTGCTGATCTTGAACGCGGTGTGGTTCAAGCGGGCGATCCGCAAGCATGAGTACGGGGCGCTGGGGCTTTCCTGGCTTGGGATTGCCCTGGTGTTTTATCACGATCTGGCGTCGAGCCGGCAGCCGGATGCGGTATGGAAGGGGGCGGGGCTGATATTTTTGAGTTCGCTGACCTATGCGATCTACCTGGTGGGATCGGGCCGGGTGATTCACCGGATCGGGAGCGTGCGGCTGACGGGGATCGTGGTGAGCGTGGCCTCGGGTTTCATCGTGGGGCACTTCTTGTTAACGCATCGGGTATCGGCGCTGCGGCAGCCGGGGGAGATCTATCAGGTGGCGGCGGCGCTAGCGGTGTTTTCGACGATTCTGCCGATTTACTTTACTTCGGAGGCGATCAAGCGGATCGGCGCGAACCGGACGTCGATCGTGGCCTCGATCGGGCCGGTGTTCACGATCTGGCTGGGGCAGATTTTTCTGAACGAAACGGTGAGCGTGACGCAGTTGTGCGGCACGGCGCTGGTGCTGAGCGGGGTGCTACTGGTGAGTTCGCGTTAGACGCTGAGAACCGGGACGCCGCTTTCGCGGATGATCGAGTAGGTGTAGGAGCGCATGGCGGCGAGACCGTGGGCGGTACTGCGGGCGATGACGATAAGGTCGCTGCTGGTTTGCTTGACGAGGGAAGCGATGGTTTTGCCGGGGTCGCCCTGCTCGATGAAGACTTCGACTTGCATGCCGCGGGTGAGACCGGCGAGGCGTTCGCGGACGGCGGATTCAAAGTGGAGTTCGTGGGAGTGCTCGATGTTGAAGCCGATGTGGCTGTGCAGGCCGGTCATGGCGTGGAGGACGACGAGTTGGGAGCCGAGGCGGGAGGCGAGGTCCTGGGCGGCGGCGAGAACGGCTGGGGAACTTTCGCTCAAGTCGATGGCGGCGGCGATTTTGCGGAAGTGGATGTCTTCGAGGCGGGGTTCTTCCATATGGGCGCCGGTGAGGACGGGGCAACGGGAGTCGTGAAGGACCTTGGAGGTAACGCTACCGAGGAGGAAGCGGCGGAAGGGGCCGTAGCCATGGGTGGGAAGGACGATGAGGTCTACGGCGCGGCTAGAGGCGTATTCGACGATTTGTTCGCTGGGGAAGCCTTCGAGGAGGACGCGCTCGACGGGCATGGCGGCGAACTCGGCGAGGCAGGTGGAGTTGAGGCGATCCTGGGCGAGTTTGCGGCGGGTATCCATGAGTTCCTGGAGGATGGGGCCGCCGGCCTCGAGAACGGCAGCTTCGTAGTCGGGCGGAGGGACGACATGGAGGAGGATGGTCTCAAAGGGTGATTTACGGAAGAGTTGTTGAACGTAGTGGGCCGCGGCGGCATCGCGCGGGGAGAAATCGACCGGCATCAAGACGCGTTTCATTCTCCACAAGATATCTCAAAGTGGGGGCAAGGGTGGAGGAAAGAGCGAGGAAAACCCGCATGTTATTCTCAGGTTGTGTTTGCAGCAGCAGGGCGATTGAGCGCGGTAACCTTCATGTTTTTTTTGCTGGCCGGCGGATTATGGGGGCAGCCGAGGGCGGTGATGGTGCTGGAGGAAGAGTTGAACCGCAACTTTTCCGCACTAAAGAAGCTGGACCCGGCGCCGTATTTTATCGCCTACCAGATGACGGAGCAGGAAGCGGCGAGTGTGACGGCGAGCCAGGGAGCGTTGCAGAACAGTTCGGCGGCGAAGGGGCGGGTTCTCGATGTATCGATCCGGCTGGGGGACACCAAGCTCGACAACTACCGGCAGATTCGCGGGGACCGGCCGCAGTTTGCCAGCGCGACGGCGATGCCGCTTGAGGATGAGCCGAATGCACTGCGGCGGCGCGTGTGGCTCGAGACGGACCGTGTCTACCGGGCGGCGGCGCAGCGGCTGATGAACATCCGGACGAACCAACAGGTGAAGCTGGAGGGGGAAGACAAGTCGGGGGATTTTTCGACGGCGGCGCCAGTGGTGAAGTACGAGACGGTGGCGGGGCTGAGCTTTGAGCGGAATCTGTGGCAGGACCGGGCGCGGAAGTGGAGCCGGTACTTTTTGGATAAGCCGGAGGTGCTGGCGAGCAGCGTGTCGGTGGTAGGGCAGCGGGAAGTAAAGACGCTGGTAACGACGGAGGGGACCAAGCTGGTGCATGGGCGGCAGTATGCGCGGATTTTGATCAGCGCGCGGGGCAAGGCGAGCGATGGAATGAACTTGGGAGCGAGCGAGACGATCGAGGCGGAAGACATGGGGAAGCTGCCGGATGAAAAGACCGTGCAGAAGGCAGTGGAGAAGGTGTATCAGAAGCTGGTGGGTTTGCTGAAGGCGCCGCTGGCCGAGCCATATACGGGGCCGGCAATCCTGTCGGGCAAGGCGGCGGGGGTGTTTTTTCATGAGATTTTCGGGCACCGGATCGAGGGGCACCGGCAGAAGGATGAGACCGAGGGTCAGACGTTCACGAAGATGGTGGGGCAAAAAATCCTGCCCGACTTTTTGAGCGTGAAGATGGACCCGACGTTGAAGCGGCTGGCGGGGACGGATCTGTATGGCTGGTACAACTTTGACGATGAAGGGGTGGCGGGGCGGCCGGTGAGCGTGGTGAAGAACGGGGTGCTCGAGAATTTTCTGATGTCGCGGTCGCCGATCAACGGGTTTGTGCAGTCGAACGGACATGGGCGGAAGCAGGCGGGAGCGGAAGTGGTGGCGCGGCAGTCGAATCTGATCGTCGAGAGCAGCAAGATGTTGAGTAACGCCGAACTGCGCAAGGCGCTGGTAGAGGAAGTGAAGCGGCAGAACAAACCATATGGGCTGTTTTTCGAGGAAGTATCGAGCGGCTTCACGATCACGAGCCGGCGAGGGCTGCAGGCGTTCAGCGTGTTTCCGGTGATGGTGTACAAGGTGTTTCCCGACGGGCGTCCGGATCAGTTGATCCGGGGGGCCGATATAGTAGGAACGCCGCTGACGAGTTTTTCCAAGATTGTACAGACCTCGAACGAGGTGACGGTGTTTAATGGCTATTGCGGGGCCGAGAGCGGGCAGGTACCGGTGTCGGCATCGTCGCCGGCGCTGATGGTGAGCGAGATCGAGGTGTCACTGCGGGAGCGTTCGCAGGAGCGGCCGCCGTATCTGGACCGGCCGGAAGGCAGCACGGTACGAGCAGGGGGGAGGAACTAATGCGGCGTCGCGATTTTGCCGGGTTATTGCCGATGGCGGCCCTGGCGCAGACGGGCGAGGATGTGGTGTTAACAGCGATGAAGCTAGAGATGGCGCGGACTTCGCCGTTGAACGTGATTGGGGGGCAGCGGATTTACTATCTGGAGTGTGCGCTCGACGATGCGGTGGCGTTTCGGGCGACGGCGAGTTTGGGGGCGCTGTTCAGCGCGAACAGCTCGGCATTCCGGGTGCCGCGGGTGGCGGTGCGGATTGGGGAGCCGAAATTCGACAACACGAATTATCTGTTTTCGGAAGTGTTCATGGGGACGCGGTTCGACCCGGACCAGTTTCCGGTGGACAACAATCTGGCGGCACTGCGGCAGGGGTTCTGGCTGGCGATTGACCGGGCCTACAAGACGGCGCTTGAGGCGATGGGGCGGAAGCGGGCGGCGCTGAGAAATATTACGCAAGCGGAGGAATTGCCAGATTTCAGCGAAGCGACGCCGGTGAAGGCGATCGAGCCGGTACCGGTGCTTACGCTCGATGAAGGGGTGTGGAAGGAGCGGATCGTCCGGTTGTCGAAGGTGTTTACGGGGTATCCGGAGATCTACACGTCGAGTGTGGATTTCGAGGCATCGCGGGACATCTATTACTTAGCTAATAGCGAAGGTACGGAACTGCGCTACACGGAGACGATAGCATTCGTGCGGATGAGGGCCAACGGACAGGCGGCGGATGGAATGAGGCTGCGGGAGAGCGCGTTTTTCTTTGCCAGTGAGCCGGGGAAGCTGCCGGCGGAGGCGGAAATGGAAAGGCAGGTGCGGGAGACGGCGGAGAACCTGAAGGGGCTGCTGGCGGCGCCGCTTGGGGAAAACTACGCGGGGCCGGTGATGTTTGAGGCCGAGGCGGCGGCGCAGTTGTTTTCGGATTTGATCGGCGGGCAGGCGTCGGTGATGCGCAAGCCGGTACCGGAGCCGGGGCGGCCGTTCAATCCGCCAGCGGGAGAGTTGGAAGGCCGGCTCAGTGCGCGCGTGTTACCGGCGAATTTCACGGTGGTGGATGACCCGACGCAGAAGACATACAAGGGGCGGCCGCTGATGGGCCATTTACCGGTGGATCTTGAAGGGGTGAAACCGCAGCCGGTGGTGCTGGTGGAGAAGGGGACGCTGAAGAACTATCTGGCGACGCGTGTGCCAACGCGGGAAACAAAGGGGTCCAACGGGCACGCGCGGCTGCCGGGATCCTTCGGCGGCTATATAGCGTATGCGAGCAATCTGTTCGTGAAAGCCGAGGACGGGCTGAGCGGGGATGGGCTGAAGAAGAAGCTGATCGAGATGATTCAGCAGCGCAACAAGCCGTATGGGATGCTGATTCGGAAGCTGGATTATCCGTCGACGGCATCGTTCGATGAATTACGGGGGATGATGGCGGGCCTGAGCGCGCGGCCGGCGCCGTTGCCGCTGCTGGCCTACCGTGTGTACCCGGACGGGCGGGAGGAGCTGGTAAGGGGCTTGCGCTTTCGCGGACTGAACGTGCGGGCCTTGAAAGACATTGTGGCGACGGGGGCCGAGGAGGCGCAGTTCGATTATCTGGCCAATGGCGCACCCTTCGCGGTGGTGGGGGGCGGCAACTATGTATTCGGCTGCAGCACGGTGGCGCCGGGTCTGTTGTTTGAGGATCTGGAGTTGGAGCGGCCGCAGGTGGAGCTGCCAAAGCTGCCGGTGACGCCGGCGCCGCCGATGACGGTCTAGGCTGGGGGCGACGTGAAGATTCTCTGGCGTGCCATCTTTCGTGAGGTTGCTTCGAGCGCGTTTCTGGGAGTGTTGCTGTTCACGTTTGTGTTGTTCCTGCAGCGGCTGGGGAGCGGGAAGCTGTTTGAGCTGGTGCTGCGGAATTCCACCGACTGGCAGACGGCGCTGTATTTATTTTTTCTGATCATTCCGCCGACGTCGCCGTTCACGATCCCGGTGGGGGTGCTGGTGGGGGTTTTGATCGGACTGAGCCGGATGTCGGCGGACAACGAGGTGACGGCGCTGCGGGCGACGGGGTCTTCGGCGTGGCGGATCGTGTGTCCTGTGCTGGGGTTTGCCGGGGTGGCGTTTTTGTTGACGGCGGCATCGACGACGTGGCTGACGCCGTGGAGCCTGCGGATGTCGACGCGGCTGATGAACAAGGCGCTGGCGGCGCAGGTGACGGCGGAGATTCAGCCGCGGGTATTCGAGGAGGGGTTTCCGAACACGGTACTTTACGTAGGGGATGTGATTGCGGGGCCGACGGTGAAGTGGCGCAAGATCTTCATGGCGGACCTGCGGGCGGGCAGTGAGCGGAGTACGGGGGCGCGGGAGCGGGGCGACGAGCCGCGGATCCTGGTGGGGGAAGAGGCGCTGGCGGTATCGGATCTGAAGAACAACCGGATCCAGTTGGCGATGAAGAATGCGAGCACGTATGAGATCGGCAAGAATCCGTCGCAGGATGCGACGTCGTATTCGCCGAAGAGCGATCTCGGCTTGCAGGCCAAGGAGCCGAATGAGTACCGGCGCAGCAATAACTTTCTCGAAATGGATACTGTACCGCTGTGGCGCTATGTGAAGGGGAAGCCGCGGCGGGAGACGGTGGATGCGCGGCTTGAGTTGCATCAGCGCGTGGCGTTGCCGTTTGCCTGTCTGCTGCTGGCGCTGGTGGGAGTGCCGCTGGGGGTGTCGCGGCGCAAGGGGGGCAAGAGCGCGGCGTTTGTGGTGACGGTGCTGCTGGCGTTTCTGTACTACATGACGATGATCAGCCTGCAGCAAATGGCGCGGCGGGGCGGTTTTCCGGTTGAACTGGCGGCGTGGGGCCCCAACTTATTGTTTGTAGTGTTGGGGGCAGTGTTGCTGAGCCGGATGGAGAAGCCGGGGGACAGCGATTTGCTGGGGATGGTGCAGACGTGGCTTGATGGGGCGTGGAAGCGGCTGCGTGGTGGGGCGGGGGAGCGCGGGGCGCGAATCTTCGAGTTGGTGAAGTTGCCTGGCACATCCTGTTTGAGCATGATCCTGGATGCCTACGTGCTGAGGACCTTTCTGTTCTACTTTGCGCTGATGCTGGTGAGCTTTGTGATGATGACGGAGGTGTTCACGTTTTTCGAGTTGCTCGGCGACATCATCCGGAACAACATCGAGAGCGCGAAGACGACGACGTATCTGGTGTTTCTGGCGCCGCAGCTGATCTATCAGACGACGCCAGTGAGCGTGCTGGTGGGGGTGTTGGTGACGTTCGGGATCTTGAGCAAGTCGAATGAGGTGACGGCGTTCAAGGCGTGTGGGGTGAGTCTGCACCGCCTGTCGCTGTCGATTGTGCTGGCGAGCCTGGTGTTGAGCGCGAGCCTGTTCGCCTTCGACTACTACTATGTGCCGGAAGCGAACCGGAGGCAGGACGCGCTGCGGAGCGAGATCAAGGGCAAGGCGCCGCAGACGTATGTGCAGCCGGACCGGAAGTTCGTATATGGGGAAGGGTGCCGCATTTTTTACTACAAGTTTCTCGATCCGGTGCAGAAGGTGATGGTGAATCCGCGGGTATATGAGCTGGACTGCGAGAGCTTTTCGATGAAGCGGATGATCGCAGCGGAGCGGGCGCGGTGGGAGCCAAGCCTGAGCCGGTGGGTGTTTCAATCGGGATACCAGCGGGACTATAAGGGGATACACATTGCCGCGTACCAGCCGTTTCTCGACTCGACGGCGACGTTCGCGGAGTTGACCGAGACGCCGGATTATTTCTTGCAGGAATTGATCCAGGACAAGCAGATGAATTTCCATCAACTGGATCACTATATTCAGACTCTGCAGCAATCGGGGCTGGACACGACGCGGTTGCAGGTGCAGTATCACAAGAAGTTCGCGGTGCCGTTATTTGCCTTTATCATGGCGCTGTTGAGTGTGCCGTTTGCGTTCATGACGGGGAGCCGGGGAGCGATGGCGGGGGTGGGGGTGAGCCTGGGGATCGCGATCGCATACTGGACGGTGTCGAGCGTATTCGAGCAGGTGGGCAACGTGGGACAACTGCCGCCGGCGTTGGCGGCCTGGAGCCCGGATGCGCTGTTTTCGCTGCTGGGGGCGTGGCTTTTGGCTAGACTGCGTACTTAGACCTTTTTTTACGAACACATGAATGCAACGATATTGACGGTGTCGGGATTGATCGGGAGCGGGAAGACGAGCGTGTGCCGGGAGTTGTCGCAACTGACGGGGTGGCGGGTGGTGAGCGCGGGAACGATCCTGCGGCGGATGGCGGAGGAGCGCGGGTTGTCGGTGATCGAATTGAACGAGATTGCAAGGACGGACGGGAGCATAGATCAGTTGATCGACGATCAACTGATTGGGCTGCGGAATTCCGGCGAGCCATTGATTGTGGATTCGCGGCTGGCGTGGCATTTTATACCGGATGCCTACAAGATCCATCTTGTGGTGGATACCGACATCGCGGCGGACCGGGTATTCCGGGCGCAGCGCAGCGACGAATCGTATGCGACGCCGGCGGACGCCTATGCGGCGAATGCAAAGCGGCAGATGATCGAGAACGAGCGGTTCCAGCAGTATTACGGGATCGATTGCGAGGATTGGCGGAACTACGATCTGGTGCTGGATTCGGGCACGCTGCCGCCGGAGCGATTGGCGGAGTGCATGAAGGAGGCTGTGGAGGGTCCGGCGCCGAAGGGATCGTGCTGGTTATCGCCGCGGTTGGTGGTGATGGGCGAGGGGGCGCGGGAGAATGGGACGCCGGAGATCAGTGTGATCGAGGGCAAGGCGAGGGTGGTGGGTGGCGCCGGAGCGGTGGCGCAGGCAAGGGCGACTGGGGAGCCGCTGGTGCGGGGACGGCTGGTGAGCTACGAGGGGCAGGGGGTGGTAGTGGGGTCCTGAAGTTGGGGGTAAGCGCGGAGGACACGGTCGATTTCGGCGCTCTGGCCGGGGCTGAGGGATTCATTGGGGTCAAGGCACCAGATGCCGCCGAGGCGGCCTTCACGGCGGAGGACTTCGTGGATGCCGGCGATGCAGCCATGGAAGTGATTGGCGACGTCGAAGAGGGCGGCATTGGCATCGGTTAGTTGGGCGTTGAGAGTGAGCCAGTGAGGGGGTATGGGAGCGGCTGAGGCGTGGAGGGATTTGATTTGCTCGAGGAGGAGGACGGCGCGGCGCGTCCAGACGGCCCATTGGCCGAGGAGGCCGCCGGCCATGCGGAGGCGGACGCCGTGGAACTCGAAGGTGGTGAGGAGGTCGTTGAGGATGTTGTCGTCGTTACCGGTGTAGAGGGCGATGTCGTGTGCGCGGCCGCTGGCGGCGAGGGCGCGGACGACATCAAGGGTGTGATAGCGGTGGAAGGGGGCGATCTTGATGGCGACGATGTTGGGGATGGTAAGGAAACGGCGCCAGAAGTCGTAGCTGAGGACGCGGCCGCCGACGGCAGGCTGGAGGTAGAAGCCGAGGATGGGGAGGATGGTGGCGAGGTCGCGGACATGGTCGAGGATGGCGTCCTCGGGGTGGTGGCGGAAGGCGGAGAGGCTGAGCAGGGCGGCATCGTAGCCAAGGCGGGCGGCGAGTTCGGCTTCGCGGATGGCTTGGGGGGTGAGGCCGCAGACGCCGGCGATGGCGGGGCGGCGGAAGGGGCGCCATTGCTCAAGCGCGAGTTGGAGAACGGGCTCGAGCAGGCCATGGTCGCGAATGGCGAACTGGGTGGTATGGACGCCGACGGCGATGGCGCCGGCGCCTGAGTGGCCGTAATAGCGGGTGAGGGCGCACTGGGCGTCCTCGTCGAGAGTGCGTGCGGCGGTGAGAGCCAGTGGGTGAGCCGGGATGACGAGGCCGGAGAGGAGGTGTTCGCGGAGGGTCATCAGAATTTTCCGTCGCGGGCTTCAAAGTGGGTGGGCTTGCCGAGGGAGCGGCCACCGGCGGCGATCCAATTCGCGGTCCAGGTGAGCATGAGGGACCAGGAGATGGTGGGTTTGCCGAAGAGGGCGTGAGCGCGGGCGCCGTTGTTGAGCAGGGCGGTGGAAGCCTCCTGGCCGGTGAAGGTGACGGGGATGCCCCAATGACCGGAGAAGGCAGAGGCGATGTCACGGACGAGGACGATGTCGGGGCCGGCGATGTTGAGCAGAGCAGCGGGAGAGGCGGCCAAGGGGAGGCTGCGGAGGACGAAGGAATTGGCGTCACCCTGCCAGATGAAATTGACGGCGGGCATGGTGAGGTCGATGGGATGGCCGCGCCAGACCTTGAGGCCGATGTCGGCGAGGATGCCGTAGCGGGGCTCGATGGCGTAGTTGAGGCGGAGGTTGATGACGCGTGCGCCGAGAGAATCGGCGCCGTACTCGAAGGCGCGCTCGCGGCCGAGGATGGATTGAGCATATTCGCCGACGGGGCCGATGGGGTGGTCTTCGGCGCAGCCGCTGGAGGTGAGGGGAACGAAGGGGTAGATGTTGCCAGAGGAGAGGGCGGCAAGGCGGGAGTGGCGGAAGCAGTCGACGATGTGACCGGGCAGGAGGACGTTCATGGCCCAGGTGAGGGAAGCTTGGCCGGAGGCGCCGAATTTGCGGCCGGTGGCGAAGATGACGTTTTCGACGCGGGGCAGGGAAGCGAGTGCCTGCCAATCGAGCAGGTCGAGGGAGTGGAGGTGGACGCCGGCGTTTTCAAGGAGGGCGGCGACGCGGGCTTCGCTGAAGCGGGAGGCGGCGTGGACCTGTTGCGCGGTGGCGGCGGCGCGAATGGCGCGCTGGATGCGGAGCGTGAGGGTAGGCCCCATTTTGCCGCCGGCGCCGAGGATGAGGAAGTCGCCGCCGAGGGATCGAACCGTGGCGATGTCCTCGGGGGAGGGCAGGGAGAGGAAGTCTTCGAGTTCGGCTTCCGATTGAAATCCGTCCATGAAGGAAAGGGTACCTTAGCGGCCGTATTCAAAACCGGACAAGGCCCACTGACGGGGGGAATTGATGGAGAGAGCGGGGCCGCGCCACATGCGTTGGAGGCGGCGTGTGGGGACGAGGCCGAGGGTGGAGGCAGCGGCGTGTGCCTGAGGGTGATCGGGGAAAAGGTCCCAGCATAGGGAGAGGCTGGAGGGGATGAGCGAGAGCAGGGCGGGGGAGGAGGCGAAGAAGGGGCCGAGGTGGTTAAAGAGGCGGCCGGGGCGGAGCAGGAGGAGATCATCGTCGTGGCGCCAGATGTGGCTCGAGGGGGCGAGGGAGGCGAGCAGGGGGTCGGAGAAGGAGAGTTGGTGGGAGGGAGGATCGGACAGGGGCTCGCCGGGGCGGGTCCAGCGTTCCAGGATTTGAGTGGGGAGGAAATCGAATTGGCGGTAGAGGGGCTCGCCGAGGGTGGTGGCGTCGAGGCCGATGCTGGTGATGCCTTCCTGGGCGAGGAGTTCGAGGGTGTGGGAGAGGAGTTGGCGAGCGAGGCCACGGCCGCGGTAAGCGGGGAGGGTGAGGACCATGCCGATCCAGGCCCAGCCGGCGGGATCGCGCCAGGCGGTGATCGACGAGGCAAGGATGCCGTCAACGGCGAGGCCGAAGCCGAGCAGGGAGTCGGTTCTGGCCCAGTCGGCTGTTGTTTGGTTCCAACCGGCGGAAACACTCAAGGCGAGTTTGGCGCCGACCGGAAACAGCCGCAGTGGTTGCGGTGTCAAAATCAACACAGGACTAATTATGCGCCAGATTGTCAGCATGCTCCTTGCCGGCCTGATTGCCGGAAACAGTTTTGCGGCCGAGTTGCCGGTGAAGAAGATCGTGCTGTACAAGCATGGGATCGGGTATTTTGAGCGGCGGGGGGAAATTCCGGCCGGGGAGTCGGCGCGGCTCGATTTCAAGTCGGGCGATATGAACGACGTGTTGAAATCGTTGACGGTGTTTGATCAGACGGGGAATAGCGTATCGGGGGTGCGTTATGACTCGAGCATGGCGCTGGGGGCGAAGTTGGCGGAGTTTCCTTTCAAGCTGGGAGACCGGACGCCGCTGGTCGATTTTCTCGACCAGTTGAAGGGCGCCAAGATAGAGATGAAATTTGGGGCGACCGTGGTGAGCGGGCAGATTGTGGGAGCGCGCACGGCGCCGGGGCGGGAGCGGACGCAAACGATGACGGAACTGGTGACGGTGTTGACGCCGGGCGGGGAGATGGTGACGCAGGATCTGGGAGGGGCGACGTCGATGCGGCTGGTGGACGCGGAACTGCAATTGCAGTTGAGCGAGTATCTGCGGAGCCTGAATGTGAGCCGGAGCCGGGAGCAGAAGAGTGTGTACATTGATTCGGCCAAGGATGCGGCGCGGAAGTTGAGTGTGGCGTACGCGATCCCGATGCCGGTGTGGAAGTCGAGCTACCGGCTGGTGCTCGATGCGGGGGAGGCGAAAAAGCCGGTGCTTGAGGGGTGGGCGATTCTCGACAACACGACGAGCGAGGATTGGACGCGCGTGGAACTGAGTGTGATCTCGGGGCAGCCGATCAGCTTTATCTCGAAGCTGTATGAGCCAAAGTATGTGACGCGGCAGGTGGTGGAACTCGAGGAGGAACAGCCGCTGGCGCCGAAGGTGTACCGGGCGGGGGCAAAGCAGATGGCGCCGATGGCGGCAGCAAACATGATGGCGGGCCGGCGGGCCGCTGGGGATGCGCTGGCGGCCGCGGAGGCGCAGATGAGCACGGCGACCTCGACGTTGGAGGTGCAGACGACGGCGCGCGAGGCCGGGGAGTTGTTTGAGTACAAGTTTGGGCAACTGGTAACGGTGAAGCGGAACGAGTCGGCGATGCTGCCGTTTGTGCAGCAGCCGATCGAGGCGCGGAAGCTGTTGATCTACACCGAGGGGAGCAACCGGGAAAATCCGTTGAACTCGGTGGAGTTGACGAACACGACGGGCAAGACGCTCGACGGGGGCCCGTTGAGCGTGTATGACGGGGGCGTGTACGCGGGTGAGGCGCTGGTGAACACGTTCAAGGCGGCCGACAAGCGGCTGTTGAGTTATGCGAGCGACCTGGGTACGCGCGTGGTGGAGGACGGCAGTGAAGGCGAAGCGGTGCTGCGGGTATTGAAGGCGGTGAGGGGTGTGTTGACGGTGACGATGATCAGCGAGGCGGCCAAGACGTACAAGATCACGAATGTGGACCGCAAGAGCAAGACGCTGATGATTGAACATCCGCTGCGGGAGGGCTACAAGGTGGTGGGGCAGAAGCCGAGCGAGGAGACGAAGACGCATACGCGGTTTGAGGTAAAGCTGACGGGGGAGGCGGCGCAGACCTATACGGTGAAGGAGGAGCGGGCGATTGTCGAGACAGTGATGCTGAGCGAAGCGGGGGGAGAGCAGATCGCGTTGTGGGTGAGGTCGAACCGGCTGACGCCCGAGGCCAAGCAGGTGCTGTCTGCAATCGCGGCGTTGCGGGGGCAGGTGGCCGAGGCGCAGCGGACGATCGAGGGATTGGGCAAGCAGGTGGCGGAGGCGACTGGGGATCAGGAGCGGGTGCGGCGGAACCTGAGCAGCCTGAACAACGTAAGCGGGCAACAGGAGCGGGTGCAGCGGTATGCGACGGAGTTGGCGAACCTCGATGCGCGGATTGTCTCGCTGCGGGACCAGATTGCCGCCGAGGGGAAGCGCAAGGATAGCCTGAGCGGGCAACTGGAGCAGAAGATTGAAGCGGCGACGTTCTGACGTGAGAATCTGAAGGGAGTGATAGGGGAACCGAGTCTGGCATTTGACTGGCGGGGCGAGATTCCGCTGGTGGCCGACGAGCCGGCAGTCTTTCTGATTCATTCGCGGCGGGGCGAGCCGTATCTGGGGCGCACGGCGCTGTTGCGTCGGCGGCTGAAGCGATTGCTGGCGCCGCGGCAAGGCTCGCGGCTGCTCGATCTGAGCGGGATTGCCGAGCGGGTGGAGGTGTGGCCGACGCGGGCGCGCCTCGAGCATGGGCTGATCTTTTACGGACTGGCCAAGGCGTATTTTCCCGAGAGCTACCGCAAGATTGCGCGGCTGCCTTCGCCGCCGTATTTAAAGGTGTTGCTGAGTAACGAATTTCCGCGGACGCAGGTAACGAGCCGGCTGAGCGGGCGGGAGAACTTGTTCTTGGGGCCGTTTCGCAGCCGGGCGGAAGCGGAAAAGTTTGAGAGCGAGACGCTTGACTTTTTTCAACTGCGGCGATGCGAAGAGGACCTGAAGCCGAACCCGGACCATGCGGGCTGTATATACGGGGAGATGAACCAATGTTTGCGGCCGTGCCAGATGGTGGTGGGCCCGACGGAGTACCGGACGGAGGTGAAGCGGCTGGAGGTGTTTGTCGAGACGCAGGGGGAATCGCTGCGGGAGGCGATTGCGCGGGCGCGGGAGCGGGCGAGCGAGAATCTGGAATTTGAGGAAGCGGCGCGGCAACACAAGCGGCATGAGAAGCTGGAGGGGCTGCTGCGGGGGGCGAGCGAGATTACGACTGATGTTCGGCGATTGAACGGGGTGACGGCGGTGAAGGCGGGCGAGGGAGTGAGGCTGTATTTCTTGCTCGAGGGGATCTGGCAGGCGCCTATAGAGTTTGACATGAAGATGCAGGCCGGAGAATCGATGGACCGGCGGCTGCGGCAGATTGTCGAGGGCTTACCGCTGGTGAAGCCGACGCTGAAGGAGCGGGAGGAGCATCTGGCGTTGCTGGCGCGTTGGTTTTATTCGAGCTACCGGGATACGGAGTGGCTAGGGTTCGGGCGGCGGGAGGAGTTGCCGTACCGCAGGCTGGTGCGGCTGATTTCGCGGGTTATGAATCCGGGGCCGGCGCATGCGACGATGGGCGTAAATGAACAGCAAGGTTCTGGTTAGTCTGGCAATGGCCGCCCTGGTGGCGGCGCAGGAGGTTTCGCAGTCGGGATTGCGGCTCGAGGCGGAACGGGCGATGGTGGCGCAGCCGGAGCGGGCGCCGAAGGCGATGGTGGCCAGTTGCAACGAGGATGCGACGCGAGCCGGAATCGAGGTGTTGCGCAAGGGGGGGAATGCGGTGGATGCGGCCGTGGCGCTAGCCTTCGCGCTGGCGGTGGTGCACCCGGAGGCGGGCAATCTGGGCGGGGGCGGCTATCTGTTGGTGCGCATGGCGGACGGGAGGACGAAGCTGATCGACTATGGGGCGCGGGCGCCGGAGGCATCGCGGCCGGGGGTTTTTGCGAATTCGCGGGAGGCGGCGACGGGCTACAAGAGCATGCCGGTGCCCGGGACGCCAGACGGGATGGCGCTGGCGCATCAGATGTACGGCAAGCTGCCTTGGAAGGCGGTGCTTGAGCCGTCGCGGCGGCTGGCCAAGGACGGTTTTCAGGCTTCGCAGCGGATGGAGTTGATACTGAAGTTGCAGGTGCCGGTGATGAAGCCGTTCGCGGATTCGGCGAAGATATTTCTGCACGGTGGGGAGGAGCCGCTGCGGCAGGGAGAACTGGTACGGCAGCCGGAGTTGGCGGCTACGATTGGGCGGATGCAGAAGCAGGGGGGGCGGGAGTTTTATGAAGGGGAGACGGCGCGGCGCATGGTGGCTGATATCGAGGCCCATGGCGGGCTGATCACGGCGGCGGATTTGAAGAATTACCGGGCGATCGCGCGGGAGCCGCTCGAGACCAGCTATCGCGGGTACCCGATTCTGACGAGCGCGCCGAGCTCAAGCGGGGGTATGGCGATCGTTGAGATGTTGAACATCATCGAGAATTTTCCGATGCCGCTTGGCATGGAGGGCAGCGCGAACCACCGCCATATTCATGTCGAGGCGATGAAGCGGGCGTTTCGTGACCGGCTACTGTATGCCGGGGACCCGGGCTACAAGGAAATCCCGGTAAGAAAACTGACGAGCAAGGACTACGCGCGGACGCTGGCCGCGGGCATTGCTCCCGACCGGGCGACGCCCTCGAGCGATTTGGGGCCCTTGCCTGGCGACGCCGAAGGGCTGACCGGGGAGAGCGAGAACACGACGCATTTCAGCATTGTCGACGCGGAGGGCAACATCGTCACGAACACTTATACGCTGAGCGGATTCTACGGCAGCCAGGTGATTGTGAAGGGAACGGGGGTGTTGATGGGCAACATTTACGGGGCCTTTTCCGGCGGGGGGAAGAAGGTGCTGCCGGCGGGACATCGTCCGCCGAGCACGATGACGCCGACGATCGTGCTGACCCGGGAGAAGAAGCCATGGTTCGCGCTGGGAAGCCCGGGAGGCTCGACGATCCCGAACACGCTGGTGGCGGTGATCACGAATCTGATCGACTTCCGCATGAGCTTGCGCGACGCCATCGAGTATCCGCGGATCCACCATCAGTATCTGCCGGATCGCGTGGAGGCAGAGCCGGGGGCGATCCCGTACGAGGTGGCGCAGAAGCTGCAGGCCAGCGGACAGACGCTGAGCAAGCGCTATCGCAGCCAAGGGGATGTGCACGCGGTGCTGGTCGAGGAGAAGACCGGCTGGCGTCAGGGCTGGAGCGATGGACGCCGCGGCGGCAAGGTAATGGGCTATTAGAAGGGCAGATCGTCGTCGGCAATCGCAGTTTTCTTCGCGCCGTCGAGGAGATTGTTGAAATAGATATTGATGTCTTCACCGCGGGTGCGGCGGACGATCTCGAGCTCGACGCCGATGAGGTCGTGGAGATGGAACTTGAGGTCGGAGAAGCGCTCGAGGGAGAGGCCGCAGAGGCGGAGTTCGTCCTCGACGTAATCACGGGTTTTCTCGGTGATGGCGCGGTATTTCCAGATGACGCGGTTGGCGAAGCTCGGGCCGAGGATGCGCAGGGTGTATTTGAGAACGGGGTTGCCGCTGCGGGGAGAAACATAAAGCTGGGCATCCTCGATGCGGGCCTCATAAGTACCGTCGGGGACTTCCTCGAAATTGGAGGAGCGGGGCGTGGAGGGAGGGGCGGGCGCGGCGGCGCCGCGGTCGAAACGGCTGAGATCGATATCAAGATCTTCGGAGCGGACGGAAGTGTTCATAAGAAGGCTATGTCTCCTGCATGCCTTCTGAGCAATCCGCGTGCCATCCCAAAATGGAACTAGGCGACGGCGGAAAGGCCCTTGCCGCGGAGTTCGCTGGTACGGACGAAGCCGTCCTTGATATCGAAGATGCCGGGAAAGCGGGCGACCCAGTCTTTGTTGGCGACCGGGACGTACTGGCGGGCATTGGCCTCGATGGCGGCAACACCGGGCACATGGGCGGCGAGCCCAGCGGAGTGGATGAGGCTGGCGCCGGGGCAGGTGAGGTCCTGCACGCAGAGGAACATCTTGTATTTTTGGGCGACGGCGGCCATGAGGAGGGCCTGTGTTTGGCCTTTGCAAGCCTTGAGGGCGGCGCCGGAATAGCCCATTTCGCGGGAAAGCATGAGGCTTTCTTTTTCGGTGAGGGATTCGTCGATGACGACAGGCTTGCGCTTGGCGGCTTCGTGCATGACGTTGGCGCGGTCGGCCTTGAGGTCACGCCGGGTGGGCTGTTCGATGTACTGGATGCGGCGGTAGGCGCCGGCGCTTTTGGCTTCGATTTGATTCAGCACGTCGAGGAGGTAGGCGACGTTTGGGCACTTTTCGTTGAAGTCAAGGGAGTAGACCCAATCCTTGCGCTGGATGGCGGGCATGTTTTCGGCGCAGCAGGCATGGACGCGGAGGACGCGTTCGATATCCCACTTGGCGTCCTCCCCGTTGAGTTTGATTTTGATGTTACGCAGGCCGTTGAAGCGGATCCACTCGGGGAGATTTTCCGGCAGGCCGTCGCCGACCGGTTTTTGGACATCGGTGGGGAAGATGGGATCGACGGCGCCGACGAGGTGATAGAGAGGCATGAGGGGCTTGGGCCGGGGCAGCACATAGCGGCTCAAGTATTCGCCCTTGAACTCGGAGCCGATGTAGTGGCTGAGATCCTTGCGCATGCAATCGGGGCCGTAGGTCTGGTAGGCGCCGCGGCCGAGGAGTTTGCCGTAGGCGTCGTGGATGGCGGCATCGAAGGGGCTGACGACGACGAGGGAGCAGAGCTTAGGGATGGCTTGCTTCCACTTCTGCTCACGGGAAAGGCGGGCCGCGGCGGCGAGGTACTGATCCTCGAGAGCGACGTTGATGTCGACGGGATGACCGGTGGCGCCGGAGGCGTTTGTGATGCGTTCGACTTCGGAGGAGAGCAGCTTCATGGCGTGGAGGGTCTGCTCGTAGCTCATGAGCTTGGAGGGGAAGCTCCAGACGTTGCCCATGGACATGGCGCTGAAGCCGCGCTGAGAGCGGCCGAGACCGTCCTCGATGATGGTGTGGACGTTGAGCATGGTGACCTTGTCGACGATGTTGCCGCCGAACTTGATTGGGGTGCGGTAGAGGAAGTCCTCGTAGGAGGCGCGGATCTCCTTGATCCTGACCTCGATGGTCTTGGCGCTCGAGTGGATGGCGAAGGCAAGAGGAGCGGCGAGGAGGCCGCGGCGGCTGATCGTTTGCGTCACGAAACCATCTTATGGGAACCGTGCGGGCATGGGGGTTGTCTGAAGGGTTAGAAGGGAGGCGAGTATGTTTGAAGGCACGGTGATGGAAGGCGGGGGAGGGCGGCGATTGGCGCTGGCGACGACCTCGTTGGGGATGCAGGTGGGGGTGGCGGGGGCGCTGGTGATGGCGGCGTGGATGGCGCCCGTGCCATTGCCGGCGGCGCCGGAGATCCGGCCGCCCGGGTTGCTGGTACCGCGGCGGCAGGTGGTGGAGGTGGTGCGGGTGAGCGAAACAGCGGTGCGGGAGACCGCGATGGCCGCTGCGGCGCGGAGGGTGTTTCGCGCGCCGCAGCGGGTGGTGGGGAGGGGGGAGGTCGCGGTGCCGGCTTTAATCGATGTGGATGCCGGTTTGGCACGGGCGATGGTGGTGGGGGAATCGCTGGTATCTCGCGGGGGAGACCGTGTGGGGAGCGTTATGCCGGAAATTGCGCCGCCGGCGCGGCCGAAAGCGCGGGAGCGGGAGGGCGGCGAGCGCCTTCGTGTGGGGGGAGAGGTGATGTTGGCCAAGCTGCGGAGGCAGGAGCGGCCGGATTATCCGGAGATCGCGCGGCGGGCCCGGATCGAGGGCGAGGTGCTGTTGATGGGCGTGATTACGCGGGAGGGGCGAGTGGCGAACTTGCGCGTGTTGCAGGGGCACCCGCTGCTGGTGAGGGCGGCGCTGGCGGCCGTGAGCCAGTGGGAGTATGAACCGACGCTGCTGAACGGGGCGAGCGTCGAGGTGGAGGCGCCAATTACCGTGCGGTTCCGGCTGGGACGCTAGGGGCGTTGGCGCCGCGGATGAAGCGCAAGAGCAGGAGGAGTACCAGACCGAGGGCGGCGAGGCCGAGGGCGAAATGGATTGTGTGGGCCTTGATCCAGGCCGGGGCATTGGCGCCCATTTGCTGACCGAGCCAGGCGAGGAAGAAGTAGCGGGGAATGCGCGCGGCGAGGATCGTGAGGGCGAAGGGCAGGGGGCGGATGCCGAGCACGCCGGCGCAGGCAACGAAGGCCTTCAGCGGCATGGGAATGACGGAGATACAGGGCACGAAGACGGTGACGAGGCCATAGCGGTCGAACCAGTTGCGGAAGCGGATTCCGCGGGGGCCGCTTGCGACGCGCTCGAGGTATCTTTCGCCGCCGAGGCGGGCGATGCGGAACAGGATCAGGGAGCCGATGAGGGAGCCGAGGGTGGCGAGGGCGGCGCAGAGGTAGCCGGTGGAGGGGGCTTTGTTGGCGAGCACGACGAGAAGGGCATCGACGCCTCCCGGAAGCGGGATTCCGGTTGAGTCGAGCAGGGCGAGGAAGAAGACACCGGCGGGACCGAGGGCGACGATTTTGGCGAAGAAGGCTTTCATGGGCTATTGGTTCTCCAGGCGGCGGAGCAATTCGGCTTCATCGATGACTTCGATACCGAGCTCGCGGGCCTTGTCGAGTTTGGAGCCGGCCTCCTCGCCGGCGACAACGATACTGGTTTTTTTTGACACACTGCCGGCGACCTTGCCGCCGGCGGCCTCGATCCGTGCTTTGGCCTCTTCGCGCTTGAGTGTGGGAAAAGTGCCGGTGAGCACGAAGGTCAGGCCACTGAAGGGGCCGAGGCCGCGGACGCGAATCTCCTGCTCAAAGCAGAGGCCGGCGGCGCGGAGCCGCTCGATCAACTCCTGATTGCGCGGGTCGGCGAAGAAGAGACGGATGGCGGCGGCGACCTTGGGGCCGACCTCCTCGGCAGCCTGAAGCTGTTCTTCGGGAAGGGTGGCAATGCGGTCGAGCGAGCCGAAGGTATCGGCGAGGATCTGGGCCGTGCGTTCACCGACAAAGCTGATGCCGAGGCCCGAGAGCAGGCGTGCGAGGGGGCGGCGCCGGGAGGCGTGGATGTTCTCAATGATCTTGGCGGCGCTCTTGCGCCCCATGCGGTCGAGGGCTTCGAGTTGTTCGGCGCGGAGGCCGTAGAGATCGGCAACGCTCGTGACGAGGCCCTTGTCGACGAGTTGCTTGACGAGGGCTTCGCCCATGCCGTCGATGTCCATGACGCCGCGGGCGGCGAAGTGTTCGATGGTGGCCATGAGGCGGGCCGGGCAGTTGACGTTGAGGCAGCGCAGGGCGACTTCGCCTTCGAGCTTGATGAGCGAGCTGGCGCAGACGGGGCAGGAGCGGGGCATCACAAAGGGCTGGCCGGCGGGGGACGAGGCGACGACGGCGACAACTTTGGGGATCACGTCGCCGGAGCGCTCGACGCGAACGCGGTCGCCGACGCGCAGCCCGAGGCGCGTGATTTCGTCCTCGTTGTGGAGCGTGGCGCGGGAGACGGTGACGCCTCCGACCTGGACGTCGCGCAGGATGGCGACCGGGGTGATGGCGCCGGTACGGCCGACCTGAACGGTAATCCCCTCGACGGTGGTTTCCGCGTCGCGGGCGGCGTACTTGTAGGCAATGGCCCAGCGCGGGGCCTTGGCCGTGTAGCCGAGACGCCGCTGTTGGGCGATGGAGTTGATCTTGGCGACGACGCCGTCGATTTCATAAGGCAATTGCTCGCGGCGCTGGTCGAACTCGTTGCAGAAGGAAATCAGGTCATCGATGTTGGGGCAGAGGCGGCGGTGGGGGTTGACCTTGAAGCCGAGAGCGGCAAGTTGTTCGAGGCTCTGCCAGTGGGATTGGCACGCGGGTTGGCCGTCCACGAAGTAGAAGTAGGCCATGAACTCCAACTGGCGCGAGGCAGTGATGGCGGGATCGAGCACGCGCAGGGAACCGGCGGCCGAGTTGCGGGGGTTGGCATAGAGCGGCAAGCCGTCCTGTTCGCGCTGTTCGTTGAGGCGATCGAAGGCGCGGCGCGATATGATCGCCTCGCCGCGCGCTTCAAAGGTGAGGGGGGTGCTCGCGCGGAGCGGAAGGCTGCGGATGGTGCGGGCGTTGGCCGTGACTTCTTCGCCTACGGCGCCGTCGCCGCGGGTAATGGCGCGCTCGAGCAAGCCGGCATTGTAGTGAACGGCGAGAGAGAGACCGTCGAGCTTGAGTTCGGCGACGTACTCAAATGGCTCGTCGGCGAGGAGGTCGCGGACGCGCCGGTCAAAGTCGCGCAGTTCCGCCTCGTTGAGGGCGTTATCGAGGCTGAGCATGGGGGAGGAATGAGCGAGTTTGACGAAGCCTTCGCGGGGGGCGCCGCCGACGCGCTGAGTGGGGGAATCGGGGGTGCGGAATTCGGGATGCTGGTCTTCGAGGGAAGAGAGCTGGCGCAGCAGGGAGTCGTATTGCGCGTCGGTGATCTCGGGACTGTCGAGAACGTAGTAGAGGTGTTCGTGGCGGGTGATCTCGGAACGGAGTTGGCGGATCTGTTCAGCGATGGAGAGTTCGGCGTCAGCCATAAGGACGGTAAACTAACAGTTTAGCGGCCTGCCTTGACGAATTACCTCATCTATAATCCGGTTGCGGGAAAGCTGCAGCGAAACCCCGCGTGGATTCGCGCCACGCTCGAATTGTTGCGTCGGGAAATCGGGCCCGTGGAGCCGGCGCCGACAACAGGGCCGAAAATGGCCGGGGCGCTGGCGCGGGAATGCGCCAGCCGCGGCGCCGCGGCGATCTACGTGGCAGGTGGGGATGGAACCATCAACGAAGTGATCAACGGTCTGGCGGGCATGGAGACGCCGCTGGGCGTGCTGCCCGGCGGGACGGCGAATTGTCTGGCCGTGGAATTGGGCATTGGCACGAATCTGTTACGAGCGGCGGGAAGGGTGAAGGATTGGGAGCGGCGGCGAATCGCTCTCGGTAAGTGCACGCCAGAGCGCGGCGATGCCCGGTACTTTGTGGCGATGGCCGGGGCGGGTGTGGATGCGCAGATCGTGCGGGAAGTGAATCCGGGGTTGAAGAAGAAGCTGGGCAAAGCGGCCTACTGGACGGCGGGCTTCGCCGCGTCGCTGCGGATTCTGCCGGAGATGCGGGCCCAGGTGGGTGGCCGCGAAGCCAAGGTGAGTTTCGCGCTGGTGAGCCGGGTAAAGAATTACGGTGGCGACCTGGAGATTGCCAAAACGGTTTCGCTTGATGAGCCGGGCTTCGAAGTGGTGATGTTCGAGGGGCGGCTGGCATTGCGCTATCTCAAGTACCTGAGTGGGGTGCTGGTGAACCGGCACCGCGGCATGAGCGGCGTGCATGTGCACCGGGTGAAGGAACTGGAGTTGGCGCCGGCGGGCAGGGAACCGGTGTATCTGCAACTCGATGGAGAATTGTTTGGGGAATTGCCGGCGAAGCTGGAGATTCGCGAGAGTGCGCTTACGCTGCTGGCGCCGGCCCGCTAAAGCATGGATCCTCTGACACATACTGCTATTGGATTTCTCGCGGGACGGGCAGTGGGTGCGCGGCGCTGGACGAGCAATTGGGCGTGGGTGATGGTATTTGGCGCCAACGCGCCGGATTCTGATAGCGTGGCGCGCTTTTTGGGCCGGGAGGTATTGCTTGAATGGCACCGGCACTTCACGCACGCGCTGGCCTTTGCGCCATTGATGGCATTGGCGACCGTGGTGGGAGTCCGCTTTGTGTTGCGGCGCCCGGTGCAGTGGTGGGGCGCGCTGGGCGTGGCGCTGCTGGGCGTCGTGGCGCATGATCTGACGGATCTTCTGACGTACCGGGGCACGCGCATTCTGCTGCCATTCTCCGACGCTTACTATGCCTTGGGCATCGAGTCGTTCTTTGACCCGGTTTTGTACACGCTGTTGGGGTTGGCGTTTGGAGTACCTTTTCTGTCGAATCTGGTGAGCGGGGAGATCGGTGCGCGGCAGGCAAGTGGAAGGGCGAGCGCCTGTGTGGTGCTGGTGTTGATCGGTGCGTGGTGGAGCACACGGTATGTTTTGCGGCAGGAGGCGATGGGGGAACTGGCCAGCCGGGTGTACCTGGGGGAGGCGCCGCGGCGCTATGACGTGTATCCGAGTTGGCAGCCGCTGGAATTCGTGGCGCTCGTGGAGGGCCGGGCGTTTCAGAAGCTTACGGATCTGCGGTTGATGCGTGATTTTGATGCCGAGGGGGGGCAGACCTACTTCCGGCAAGTACCATCGGAGGCAGCGGGGGTGGCGCTGCGGAAGGCGGGGGGAACAAGAACGGCGCAGATTTTTCTTGCTTGGGCGCGTTGGCCGCGCAGTGTCGTCACCCGGTATGACGGGGAAACGCGATGGGTTGTGCTGATGGAAGAACTGGCCGTTGAGAAGCATCTGACGCGGCCGCGAGTGATCGTTAAGCTCGATGAGCAGTACAGGATACAGTCGGAGGAGTATGAGCGCGCGAAAAATTCTCTTGGCCTATGACGGGGTGAAGGTAGCGGAGGTGGAAGAGACGCCGGTGGCGGAAATCGGCGCGGTATTGGAGCGGGCGCAGGCAGCGGCGCGGATGATGGGCAATTTGACGCGCGATGAGCGGGCGCAAATTTTGTTCGCGGGCAGCCGTGGATTGTTGGCCAACCAGGAAGATTTCGCGCGGACGATTGCGCTTGAGAGCGGGAAGCCCTTGCGCGAGGCGCGGACGGAAGTGGAGCGGGCGGCGGGCACTTTGTGGGCGAGCGGGGAGGAAGCACACCGGCTGGCGGGGGAGGAGATACCGCTGGACGCGGCGCCGAATGGCAAAGGGCGTCTGGGGTACACGATGCGGCAACCGGTAGGCGTGGTGGCGGCGATTACGCCATTCAATTTTCCGCTCAATTTGAGCATGCACAAGGTGGGGCCGGCGATCGCGGCAGGCAACGCGGTGGTGCATAAGCCAGCGAGCGCGACGCCGCTCAGCGCCTTGAAGGCCGCGGCCCTGCTCAACGATTGCGGGCTGCCCAAGGATGCGCTGCAGGTTGTCGTCGGGCCGGGCGGGGAATTGGGACGGGCACTGGTGGAGGCGCCAGCGGCGCGGCTTGTCAGCTTTACGGGCAGTGCGGCGGTGGGGCGGCAACTGGCGGGGCTGGCGGGCTTAAAGAAAGTTACGCTCGAGCTAGGTAACAACAGTGCTGTGGTGGTGCTCGAGGATGCGGATCTGGCCATGGCGGCGGAGGCTTGCGCGGCGGGGGCCTATGTGAATTCCGGGCAAACCTGCATCAGTGTCCAGCGCGTGCTGGTGGCGAGCGCCGTGTTGCCGGAGTTTCTCGAGCGCTTCACCGAGCGGGCCCGGGCGCTACGGCTGGGACATCCGCTCGAGCCGGAGACAGAGATCTCGAGCCTGATAGAGGAAACCGAGGCGCAGCGGGTGCAGGGCTGGATCGGCGAGGCGGTGCGGCAGGGGGCGCGGCTGGTGAGCGGGGGTGGGCGGAGCCGGGCGACGCTGCAGCCGACGGTGCTTGAGGGTGTTCGCAGCGAGAGCGCCGTGTGGCGGGATGAGGTGTTTGGCCCGGTGGCCTGTGTGAATGGGTTTGCGAGCCTCGATCAGGCGATCGCGATGGTGAATGATTCGCGCTATGGATTGCAGGCCGGGGTGTTTACGAACCGGCTGGATGCGGCGCTGCGTTGCCTGCGCGAGATCGAGGCCGGATCGGTGTTGATCAATGACTCATCGAATTACCGTGTGGATCTGATGCCGTATGGAGGCAGAAAGGAAAGTGGGCTGGGTAAGGAAGGGCCGCGCTACGCCGTGGCGGAGATGAGCGAAACAAAGATGATTTCGCTGCGGGTGTGAATGGGGATGATCCTGCCTAGGAAGCGGCTTGGACTGTATGGGGGGACCTTCGATCCGCTGCACAAGGGGCACCTGGCGGTGGCGCGCGCGGCGCGTCAGGCCTTTGGTCTTGACCGGGTGCTGGTGATCCCGAACCGTCTGCCGCCGCACAAGCAGGCCCTGACGGGCGCCAGCTACGAGCAGAGGCTTGAGATGGTGAGGCTGGCCTGCGCCGGAGACGAGGGCCTGGAGGCCTGCGATGTGGAGGATCGCGAAGGCAAGAGCTACACGATTCAGACGCTTGAGCGGCTGCGGGAGTCCTATGGCTCCGGGGTTGACTTCTTCTTCATCATTGGTGCGGATGCTTTTGCTGAAGTGCTGACCTGGTACCGGGTTGCGGAGGTGTTCGCGATGACGGAGTTTATTGTCGCGGCGCGGCCGGGCTTCGATTATGAAGTGCCGGCGGGGGCGCGTGTGCACCGGCTTGATTCCCTCGATCTGTCCGAGAGTTCCTCCGGAATCCGGGCGCGACTGGCCCAGGGGTTGGGCGCGGAAGACTTGCCCGAGGCTGTCGCGGACTACATCCGCCGCGCGGGACTTTATCGCAAAGAGCGGATGACGGTGGTCTGAGAGCGGCGCCTAAGGCTGGGCGACAACGAGCTTCGACTCGGAGCTGAATTTGCGAAACTTGCCGTGCTCGATATCGAGGCCGATGCGGAGCATCTTGCCGAGCAGCCGGGCATCGGCGCGAATGCCAACCTCGACCGGAAGCCAGACTTCATTGTTGACCAGGGTTTGTTCGAGACGGATGCGCGCGCCCGGCTGCAGGCGGAATAGGAACCAGCCGAAACTGATCGTGCCATGGGTGTCGAGATCCATGCGCGTGAATTCGTGTGTTTGCTGGTCGATCCAGACCGTGCCACGCACCTTGCGCATCTGATCGGCGCGGCGGCCTTTGCCAGTGAAGCCGGGCCGAGGCTCACCGCGGATGCCCCAGCAGGAGCGGCCGCGGATGGACTCAACGCCCGTCAAGGTGAAGTCGAAGGCATCGAGTACTTCACGGCGTGCTTCGATCTCCTCGCGGCGGTCTTTTTCCGATTCGCGCCGGCGCCGGGCCCGATCCTGGGGAGATTGCTTGTTGAATTTTTCGATCAACTTGTCGACGCGGCGCTGCTCCTCGCGCTGTTCTTTTTCTGAAAGTGGTTTGCCGTCCTTGGCGATGAGGCGTTCAATCTCAGAGCCATCGACATGGAAGACCTCGTGGAGTTTCTCGCTGGTCTGCTGGAGGCCGCCATTCTTGCCGTATGTGCGCTGAACCGTTTTGCGCTCGTAGATGTAGGTATTGAGCAACTCGAGATTGCGCTCGTCGCGTTCGAGGGCGAGCGAGAGAATGGCGCGGGGATCCTGGGCGGCAACCAGGGAGGCGGCGAGAAAGGCGATCAGAAATGGCATCGGAATGAAGGGACGAAGAATCGTGATTCAGCGTTGCGTGTTCCGGTCTGGCTAAAAGCGCAGAGCGGTATTTTCTCCGCGTCCGGCGAGGGCGCGGACA
Source organism: Bryobacter sp. CoA8 C33 (assembly GCA_019931185.1). Classification (GTDB taxonomy): domain Bacteria; phylum Acidobacteriota; class Terriglobia; order Bryobacterales; family Bryobacteraceae; genus Bryobacter. Next base: position 41,631 of record JAINDK010000043.1, read on the forward strand.
CTGGGGCCGCCGCACAGGCCGACCCCTACATTCTGCAGGGCATGCAGAAGGTTGTAGAAGACCTGATAGATCATCTGTTCGTTGACGGCGATCCGGCCGGGGAGCTTGAAGCGGGCCGAGATTTCCTTGGCGATATGAACGCGCAGACCGTTGGAAAGCAAATTGCCGCGGCGGTCGCGCAGGTTAGCGATGGCGAGCGGAGTTTGCAGAACATTACCGCTGGCGCCGTCGACATAGAACTGGCAGCGGGAAAACCAGCCGAGATTGCCGGGGTCGGCGGCATCGAAAAGCAGTAAAGGCGTTTTGCGATCCTGGGCGGTGATGTGAATCACCCAAGCTCTTTCGCGCTCTTCGAGCTGGGCCTCAAAGCCCGCCTGACTGGCGATGCCCCCGATTGCCTCTGGTTCCAGTTCGAGAAGAATGTATTTCTCGCCACCTGCCTGCAAGACCTGCATTGTTAACTTGTATTTTACTATCGGAAGAGTTGCGCACACTTTTTCTTTTCGACATAGACGGCACGCTGGTTTCGCGGGCGGGGCCGCACCACCGGATGGCGCTTGAGCAGGCGGCCTCGCAACGGGCGCAGCGCCGCGTTACGGCCGAGGGGGTGCCGGTAGCGGGCATGCTGGACCGGGACATCCTGCGTTTGATGCTGCGGCAGGCGGGCGTGGCCGACAAGCGCATCGGCGAATGGATGCCGGCGATTGTACGCGATGCGATGAGGCGTTATCCGCGTCTTTGCCCCGATCTGAAACACAGGGTTTGCGCGGGGGTGAGGCCGTTTCTTGGGCGGCTGAGCCGGCGTGGAATCGCCGCGGGTTTGGTGACGGGAAACCTTTCGCGGATCGGCTGGCATAAGGTGAGCCGGGCGGGGTTGAGGCCGTTCTTTCAATTTGGCGCCTTCGCGGAAATGGGCTGGGCGCGGGGTGAACTTGTGGCGATTGCCCTAGATCAGGCGCGCCGCCGGGGTTTGAGCGGCCCGGGTACGAAGGTGTTTCTGGTTGGGGATCACCTGAACGATATCCGGGCGGCGCGTGAAAACGGTATAGCGGTGATCAGCGTGACCACAGGGCCGATGCGGCGCGAGGAGTTGAGCGCCTTTGGGCCGGATTATCTCGTCGATTCACTCGAGCAACTGCCACCGGAGATAATGGAAGGCTGATGCAATTTGCTCGCATAACGATTCTTGCCGCCCTATTGGAGATGTGCTCTTGTTCGGGTTTGGCGCCAAAGGAGGTAATTCCTCCGCCGAAGGTGATACTGGGGGCGACATTGATCGATGGCACAGGCCGGCCGCCGATTGTCAATTCGATCGTGATTGTTCATGTGGGTAAGGTCCTGGTGGCGACGGCGTCGGCTGGGGTGACTATTCCGGAGAAAGCGGAGATCACGAATGCGGTCGGCCTTTATGTGACGCCGGTGAATACCGGTTCACGGCTCGAATACGGGGCGCCGGCCGACTTGTTGCTGTTGCAAGCAAATCCATTAGATAATCCATTAATATTGAGCAATCCGATGCGAGTGATGAAAACAGGCGAATGGATGAATGCCAGAAAATAAGTCTTTGCCGGCGGGGCCTCACGAGGACGCAGCCCAATCTCTTTCGGTAAAGCGGGCCGAGGTCGAGTTTCATAACTTCGCAAGTCTGGGTGAACCGGAAAGGGCAGCGGGCGTATATGCCGAGGAGAATCAGCGGCGCGGAGCGATTCTCGACCAGATGCTCGACTTCATCGGCCCGATGAGCCCCTTTGTCGAGATCGGCGCCAATGCCGGGCATTCCAGCTACATGCTGGCAAACCAGTATGGGGCGAGCGGTTATGCCCTGGACATATCCGAGGACTCACTGCGCTACGGGATGGCGTTGCGCGAACGCTGGCAGTTGGAGCATACTCCGGTGCTTGTGGCCGGCGACGCGCTGCACCTGCCGTTTCGCGATGGTTCGTTGCGGATGGTGTGCGCGTTTCAGATGCTTTCGCAATTCATGGACATCGAGAGCGTGTTTCTCGAAGTAAAGCGGGTGCTGGCGCCGGGCGGAATTTTCTTTTTCGCGGAGGAGCCGATTCGGCGGCTACTCACGGCACGGCTGTACCGTTGCCCGTATTACGACACGATGAAGCCCTGGGAGCGGAAGCTGTACGACTGGGGATTGCTGGGCTTCCTGGTGAAAGACGTGATCGGGGCGCACCAGGAGGAAAGCTTTGGCATCCACCAGAATCACCGAATGTATTTGAGTGACTGGCATCACCTGATCACCAAACACTTCGCCGAACAGCGCTACCAGCTTTTCGTGCCGGAGCGCGGCTGGGCGGAGCGATGGCTGAAGAAGATTGCGGTGGCAACGGATCCGCATCATTCCGAATGGCGGGCGGCGCGGCTGATGGGTGGCACACTGGCCGCGATCTGCCGCAAGGAGGGGACACCGCCACCCTATGATGCGGAGACGCGCTTTGAGTCGCGCTTCCGCTGCCCGGATTGCGGGGGCGACCTGAGCCGGGATGAAGCATCGGCGTTGAATTGCATGGGCTGCGGCTACCAATCCCCGCTGCACCAGGGTGTTTACAACCTGTTGCCGTCCCAGGACAAGCGGGAGTTGTACCCGGGCGATCGTGATGACATCATCGATTTTTCGCTGCCTTCGCACGAGAAGCATCTGGGCCACGGCTGGCATGAACTGGAAGGTGTTTATGGCAACAAATACCGCTGGATCGGGGCGCGGGCGTCGGCTTGGCTGACGAATGTGAAGGGGGGCGAGCAGCGCCTGCGGCTGCGGGGATTCGCTCCGGAGGCGATTTTTCAGGCGAGTCCGCGTCCGGTTGTGGAAGTTTTTGTCAATGGCCTGCCGCTGAAGGCTTGGCCGCTGGACCGCAACGGTCTGTTCGCGCTCGAGGCGAATCTGCCCGCGGCGGCGCGCTACGAACTGGAGATCCGGGTCAGTCCGGTGTGGTCGGCGCCGAATGATGACCGCGAGTTGAGCTTGAATTTCGGGATGCTGCGGCTGATTCCGCCCGGGTAAGGCGGCGCGCCACGGTTTCCTTGAGCCGGCGCCAGCGCTGGCGCGCCCAACGCACTAGTGGCAAGGACCGCCAGAGTTGGTAGGCCGCCGCGCGCAAGGCGATTACGCGGTCGTAGATCCAGCGTACCCAAGCGATGGTAAGCAGGGCGGGCCGTGTGAGTTGAAAGATTCGGGCCACCAGAGCCGTGCCGGCTACCTTCGCGGCAACCATCGTGGAGAGCCCGAGCATGGGATATCCGCCTCCCAGCCAATAAACCGCCATCAGCTTCAGCGGAAACAGAAAGACAGTCGGTAAAGTGAAGCAGGCCAAGGCGCCGTAAGGCGGCAGACGGGTTACGGCGGTCTCCAACTGGTGGAGTATAGGCAGGCGGCCGAGCAGCGCATAAACGGCGGCCAAGCGCCACTGCAATTCCTCGTAGGCCAGAACAATCGCGACGAGGAAAAGAGCCAGCCAGCGCAGCAAAACAGCCATTAGCCTTGGTGGTCGAGAGCTTTTGTCGAGTCAATACCCAGCCAGCAAAGAGCGCCGAGAAAGTAAGCTGCCGCGGAGATGTAAATGGTTAGCGTGAAGTCGTTGTTGGTCTGCTTGAGCACATAACCGATGACCACCGGGGCAACGCCGCCAGCGAAGTTCCCCATCATGTTCATGCTGCCGGAGAGTGTCCCTGAGAATTTTCCGCCGACGTCCATGCAGGTATTCCAGGCCGGCGGCATGACGAGATCGTTCGAAAAACTGGCCATGGCGATCACGGCGACGATGGTGAGCGGATCCTTGAGCTGCATGGCGACGAGGAGAAGAATGCCGGCCATGGTCATGCCGGTGACGGCCACGATCTTGCGGGCGCGGCGGGCGTCACGGAGGGCATGCGCGAGTTTCGGGGTGAGAAAGCCGCTGACGAGGCAGCCGATTCCGCCAAGAAAAAGAGGCATGCCGGCGAGGATAGCGCCACTGGCCTTGAGGTCGAAGTTGAGCGAATCCTTCAGGTAGGTGGGAAACCAGGTGATGTAGAAATACCAGCCATAGCTAAGCAGAAAGTACTGCACCCACAAGAGCCAGACGCTCGTTGAAGAAGCAAAGCGGCTCCAGGGCACGCTGCCGTGGTCATCCGCCATCTTGACGCTATCGCCGATGATGGCGAGCTCGGCGGGATTAACGCTTTTGTGGTCCTTGGGATTGTCGCGGTACCAGGCGTAGAAGAAGAAGCACCAGATCACGCCCAGGACGCCAAAAATTTGAAAGGCGACGCGCCAGTCGATCATCTGGAACAAGGCGGCCATGAGCAAGGGGGTGAAGGCGCCGCCCCAGCGCGCGCTCATCCACACGATGCCCTGAGCGCGGCTCTTTTCGGCCGGCGGAAGCCAGGTGGAAAAAGCCTTGGTGATGTTCGGGAAAGCTCCGGCTTCGCCCGCCCCGAACAGCGCGCGGACCACGAGCAGATAAACATAGTTCATCGCCCATCCCGTGGCGGCGGTGAAGAAACTCCACCAGATGACAATGCGGGTCAGGACCTTGCGCGGACCCATCTTGTCGCCCATCCAGCCGCCGGGGATCTCAAAGAGGGCGTAGGCCCAGGCGAACGCGGCCAGAACCCAGCCGAACTGCGCCGAATCGAGGCCGAGGTCCTTGCGCATATTCGGGCCGGCGAAGGAAATTGAGACACGGTCGATGTAAGTGATGATGGAAAGAACGACGGCGAAGACGATGACCCAATGGCGGGTGCTGCTGGCTTGCATAAACTAGCCGAGACTATCACACTCCGCGCCAAGCCAACTCAAATAAGATGGCAGGCCCGCCGAGATGGGAAGCACAATTGCTTCCGGCACCTCATACGGGTGAAGGCGCGACAGTTCGGCGATCGCCTCGCCGCTTGCTGCCGCTGTAGTTTTCATCAGCAATAGTAGCTCGGAGGCCGACTCGACCCGCCCTTGCCAACGATAAATGCTCTCGACCTCGGGGAGGATGTTAACGCAGGCAACCAGTTGTTTGTCGACCAGCGCGCGGGCAATCGAGCGGGCTGTGCCGTGGTCGGGGGCGGTGGATAAAATCAAGCAAAACTCATTCTTCATTTGCCTTCTCGCTGTCAACGTTTTATAAACAAGAGTAGCCCTCATTACAATGTTTCAATCCACAATACTTCGCCGCGTCGGTCTGGCCCTCGGGCTGCTTACGGCGGGCGTGTATGTAGTTGTTGTGCTACTGGGTCCGAATGGCGTGCCGGCATTGCTCAAGCAGCGCGCTGACCTGCGGCAATTGCAGGCGCAGAATGCGGATCTCGCGCGGGAGCGGGATGAGTTGAAGTATCGTGTCGATGCCCTGGACCGCGATGCGCAGACACAGGAGCTCGAGGTGCGCCGGCAACTGGGCAAGGCGCGCAAAGGCGAAATTATCATTAAAGTTGATCCACCGAAGCCTTAGCGCCCGGAGAATTGTATAGAATCCCCCGAGAAGGAGGATTCCATCATGATCCAGGGGTTTAAGAGCTTTATTGCCCGCGGCAACGTGATCGATCTAGCTGTTGGTGTGATTATCGGCGCGGCTTTTGGCGAAATTGTAAATTCGCTGACCAAAGACATCCTGACGCCGGTGATCGGGATGCTGGGCGGGCAGCCGGACTTTTCCGCTCTCAAGGTTGGTGGCATCACAATCGGCAATTTCATCAATACCATCGTGAGTTTTCTGATCAAGGCGTTGGGCATGTACGTGTTGATCGTATTGCCGTTTAATCGTTACGCCGCGAAGATGACGCCGCCGCCGACGCCGACTGAAGCCCTGCTGGGTGAGATTCGCGATCTGATCAAGGCGCGGGGTGAGCAGGCCAAGGGAGCTGGAGCTTGATTCGCCTGCTGCTGTTTTTGGTGCTCGGCGCGTTGAGCCTCCCGGCCACCGCCGAAGAAGAAATCAAACAAGCGGAAAAATCCTGGTATGAGGCCGTACTCAAGCGGGATGAGAGTGGCCTGAAGGGCATTTTTTCCCCCGACGTGATCTATGCCCACTCAACCGGCAAAGTCGAGAACCTCACGGAGTATCTGGGCCGGTTGCGGGAAGGCAAGCAGCGCTACGACACGTTCCAATACGAGAAGACAACAGTGCGGGTTCACGGGGACTCGGCCGTGCTCCATGCGATCGCACGTGTGACGGGTAAGAATGACGCCGGGCCGTTCAACGACCATCTAATGCTGATCCACTTCTGGGTTCGCAAGAACGGCGCTTGGCGATTGGTGGCGCACCAGACGACGAAAATCCCCTAGTGTAGTGCTTCACACAGAGTGACCAGTAAGCGCCGATGCTTTGGCACGCATCACTTTGGCAAGAATGCCGTTGGCCTTAGCGGTCCAAATGAACGGCTTGGGGCTTTCGTTATGGAGATCGACGTATTCGTCGAGC
>JAINDK010000056.1 GCA_019931185.1 Bryobacter sp. CoA8 C33
CACTTCGCGACACGACTGAAGGAGAATGCGTCCCTTGTCGTCGTGGAATCCCGCCGTATTTCAGACAGCAGTTGCGTGCGCGCGGATGAAATCATTGTTTTCACCAAACAGGCGGCCGCCGACGGGGACCGCTTCCTGCGTCGCGTGGTGTGGTGGGACGAGCGGAGCCAGCGCGAATTTGTGTACCTGACGAATCACCTCGATCTGGCGGCAGCCACCGTGGCCGCCATCTATCGCGAGCGCTGGCAGGTGGGCGTGTCCAGTCAAGGACACATTGTCCAGCCGGTGAGAGACCGGCCGAGGCTAACAGACTCAGGCCTCGTAGCTTGGGAGGCACCGTGGCGTGAAAACAAGACGGAGGAGCCCTCCGGCAACATGCTCAGAAAGGAGTATGCGCAACCCACCAGGTTGCCATGTAAAGTGAACGCAGACGTAGCCTCGTTACACGAAATTCCGGTGGCTGAGACGGTCTATAACGCGCGAAAGCAACAAGGGCTGGCCGAAACGGGTCCGATACGGCAGCTCTCACCGGCGGGGTATCAGCGGCGACATGGTGGGAAGGACGATGTGGAAACTGGAGAAGCCCTCGGTGCCCGGCGGAGAAATCCCGTCGAGGAGATGCCGGCTATAACCTTGAGTGGGAAATGCTGGCATAGGCATCAGGGTGGCGGATCGGGTTGTAGTACTGATGATGGGCGTGCAGCAAAGCGCGCCCGGAGGGAAGGGCCCGGACCGGTGAGTAATTCCGCCCGTCAAGGCGAGGCAGGGGTGAGATGACAAAGGCGCCCAGCAGTCTGCGGGAACTGAGACGGCGGATCTATCGAAAGGCGAAGTCAGAAACGACGCATCGCTTCTGGGGTCTCTTTGTGCACATCACGAAGACGGAAACCCTCGAAGAGGCTTACCGGATAGCCAAAGGGAACGGTGGTGCCCCGGGCATCGACGGCCAGAGTTTCCAGGACATCGAGTCCGTGGGGCGGGCCGCGTTTCTTGCGGCAGTGCGGGAAGACCTCATCACAGGCAGGTACAAACCCATACCGAACCGCCGGGTGGAGATCCCGAAAGGCAACGGCAAAGTTCGAACGCTTCCGATTCCTTGTATCCGCGACCGCGTGGTGCAGGGGGCGCTGAAACTGATCCTCGAAGCGGTCTTCGAGGCGGACTTTTGCCCGAACTCCCACGGATTTCGACCGAAGCGGAGCCCACACCAAGCACTGGCGCAAGTCAGGGGTAGTGTGATGCGGCGAATGTCCACGGTTATTGATGTCGATCTGTCGCGCTACTTCGACACGATCCGGCATTCGGTGCTGCTGGATAAGATCGCCAAGCGGATACAGGACCTACAGGTCATGGGCCTCGTGAAGCAGATCATCAAGGCTGGCGGCAGTGTCGGGGTCCCGCAAGGGGGTCCGTTCAGTCCGCTGGCGGCGAACATCTATCTGAACGAGCTCGACTGGTTCTTCGACGCGATTCGCCGCAAAACGGCGGAAGGGGAATTCGAGGCGGTCAACTATCACCGGTTCGCCGATGATCTTGTGATCACCGTTAGCGGACACCATACCAAACTGGGCTGGGCCGAACGGGCTCGGCAACGGCTCCAGGAACAGATCGCGCCGTTGGGTGTCGAGTTGAACCTGGAGAAAACCAAGATGGTGAACACGCTGAACGGGGAAGCCTTCGGGTTCCTGGGGTTCGATCTGCGCCGTGTACGCAAGCGAAGCGGAGACGGACATTTCATCTTGATGACGCCGAAGAAGAAGGTCCGCAAGGCCGTCAAGGCGAAGGTTCGCGACATCATCGCGCGCGGGGGAGCAACCCCGGCGGCGGAAGTGGTGAAGCGGATCAACGCGACGCTGGCCGGATGGGTAACTTACTTCAGGGTCGGTAACTCGAGCCGTGCCTTTAGCGAGGTCCGCGACTATGTCGAGATGAAAGTCCGCACTCTGTTGACGCGGCGGAAACGGCGGCGAAAGCGAAGTGTGGGTTGGCGGCGATGGAGTAACGAATATCTTTACGACGTGCTGGGGCTGTATTGGGACTGGAAAATCCAGCCGCTTCCCGGAGTCGGCAAAGGGACGTGAAAGTGGCTGCCGGACAACGGGACTCATAACCCTTTGGATGGAACTCACTGGGTGAGCTGCTTGAGGGAAAACTTCACGAGCAGTTCTTATGGGGAGGGGCTGGAAACGAGCCGCCGAGCACCGCGCCAGTCCTTTACCCGACAACTCTTCTTCAAAAGCATCAAGCAGAACTTGCGGATCAAGACCTTTGTCGGCACTTCGGCCAATGCGCTGAAGATCCAGATTTGGACAGCACTGATTGCCCTGCTGCTGGAGCGCTTTCTCGAACTCCGCTCCCGCTTGAAATGGCACGCAAGCCGCTTTATTGCCCTGCTGCGTCGCCAACTGTTTGTCTACAGCGGCCTGTTCCGCTTCCTCGATTACCCGTTCGAGTGCCCAGTTAGAACTCGGCAAGACCACTTGCCCGGTCAACCTGCCCTATTCGCGCCCAGCGACCTCCCGATGACCAACCTCGATTGACCAAGCAGGAAAAACTTCGCCAAAGGCGAATCATTATGCGAGTCCCAAATCCCGCTCCGGCTTAATTTGGACAGGAGTGTGATTAAGCAGCAAAAGTCATCCAACGCCACGCGCGGGAGTACGCGCGGCATGGCGGCGGTGGCCGGCATCAGCGCTCGAGCGTTCTAAGCGTTTCTCATGTACTTCGTCTAGTACGACTATGTTATAAAACCTGATATGCTCTTCGCATGGCCTCGCACCCTCCTCCACCGCTAGGCCCACGCGAAAAACGGCTTGCCGCATACCTTGAGGGTCTGGCGCAAGCGGCGGGACACCGGGACCGTTGGCAGCCGTTGAAGAACTA
>JAINDK010000006.1 GCA_019931185.1 Bryobacter sp. CoA8 C33
CTCGACGGATATGTAGACCACCACAATGAGGAGCCCAAACCCTTCATCTGGACCGCCAGCGCTCAGGATATCCTTGCCAAAGTCATGCGGGCACAGAGCGCACTGAATAACAGGCAGACTGTTTGAAGCACACCACTAGCCTCGCCGCCCCACTCAAGCGCAAGCAGCAATCATCCAATCAATCCCTTCAAACTACCGGCAACGAGTTCCTCTGCCTAACTTTCACTCGTCCAATCCCTTGGCCGCCTCCTCGTCGCCAACCTCGACCACATCTCAGCCATCCTTGCTCAGTCCGAAACACCCACTTGATGATGAGCGCTTTCCCTCTCATCGCCAGCCGAAATTCGGTTCCATCCTATGTGTGGATCACCTCTGTCCCGATTCCTTGAATTCACCTGTTTGATTGCGCCTCGAGCGGGCCGAGATGCCCGCTCTGAATTGGTTTTCCTCTGATTGGACTCAAGCAGGCTCGCCTGTTCATCGTTGCAGCCACTTCCCCGCATTTGGCGATATGGCGTTTCCTCTGCATGGTATGGGCGTGACGAACCCGGGCAGGACAGCGGACTGGCTGGGAAACCGGCACGGACCTTGAAACGGCCGTGACCTGGAGGTTGCAATTTCAAGGCGAAATCAGATAGCTTCGAACCCATGAGTATACGTGAACGCCGCCGCTGGCTTGCGCTTGCCGCCAGCTTTGCCGTATCGGCTTGCTCGCGCAAGCCGGGTACGAACGAGGGGGCAGCTAAGCCAGCCTCGACGCTAACCATGCGTCCTTATGGGGAGCGCAGCCCCTATGAGAAAGTGCAAAGGGATGCGCGGGAATCGACGAAGTCGGTGGGTGTCGGCTCAAGCCGAACCCCGCTGCATGAGCTGGAGGGTACGATCACTCCCTCGGCCCTTCATTTTGAGCGCCATCATGCCGGCGTGCCGGTAATCGATCCGGCGGCGCACAGCTTGGTCATCCATGGCCTCGTGCGGAAGGCATTGCGATTTTCCTTGGCCGAGCTGAAGCGCTTACCATCCGTCAGCCGCCTTCATTTCATTGAATGTTCCGGCAATGGCGGAGGCGAACTGGCTGGAAGCGCGGGTGCCGACGCCAGCCGCTCGCATGGGCTGCTTTCGAATTCCGAATGGACTGGGGTGCGGCTGAAGATCTTGCTCGAGGCGGCGGGGCCCGAAGCCGGGGCCAAGTGGATGATCGCCGAAGGAGCCGATGCCTGCCGCATGGCCCGCAGCATTCCCCTCACCAAGGCTCTTGATGACGCACTCATTGCTTACGGGCAGAACGGAGAGGCGCTCCGGCCCGAACAGGGCTATCCGCTGCGCCTGCTGCTGCCTGGCTGGGAGGGCAATGCCAGCATCAAGTGGCTGCACCGTCTTCATATAGCCGCCGAGCCCGCCATGGGCAACCAGGAGACGGCGCACTACACCGATTTACACCCGACGGGAAAAGCGAGTATCTTCACCTTCGAGATGGAAGCCAATTCCGTGATTACGCGGCCGTCTGGTTCGCAGAAGTTGGCAGGGCCCGGGGCTTACGAGATTACCGGGCTGGCCTGGTCCGGCCGGGGCAAAGTGGCGCGCGTCGAAGTTTCTCTCGATGGCGGAGAAAGCTGGCAGGCGGCTTCGCTCGATGAACCGGTGCTGGCCAAGGCGGCGACACGATTCCGGTATGCCTTTAAGTGGTCAGGAGCGCCGACCGTGATTGCTTCCCGTTGCATCGATGAGACCGGCTACGTCCAACCGGCGCGGGAGGAAATCATTGCCGCCCGTGGTCCGAACAGCACGTATCATTACAACGGCATCAAGCGTTGGATGATCAAGCAGGACGGGAGCGTGACGCATGTTTAGCACCTTGATGCTGGCGGCGATGCTGGCGCAGTCGGGCAAGCCGGTGAGCGCCGAGGAGATCCGCGCGATCGATCTGACTGTATTCCCGAACGGCAGCGGGTTGCCGCGGGGCAAGGGCACGGCGGTGCGTGGCGCCGCGCTGTATAAGGAAAAGTGCGCTGAGTGTCACAACGAAAAAGGTGAAGGCCGCGAGCAGCAGTATCCGCGCCTGGTCGGCGGCATTGGGTCCTTGGCTACGGCCGAACCGGTGAAGACGGTCGGCTCTTATTGGCCGCATGCCACCACCGTTTTTGATTACATTCGCCGGGCGATGCCGTATGAGACACCACGGAGCTTGAGCGCCGATGAGGTTTATTCGATCACCGCGGTGCTCTTGTACTGGAACGGTATCATTGGGGAAAACGATGAGCTGAACGAGAAGACATTGCCGCGGGTGAAGATGCCAAACCGTGAGGGATTCGTGCCCGATTCGCGGCCCCATCAGAAGACGAAGCGTTGAGAACACGGGCTTCTACAATGGAGCTATGAGTCCCGATCTGGCTGTGCTGCACGAGCACCCCGAATGGCAAAAGCCCTTATTTGACGCTCTTCGCCGCCGGGGTATCGGCTACGTTCCCATCGACTTGAAACGGGCCTGTTTCGACCCGGACGCCCTGCCTGCCTGCCGGCTTTACTTCAATCAGGCGAGCCCGAGCGCTTATGTGCGGGGAAATACGCGGGCTGTGCCGCTGGCTCTGTCGCTGATGCGCTCGCTCGAGTTACGGGGGGCGCGCGTGCTCAACGGCAGTGCCGCCTTCTCGCTCGAATTGCGCAAGAGCGAACAGGCCGCTTTGCTGGCCGGCTTGGGAATCGATCATCCGCGATCCCTAGTCTTTAACGATGTGGAAGCGGCAATTGCGGGTTGGGACGGCGGCTGGCCGGCGCTGCTCAAGCCGGAGCAGGGAGGCAGTGGGGCGAGAATGTTCCTGCTCGAGGAACCCGAAGATCTGCGGCGTTTGCTTGCGGGCCAGCCGTCGCTTTGGGAGCCGGACAATTTGTTGCTGTTGCAAGAATATTTTCCGCTGCCAGCGGGCCAGGGTATTGTACGGATGGAGTTTCTGGGAGGCCAGTTGCTGTATGGAATGCGGGTCATCTCGCATGGCGCCTTCAATCTCTGCCCTTCGGAGGCCTGTAATCCCGAAGGGGGTGGAGAATCGCACTGCGAGCTGCCGGCGGCGGCGCCGGTGAAGCCGGTTGAGTTTCATCCCTACGGGGAAGTGCCTGCTCGCGCGATTGAGGCCGGCGAGCGCATTGTCGCTGCTGGGAAACTGGATGTTGGTGGCATCGAGTATCTGGAGGCAGGCGACGGCCGCCTTATCTTTTACGACATCAATGCGAATTCCAATTTGCGCAAGCCGATCGGCGAGGCGTTTGGCTTCGATCCGTTCGAGCGCGTGGCCGACTATCTGTTGTCGCAACTATAGCAGCCCGCCGGGCGCGCGTCAGACCTCGTCGAGAGGCTGTGTAGCATCGCCGAAGCGCGGAGGACGCAGACCCATTTTGTCCAGAACCGATAGATACAGGCGGCACATCTGCCGTTCGGGCTTTTCGCGGTAATCAAGAACGCGCCCGCCCCGAAGCCGTCCGCCCCCGCCGCCCAGCATGACAACTGGCAACTGCCGGGCTTCATGATTGCCCGTGAGCATGCTTGAGCAGAACAGGATCATCGAGTTACCGAGCAGCGTGCGTTCCCCTTCCTGAATGGAATCGAGCCGGCCCGCCAGATAGCCCAGTTGCTCGAGGAAGAATTGATTTACCTTGAGCCAGTCGGCGGTATCGGAGTGTGAAAGCAGGTGGTGGATCATGTAGTCAACACCCAGATTGGGGAAGCGCAGGGCGCTGTGATCGTTGTTGAGCTTGAGCGTGGCGATGCGGGTTGTGTCGGTCTGGAAGGCCAGAACCAGGATGTCGGTCATCAAGCGCATGTGAGCGGCAATGTCCTGGGGGATGCCGTCGGCCGGTCGCGGGATATTTGGTTTTTGCAGGGTTGGACGCCAGCCCTCCAGCCGGCCGCTCTGCCCGGCGCGACTGATGCGCTGTTCGACATCGCGAACGGAGGCGAGGTATTCATCAAGCTTGTGCTGGTCGCCCCGGCTGATGCCGCGGCGCAAGTCGTGTGCCTCGCTGAGCACGGCGTCGAGTACGCTCTGGTCGGCGCGGCTCGCCTCGTCCTTGAACAAACGGTCGAAGGCCAGGGCCGGGTAGATTTCGAGAGGCGTCGGGGTCGTGGGGGAACTCCAGGAAATATGCGAGCTGTAGAGCATCGAATAATCCTTGTGGATCGATGGATTCGACTTCTCGCAGCCGAGGACCAGGCTCGGCACCTTAGTTGAATTGCCGTAGCGTTGGGCCAGGAGTTGATCGACGCTGGTGCCGGAGCGGATTTCACCGCCGGCGGCCAGGGGAGCGCCAGAAAGAAGATTGCCGGTTTGCGAGCTGTGGATATTGCCCTTAAGCGCTTCGGCGTTGAACAGGCCGCGGAGGAAGAGCATGCGGTCGCGGAATGGCTCAAGAGGAGAGAGCACCTTACCCAACCGCATTTCGCGGCCTTCGCCTTCGGCCCACCATTCCTTGCTATGGAAACCGTTGCCGGCAAAGAGGACGGCGAAGCGCACGGGCGGCTGGCTCGAGGCGGGTTTGCCGGAGGCCGGCTCGTCGCCCCAAACGGGGGCGGATTCCAGCCAAGGCAGGGCCATGCTAACGCCGGCGCCACGCAACCAGCGGCGCCGGGAGAACGGATGCGGATTCTTCGTCATGGTGTTGTTTCCTCTTCTGCGGCGGCATCCCGGCCACGGATGTAGCGGAACTGCCGGCTGTTTACGATCGTTTCAATGGCGGCGCGAACGGAGTATCCTTCGGCCGCCATACGGGATTGCATCTGGTCCAGCAAGGGCTCGTCGGAAAGCTGGACGGCGCGGCCGAGCGCATACCCCAACAGCTTTCGGCAGAACTGGCGCAAAAAGGCGCTGCGCCGCGGCCCCAGCAGATATTGCCGCAGACCGTCCAAGCCGTCCACTTCCGTGCCGTCCAAGAGTTTTGACCGGGTGTGGATGGGACGGCCGCCTAGGTCTTTCTCACGCCAGCGGCCTATGGCGTCGAACCGTTCAAGGGTATAGCCATAAGGGTCGATCCGGCGATGGCATGAATAGCAGCGCGGGTCGGAGGTGTGATTTTCGGTCAACTCACGCATGGTGAGGGTGAGGTTGGCCTCATCGTCGGGCAACTGGGGTACATCCTTTGGGGGACGCGGAAGCTTGTCGCCCAGCAGAACCTCGGAGATCCAGTTACCGCGGAGAATGGGGCTGGTACGGGAGGCGCCCGATTGCTTGGCCAGCGTTGTGGAATGGCCGAGGATCCCTCCGCGCGAGAGCGTGCGGAGACCTTCGACGCGGCGCCAATCGGGGCCTTGGACGCCGGCAATACCATAGTGCTTGGCGAGATTTTCGTTGACGAAGGTGTGGTCGGCGTCGAGGAGGCTGAGCACGGAACGGCCGGACTGGAAGAAATCGGTGAGGAAGCGCAGTGTCTCCTCAAACATGTCGGCGCGGAGCGCGACGAACTCTGGAAAGTGGCGCTCGCTCTTTTCATCGAGGGTGTCGAAGCCCTGAATATGGAGCCAAGCGGCCCCGAATTCGCTGGCCAGACGTCGCACGCGGCCATCCCGCAGCATGCGGCGGACCTCGGCCGTCCGCCCGGCCGCGGTGCGGAGCCGGCCGCTGGCTGCTGCCTCGCGCAAGGTGGCATCCGGCTGTGAGGACCATAAGAAATAGCTCAAACGTGAAGCCAAGTCCCAACTGGATAGAGGACCGGGGGCAGCGCCGGCCGGCGCCGTCTCACTGCGGTAGAGGAACTCCGGGCCGGTGAGCACGCGCCCGAGCGTCAGACGCAGGGCTTCGTCGTGGGGCAAGTCCTGCGCCCGCAAGCGCTGGTACAGCCCCGTGAGGCTATCCCGGGCCCCGGCATTGAGCGGCCGGCGATAGGCCCGTCCGGCGAACTCGATCACGCCTTCGAGCTGTTTGCTCTCTGCCGCCACCAGGGCTTGACGGAATTCCATGGCCCGTCGCTGGATCGGCTGGCGGAGGGGCTCAAACTGCGAGGGGTCGGCGTCCTGCGTCGCGTATTGCCAAAGTTGTTCGAAGGCATCCACCATCAACAGGGGGGATCGGCTGAGGAAATGCAACTCTTCCCAGAGGCGGTCGATTTGCTTTTGTTGGGCGGGGTTGAGAAGCAGGCGCTTCAAATGATCGTCTTCGCGGTGAAACAGAGTCATGGTGACGACTTCGTCGACCGGAACGATCTTGGTGTAGCAGAGCGAAGCAGGAAAGTGGCGGCGGAATTCGTCGAATGCGTTTTCAAACCGGCGATGGGCTGGGGTACCCGGGGCTGTTACGACGGGCATGGTCATGGAGAGCACCTGGTTATTGTTGGACCAAGTGCCGTCTTTCGTCGTAACAGTGGTGGCGCCAGCCATCAGGCCCGGAGCCAGAAGAGGCTTGCCGGAGGTGACCTGCAGTTGCACGCTGCCCTGAGCCGATGCAGGCCCGGGGGCGAGAGTGCCAGTGACGGCAAATTCAGCGGCGTTGACCAAGTCGGCTGGCAGTTGGAAATCGAGCATGCCTGGAGCATCGAGGAGGAGGTCCTGGCCGGCGAATCGCTTGGGGTCGAGGCCCCAGGGAGAGTTTGCCGCCGTGCTGTCAGGATCAGCCTGCACTCCGGCCAGCAAGGGGCCGGCCAGTGAAGTCAATTGCCGGTAGAGGATGCCATCGGGCGTGTCCGCGGCCGGAGGCGCGGCGGTGAGCAAATGTTGCATTTGGGTGGCGAGGGCGCGGCGGCTGTCGTCGGTAGCCGCCGTGACCCATCGCGCCAGAAGGGATCCGGCGGGGACGGCTGTCGCGGCTGGGGAGTCGGGCTCCTGGTAGAAGTGCCATACTCCGGCGCGGCCGTTCGTGTCCGCATGAGGATTGGCGGCGAGAAGATTGGCTACTGTATCTCCGCTGAGTGACCACTGGCCGCCTTCCCCGCGGATGGTCCAATCGAGGCTGGTGAGGTCGCAGGCGGCATTGCCTTCCCGCGCGCCGATCAAGACCGAAATCAAGTCTCCCTGGCGCACGGGGAGTGTGGTGGCGGCCAAGCCAGAGGGGGTGGCCCGGCGGGTCAATCCGTCGCCCAAGCGGAGTCTCATGCCGCCGCGGCGCAGTTCAACGGCCCAACTGACACCATTGCCGCATTCGGAATGCGCGGCGGCGACCGTTGCCTCGATTGTGATCGCGCCGGTAACCGGGCTTTGCCAGCCGACCGCAGCTTGTTGCGACGCAGTTGGTAAGAGTGCCACACCTTGGGGCTTCATGGCCCCGGGGATTCGCACGGCGCGGGAGGAGGGATTGGCCACGACCCAGGGTTCCTTGCCGCCGCCCCATGCCTTTACAAAATCGAATTCCCCAACGCGTTCCATGCGGCGCGTGAGGAGTGAGAGCTTGATGGGTTCGTTAACGGCACCGGCTCCCAGGTAATCGAACCATGCCTTTCGCGCGACCGGGTCAAGGCCAATTTCCTCGCCTCCCGAGGCGGCCACAAGAGCCCGTGCCGTGGCGCCGGAGACGAGGCGCCGACGCTGTTCCAGGGCGGCGACCAAGCGCGGAACATCCTTGAGTGCGACCGGTTGCCGGCCGGGGATCACCAAGCGCGGATTTTGCCAAAGAACACGATCTCCGGTCGTGCCGTCGCCGGCGTCGGTCGCCGCCAGAGTGATTCGAACCGCATTGCCAGCATCGGCACCGGCGGCGGCTGGAGGCCGCAGAGGAAGGCGAAATTCCTGCTGGTGCTGCAGGGGAGAGACCGGCTCCATCCAAGCTTTCGGCCCACTCAGCTTGCCGATATGACCCACGCTGCTGAACTTCCACAAGGTCTCCTGCCAAACACCAATCTCGCGCACCAGGCCAGTAATGCCGGAGGGCTTGGCGGTGAGCCAACTCCGGCGGATTGGCTCAAGCAGTGGAGAAGGAGAGGTGCCGCTCATCAGTGTGACCAGGGTCCGCAGGTATTTCGCGCTCAGACCCTCGCGCGCGGCTACCGCCTCTACCGTTGCGCCTTGCCGGACGCGAAGGGAAGCGCGCAAGTAGCGCTCGAGTGGCAGCCGGCCGCCACGGCTCTTGTCGAGCGCGATGCCTTGCTGGCGGATCGTGTCGGCGCCGCCATCCTCCGTGAATTGCCGGTAGAAAGAGCGGATTTCATCGAGCGTCTCGTTGGTCCAATCCCGCGGCGAGGTGTAGCGGGAGAAGCGAATTCCGTTGGGTAGCGGGACCATATGCTTCGCAACCTGCTTTGCTGCATCGAGGTACTTGCTCACGAGCGATGGCGACATTCCCAGGGCGTTGCCGGTGTTGGTGAATCCCTCGCCGGCCGCGCCGTCAACGGGGAATTCCCTCGCGGGGTCGAGCGTTGGCACGCCGGTAAGGTCGCGAATCGTGAAGGTGTACTCAGCGTTGTTCAGCCGGCGCAGAACCACGGGGCCGGGGTCGCCGGCGTGCGCTACCGCCTCGGCCCTTAAGGCACTGTCGACCCAGTCGAGGATCCGCGTTGTTTCTTGCTCGGTGGGGCGGGGAAGACCCTTGGGAGGCATTTCCCCTAGCCGGATCTGTTCCGCCAGTTTTTGCCAAAGCCGCACGTTGGCGGCAGAGACACGGCGCGAAATCAGATTTTCGAGATCGATATCGCCTGTTGGACGGGCTGTCGAGTGGCAGGCGAGACAATACTTGCCTAGCAGTGGGTCGATAGGCGAGGGAGCGCCTTTTGCGGGCAGGGCGCCAAGCAGAGTGACAGCAATGATGAATGTGTTCCTGGCAGAGCCGATGAAACGGTTCACTGTGGATGCATCTCCCTTCAAAGGTACCGTTCAATCAAGAGGGTATCATGCGTTCCGCGCGATTGCCCAGCGCTAGGCGGGAAGCCATGCCGGCAGGAGGGCGCGACCCTGGACAGGGCTTCGACAGGCGGATTGAAAGCCGGCGAAGAAATGGAGGTAGCGGCGAAGCGGGGTCTCAAATTACTCACCGCTTTCAAGACAAGCAAGAAAGTGTTCCTATGTGGCCTTTACGCTGTCGCCGTTGAAAGCGGAATGGATCTGGTTTTGCCAGACGAGTTGACCGTTGTGGAGGATGTCGACGGTGGCCATTGCCAGGAGTCTTCCGTGTTTGGCCGCAATGAGAGGATGGGCCGGCCCATGGCGGGGCCGGGAGGTTCCGGGGGCAGGTAGCGCTGGCCCTCAAAGATGCCATGGAAGCCGCCCGGGTGCGAGAGCAGCCGCATGGCCCGGTCTTCGCCGGCGGTGCGAGGCGAAAACAATGTGCAGGGGGCCGAGGTGAGCAATGGCGCAATCGATCGGGTGAATGAGGCTCTCGTCAATCAACAGACGGGACATCCGGGCGAAGCAAGGCTGCTGTGAGTGGGGCGCCGGCCGAAGTCCATCGTTGTTCATTGTCGTGAAGTGGTAAGCGAAGGGCTGGCCGGATCTTGCCTGCCAGGGTTGCCAGCGCCAATTTTCATGCAACAAGGCGGGCAGGGCTCCGGCAAGGCGAAGCAACTCGCGGGTAGTGCCAAGATCGGGGGGGAGCGAGTTTTGAACGACCGCGGAAATGCCGCGGGGGAGGGCGAGGGCCAGCAAATCGAGATGGGTGTCGGGGCGGGTTGCGATGTTGACAAAATCGGAAAACTCGTGATTGAGCATCAGCGCGGCAGTGGCATAGGTGGTTTGCCGGGCGGGATCGGAGTCGCAGGCCGCCCGGATCTCGACGCCTGCCAAGGGGCCCCAATCGGCGAGCTAAATCTGGCCCAAGAAACCACAACCAATCCGAACCCAACGCCGCGGCCGCCACTGTCCAGCGGAATCGGATAGGCTTTTAGAAATGATTTGGGTTCCACTGCTCGTTGTTCTGGCGCAGAGTCCGGAGGCAACTTCCCTGCTGGGGCGGCCGCTGGTGTCCGCCTCGGTGACGAATCCGGTTCTGCTTGAAAACTACGAAAAGGCGAAGAAGGCCTACGAGGCCGAACCGGAGCGGGCCGACAACCTGATTTGGCTGGGACGCCGGCTCGGCTATCTGGGGCGATTTCAGGAAGCCATCACCGTGTTTTCGCGTGGGATCGAATTGGAGCCGGCTAACCCGCGCTTTTACCGCCATCGCGGCCATCGGTATCTCACGACGCGCCAGATCGACAAAGCCATCGCTGATTTTCGCCGCGCCGCGGATCTCACCCGTGGCCAAGCCGATGAAATTGAGCCCGACGGACAGCCGAACCGGCTGAATAAACCGCTTTCGACGCTCCAGTTCAACATCTGGTATCACCTTGGGCTCGCCTATTACCTCAAGGGAGACTTCGGCGCCGCGCGAAAGGCTTATCTTGAGTGCATGAAGCGTTCCCGCGCCAACGACGACTCGCTGGTGGCTAGCTCGGACTGGCTGTATATGACGTTGCGGCGGATGGGCCGTAACGCCGAGGCGGCGCGGCTACTGGAGCCGATTCACGAAAAGATGGACATCATCGAAAATGCTTCTTACTGGAACCGTCTGTTGATGTACAAAGGCTTGCGAACGCCGGAATCGGTGCTGGCCGCCGAGGGCGCCGACGATCTGACGATCGCGACTCAAGGCTACGGCGTCGGAAACTGGTATTTGTATAACGGCCAGCAGGAGAAGGCAGGGGCCATCTTTGAAAAGGTGGTGGGCGGCAAACAGTGGGCCGCCTTTGGGTATCTGGCGGCGGAGGCTGAACTGGGGAGGAAGAAACCGCAATGAAGGGACGCAGAGCATTTCTCGCGGCTGGGGCCGGCTTGTTGGCCGCCGAGGCGCGCAAGCGCTTGATCCTCATCGGGGATGACATTGGCGCGGTGGCTGCCATCGGCGATGGGACGATAGAGGCTTACCGCAATGGCATCATGCGTTCGGCGAATCTCATTATTCCTGGGCCCTGGTTGCCGCAAGCGATCCGGCTGCTACAGGCGAACCCGGGTCTTGACACGGGCGTGCACCTGACGCTGACCAGCGAATGGGATCGTGTGAAGTGGCGGCCGCTGACGCCGATGTCAAGCCTGGTTGACGCGAATGGATTTCTGCCACCCCGCACGCGGGACGTGGCGGCGCCCGGAGTCAGTCTCAAGGAGGTCGAAGCGGAACTGCGGGCGCAAATCGAGATGGCGCGCCGGCTGCTGCCGCGGGTCAGTTGGTTGTCGAGCCACATGGGCGCGGCTGTGGCCAGCGATTCCTTGCGGGAGCTGACGCTGCGGCTCAGCCGCGAGTACCGCATGCCGATGCAAGGGGACATTGCTGGGCTCAAGCGGCTGAAAGTACCCTATTCCTCGAGTTCGACGCGCGAGGAGAAGGTGACGGCGATGCTGGGGATGCTCGAAGCGCTGACTCCTGGTATACATGCCATGGTCGATCATCCGGCCACCGATACGGCCGAGATGCGTCAGGTGGGTCACGAGGGCAACCGCAATGTGGCCGAGCAACGGGCGGGCATTCTGCATGCCTGGTGCCACCCGAAGGTGAAGGAGGCTGTAGGGAGGTTGGGTATTGAACTAGCGAGTGTGGGTGCATGCGTCAATCGGCCTGCCTAGCGTTGTTGTGCGCACCGCTGCTTGGCGCCGTGGATTGGCGGGCCGAATTCGAAGCCTGGCTTACGGCTGAGGCTACTCGACTTTGGGACGCGCGGGAGCATCGCCTGTTTGCTCTCGACTCCCGTCCAGCCCTCGAGCGTTATCAACAGGAGGTGCGAGAAAAGGCGCTGCGTCTCATCGGTGGATTGCCGCCTGTGAAAACGGCGCTCAACGCCCGCGTCACCGGCATTTTTTCGCGGCCGGGCTACCGTGTGGAAAAAGTGATTTTTGAAAGTCTTCCCGGTTATCGTGTCACGGCGAATCTGTATCTGCCGGGCGGCGTGCAGGGCCGCGTACCCGCTGTGCTTGGCGTAGCCGGCCACTCGCTGAACGGTAAAGCCTCGGCCACTTATCAACATGCGTTTGTGGGAATGGCGCGCCGCGGCATGGCCGTGTTGGCCTGGGATCCGCCGGGGCAGGGGGAGCGGCTCGAGTACTTTGATGCGGCTAGCGGAAGGTCACGAGTTGGCGCGGGCGTGAACGAGCATCAGATGGCCGGGGTTCCTGGATTGTTGTCTGGACAGACTCTGGCCCGTTTTTTCATCTGGGATGGGATCCGTGCGGTCGACTATCTGATGACGCGGCCGGAGATCGACCCCGAACGGCTGGCTGTGGCCGGAAATTCCGGCGGCGGTACGCAGGCGGCATACCTGGCCGTCTTTGAGCCGCGTCTGAAGGCGGTGGTCTCCAGTTGTTATATGACGCGCTGGCGGGAGTTGTGGTCTGGACCCGGGCCCCAGGATGCCGAGCAGGTCTGGCCGGGTTTTCTCAGTGAGGGTTTGGACTTCGCGGATTTTGCCTTTGCCGCCGCGCCGCGGCCGTTCCTGATCACCAGCGCCATCCAGGATTATTTCCCGATTGCCGGGGCACGTGCCACCTTTCGTCAACTGCGCCGCGTGTTTGACCTCATGGGAGCCGAAGACAAAGCCGGATTCTTTGAATACGACGATACGCACGGCTGGTCGAAGCCACGGCGCGAAGCTGCCTACCGCTGGTTGACAAAATGGTTTTTCGGCCGAGAGGACCAGAGCCTGGAGGCGCCTTTTGAGCCGGAGGAGGAGGCCTTGTTGTGGGCCAGTGCCGAGGGCTTGGCGGGAGGACGGACGACACGCGAATTGTTTCAAGAGGCTGCCAGCGATCGAAAGACGACGTCCTGGACAGCGGAGCGCTTTCGCGTGGCGACGGGCTGGCGCAATCCAGCCGAAGGCAGCCTGAACGGCGATGCGTTCGAAGTCGAACCCGGATTGCGTATCCCGGCTAGCCTCCATCCACAAACGGGAGGCCGGGGCTGGGTGATTGTGGCTGGTGTGGCTGAGGACAGCGCTGAGTTGAAGGAGATTCTTGCCAACGGGCTTTCTGTATTGCGAATCGACCCCCGGGGCTCGGGCCCGGCTTATGGACGAGCGGGAATCGGAGGTTACCGTCTCCCGTATCAGTTGAATGCTCGGGAGTGGCTGCTCGGCCGCAGTCTTGTGGTCGATCAGGCAAGGGATTTGGTCAGCGCCTTTCGCTGGATCAAGAAAGGGCGGCCCGATGACTCCGTTTTGCTTTACGCCAAAGGAAGCTTGGGAGTTGCCGCGCTGATAGCTGCCGTGGCGGAACCACGCATCGGTAAGGTTTTGGTCGATTCGACCCTGGGGCGATGGGGGGCGTTGCTCGAACTGCCGGTGCACGAGGGATGGGATAGCGTCGTGATACCGGGAGTTCTAGCTTATTTCGATTTACCGGATATAGCCAAAGAGATTGGCCGGGAGCGGCTATTGCAGTTGAACCCAATGTCGCCATCCGGTAGCATCGACCGGAAATTGGCGGCACAGCCGGGCTATGCGCCACGCGGGGAGGGCTGGTCGATCCGGCGCGCAACAGGGAGTTTCTTTCTCCCTTAACAATTCCTTCAGAATCATCAGTCTCCAATCCGATGAGTTTGAATAGTGATGGACAGCAGTTCCATAAACGGTTTGAGTCCATCGCCGCTTACCCTTGATGCGCATGGAAACGTGGTGGATCTGGAGCCACTGATGGCGATTGGCCTGAGTGGTTTCTGGGCGCTCCGGCGGGGACTTTTCGGGCCAACACCGGTTTCGTTGCGGCTTTGGGCGGAGGGGAGCCTGCAAATAGGTGGGGCGAGGCGGGAATTGGAGGCGGCCTTTGGCCGCCTGAGTAATGGGCTCGAGAAGCTACTGGGCGTCAACGGAGAGAGCGTTCGCTTAGCTCGGGGGAGTGTGCACGCTGGTTTGGGAGGTGAGGCCGGGTCGAGTTCGCTGGTTACGGCGGCGCAATTGTGCACGGCGGCACTGCGCTACAACGAAGAGAATCAGGAGCGCTCGGCTCATATGCGAGACTGGCTCGGCGAACTGGAGAAGATGTCTCGCCAGATTCACCTGATGGTGACCGAGATTGAAGAGCACATGCGGCCGGCTGAGGTAGTGCAGGTTTTGTTGCGAATCGAATGCGCGCGGCTGGAGGACTCCGCCCGCGCTCCGCTCGAAGCCTTGAGCGCTGAGATATCACGTGCCTGCGGGAAGATGGCGCGGACAATGGAAGCTGAGTTTGAACTGGTGGGGCAGACGCGCGCCACCGTGGAGCACATGGTTGACTATGTCCGCAAGCTCGAACATCGGCAGGCTGAGGGCATGCGCCGCCGCGACGAGTTAGCTGCTGAAATGCAGCAATTGCACGAAAGGGCTTTGGCGCAACTGGATCGGGATCAGGTGTTGAACCGTATTTCCTCTGAACTCGATCGGGCGGTTGGCGGATTGATCGAGGCGATGCAATATCAGGACATTGTGGGCCAGCGTTGGCAGCATGTCGAGGATGGCTTCCGTGGTGTGGCTGCTGGGGGCTGGGCCGATCGGGATACGCTGTGGAGCGCCCAAGTACAACAGGCCCAGCTTGCCGAGGCAAATGCGGAAATGGCAGAGGCACTCTGCCGCATTGAAGATAGTTTGACTGTTGTGGCCGAGGCCGAGCAGACCCTAGTAGAAGAAATCGACGCTGTCATTGCCGATGCAGGCCGGCAAAAGTTGAATGTAAGGTTGCATGCCGTGCTCTTTGAGGTGTGGGATATGGCTCGAACGAATCAGGAGGAAATGCTGGCCATCGATCACCTCATCACCCCACTGCTCGATGTTGCCGGCAAAATGGGTTGCCAGATTGGCGATGTTTCGCACGAGATGCGCATTATCGCCTTGAATTCGCAAGTTCAAGCGGCTCGCTTCGGCGCCGGAACCGGCCTTGAGGTACTGGCCGAAGGACTACGCCAGATTGCCGACCGGATGGGGGACAGTGGTGCGGTACTCGACCGGGATTCGCGGGAAATCGAAGCCATCGCGCAGAGCCTGCGGGCTGGCTTCGTTGAACTCGGCGAACGAATGACACAAGTTCGGCTTGAATGTGACCGGGATTTCCCGGCCATAATTACCCGCCTGACTGAGGAGGAACAACGAGTCAAGAAGCTTTTGGGTGAGGCCCGCAGGAGTTTGGAGTGTATGGCTTCTGTTCGCATGGAAATGGGGCAAAGCTTGGGCGAGGCGGCTGAGCCGCTGGAGAGGCTTGGGGTTCTGGCTCAGCAAACTCAGAAGTTCGTCGAAAAGAATGTTGCGCCATCGAGAACCTGGCGTGACCGTCAAGTGCTGGCGGCCGAGTCCGCCCGCTACACGATGGAAGCGGAAAATGCCGTCCTGCGCAACATCGCGGGCGAGGCGGCGAAGCCGGAGCCAGCCAAAGTGGCTCCCGGCGAGTTGGATTTGTTTTAAGAACGAAACCGGAAGCGAGGAACTGATGGCCAAGAGAATCATCACCGTGGATGACGCTGCGACGATGCGCCGTCTCATCGCTTACACGTTGCGTGGGGCTGGCCATGAAGTTCTCGAAGCCGAAGACGGTGAGGATGCCTTGCGGCTACTGGGAGGCCAAGGAATCGATTTGGTCATCACCGATATCAACATGCCGAAGATGGACGGCATTGAATTGGTTCGGCGGTTGCGGTCGCTGCCGCGATTTCAGGCGACACCGATTCTGCTTTTGACAACCGAATCGGACCCGGAAAAGAAACGGCAGGGCAAGGAGGCGGGGGCCACGGGCTGGATCACGAAACCGTTTCAGCCCGACCAACTGGTTGCAGCCGTGGCGAAAGTGACGGGGGCATAGAGGGGCAATCCGGCGATGAGCAAGGACATCCAACGCCAACTGATTGAGGATCTCGTTATCGAAAGCCTGGAAGGCTTAGACGCCTTTGATGCCGAAATGCTCGCCCTTGAACAGAAAGAGGGCGATGCGAAAGAGCATTTGCATTTGGCCTTCCGGTTGATGCACACGATCAAGGGCTCGAGCGGTTGCCTGGGGCTGGAATCCATCGAACAGATAGCCCACGCTGGGGAAAATCTGCTGAGCCTCATGCGCGATGACGAGATCAGCGTAAATCAGCGAGTTGTTACTGGCCTTCTGCGTTGTTCTGACACGTTGCGCGATATGATGAACGCCCTCGAGAGGGGGCAAACTCCAACTTCAGCCTCCTATGGTCAATTGCTGCAACTGCTTGACGGGCTGCAGAGGGCAGGGAAGCCAGAGGCGGAATCTGGTTGGGGGTTGTTTGCCGACGAACAGGAAAGTCAAGACCGTTCCGCGCCGGCAGAGCAAAGCTCCGCTGTAGAAATCGCGCCAGTCGGG
The DNA here is from genome assembly GCA_019931185.1 of Bryobacter sp. CoA8 C33. Taxonomy (GTDB): domain Bacteria; phylum Acidobacteriota; class Terriglobia; order Bryobacterales; family Bryobacteraceae; genus Bryobacter. The sequence continues at coordinate 16,208 of JAINDK010000006.1, forward strand.
GAAGCGGACAACCAACGTCCGGCTACTGGCACGAGTTCCCCGCGCGTCAGTGAATCGGCTATCCGCGTCGAGGTGGCTCAGATCGATCGGTTGATGAACCTGGTTGGCGAACTCGTTCTGGCCCGTAATCAGATTCTTCAGTTGGCGGCAGAGCGGCAGGATCCGCTGCTGTCGGCTCCTGTCCAACGGATTAATCTGATCACGACTGATTTGCAGGCCGGCGTGATGAAGACACGTATGCAGACGGTGCAAACCATCTGGAGCAAATTGCCCCGTCTGGTTCGTGATCTAGCCAGTGAGCAGGGCAAGAAAGTGGCGCTCGTTTTGGAGGGCCAGGAAACCGAACTCGACCGGACGGTCATTGAGGCGATTAAGGACCCTTTGACGCATCTTGTCCGCAATGCGATTGATCATGGGCTGGAGGATGTGGCCGCGCGGCAACGCGCGGGCAAGTCGGATACGGGAACTTTACGGCTCAGAGCCTTTCATGAAGGGGGCCAAGTTGTTCTAGAAATCGCCGATGACGGCCGTGGTATTGATCCGGCGCGGATCTCCCGCAAGGCCATCGAGCGGGGGCTGATCGGTGCGGAGCAAGCGGCTCGTATGTCTAGCCGGGAGCTAGTGAATCTGATCTTTCTGCCCGGTTTTTCGACGGCCGAGCGTGTGACTAACGTTTCCGGTCGCGGTGTTGGCATGGATGTTGTGCGCACGAACGTGGAGAAGATAGGCGGCACCGTGGAGGTTGCCGCCCACCCGGGCGAGGGCACGACGTTGCAGATTCGAATTCCTCTCACATTGGCGATCGTGCCAGCACTACTGGTTTCCTGCCAAGAGGCCCGCTTCGCGATTCCGCAGGCAAGCCTACTCGAATTGGTGCGGCTCGATAGCACAAACGTCAGCCGGCGGATTGAGTATGTTGACCAGGCTCCGGTGCTGGGGCTTCGCGGCAAGCTTCTCGCCTTGCTCGATTTGGGCGTTCAACTTGGGCTACGCGAGTCGGCACGCTTTGAGAACTGTTTTGTGGTGGTGGTTGAGGCGGCGGGAAACAAGTTTGGTCTGGTGGTGGATGCCGTGCTTGATACGGAGGAAATTGTAGTCAAGCCGCTGCACAAGACGCTAAAGAGCTTAGGCGTATACGCCGGGGCCACAATTCTTGGCGATGGGGATGTGGCCTTGATTCTTGACATTATGGGACTCTCGCGGCGAGCGGGCATGATGTCAGATCGCCGTTCCCTGGTGTCTGATTCCGGCTCTACTCTCGCGGCCGGTTCTGGCAAGGGATCGCGCCTTTCACTGTTGATCACACGCGTTGCGAACAACCGGATTGCGTTCCCACTGGCTGAGGTGACGCGTATCGAGGAGATTCCTAGCTGCCGGGTGGAACGTAGCGCTCAGGGCGAGGTGTTGCAGTATCGGGGAAGTCTGATGCCGCTGATTCGCATCGCCGACTGTCTTGGTTACCCGGCTGCGAATGAAGCGCCGGCATTCTTGCGAGTCGTGGTGTGCCAGCTACGGGCGATCACGGTGGGCTTGGTCATCGACGAAATCGAGGACATTTTCGAAGACAATTTTACCCTCGATCGATTTGGAAAAGTTCAGTTTCTGGTCGGCTCCCTGGTCGCGGGCGGCCAAGTAGCCGATCTTCTCGATCTTGGACAGATTGCGGAACTTGCCGGGTTGATCGGAACTCAAAAATCATGACCCAATACTGCACATTTTATTTGCAAGACAAGCACTACGGCGTACCCATGCTTGAGGTTCAGGAAGTCATTCGGGGTCAGAGTCTGACGCCAGTGCCTTTGGCGCAACCAATGGTGGAGGGCCTGATGAATTTACGCGGGTCCATCGTGATGTGTGTGGATCTGCGCCGGAGGCTGGGGCTTGCGGATGCTCGGGAGAATCAGGCTCCCCTGCAGATCATACTGAATGGGCAGTCGGGGCTGGTTGGCTGGATCGTGGATCGGATGAGCGAAGTCCGGGAGTTGGACCCTGAGTTGGGCGAGTCTCCTCCGGGAACGATCCTGGCGGAAAATCGCGAGCTCCTTGATCGCGTTTTTGCTCTGGAATCTGGTTTGTTGATGGTGCTAAATCCCGAGCGGGTTTTTCAAGGGGAGCCGGAACGCACTGAACGACATCGGGAAAGCTCTCGTGGGTTTGTTTGATTTGTTTGACGGTGGCTTCTCAGGGAGGCCTTCCGTCTTTCGATTGGTTTCATATCTCGATGCAAAGAATCGAGTTGCAGAACAGGAGAAGAAGATGAAGCTGGAAAATCCTTATCCTATGCCGGAGCAGACAATGCCCGGTTCACCGCAACTGGCGGCATTGGCCACCGCCTCAAATGACCGTTACGCGATTCTCGAACACTTAGGAACCTGCGTGGTGGTGACTGGTCCGGATCTGCGCGTCTGCTATCTCAACCAGCGTGCGAGCGATTGCTTAGCCCGCTTAAGCGACGACCTGGAGTCGAGCCTTGGCTTTCGTGCCGGGGAAGTCATCGGCCAGGACCTGTCGGCATTCTGGGGCGGTAAGGCTGACTCGGTCCGGCCTCGGCTCGGGGAAGGTAAGCATCTGCCGGTTACGGCGGAGTTGGGTATTGGAAAGAGTTGGGTTGACATTGAGGTGAATGCCCTGGTTCCCGGGCGCGGGCCTGTAACCGGGCTAATTGTGAATTTTGCTGACATTACGGCGCAGCGTAAGGCTCGGATGGATCTTGAGCGCACCCGCCAGATGGTCGACAATGCGCCGATTAACATCATGCGCACGAACAACGAATTCGTCATCGAGTACATGAATCAAGCGAGTGTTGATACTTTGCGCCGGCTCGAGCATTTGTTGCCGGTCAAGGTCGACCAGATACTCGGATCTTCCATGGACATTTTCCACCGCCACCCGGAGCGCCAGCGGTCCATCGTTGCCGACCCGTCGCGGCTTCCGCATCGTACGAAGTTCAAACTCGGACCGGAGACACTCTCATTGCTGGTGACGGCGATGAAGGACGAAAAAGGCAACTATCTTGGGCCGATGGTGACCTGGGAGGTGATTACAGCGCAGGTGAACAGTGATGCCCGCCAGGCCGAGATCATGGAGCAACTGAAGCATACGGCCAGCAGTGTTCTGGAGAATTCGACTTCATTGAATGAGATCAGCCAGCAGATGACCAGCAATGCTGAGGAAACCGCTGCACAAGCCAGTATCGTTTCAGCGGCGAGCGAACAGGTTTCGAAAAATGTGGAAGTTGTCTCCACCGGCGCGCAGCAGATGCTGACAAGCATTCGCGAAATTTCGAAGTCGGCGAATGAAGCGGCCCGTGTCGCCAAGGCTGCGGTGAGTGTTGCCGGGGAGACGAACACAACGATTTCGAAGTTGGGTGAGTCCTCGATCGAGATCGGAAAGGTGATCAAGGTCATTACTTCGATTGCGCAGCAGACCAACTTGTTGGCGTTAAACGCGACCATTGAGGCGGCGCGAGCCGGGGAGGCCGGGCGGGGCTTTGCTGTTGTTGCCAACGAAGTCAAGGAGTTGGCCAAGGAAACGGCCAGGGCTACTGAGGAGATTGGGCGGAAGATCGAGACGATTCAGGGAGACACCCGTTCGGCCGTGGCGGCTATCGGTGAGGTCAGCGGGATCATCAACCAGATCAACGATATTTCGAATGTGATTGCCGCTGCCGTCGAAGAGCAAACGGCGACCACCAACGAGATCGGCCGCAACGTAGGACAGGCGGCTCAAGGTACGCAGGAGATCGCCCGCAATATCTCCGGTGTTGCCACGGCAGCGCGCAATACGAGCGCGGGAGCTTCTGAGATGCAGCGTTCGGTGACCACCTTGACCGAGGTGTCGAACCAACTCGACGAACTGATTGCGAAGTTTTCGGTATAAGCCGTCGCATGAAGGAATCCCGAATCCTGGCTGAAGGAGATCGAATTCGTGTGCTCGTGGTTGACGATTCCGTCGTCGTGCGCCGTGCGGTCAGCCACGTGCTTGAGTCTGACCCGCGAATCGAGGTTGTGGGCGTGGCCGCGAGCGGCGAACTGGCGCTTCAGAAGGTCGATCAATTGAACCCTGACGTGGTCACCCTGGACGTCGAGATGCCGGGGATGAACGGGTTGGAAACGTTGGTGGAATTGCGAAGGCGCAGGCCTGGCCTGCGCGTTGTCATGCTGAGCACATTGACGGGGCCTGGTGCCCGGACGTCGGTGGAGGCGCTCAGCTTGGGGGCCGACGACTGTGCCGCGAAATCCTTGGCGGGTGTAACTTTCGAGCAATCGCTCAGTCATCTGCGGGACGAATTGTCAGGCAAGATCAAGCAGTTTTTTCCCATTCCCGCTGGCGGCCTCACCGCATCGCCGAATGGTCCGGGCGCGGCCGTGAGGCCGGCTCCGGGGCAAGCGGTCGATGCGATCGTGCTCGGGGTTTCCACCGGTGGGCCTACCGCGTTGGCGCAGGTATTGCCCGCGTTGCCGGCGGACTTCAAGTTGCCGCTGCTGATCGTGCAGCACATGCCTCCGGCCTTTACCAAGCTACTGGCCGAACGGCTCGACAGCCAGAGCCGAATCCGGGTGCGAGAGGCCGAGTCCGGAATTCCGGTTGAACCGGGCGAGGCGTTGATTGCACCCGGTGATTTTCACCTCCGGCTGAGCAGGCGCGGCTCCGAGGTGTACACGGTGCTCGACCAGTCTGCTCCGGAGAATTGCTGCCGTCCGGCGGTTGATGTTTTATTCCGAAGCGCCAGTGAGGTCTGGGGCAAGTATGTCGCCGCCTTCGTGATGACCGGAATGGGACAGGATGGGCTCGCTGGTGCTCGCAGTCTTTGGGCAGGTGGTTCTCCGGTTTATGCTCAAGACGAGCCGAGCAGTGTTGTCTGGGGCATGCCCGGTGAAATTGTGCGCCATGGCCTGGCCGATTTTGTCTTGCCGCTTGAAGCGATTGCTCCCGCCATGGCGGCGCTTAGCCGGCATCGGAGCTAACTATGGCAAAACCGGAATCTGTGGCCGCCAGCTACCAGTTTCTCCGCGAATACATCGCCGGGCAGACAGGCATTGAACTGGGCCCGGACCGACAGTACCTTGTCGAAAGCCGGCTGGAGCCTGTAATGGAGGAAGTCGGGTGCCAGTCTCTTGCCGAGCTTTGTGTGGCGCTGCTGCGCGAAAACCAGAGCGTACCGTCTTATGCTCATGCCGCCGCGCCGATCCGCCGCAAAATTATCCATGCGCTAAGCACCCACGAGACCTCGTTTTTCCGCGATCCTGATTTGTTCGCCTTGCTTCAGTCCCGATTGCTAAAGCAACTGAGCGAAGAAAATGGTTGCCACCGCCTGCGGATGTGGTCGGCTGCAGCCAGCTCCGGCCAGGAGGCCTATAGTCTTGCCATGTGCGCTCTCGAGACTGGAGTTTACGCTCCACCCTTGATTTTTGCCTCGGACGTTTCCGCTATTGTCATCGAGGCCGCCAGCCGGGGTTGCTTTACCGATTATGAGTTATTGCGGGGAATGGATGACCCGGTTTTGCGGCAAAGGTACTTTGTGCCGATCAAGGGCGGCGCACAAGTAAAGCCGGAAATCCGAGCGTTGATCGAGTTTTCTTGCGCTGATCTGCGTGAGCCCCCAAATGCAAAATTTGCACCTCTCGATTTAATATTATGCCGAAACGTCATGATTTACTTTGAAGAAGAAACACGTTTGCAAGTGCTCTCTCATCTTCGGGATCAATTGCGGCAGGGTGGAATTTTGATTCTGGGCGCCGCCGAAACGATCTGGTCGCATTTTGTGGGACTGGAACGGATTCAGGAGGGAAACACGGCGTTTTACCGGAGAATAGAGTAAGGTTGCTCCTGAACTGCGAGTCTGAAAAGGCCCATCGAAAACTTTTATAGAGTAGAGGCCTTGAAGATCTTGGTAGCTGGCTAAACACTGTTTATACTCCTAGAAACGAGGAAAAGAGAGATCGTCTCTTTGCCTCCACGTTCCTGCCCCACTTTGCCTGTCATTATCGCCCTGTTGCGACTCTGGCTCTCCCGTGCTCCGAGCCAAGAATCCAATCGTTCAGGGGATCTCAATGAAAAAATCTCGTCTTTGCCTCGCGTTTTCGCTGTTGGCTTTGTTGGCAGTGAACAGCGCCACTTGGGCACAAAGCGCTTTTGGCAACATGCGTGGAAATGTTGTTGACCAAGGTGGAGCCACCGTCGCCAACGCAAAAGTCACGTTGCTCGAAGAATCAACAGGTGTTACCCGGTCTGCCGTTACGTCCACGGCCGGGGAATATGTATTCGCCAATATCAATCCCAGCACCTACACGATCATCGTGGAGCAGAGTGGCTTCAAGAAAACGGAACGGAAAGGTGTGGTCGTTGCTACTCAACAATACGTCACGCTGGATGTAAAGCTCGACGTTGGCGATGTGACACAAAGCATCCTGGTGACGGAAGAAACACCGCTGCTTGAAACCGCCACAGCCTCCACCGGCCAAGTCGTCGACCGTCAAAAACTAATTGACCTCCCGAACCTCGGGCGCAACCCCTTCATGATGTCGCGGCTGGCGCCCACCGTGGTGCAGGTCGGCAATCCGGCCTACGCCCGCATGCAGGACCAATCCGGAAGCTCGCAGATTTCAATCGTAGGCGGCCCGGTTCGCGGCAACAACTACCTTCTTGATGGCATTCCGATTACTGACTTCGCCAACCGCGCCATCATTGTTCCCTCGCTCGAAGCCGTGGAAGAAATGAAAGTGCAGATTTCCACTTATGACGCGGAAACCGGCCGTTCCGGCGGAGGCATGTTCAATACCTATCTGAAGAGCGGCGGAAACGCCTACCATGGCGCTCTGTTCGGTTACATGCGCGAAACAGAATGGCTTGCCAACACGTTTTTCAATAACCGCAACGGCCGCAAAATCACGGATCAGCCCTTCCGCAACTACGGCGGCGCTTTCGGCGGTAAGGTTTGGATTCCGAAAATCTACGACGGCAAGAATCGCACCTTCTTCTACCTGGGTTTCGAAGGCTACCGCGACACGCAGGCTGCGTCCCGTGAACAGTACACTCCCACTGCCCGCGAGCGTGTAGGCGACTTCTCTCAGACCCAGGCTCAAAACGGCCAATTGCTGATGATCTATGACCCGCTCACTACTGCCCCCAATGGCGCCCGCACGGCTTTCCCCGGCAACATTATTCCGGCAAACCGTATCGACACCGTCGGCCGCAACATCGCTGCAACCTATATGCAGCCCACACGCCAAGCGCGATTTTATGGGGATAACAATTTAGCCGGTGCCGGCCCATTGCCGTCAGTTGCCGATCAGCGCTTCATCAAGCTCGACCATACCTTGTTCAGTTGGTGGCGCGCAAACGTCAGCTATATGGGCTACAACTCGTCGGAGCCTGGCGAAAACCCCTACCCGACCATTTCCTCTCCGGATCAGTGGATCCTCGACCGCTTCGTCAATACAACCCAATTCAACAACACGATCACTCCGAACGCTACCACCGTTGTAGCGGTTCGCTACGGCTTCAATCGCTTCCCGAATATCGGCACGCAGAAGTCCCAGAACTTTAATGTTGCCAGCCTTGGTTTTGCGCCTACTTTTGTTCGCGACATTCCTTCTCGGACTTTCCCAAACGTCGGTATGCAGACGGCGTACTCACTCGGTACGAACAATAATTTCAACTACGTCCACTTTTCCAACAACTTTGGAACTCAGGTCTCGAAGTTTCTTGGCAAGCACAGTCTAAAGGCCGGCTTCGACTATCGCAAGCTTGGTGTCTCCGGCCTGGATTTTGGCAACTCATCCGGTACCTTTAACTTCAATCTGGATTTCACCCGTTCCGGCGCGAGTTCAGGCTCTGGTGGCTCAGATATTGCTAGCCTTCTTCTGGGTGCTCCCGCTACTGCTCAAGGCTTTGTGCCCACCTATCAGGTTCAGTTTGTCCGCTACTGGGGAATGTTCTTCCAGGATGACTTCCGCGTATCGAAAAAGCTGACGCTCAATCTTGGCTTGCGCTGGGAGCGTGAGTCCGGTTTGCGCGAAGTCAACAACAAGCTGATCACTACGTTTGACCGCACGGCGGCGAACCCCCTGCAAGCCTCCGCCGGTGTTCCCACACCGGGTGTTTTCCGCTTTGCTGGCGTGGGCGGCGCACCGACTGTGACCTCGAATTTCTTACAGAACAAATGGAGCCCCCGTATCGGTGTCGCTTATCAGTTGAATGATAAAACTACCCTTCGCGGCGGTTATGGAATCTTCTGGGCGCCTCATTTTGGTCTCGGCGCTCCGTTCGCCTCTGAGGGTATCAATGCTCTGACCAACCCGGCTACTGATAATGCCGGTCTTCCCCTGGTGCAGTTGAGCGATCCCTTCCCCGGTGGGCTGGACAAGCCTGTGGGCAACTCACTTGGCGACCGAACGGGTCTAGGTAAGGCGATGAACGTTTTCTCGCCTGATGCGACCTCTGGTCGTGTGCAGCAATTCAGCTTCGACCTGCAGCGCCAGATCTGGGGCGGGTTCGTGATCTCGGGCGGCTATGCTGGTTCCCGAAGCGCCAACCTCTCCTGGTCGGCCGCGACGCTGAATGTCAATCAGCTGAATCCCTCCAACTTCAGCCAAGGTGCGGCTCTTCGCCAGCTGGTGCCGAATCCCTACTTCGGCCGTGGTGGTCTGAATGTGGTTGGCACGGCGTCCATCGAACGCCAGCGTTTGCTGCGTCCGTTCCCGGCCTTCGATAGCGTTAACTTCCTGAACGACAGCTACGTCAATGCCGATTACAACGCTCTTAACCTGCGTTTGCAGAAAAACATGTCCAACGGACTGAGCATCGTCATGGCTCTCACCATGTCACGCAATCGGGATAACACGGGTGGCGGGGCCGGTAACAATTTAAATGCCGGCAATGCTGGTCCCCAAAATGTTTTCGATCTCGACAGTGAGTATGGCTACAGCTACATTCACTCGCCCCGCCGTCTGACTAACGCTCTCACCTACGAATTGCCTTTCGGTAAGGGTAAGAAATGGCTTGCCTCCATGAATCGGGCGGGTGAGATTGCAATAGGCGGATGGTCGATTAATGCGGTTACCACACTCCAGACCGGTTATCCCCTGCAGATCTTCTCCAACGCCAACTTGAACGCTCCGTTCGGCACGGCGCGTCAGCGCCCCAATCTCACCGGGCAACCCTTCTCCGTGGATGGTTCCTTCGGCCAGCGACTCGACGGTTGGATCAACCCGGGTGCCTTCTCGAATGCTCCGATTTACACCTTTGGCAACACGCCGCGTACAATCGACTTTCGCACACCCGGCCAGGTCAACTGGGACATCTCGCTCTTCAAGACGGTCACCGTGTTTGAAGGCTTTAAAGCTCAGTTCCGTGCCGAAGCACTCAACTCCATGAATACTCCGTATTTCCGCGCTCCTAATACCGCATTCGGAAATGCGCAGTTTGGTCGCATCACCTCGCAGGGCAACTTCCCACGGATGATCCAGCTCGGTTTGCGCCTCTTCTTCTAAAGCAGCGAATGAGGAAAATGCCGCCGGATGGATGATTCTATATTCCATACGGCGGCACAAATGAATATAATGTATACAAACTAGCAGTACAGCTCGAAAGGAACCGATCACAAATGTCGTTCTTCAACTCCGAAGTCGAAAAAGATCTTCTCCAGCGCGGTTACAGCCGACGCAGCTTTGGCCGCATTTCGGCTCTGGTTGCTGGAGGCGCCGCTCTTCCCTTCTACAACGAAGCTGCGATGGCACAGCTCTCCATGCGCCGTGATGTACCGGCAGACGCCGTGCGCATCAACGCCAACGAGAACCCCCTTGGCCCCTGCCCCGAAGCGGCGGAAGCCATGTATGCCGTCATCAAGGGTGGCGGTCGCTACATGTATGAGAAGACCTTTGAGTTTGCCAAGACTCAGGCCGACATCGATGGTGTGAAGCCCGACTATGTGCAGCCCTTCGCCGGTTCTTCCGCTCCTCTGCACTATTCCGTGATTGCTTTCACCTCCAAGGAACGTGGTCTTGTTACCGCCGACCCCGATTACGAAGCTGCCGCCCGCGCCGCTCAGTTCGTTGGCGCCAAGGTTACCAAGGTGAAGCTTGACGGCGCCAACGGCTACAAGCATGACGTAAAGGGGATGCTCGCTGCTGATCCTAATGCCGGCGCTTACTACATCTGTAACCCCAACAACCCCACCGGCACGCTTACCCCGAAGAGCGACATCGAATGGCTGATTAAGAACAAGCCAGCCGGCTCGGTTGTTATCCTCGATGAAGCCTACATCCATTTGACCGGCGCCGACTTTGGTTCTGATTTTGTGCAGCAGGACAAGGACGTTGTCATTCTCCGTACCTTCTCGAAGCTCTTCGGAATGGCCGGCTTGCGCGCTGGGGCCGCCATCGCCCGTCCCGACCTGCTCAAGAAGCTGATGCCCTATTCATCCGGCGCCCTCCCGGTTACCGGTATGGTCGGCGCGAATGCTTCCCTCAAGGTCAAGGACCTTGTGCCGAAGCGCCGCGAGATCATCAAGACCACCCGCGAAGACGTTCTCGGCTGGTGCTCGAAGAAGGGTTATGCCTTCATCCCTTCGGTCTCCAACAAGTTCATGGTCGACGTGAAGATGCCCGCCCGTGACTACATCGAAGCCATGGTGAAGGAAAAGGTTCTTGTTGGGCGTGCCTGGCCCTCGATGCCTTCCTATGTGCGTGTTTCCATCGGTCTGCCGGAAGAAATGCAGAAGTGGAAAGCCGCTCACGAAAAGGTCATGTCGAAGGCCTAGTCTCGGCTCTCGCTTCGTTCTGTGGATGGTCGGCGCCTCGTCCGCGCCGGCTCCTCCATAACCTTCTCCCTGCTTTCTCTTCTCTCAGGACGACCTTGAAACTCCCAAAGATCGACTACAGTTGGAAACAACTTGGCGGCGATATTTTTGGTGGCGCCATCGCCGCGCTGATTGCCTTGCCGTATGGCCTCGCCATGGCCACACTGATGGGCATCCCTCCGATTTACGGGCTCTTTACCTCGCTCATCTCCGCCCCCCTGACCGCCCTGCTTGGCCGCAACCCCGTACTCATCGGCGGCACCTCCACGGTCACCCTCCCTTTCATGGTTTCCGCCGTCCAGCAACAAGGGCTTGCCGGATGCGCTAAAGTCACCCTCGTGGCCAGTGTCTTCATGATGATCTTCAGTGTGCTGAAGCTCGGACGCCACATCTCCAAGATCCCTCCCACGGTTGTTTCCGGCTTCTCCTGCGGTATCGGGGCCATGATGGTGGTCAACCAGTTGCGCACGATTTTGGGCATTCAACCACCGGCTGGCGTCTCCTGGCCCTCCAGCGTCCTTGGCCAGTTGAAGGCTGTATCCCTTTATCTTGGCAGCGCCCATTGGCAGCCGATCCTGCTTGGCCTGATTGTCATCGCTTGTGCCTTTTATTTCGCTAAGCTGAACAACAAGCTTCCCGCGCCCCTGATGGGTGTTGTCATCGCGGTTGGCGTCTCGCTTGCCTTCGGCATGCACGAAAAAGAAGTCGGCAAGCTCAACCTCGACATTCCCCCCTTCATGGGCTTCACCTGGAGCCCCCAGGAAGTTTTCTCACTGATCAATGAAGGCTTCGGTCTGGCCGTGGTCTCCAGTATCAATCTGCTGATTACCTCCCGGGTTGTCGAACACTTCCGCGGCCGTCACCGCCCCATGCGCCCCTCTGACGCCGATGGCGAACTGGGTGCTTATGGCATTGCCAACGTCGTTTGCGGTATCTTCGCGGCGCCGATGAGCGTCGGGATCCCCGCCCGTTCCCTCGCCAACGTGCGTTGTGGCGGCACTACCCGTATTTCCAATCTCGTTCATGCCGGCTTGCTCCTGCTTTTTCTCGGCTTGGGTTCCGAGATGGTTTCGAAAATCCCACTTCCGGCCTTGGCCGGCGTGACGGCCTACGTTGGCATCATGCTTCTTGAGTGGGGTACCTGGCGCCGGCTGCGGCGGATGACACCAGTCGATTCAGGAGCCTTCCTCGCCACCGCCTTTGCCACTCTGTTGATCAACGCCGTCGCCGCCGTTGCGATTGGTTGTGCGTTCTATCTCTCCCGCTGGCTCTATCACGTGATGCTCGCCCGGCCTCGTTCGGCCGGCGTGCCGGATGCCGGCGCCGCTCTCCACCCACACTAGATCCCAGCTCACCCAGTCGGCTGCCCGGATCCCCCAAAGAACTCCCTCGCTCAATGTTCTGAGCAACAAAGCCTGAAAAATCAAACTTCTTGAAAGAGGTGTATCATGCGCTTCCGTGCCCTTGCACTCACGCTTGTTCTGCCTTGCTTTGTATCGTTGCTTGGGGCCCAGTCCTATCAGGGTGGCCTGCGCGGCAGCGTGAAAGATCCCGCCGCCGTCGCCGTCGCCAAGATCACCATCCAGGACGAGGCCACCAACGTTTCCCGCTCCATTCTGTCCAACGACCAGGGAGAATTCGTTTTCCAAGTGTCAATCCCGTCACCTACAAGCTCATCATCGAGAGCCCCGGTTTCTCCCGTCTTGAGAAAACCGGCATCATCATTGCCACGCAAACCTTCCTCACCCTCGATTTCAAATTGAATGTCGGCGAGGTCACTCAATCCATCAACTTCACCGAGGAGGTCCCCCTGATGGAGACCGCCAACGCTTCCACCGGCCAGGTGATCGATTCGCAAAAAATGACCGACCTTCCCAATCTCGGCCGAAACCCCTTCATGTTCGCCAAACTCGCCCCCAATGTCGTTCAGGCCGGCGATCCCCGCTTCAATCGCATGCAGGATCAAAGCGGATCCTCCGCCATTTCCATCGCCGGCGGCCCCGTGCGCGGCAACAACAACTTGCTTGACGGAGTTCCCATCACCGACTCCACGAATCGCGCCGTCATCATCCCCACCATGGAGGCCGTCATGGAAGTCAAGATCATGGCCTCCACCTTCGACGCCGAAGTCGGCCGCACCGGCGGTGGCATGTTCAATACCTTCCTCAAGTCCGGCTCCAACCAGCTTCATGGCTCCCTCATGGGCTACCTTCGTGAAAAACAGTACCTCGCCAATAGCTTCTTCAATAACCGCAACGGAGTGCCCCGTCCCGATCAGCCGTTTCGTAATTTCGGCGGCTCGCTCAGCGGCCCCGTCTGGATTCCCAAGCTCTATGACGGACGCAACAAAACCTTCTGGTTTGTCTCCCAGGAAGCCTACCGGCAAAAATCAGGCATTTCCCGCGAACTGGCAACTCCCACCGCTCTTGAGCGCACGGGTAATTTCTCGCGCAGCCTCGATCGCTCCGGGCGCGTCTATCCGATTTTTGATCCACTCACCTCGCGGCTCGACCCCGCCACCGGCGTCGTCACCCGCACTCCTTTCTCCGATTCCACCATTCCCGCATCCCGCATCAATCCCATCGGAGCCCGCTTGGCCAGCTACTTTCCCCTGCCCACCCGCTCCCCCAGCTACTTGGGCGATACCGCCTATCTCGGCAACGACGTCCTCGTCGACCGCGCCGACCAATACACCGCCAAGTTCGATCATGAGCTCTTTTCCTGGTGGAAGGCGAATCTCTCCTACCTGCACTACAAGAGCCGCGAACCCCGGCGGCAACCTCTTCAACAACGTAGCCGGGCCGAGCCCTTCCTTGCTTTTCCGCAAGGTCGACACCACCCGGACCAACCACACCATTACCCCCAACGCCACCACCGTTCTCAGTCTCCGCTATGGCTTCAATCGCTTCCCGAACGCCACCATCTATGAGATTGAAGGCTTCGACGTCACAACTCTCGGTTTCCCCGCCAGCCTCGTCCGGGATCTTCCCAGCCAGCGCTTTCCCTCCCTCACCATGCAGACCTTCTCCGCCATGGGCTCGGGCAGCGGCACGCAGAGCGTGTTCCACTCCCGCAATGCCCTCGTTAGCGTGGCGAAATTCATGGGCCGCCACAGCTTCCAAGCCGGCTATGACTATCGCGTTCTCAACGTCGACTTCATTACCTTCGCCGCCGCCGGCAGCTATACCTTCAACGACACCTTCACGCGCCGCGACCCTAATCGCGGAAGTGACGGCACCGGTTCCGACCTCGCCAGCCTCCTGCTCGGCTTTCCCGCATCCGGCAGCGTTACCCAGAACACAAAGTATTACCAGTATGTTCGCTACCATGGCCTCTACTTCCAGGACGACTTCCGCCTCAACTCCCAGCTCACGCTCAATCTCGGTCTCCGCTATGAGTACGAAACCGGCCTCCGCGAACGCAACAATAACCTCATCGTCGGCTTCAATCCCACCGCGGTCAGTCCGCTCGGCGCCCCGGCCGTCGGCGCTCTCCAATACGCCGCCGTCAATGGCGCCCCCACCGAATGCTGCAATCCCTCAAGCCGTAAGTTCGCCCCCCGCATTGGTTTTGCCTGGCAATGGAACCCCAAAACCACCATCCGCGGTGGCTACGGCATTTTCTGGGCGCCGGTCAGCTACAGCGGCTTTGCCAGCCTCGGCTACTCCCAGCAAACCGATTATGTGGGCAGCTTTGATGGTGGCCAGACTCCATCCGGCTCTCTCTCAAACCCCTTCCCCAACGGTATTCAAAAGCCGGTAGGCAACAGCCTCGGCGCCCTCGTCGGCATCGGCCAGGCCCTTAGCTACATGAATCCAGACGCCGGTTCCACCGCCGTTCACCAAGTCGCCTTCGACCTCCAGCGCCAAATGCCCGCGGGCGTCGTCACGGCCGTCGGCTACGTCGGCTCTCGCACAACCAACCTGATTCTCGGCTCCGGCTCCGTCAACATCAATCAACTCACGGCCGACCGTCTCGCCCTCGGCGCCGCGCTTTTGCAGAACGTACCCAACCCCTTCTTTGGCCGTGGTGGCCTGAACGCAGTCGGTTCCGCCAACGTCCAGCGCCTGCAACTGCTCCGGCCCTATCCGCAGTTCTCCTCCGTCAGCATGTCGTTCAACAACGACAACAACGCCCTTTATGACTCCTTCGTCGTCAAGGCCCAAAAGCGTTTCGCCGCCGGCCTCAGCTTCCTGTCCTCCTGGACCTGGTCCCGTACGCTCGATGCCAGTTTCGGCAACTCAAACTACTTCACCTCCATTCCCGGCAGCCCGCAGGACAGCTATAACCTCGGTGCCGAGTATGGCTTAAGCACCAGCCACACTCCCCACGCCATCAAGGGCAGTGTTTCCTATGATCTCCCCTTCGGAAAAAACAAGCTCTTCCTCTCCAAGGGCGCACTCTGGAATCAAATCGCCGGCGGCTGGCGGATCAATACTGTCCATCTTTTCCAGACCGGTTTCCCGCTCTCGGTCTTCCAGAATCAGAACTTCAACTCGGTTTTCGGCAACGGCCTCATGCGGCCCAATGCCTCCGGCAGCTCGCCCCTCACCAGCGGTCGCCTGCAGGATCGCCTCGATTCCTACCTCAATCCCTCGGCCTTCACCACGGCCTCGCAGTTCACCTTCGGCAACACCGCGCGCACGCTCAACTATCGCAGCCCGGGCACCCTCAACTGGGACCTGTCCCTGCTCAAAACCTTCACCGTCCTCGAGCGCTTCAAAGGCCAATTCCGCGCCGAAGCCACCAACGCCTTCAACACGCCCCAATTCAATGGCCCCAACACCGCCTTTGGTAACGCCAACTTTGGCCGCATCACCCAGCAGGTAAATTTCCCGCGTTACATCCAACTTGGTGCTCGCGTGATGTTCTAGCTGGCCGTCGGACGGCTGCCCTGTTGCAGCCGCTCAATTAACGCTACGAGTGCTTCTTCCTTGACGGGCTTCTCGAGCATCGTCGACGCCGTCCCGCTTAATAGATCGGCATCCGCTTCGCTGGCGCTCTCACTCATGAGAACGAAATGAGAAGTGCGGTGATGAATCCGATGAAAGAGCTCCGCCCAGGTACCACCCTCCGGCCGTGCGCTCGCAAACACCACGTCAAATCTCAGCTTTTCCGCAATATCGGCGGCTTCTTCGATATTCGCCACCGGTATCAGCCGATGGTTTAGCTCGCCAAAGATTGCCAGCATTTTCCGCTGTGCCGTAACTTCCGGTTCTACCAGCAGTGCCGTCAGTATCCCGCGTTGCGCGCCGAAGGGCAGGGAATGCGTGAACTCCTCCACCGGACTCGCACTCAAACTCGGCAATTCCACATCGTAGCGATAGCGCCCAGCCCGCAGCGTCTTGAAACGTAACTCCCCTCCATAGCTCTGCAGGAGACCACGCGAGATCGCCATGCCCAGCGCGGAGCCGCTGAAATCCGGTCCCTCTCCTTCCCCAAACGGTCCGCTGAATTCGATTTCGATCATCGCATTACGCCCGATATGACTTAAGTTGATGATCAGCAGCCGCTCGAGGGAATGCCCCGCCGCCGCGCGCGCGTGCAGCAACAGATTGTCGAACACACGGAACAGTTGTTCCTGAGAGCCGAGTACATGCACGCTTTCCGGCCCCAGGTTCAGTTCCATTTCGATTTGTCCCTGTCGCACCTCTTCCTCCATGCCTTCCGCCAGCCTTTGAAACAGATAACGGAGATCGATCGGCCTCGCATCCATTTGTTCCGCCCGCGCCACGCTCACGATGCGCTTGACCGTTTCACTTGCCTTGCGCACCTGCGCATGAATCGCCGTGGCTTCGCTCTCCGGAAGTGCCGCTGTCAAATCCCGGATGCGCTCGAGCGGCGCATTCAATTCCGTGATTACGCCGTGGATCAATTGTCCGGCGACGGCCAACTTCTCGCTACGGTGATTCTGCTCGCGTAGCGCCGCCTGTTCGATCCCATCGAAGTACTGGCCGGCATCGTTCGCTAGATGTTGCGCCGCAGTAAGCAGCGCCTCTCCCAATAGAGTCCTACCGGTCGGTCCCACCACAACTAGCACTCCCCTAACCTCGTTGCGATTCTTCATTGGTATCACCAGAACGCTTTGCCCGCCCTCCTTTTCCGTCTCCAGCTTTTCCCCCTTCGAGGTGTTGCTGAACTGTTGCAATGTTCTGGTTCGTACCGCGAACCCAATCGCCTTTTCCAATGCCGTGCCGCATTCCTCAATGTGAAACGAGTGTGGGGTGGAACGGCTTTGGTCTGGTATCCGCTCAAGTACTTTGCGATGCGCATTGTAATAATAAACACTCGCCCTGCTTGCCGGAATTACCTCGATCAGCCGGGCACGCAGCGCATCTGCTACCTCTCGAGCCGTATTCAATCCGTGGATCTCCTCGCCCGCGCTCAATAGGCGTTGCGCCTGGCGGTTCGAATTTTTCATCCGTTGCTGCTGGTACCAGAAGCCGAGAATTCCGAACAAGATCAGCACTACAGCTTGTAGGACCATCTGCGGTTGAATCTCTTGCCCCTGCTCAAGCAGAGAGACCTTGGAGGCGTCCGAGATCAGGAGTTGGAAAAACTTGTTGTAGGGCGGCCGCAAACAAAATTGGCTGACCAGTCCTTTCACTCGTACCCGGTCTCCTTTGCGGTAGCTCTTCAGCGGTCGATCATTGCCGCGACTGAGCAACGGAAGGAAAACGCGAATCCTCGAACCCTCGCCACGAAAGTTCAGCAAATCTCCCCAGGAGCCTTCCTGGTAGTTCTCAATTTCTCCTTCTACCGTTAACTCTCTACCCAGATAGCGAAACGACGCCGCTGTGAGGGGATCGAGAATAGGAGCGGCTGGTAAATCCGATTGCCCCAGGACTCTCAATTCAGTCGGTTTGATCACTGCCTGCCCTGCATGCAAGCTAACCAATCCCACAGCTTCGACGACGGTTCCCGGCTTTGCTTCGAGCCCTTGCGCGGCACGCTCTCTGTTGTCTCCCGAGTAAACCAACATCAGCCCCTTGGTCTTGCGCTCCGCATCGAGCAGGGCAAGATAGGTGGCATCAGGGGCCTCGATCGGATCCGCCTGTACGATTCCTCGCACGCGCACAGTTTCGCCCAACAACGCCGGCTTGAAGTCCGGGCCCGTGCGCGCCCCCGCTTCCTCGAGCGTCACCATCCGGTAGTTCTCCTGCGCGGCCAGCGTCAGGACACAGAGCAGGAATGCAATTGCGCGCGCCATGAATTCAATGCGAGATCGCTAAAGTCAGTAAATTCCCATTGTTGACCGGACAGAGCCACACGGTGGCGGTTAATAGCCGCCACTCGCATCCCAGCCGCCAAGGCGGCATCGATGCCCGTCTGTGAATCTTCAAAAACAATACACTGCTCCGGGGCAGCGCCCAGCATTTCGGCCGCCAGCAAATAGATTTCCGGGTCAGGTTTGCCCCGCCGCACCATTCCGCCGTCGAGCGCATACTTGAAAAAGGAGCGCAAATTCGCTTGTTCGAGCACGAAGTCGACGTTGGCCGCCTCCGCGTTCGATGCCACTGCTTTGGGAAACAATCTTGTTTCCCCCAAGAAGTCTCGCAGCCCGGGAAGTAACTGTGCCTCCAACTGCTCCCGGATCAATTCCCTGTATAAGGCTTCTTTTTCCGCCCCTATTTGCTTTACCTCCTCGATCGGCAGATCTCGTCCGAATATTTCGCGCACCAATTCGTCATTGTGTTTGCCATGCATGCGATCAAGAAGTGTTTCCGGGTTTTGCCCGCGTGTCCGCAGGTATTGCTCCCAGGCGCGGATATGAAAAGGCATGCTATCCACCAGCACACCGTCCATGTCGAAGATGAGTGCTTGTACTTTCACGGTCGGCTAAAATCAGAATGGCATGGATTTGTTCGCTGAGATTGTCCGCCTCCGCAAAGCGGGCCAAAAATGTGCGCTGGCGACGATTGTCGAAGTCAATGGCTCGATTCCCAGCTACGAGAGCGCCAAGATCCTCGTTCGCGAGGACGGCAGCTTCGCCGGCACAATCGGTGGTGGCTGCGTCGAGGCTGAAGTATGGAATGCCGCCCGCGAAGTCATCGCGACGGAAAAGCCCCGCCACCTCAGCTTCAATCTCGGCCAGGATGCTGCCTACGACAATGGCCTGATTTGCGGCGGTCAATTGAACGTTTTCATCGAGGCGATAGTCCCCCAGCCCCAGACCATCATCTTCGGAGCAGGCCACATCTCCAAGTCTCTCGCCCGTGTTTGCAGTCTCGCCGGGTTCACTGTCACCGTTGTCGATAACCGGGAATCTTTCGCCAATCGCGACCGCTTTCCGAACGCCGATGAAGTCATCGCCGCTGAATATGAAGAGCTTTTTGAACAACTCCCGGTTTGCTCCTCCTCTTACATCGTAATCGTCACGCGTGGCCATCGCGACGACATGCGCGTGCTGCGCTGGGCTATCACCACCGAAGCCCGCTACATCGCCATGATCGGCTCACGCCGCAAGGTGATCGCTGTCATTCGTGAATTCGAAAAAGAGGGGCTCCCCCGTGATTCCTTCGAAAAAATTCACGCGCCCATGGGCCTCGAAATCGGCGCCATCACACCCGAGGAGATCGCCATCAGTGTCGCCGCTGAGATGATCGCAGTTCGCCGTGGCGCCGACCCCAAGTGGCGATCCCTCTCCAAGGGTGTTTTCGCCACTACGGAAAGCGCGGCCGTGCTCAAATGACAGCTGGATTGATTTTGTCCGGTGGCGCATCCCAACGCATGGGCCAACCCAAGGCTCTTCTGCGTCTCGGTTCGCAAACCTTTCTGGAACGCCTTTTGGAATTGTTCGACCAATTCTGCTCACCTACCCTGGTTGTCACCGGCGCCCACCACCACGAGATCTTAGCCCGGATCGACTCCCGGAGACTTGTCTACAATGCCGATCATGAACAAGGTATGTTCTCAAGCCTGCAGTGCGGTCTCACCGCGCTGCCACAAGCCTCGCGTCTGCTGTTCAGCCCCGTGGACTTCGCTGGTGTGTCGGCCGCCACTGTCGCGGAACTGTTTGCCGCCCCGGTCAATTCCGTCATAAAGCCTCGCTGGCGCGACCAATCCGGTCACCCCGTGCTCTTGGCGGTGCCCGCGCTTGCCGCGCTTCGCGCTGCTGCTCCTTCGGACAACGCCAAAGCTATCCTTTCCGGTCTACCTGGCTCCTATGTTGACGTCGATGATCCCTTTGTCGCCCTCGATTGCGACACGCCGGCCGATTACTCCCGTCTTTGCTCCCTATGGCAGCCCGCTGAATGAAGAAGAAAATTTCCCTCCTCGCCCTCGTGCTCATAGCGGGCGCACTCGCTGTGCCTTATTTTAGTGCTGCTCCGGCCCGTCAATCGCTTATCAACGCGCTGGAGACGGCTCTATCCCGCCAAGTGCGTATCCAAGGCCCCACGCGCATCCGCGTTCTGCCCATACCCGCCATTCTTGCCGATGACGTGACCATCGCCGAAGATCCCTCTTTCTCCCTCGAACCCTTCGCCTACGTCACCACCATCGAAGTCCAGCCCGCTTTTCTGGCCCTCCTTTCCGGCCGTCTCGAACCTGCCCGCATTCGTCTCACCGAGCCCAGCGTCAATCTCATGCGGTCCTCCCGCGGCTGGAATATCGAATCGCTAATCTCCCGCAAACTGCGCGCTCCGGAACTCGAAGTCCGCAACGGCCGCCTGAACTTCAAACAGGACAACCTCAAGAATCCTTTTTATCTGACCAATACCCTGGTTGATATCTCGGCCACCTCCACGGGCGACATCAAGATCTTCGCCTCCGCCGAACCGGCACGGACCGACCGCGGCCCTCAGGGCTTCGGAGTCTTCTCGCTTCGCGGTCTAGCTCATATTCCCAATTCCGGGGAACCTACCCTCGATTTCGATCTTGAGTTGCAGCCCAGCGCTCTGCATGCCTTCAACTTCTTCTTCGGCGCTCGCGGGGTCAATTTCGCCGGTAAGCTCGCTGGAAAAGCCCACATTCAGGGACCTTGGAGCCGTGCCTCCATCCAGTCAACGCTTCGTTTTGAAGGGCTCGAACCTCAGGGGTTCCTCCCCTTTAGTGGTAAGTCCAATCGGCTCGATCTTAAAGGCACGCTGGATCTACCCGGACAACGATTCGCTCTCGACTCCACCGACGGCGATCATCTGCGCGTGCGCATGCGCGCCCGCGAATTCTTCTACTCCCCCCGCGGCGGACTTCTTCTCGATCTGCGGGGCGTCGCCGCTGCCAAGTTACTCGATCTCGGCCAGGAAGCAAGCGTACCTCTACCGGCCGGAATTCAGGCCGAAGGGCTATTTCATGGTGTGATCTCCTACACCTGGCCCAGCCGCGAGCACGTGCCTGCTCAAGGTATGGTCTGGTTCAGCGGGGCCAAACTCGTCTTGCCCGATCAACCCCCACTCACGATTCCCGAAGCCTTTGCTACCGTCGACGGCTCACACTGGCGCCTCCAACCCGCGCCCGTTGGCGTCGGGGAGTCCCAAAATGCTGTTTTTGAAGTTGACTGGAATGCTCGCAACGGTGCCCTCAAACTCGACATTGCCACGCAATTGGTCAGCGTGCGGGGATTGAAGACCGGTCTAGGTCTCCTCGTGCAAGCCTCATCGCTTCCCTTGCTGGCTCAATCCCAAAGCGGAAGCTGGCAAGGCAACCTCCGCTACCAGCGCAACGAGGATGCCGATCCGGGCCAGTGGTCCGGCCAATTTACCGTGCGTAACCTGGAAGTCGATCTAGAGGGCGTTCCTGGGCATGTCATGATTTCCACAGGCGCCATCTCCTTCAATCCCGCCTCCACGCAAATCCGCCGCCTTCGCGCCGAATGGGATGGCGCGGAGTTCGAGGGCGCGTTGACCTTGCCATCCCGTTCCGATGGTCCGGTTTCCCTCAATCTGGTTTGCCCCGAAGCAAGCGGCGCCACAATCGAAAAACTCCTTGGCCCCGCCCAGCGTCCTCCAACTGGATTGCTCGAGAAAATGCGCTTGCGCCGCGCCGCATTCCCCGATTGGCTCCGCCGCCGCCACGTCGTCGGCCGCATCGTAATCAAGTCCTTGAACTTGGCTGGAGCCGTCCTGTCTCCGGTCTCGCTGCAAATCAATTGGCGCTCCAGCAAGGCCGAGGCCCTCCTGGCGCCCTCCGATCTCACGCTGCCCGGCCAGCCCGGAGCCGCCCGCCTTGAAGGCAAAATCAGCACCGACTTCTGGCAACCCAACCCGCTCTACCGCTTCGAAGGCCTGCTCGCCCATTGGCCCCTCGATCGTGGCCAGGCCGCCGGAGCACTTAATCTCCGGATGGCTTTCCTCGATGCCTCCCTCCTGGGCAGCCTTGACGGCGAGCTTGCCCTCACCTCCCCGGAAGCTGCTCGCATCCTCCTGCGTCAGGGCAAGCTCACGCTCGAATGGCCAGATGGCCGCCGCAAGTCCCTGATGCTTTCCCCTCCTTACTGGCCGTTTTCCTGGCCTGTTGAGCCATAGAGCACCCCCACGCGCCGGCGAATCGCTGCTGGAACCAGATTCTCCCAATTCCCTCCCGCATCAATGCGCTCCCTCACCACCGTGGAGCTGATTTCCGGCGCATGATGTTCCAGCCATTCGATGTACGGCGAAAATTTCTCGGGTGGCTCCCATAGAGCCGCCCGGCGTGCGCTCAGTAACCGATGACGCTCCAAGTTTTCAAGCAGATACCTTTCTGTTTCCTCCTGCTTCCAGCCATATTCCCATTCCACCAACCGTCGCGCTCCGTCCTCGCCCATTAGCAAAAGCACTTCCGGTCCTTGCAACGCTTGTTCTGCCTCCCCGGCAACATCAAAAAACAGATTTCCTTTCGATACTGCAACTGGATGGTCCGTCGCTTCGAGCAACAAACCCAATCGCGCCTCCATTGGCACCCTCTCGTATCGTTTGTGTGGAAACGATTCCGGCATCACCCACAGCACCTCATCGACGCGGCTCAACGCTGCTTCCGCCAGCGACACGTGCGCCACCGTGGGCGGATGAAATGCTCCGCAAAACACCGCGATGGAACGGGTGCCCTTCTTCGTACGTCTCAAAAAATGCATTCCCTTGCTTCTAATTTAGAACGCAATAAGACGATACACTCGTAGAGAAACACCTCATGTTTACCTGGATTTGCCCGAAGTGCGGAAAAGAAGTCGGCCCTTCTTATTCCGAATGTCCATTCTGTGCGGAAGCCGCGTCCGCGGGCCCCAAGCCCCCGCAGCAGGCCTACCCTCCGCCACAGGCTTTCCCTCCTCAGGGTTATCCACCTCCCTACCCGCAGCCCCCTTATTCTCAACCTCAATACCCGCCCCCACCTTACCCCCAGGCCCCTTATCCACAGCCTCCCTATGCCCAGCCGCCGCAATATCCTCAACCGCCTTACCCATCTACTCCGCCTGCTCCCGCCGCTGCTCCCGCTCCCGCCCCCCAAACCTATACGCTCACCGAGCCCGCGCGCAGACCAATCCCAGGCTGGCTGGCCGCCCTGCTTGCCTTTGCCGCCATTAGCGCGATCGTTTACGGCATCGTTTCTTATTCCCGGAGCAACCGCGATAATTCCACTGCTAAGTCCGCTGAAAACAAAGAGCGCGCCGCCACGGCCCCCTATGCCAAGTATCTTGAACTCACCGGCTTTCGCATGCTTGAGGCTCCTGGCAAGAAACTGCGGATTCAGTTTCTCGCCGTCAATCATGGTTCCGCCGATTTGCCCAACATTTCCGGCACCATCACCCTGCGCATCAAAGGCTCTCCAGAGGCTGAGCCCGCCGCGACATTCGCCTTTAACATCTCTAGTCTCCCCGCTTTTGAGGCCAAGGATGTCACCATCAAGGAATTTTCTCAACAGCGCAAGTTTTTTGACATGCCTGACTGGCAGTTTATTGAGCCGGTCGTCGAATTCACCGCTCCCGAGTAGCCAAAGCTTCGCGCGCCAGCTTGTGGCGCGGGTCGATCTCAAGCGCCCGGCGAAAGTCCGCCTCCGCGGCCTCCTTCTGCCCCAAGACCCGCAGCGCCACGCCCCGGTTGTACACATGCGAAGCCACCCCCGGTTTGATGGCCAACGCCTTCCCGAAAGCCTGTAACGCTTCCGGCACTCTTGCTGTTTCGAGATAGAGACGCCCCAACTCGGTCTGATGTCCAGCGTTCTCCGGCGCCGGGTTCTGTTCGAGCAATGCCAATGCTTCCCCAGGCGGCAAATAGCGCGCATATTGCAAGATCGCCGCCTGTTCGCCCGGTTGCCGCCGCACCGTCGCCGCCCATAGTTCTACTGGTTTCGCGTAAAGCTCCGCCGACCATTGCCAGGCCACCGCCGCCAAACCCAACACCGCCGCCAGCTTCCACTTCCATCCCCCCACCGGCAATGCTGCCGCCAGCAGAGCAATTGCCAGATAGAGCCTCCGTCCCGCTGCCCAATCATCGAGCGGCAAGAAACTTGAGGTAGGCAGCAAACTCACCCAGGCCGCGGCGATCCAAAACGCCGCCCCCGCCCGCTCGAAATGCTTGCGGCCTATCCACAGTCCCCACAAGGGCACAATCCAAAGCAATACCCCCCAAGGCGGCAAGCGCTGCGTCGGCCAGCGTAAGCCGATGAACTCCGGCCATGCCAGTTGCTTGGCGTAGAAAACCATCGCCAGCGGCTGCGACGCCAGATACTCCCACACTCCCACTCGCGCCCCCGCCCCGGCTCCAGTTCCCGCCTCCCGTGCCGCCGCCCACAGCAGCCCCGCCCCAGCCACTGTTGCCATCCCGTACATCAGCCCGATCCAGCGCCACTCCCGGCCGTTCCGCGAGATCGAAAAGTGCAACAGCGTTAACACCAACGGAAATGCCACGGCCTCTTCCTTGGCCGCCAGAGCCAGCCCATAAAACAAAACCGTCCAGCCATGTTTTCCCCGCAGCCACAGCTCCAGCCCGACCCATAACAGTAATCCCATCAAAACCACCGGTCGGCTGAATACATACAGCACCGACTCGGCCTGCAAGGGATGCACGGCAAAAAGGGCCGCTGCCACCAGCGCCCTCTCCGGGCCCACGATCCGCCGCAGCGCTCCAAAGCAAAACTGCACCGCCGCGGCGTGCAGCAGAATGTTTGTCAAACGGTAGGCCCACGGCGCTGCTCCGCTGCTTTGCAAATTCAGCCAATAAGTCAGATAAGTCAGTGGACGCGGCCGCGCCAGCGACGGCCAGCCCTCCTCCGGCAACGAAAAGTCGTCGAGTAGCCAATCCCCGGGCAGTCCCGCCAGCCAGACGCAGGACAGCAACAATAGCGCGTATCGATGGAAACCCTTTGTTATGCTGCTATTTTCCCATGGCGATCCGGCCCAGGACGAAAGCAGCACGCGAATTGCGTCTTCAGTCCATCCTCCAACTCCTCGACGAAATGTATCCTGACGTTACCTGCGCCCTCTTCCATCGCAACGCCTGGGAACTGCTCGTCGCCACTATCCTCAGCGCCCAATGCACCGACGAACGCGTCAATCTGGTCACGCCTGGGCTCTTCCGCAAGTACCCCCGCATCGAGGATTTCGCCGCCGCCACCCCCGAAGCACTCGGCAAGGATATCTACTCGACGGGCTTCTACAACAACAAGGCCAAAAGCATCATTGGCGCCGCTAAGCGCATTCTCAGCGTCTTTGGCGGTGAGGTTCCCGCCGATATCGATTCGCTGCTCTCCGTGCCCGGCGCTGCCCGCAAGACCGCCAATGTCGTTCTCGGCACTGCCTTCGGTATCGCCAGCGGTGTTGTCGTCGATACCCACGTTTCCCGCATCTCCCAACGGCTGGACCTCACCCGGTTCTCCGACCCCGTCCGCATCGAAAAAGATCTAGTCCGCATCCTTCCGCGCGACCGCTGGATCAGCTTCTCCCACCAACTCATCCACCACGGCCGCAACCACTGCAAAGCCCGCAATCCCAATTGCCGCGATTGCCCTTTAAATCACCTCTGCTACGCCAAGGATAAGAATGCTTAAGCCCTGCTGCTTCCTCCTCGTCTCCCTGCTGCTTACCTCCTGCGTCGATTTCACCAACCGCTTCGCCCCGTCGCGCGCCCGCCATCCCGACAACGGCCCCGACCCGCGTGGGCTCAACTCCTTCTTCGATATGAAAGACGCCACCAGCCTCCGCCACTTCGCCTGGGGTATCTCCCCCGCCGCCTTCGACGGAGAGAAACGCAAGATCGAAGCCCGCGCTGCCCTGCGCTTCCGCATTGTTGATCCCAACGGCCTCAAGTTCAGCGCCGACCTCCATTCTCCACTCCCCCAAACGATTCGCTTCAAGCTCAATGCCCGGCTTCTCGGCGAACTCGAGGCTAACGGCGACTTCCACTTCGAGGCCCCCACCATCGCCTCCGACTTTGTTCCTGGTGAAGCCGCGCTCTTGGAAATCGAATCACCCAATGGGCTTTCCCTGCGCCGCGCCGGCTTTCTCAAGCCATGACCGCCTTGCTCTATATCGCCCTCGGCTGGGTGATCACAATCGGCGCCGCCCTCTCTCTCGGCATTCTAATCCTCCGCCGCCTCCGCCTCTACCGTCAAGATTGGGAATCGACTCTGCTGGCCTTCTATGCCGGTTCCGCCGCCCTGAGCCTTCTCGTCTTCACTCTTGCTTCTGTCCGTCTCATCCATAAGCCAATTGTCTATGCGCTCGGCCTTGGCCTCATTCTCGCCGTCCGCCCCCGGATCCCCCGGATTCCCTGGCACTGGTCCGCCCTGCCCTTTCTCCCTCTTACCGTCCTGTACTGTACGCATGCCCTCGCCCCCGAACATTCCCCAGACGGCATGAGCTATCACCTAGGTCTTGTCGCCCGCTATTACCGCGCCCATGGTTTCGAGATGGTGCCCACCAATCTCTACGCCTTCCTTTCGCAGGGGCTCGAAATGCTCTTCCTCTTTGCCTATGCCATGGGCCGCCACTCCGCCGCCGCTCTCGTCCACTTGACCTTCCTGCTCAGTCTCCCGCCATTGCTGGCGGTTGCCGGCGGCCGCGCCGGCTGGTTTGCCGGACTCTTTGTTTTTTCTCTCCCCGTGGTTGGCATCGATGGCATCAGCGCCTACAACGATGTCGCCCTGGCCGCCGTCGTTTTTGCCTCCTGGTATTGCATCCAAAATTGGCACACCACCCAGTCCTCCGCCTGGGTTTCCCTCGCCGCCCTTCTGGCCGGCTTCGCTTTTGCCATCAAGTTCACCGGCGTTGTTGCGCTCCTCTTCCTCCTGCCCGCTTGGCGCCTCTGGCCCGTCTGGGCCCTCGCGCTTCCCTCCATCCTCCCCTGGCTCCTCCGCAACTGGTTCTGGTCCGGCAATCCCCTCGCTCCCTTTTTCAACGATTGGTTTCCCAATCCCTATTTCAATGCCGAATTCGAACAGCAGTATCGTGCCTTCCTCCGGCATTACGATCTCACCAGCCTTTCGGCTTGGCTCCGCGAAATCGTTCTTGGCGGGCCCCGCTTGTCCGGTACTCTCGGTCCACTCGCTCTCGCACTCCCTCTCGCTCTGCTGGCCGCCCGCCGCCATCCGCGCCTCCTGCTCGGCGCCGCCATCGCTCTCAGCATCTACCCCCTCAACATCGGTGTCCGTTTTCTTATCCCCGCTCTGCCCTTTCTCGCCTTGGCCTTGAGCCATGCACTCCCCCGTCTCGCCCTGCCCCTCGCGCTCGCTGCCTCCCTCCTCGCTTGGCCTTCGGTTTTTTCCCTTTACGCTTCCCCACACACCTGGTTTCTCGAAAAACTTCCTTGGCGCGCTGCCCTTCGCCTCGAATCCGAAGACGGCTTCCTCACCCGCAAGTCCGCCGGCTACGTCACCGCCCGTCTCATCGAACAAGTGGTGCCTCCCGGAGAGTCCGTCTTCGCGCTCTCTCCCATCCCGGAAAGCTACACCAGCCGCAATATCCTCATCGGCTACCAGTCCACGCAGGGCCAGCAGCTTTCTCATGCCTTGGCCGCCCCCATCTACGACGGCTACCAAGCTTCCCAAGTCTTTGCCTGTCCCACCGGTGACATTACCGTCGAGGCCGACTCTCCAGACAGCTTCTCCATTTCCGAGATCGAACCCCGTCCGCAATCCATCCAGTGCTCCCGCCATCCCTGGGACACTCCTCTTGCCATCGATCGCAACCCCGCCACCCGCTGGCGCACCTGGGGCGCTGCCCGTTCAGGCGACCATTGTTCGCTGTCTCCCTCTCAGTCCTACCGCCTCTTCATCACCCCCGATCAATGGAACCTCCAACTGCGCGGTTGTCATCGCGAACTTACCCCATATAGCGCCGATTACAGAGAGGCGGCCCGGCGATTTTTCCTGAGCCGACAGATTCGCTATCTTGCCATCGATGCTCCGGATTATCCTGCCCGAGACATGCGGGAAAATGCCAAGCTTTGGCCACTGGATCTGTTAGCCGAGCGCGGGACGATGCGTCTGTACCGCTGGCGCTTGGCTCCATAAGCGAATGAAGTATCATCTCAATATGCATAGTTCCGTTTTCGCCTTCTTGCTCGGTACTGCCTCTTTGTTTGCCCAATCCGCCGCACTTGTGGCTACTTATAATTTTCAGAACTCCGTCAATGGTTCTCAAGGTGCTGCTCCAGCTCTCAATGTGCTTAATCCCACGGGAACCAATGGCTTTGTTACTGACACTGTTCTGGGTCAACCCCGCACGGTCCTGCAGTTGGCCAGTGCCCGCCCCAATCAGAACGCCGGCTTCTCCGTCAATACAGTCAACCTGATAAACCCCATCAGCTACTCCATCGAGTTACTCTTCACTTTCACGGACGGCGGTGGATCCTGGCGTCGCCTGCTCGACGTTTTAGACCGTACCTCCGACCGAGGCCTCTATGTGAACCCCAGCGGTCAGTTCGACTTCACCCGGCTCAACAGCCGCAGTAACTTCACCCTCTCCCCCGGCTCTTATGTCCACATGGTTCTCGTTGTCAACAACAGCCGTGCCATGGTCTACATCAACGGCAACGCTGAGAACGATCTGAGTACGAACTCGATGAACCTCACGACGCCCAATCGAACCCTCACGTTCTTTCTCGATAACCTCGAAGATACTTCTCCCAACGAGTTCGCCTCCGCTCGCGTCGCGCTGCTCCGGCTCTACACCAACCCACTCACCGCTACTGAAGCCCGTCAGTTGGCCACCAGCCCCTTCAATTCCACCGTCGGCATTGGTCCCCCCAGTTTCCTCACCAGCGGCGTCCGTAACGGCGCCACCTTTTCCGAATCCTCACCCATCGCCCCCGGCGCCTTCTTCAGCATCTTTGGTTCTTCTCTCAGTGACAACACAGGTGATTGGAGCGACGCCTTCACCGGCGTAAACGCACCCACCACTTTGAACGGCACCCGTGTCTTGATCAACAACACCCCTGCCTTCCTGAGCTTCACTTCCCCCGGCCAGCTAAACGCCATCGTTCCGGACACCATCACCCCTGGCAATGTATCGATCGTTGTCGAAAAAAACGGCGTTCGCAGCACGGCGGTCAGCGCTCAGGCACGCGCGCTCAATCCCGCCTTCTTCACTTACGATCAGCGCAACCGCCGCTTTATCGCCGCCCTTGCCGCCGATAACTCTGCCTACATCGCCCCCGCCGATCTCTTTGGCGTCTCCACCATCAATGGCCTCGCCGTTCGCCCAGCCCGTCCCGGTGACTTTGTCATTGCCTATGGCATGGGCCTGGGCCCCACCACGCCCAACGTGCCCGCCGGTACCATTCCCGCCCCCCGCGATGGCGGCTACCCAATTGCCGGAACCAGCACCCTGCGCTTCGGACAACGACCGATTTCCTCACTCTACACCGGCCTTTCCAACTTCGCCGGCGTCTACATCGTCGGCTTCCAGGTCCCCGGTGACCTCAGCCCGGGAGATTACGAACTCCAGATCACCGTCAACGGAATCTCTTCTCCCACTGGCGTCGTCATCCCGGTTGCCCGTTAATGCCCGATTACTTCCTCGGCGTCGATGGCGGGCAGTCTTCGACTACCGCCATCATTGGGGATAGCGAAGGCCGCATCCTCGGCATGGGCCGTGGCGGCCCCTGCAATCACATCAAAACCGGAGACGGCCGCGCTAAGTTCGAAAACGCCATTCTTGGCGCCCTCCCCGAGCGCGGCCTCCACTTCCGTGCCGCCTGCCTCGGTTTCTCTGGTGGCCCGCGGGACAAAGACGCACTCGTGCGGCAACTGATCCCCGCCGACGAATACCTCATCACCAACGACGGCCTCATTGCCCTCAGTGGCGCTACCGGCGGCAAGCCCGGCATCATCGTGGTAGCCGGCACGGGTTCTATTGCTTTTGGCCGCAATACCCAGGGCCAAGCTGGCCGCGCTGGCGGTTGGGGCTACATCTACGGCGACGAAGGCGGCGGCTTCGACCTCACCCGTCAGGCTCTCCGGGCTGCCTTACGCATGGAGGAGCGTTGGGGTCCACCCACCAGCCTCCGCGATAAACTCCTCCAGGCCTCAGGCGCCCCGGACGCCAACGACCTGATGCACCGCTTCTACACCACCGACTATCCCCGCCCCCAAATCGCCTCCTATTCGCGCCTGGTCGACGAGGCCGCGATCGAAGGCGATGCCGTCGCCATCGACATTCTCCATCGTGCGGCTCAAGATCTCGCTGGCTTCGCCGCCAGCGTCCGCCACGCTCTGTTCGCTCCCGCCGAGCCCGCCATCGTCTGCCCCGTTGGCAACGTATATCGCAGCCAAATCCTCAGCGCTCGCTTTGAATTGCTCATCGGCCTCAACGACGCCAACCACTTCCGTCTTCCCGAGTTTGGCCCCGCCGCCGGCGCCCTCATCGAAGCCTGGAAACTCGCCGGCCTCTCCCCCGATACCCGCTTTCTTCCCAGGGAAGAAAAGGCCGGTTCACGCTAAACTAAGGGTTTCCCAAACCCTATGGCTAAACTTTCCATCCGCGATCTGGCCCTCTCCGGCAAGACCATCTTCATTCGCGTTGATTTCAATGTCCCTCTGGCTGCCGGCGGCCAGGAGATCACTTCCGATAAGCGCATCCGCGCCAGCCTTCCCACCATCCAGTACGCCCTCGATCAGGGTGCCGCGCTCATTCTCGCCAGCCACCTCGGCCGTCCCAAGGGCAAACCCAATCCAGAGATGAGTCTCGCGCCCGTAGCCGTCCGCCTCAGCGAACTCCTCAATCGTCCGGTCCGCATGGCCCCCGATTGCGTCGGCGCCGAAGTCGAAGCTCTGAAACCCGCCCCCGGCGAAATCGTTCTACTCGAAAACCTTCGCTTCCATGCCGCCGAAGAAGCCAACGACCCCGCTTTTTCCCGTCAACTTGCCAGTCTCTGCGATGTCTACGTCAACGATGCCTTCGGCACCGCTCATCGCGCCCACGCGAGCACCGTCGGCATGGTCCCCTTCGTCAGCCAGGCCGCCGCCGGCCTGCTCATGGATAAGGAACTCGAATACCTCACCAAGGTCACCGCCGCCCCCGAGGCCCCCTCCGTCGGCATCATCGGCGGCGCCAAGGTCTCCGATAAGATCGAAGTCATTCAGAATCTTCTCAAAATCACCGACAAACTCCTCATCGGTGGCGCCATGGCCTATACCTTCCTCAAGAGTCAGGGCCTCCCCATTGGCAAGAGCCTCGTCGAAGAAGACAAACTCGATCTGGCCAAGTCCTTGCTTGAGTCCGCCGCTGGCAAACTCCTGCTCCCCCAGGATCACGCCGTCTCCCCCGAATTCAAGGCCGATGCCGGCTATGCCGAAGTCGATCTCATCCCCGATGGCCAGATGGCTCTCGACATCGGCCCCAAGACCATTGCTGAATACACCCGTGTCATTGCTTCGGCCCGCACCATCATCTGGAATGGCCCCATGGGCGTCTTCGAGATGCCCCCCTTCGATAAAGGCACCATGGCGGTCGCCCATGCCGTTGCCACCGCTACCGATGGGGGCGCCATCAGCGT
Organism: Bryobacter sp. CoA8 C33; assembly: GCA_019931185.1. Lineage (GTDB taxonomy): Bacteria > Acidobacteriota > Terriglobia > Bryobacterales > Bryobacteraceae > Bryobacter. The sequence continues at coordinate 47,915 of JAINDK010000006.1, forward strand.
CGTCGGCGGCGGCGACAGCGAAAAGGCCGTCAAGACGGCCGGCATTTCCGATCGTGTGTCCCATGTCTCCACCGGCGGCGGCGCCAGCCTTGAATTCCTCAGCGGCATCACGCTCCCCGGCGTCGCCGCCCTCACCGAAAAAGCCTAGTCGATCATGCCATTGCGCACGGCAAAGCGAACCAGTTCGCCCGTCGAGTGCAGATTCAGCTTCTCCATCACCCTTCCACGATGTGCCTCGACGGTGTAAACACTCAGATTGAGGCCCACCGCGATTTCCTTGTTCGTCTTGCCTTCGGCGATCCACTGCAGTACCTCCCGTTCCCTCGAAGTCAATAGATCGATCGGGTTCGACACGTGTTTGCGGTAATCGTTCAACACCGCATCAGCTATCGCTGGACTTAAATATCCCTCCCCCCGCGCAATCGCCCGTACCGCCCCCAATAGGTCATTCTCGCTGCTGTCCTTCAGCAGATACCCCTTGGCCCCCGCCCGCAGAATCTCACGCACATAAACCTAAAAAAAGCAGTTGGAACCTCATCCCGCCTCTGGCAGCAGCTTGTCGCGCCCCCGCTGAGCCGTAAAATCCCGAAAGATCCAGCGCAGCATTTCAGGCCATCGCTGGTCTTTGGCTAACTGCTCCGCAAATAAC
>JAINDK010000025.1 GCA_019931185.1 Bryobacter sp. CoA8 C33
AGGCAGTTCCGGCAAGTCCAAAAGCGGCTCACCCAATGGGTGAGCCGCCCATTCCTTCTCGCTCTTCGCCATGCGCCCCATTATCAGGGGTTTAGGAGCCAATCTGCACATGCGGTCGACCGACAACCGCTTTTTCTAGGCTCACCAGTCTTGCCCATGCCCTTACCCGATCATGCCCTCCCTCCATGCCTGTTTGGCCCATCGGGCGTTGACCAGCTCCCCCATTGCCTTTTCTTTGTGACTTCTACTCTAACTCCAGCCCACTCTCCTTCAGCGCTCGCCAGCCCCCATCGAGGCTGATTGGTTTCTCATAGCCCATCTTCTTCAGGTTGTCCGCCACCAGCGCGCTCCGGAATCCCCCGCCACAATAAAGAACCAATACTGATGACTTGTCCGGCGCCGTTACTTCGATATCACGCTCGATGATCCCCTTGCCCAGATGCAGCGCCCCCTTCACATGTCCGCTGGCGTATTCACTCTCCTCCCGTACATCGATCAGCAAGTGCGGCGTCCCCGCCTCCAGCATCGCCCGGTACCCCGCCAAGTCAATTTCCTCAATCCGCGTCTTGGCATTATTCACCAACGCGAGAAATCCTGGATTGTGTGCCATTCATCCTGCCCCTTCTAATCGATTCTTTCAATACGCGCCCCGGCTTGCCGAAGCTTGTCTTCGATCCGCTCGTAGCCGCGATCAACATGATACACGCGATCGAGGATGCTCTCCCCCCGCGCCACCAGCGCCGCCAGAACTAGCGACGCGCTCGCCCGCAAATCACTGCACATTACCTGCGCCCCCGTCAGGCTCGACGGCCCCGCCACGATTGCCTGCCGCCCCTCGATGCGAATGTTCGCTCCCATCCGCGCCAGCTCCGGCACATGCATGAAGCGGTTCTCGAAAATGTTCTCGGTGATAAAGCTGATCCCCGTGGCCACCGTCATCAGCGCCAGAAACTGCGCCTGCAAATCCGTGGCGAAGCCCGGATGCTCCTCCGTCGTTACATCCACGCTGCGCAATCGTGTCACCGGCGTCGTCCGCACCGCCGTCGCACTTTCCTCCACGCGCGCACCCGCCCGCCTCAACTTGCTGATCAGCGCCGCGAAATGCTCCGGTACACAGCCCGTCACCGTCACCTCGCTGTTCGTGATCACTCCCGCGATCACCAGCGTACCCGCCTCGATCCGGTCCGCGATGATCGTATGCTCGGCCCCCCGCAGCCGCTCCACTCCCTCGATCTCGATTCGTGAGCTCCCCGCGCCCTGAATGCGCGCCCCCATCTTCGTCAACAGTTCCGCCAGGTCTACCACCTCCGGCTCTCGCGCCGCGTTCTCGAGCACTGTCTTGCCCCGCGCCAGCGCCGCCGCCATCATCAGGTCTTCCGTTCCCGTCACGGTAATCCGCTCGAAGTGGACGGTGTTGCCCAGCAATCCATCGGGCGCCGTCGCCTCGATGTAGCCATGCTCCTGCTGCACCGTCGCGCCCAGATGCTCCAACCCGTTTATATGCAAGTTGATCGGCCGCGCTCCAATCGAACACCCGCCCGGTACTGAAACCCGCGCCACCCCTGTTCGCGCCGCTAGTGGCCCCAACACCAGGGAACTGGCCCGCATCGTCTTCACGATTTCGTAGGGCGCCTCCGGGTTCACGATCTTCTTTGCCTCGATGCGCAGACTCCCATCTTCAAGCCATTCCACAATCGCCCCGTTGTGCTCGAGCAGCTTCAACATCGTCCCGATATCCTTGACGCGTGGCACCCGGTGCAGAATCACCGGCTCCTCCGTCAACAGGCAGGCCGCCAGCGCCGGCAGCGCCGAATTCTTCGATCCGCTCACCGGCAATTCGCCGCTCAACGTCTCGCGGCCTGTAATCCGAAATTTATCCATATTGCTTGTTTGCTCTTAGAGCAGTGCCGCGCTCACCCGGTTTCCCGCTGCTTTCAGCCTTTCCTCAGCCTCCCCGCGGTCCAGCTTCAATCGTCCCATCACGATAGCCGTTCGCACAACCCGCCCCGATGCCGCGAATAACCCCTCTGCCTCCTCCCGCCCCACCCCCACCGCCTGCATCACAATTCGCACCGCCCGGTCCACCAGCTTCTCATTCGTCGGCTGCACATTCACCATGAGGTTCCCGTACACATAGCCCAGCCGAATCATCGCCCCCGTGCTCAGCATGTTCAACACCATCTTCGTCGCCGTCCCCGCCTTCATCCGCGTCGAGCCCCTCACCACCTCGGCCCCCGGCAACACCTCAATTGCCACTTCCACCGCCTTGCTCAGCTCTGACTCCGGCGAACAGCTCACTCCCACCGTCAGTGCCCCGATCTCCCGTGCCTTCGCCACCGCCCCCAATACATACGGCGTCCTTCCCGATGCCGCAATTCCGCACAGCACATCCCCCGGCCCGAATCCCCGTCCCAACATCTCCCTTGCCCCCAACTCCCGGCTATCCTCGGCCCCTTCCACTGCTTTCCGCAGCGCTCCATCTCCACCGGCAATAAACCCTTGCACCAACTCCGGAGGCACATTGTAAGTCGGCGGACATTCGCTCGCATCGAGCACACCCAACCGTCCGCTCGTCCCCGCGCCCGTATAAAACAGCCGCCCCCCCGCCTCCATCCGCTCCACGATCGCCTCGATTGCCCGCGCCACCGACGGCAGCGCCGCCTCTACCGCCAACGCTACCTTCTTGTCCTCCTCGTTGATGATCCGCACCATCTCGAGCGTACTCACCTCGTCGATCCGCGCCGAAGCCGGGTTCGCCTGCTCCGTCAACAACTCTTCCAGCTTCATGCCGCCCCGTTCTGCTTCATCACCTTCATCGCTGCCTCCCGCGTAATCCGCGTCGCCTCCCCCAGCGGCATGTCCTTCAATCCCCGCCCAAACACCTCTGGACTCACGGCATCCCGATAACCGATCTGCTTCAATGCCTGAAAAAACTCCTTCCACTTCACCACGCCCTCTCCCGGCAATAACCGCTCATTGTCCAGGATCTTCTCCGGCTCAAGATCCGGCGCGTCCGCCAAATGCACGTGCACGATCGCCTCCTTGCCCGCCTTCACAATGTCCTCCCCGCTCGCCCCCGCGTGGTGCCAGTGCCAACTGTCGAGCAGCAGTCCGCAGTTCGGGCCGCACTCCCGAGCAAACTCGAGCATCTCCGGCATCTTCCAGATAAACTCATGCGCATACCTTTTCCGGATGTGCAGCGGCCCCAGGAACTCCAGCCCCAATCTCACGCCGTGTCTGGCCAGTATCCCGCACACCTTCCGCAGGCGCCCCAGCATCAATAGCCGCTGCTCCGTCTTCGGATTCTCCGCCGAGGACGGAATCCACGTCGCCATCCGCGGACAACCGATTGCCCGCGCCAACTCCGCCGCCTCCCCCAGTTGCGCCAGATCCCTCTCAAACGTGGCGTCATCCTTGCGGATCTCCACCGGAAAACTGGTGACTCCCGGCTTCACCCCGTTGGCGCTCAATACCTCTCGCGTCTTCTTCGCCCCCTCTTTCAGCGCCGGTCCCACCGGAATCTCCACCCCCGAAAATCCCGCCTCATGCGCCAGTTTCGCCATCTCCGGCCATCCGGCTCGCCCGTTCAGGATCACTCCGTGCAGTGTCAACAGCATGCTTGCTTCCGAGTATAAACGTGAAATGGCCCGCTCGCGTCCGGCGAACGGGCCATTTTCTGCTTTGCTTGTTGCCGCCCAACGGCCTGATCGCCCTTCCCCTCAGGCCTGGAAGCTCGATCCGCAGCCGCACGTCGATTTCACGTTCGGATTGTTAAACTTGAAGCCCGACCCTTCCAGTGTTTCCACGTAATCCACTTCCACGCCGTCCAGATATAGCATGCTCGCCTGATCGACAAACACCTTCAATCCACTGAAGTCGTAGGTCTTATCGAGCATCCCCGGCGCATTTTCAAACGCCATCGAATACGTAAAGCCGGAGCATCCGCCCCCTACTACCGCAATCCGCAGCCCGTTCGGCTTCGGATCCTGCGCCGTCAATATCTCCTGCACCTTCTCGGTTGCGCGTTCTGTGAGCTGAATCATATGCTTCTCCTTCTCAATATACCCAATTGGATCATTTTGGTCCACTAAAAGATTCATCCCATTCCTTTGCTATCGTCAAGGGGGGCGAAAAAAAATTGTCGAAACCCGCTTTTCCCGGCTTGCGTCCACTCAAACATGAGTGGCATAACAGCAGCACTCCCCCTTACGAATGCGGATGCAAAACCCCGCCCCGCTAAAATCGTGGACCGTTCTCTTTCCGATGAAGCTCTCCTCGTCGCCCGCGTACAAAAGCGCGACGAACTCGCATTCCGGGAACTTGTCGAACGCTACCAGAACAAAGTCTTCTCAATCATCTACGGCATCCTGCGCAACCGCAACGATGCCGAGGATATCTCCCAGCAGGTCTTCACCAAGGTATACTCCTCGATCGGCAACTTCGATTCCCGGTCCTCACTGTTGACCTGGATCTACAAGATCACTGTCAACGAGTGCTACGACTACCTGCGCAAGAAGCGTGTTCGCAAGCTCGTCTACGAGAGCGATATCTCCGAGGATGACAACCGTCTCATGGAGAATTCCGAGGTCACCCGCGATCAGTCCGTTCCCTCTGACCTCCGCCTCGCCCAGCGCGATCTGCTTCTCAAGATACTTGAGAAGATCAGCGACGAAGACCGCACCCTCATCCTGCTGAAGGAAGTGGAAGGTCACTCCGTCGAGGAACTGGCCCGGCGTACAGGCATGAATGAGAATACGATCAAGGTCAAGTTGTTCCGCGCGCGCCAGAAGCTGCTTAAGGCGGCTCAGCGCTTGCTCCGTCGGCCGGGTTCCCCATCGGAGAGATAGTTCAGTTAAACTTTGAGTTTGATTTCCCGCCGGGTGAGGCCGGCGAAACCAAAACAGTTGGATAAGTTTCAAGGCGAGTTGGATCTATCGCCGCCAAGGCGGAGAAACCCCGAGACAAGTTTCCTGACCACCGGACGGCGTCCTTCACGCTCAAGCATTTTTTAGGGAAGAGGAATTTTATGAAGCCACTTGAAGATGGCTTGGAAGGCATGATCGAATCGGGCCGGTTGCCGGCGGAAAACAGTGCTGTCGGGGCTTACCTCAATGCCAATCCTGAGGCGCGCCAGCAAGTTCTCGACATGATCGATATCTCTCGTCTGATCCGCGAAAATTTTCAGCTCCCTCCCGGTGAGCAAACCGATATCGAGCCCGCCCCTGGCTTTTATGCCCGCGTCATGGCCCGCATCGAATCCCAGGCCCTCCCCCCAAGTATTTGGAACTTCTTCCTCGAGCCCCTCGGCATGCGTCTTGTCTACGCTTCCCTCGCTCTTGCTGTCCTTTTGTTCGCCGCCGCCTTTATCGAGCCCATCGAGCAACAGGACAACCTTATCGCCGCCGACGCCCCCATCGTCCTTACCGACGATGCTCCCTTCGAAGGCGCCATCCTCACCTCCGACGAGTCCCTTCTCCCGCTCGTCGAGTCCACTCCCGATAACGACCGCGGTTCCGCTCTCGCTCACTTAACAGCCTTCGAGCAATAGATTTCACCTTCCTCCATGACTGACCGCGCCAAATGGTGTCACCCCAAAGTCCTCTCGGCCCTGCTCGCCGTCTTTCTCGTCGGCGCAGCCTCCGGCGCCCTTGCCATGCGCCTCTACACTCGTGGCTCCCTTTCCCCTTCCTCTCGCGCCATGCGCCAAATGGACCGCTCCGCCCTCCTCAAATACTTTAAGCAGGAGCTCGAACTTTCCGATAAACAACAGCAGGAAGTCGAAATCTTGCTCGATGATCACTTCAAATACATCCAAAGCCTCGGCGCTCAGATGGAAGAAGTGCGCCTATTCGGCAGAGAAGGCATCTCCCGCCTCCTTACCCCCGAACAACGAAAAAAATTTGATAAATTGATGCTCGATTGGCAACGTTCGCAACGTTAAAGCATCTACATATTTGTAAGCTCTACCCTGCAGAGGTCTCCTCTATCAGCCTCTGCCAACCGATCAAACTCTGTACGTGGATCATTTTAGGCCTGCCCTGTCTGCACGCCGGCTACTTGCAACCACGAAAAAAAATCGCTAAAGGCAGATTCCCATGAGCATTGCTGTTCTTCATTCCATCGACTCCGGTGAACTCCTCGCCGCTGAAATCAACATCTCCTCCCGTCTCCTCGAAGACATCCTCGAAGCTCTCGCTTCCGCCCCCTTTCCCATCAACCCCGAACTCGATCATTCCTCGGGTTCGCAAACCCTCGTCCGCTTTCCCCTCTACGAATCCCAAATCCCTGCCCTGCGGGAGACCCTTGCCGCCGCGGGCTTCTCGCCGGATCTGCTCCATTTCCAATCGATGGCCGCCACGGTTGCCGCTTACGAAACATCCCTTTGATCCCCCCGGTCGGGCGTGATACCTTACCCGTCAATGACGCGCCGCGCTTGGATCGCTTCCTCCCTTGCTCTCGCCGCAGCTCCGCGCCTCCCTGTCGCCGTTATCGGCCACACCGGTCGCGGCAACTTCGGCCATGGCCTCGACACCGTTTGGCGCTCCTTTCCTCAACTGGAAGTTGTCGCCATCTCCGATCCTGACCCCGCCGGCCGAGCTGCTGCCCAGTCCCGCACCGGTGCCCTCCGCGCCTACTCCGACTTCCGCGAAATGCTCGCCCAGGAAAAACCCTTTCTCGTCGGCATCGGCCCTCGCCACGCCGACCAGCGCCTCCTCATGCTCTCCGCCGCCGTCGCCGCCGGCTGCCACATTTACATGGAAAAACCCTTCGCCGTTGCACTCGCCGATGCCGACCCCATGGTCCAGGCCGTCCAGCGCCACGGCGTCAAGCTCCAGATCGCCCACCAGATGCGCCGTTCCCCCTATGCCCTCGAAGCCCAGCGCCTCATCACCTCCGGCGACATCGGTGAAGTCGAACAGATCCGTTGCCATGGCAAGGAAGACCGCCGCGCCGGTGGCGAAGATATGGCCGTGCTCGGCTCCCACCTCTTCGATATGATGCGCTTCTTCCTCGGGGATCCCCTCTCCGTTTCCGCTCGCGTTACCCACAACGGCCGCAACATCACTCGCGCCGATGCCCGCTCCGCCTCCGAGCCCGTCGGCCCCATCGCCGGCAATCAAATTACCGCCACCTTCACTTTCCCCGGCGGCATCCCCGCCTTTTTCACCACCCGCGCCGTCGCCGATACTCACCCCTGGCGCTTCGGCACCTGGATCTATGGCAGCCGTGGTGTAATCTGCCTTCCGAATGGCATCTATCCCGACGGCGGCCTCCATATTCTGCGCTCCGCCTCCTGGATCCCCTCTTCCTCTGCCCAGTGGCAGAGCTTCCCCCCTCCCGCTGAACATCAGGTCAAAGGCTCCGATCTCGCCAATTCCCTCATGGTCACCGACCTGCTTGCCGCCATCGAATCTAACTCCCGCCCCTGCTGCAACGAAATCGACGGCCGCTGGACCACTGAAATGATTCAGGGCGTCTACCTCTCCCATCTCACCGGCCGTCACGTCGACTTTCCCCTCACCTCCCGACAGCACCCTCTCCTTTAAACTGGTATCTTGCCGCTGGTCACCCATTCCGGTCCGCCTGCCTCGGGCAAATCCACGGCCCTACTTGCCCCCCTCCGCCAGGCCCTCCAGGCCCGCGATTGGAGCGTCCGGCTGCTGGTCCCCTCCGCTACCCTCGCCGGCCACCTCCGCAACAACCTCGCCCGCGAAGGGCTCGTTCTCCGCCGCGATACCGTCTCCACCCTCACTCGCTTTCTCGATTCTCTTGCCCTCGCCGACCCCGCCCCCTCCCCGGCGCAACTGCAATCCCTCATCGCCTCCCTTCTCGAGGAGCGCTGCCCCGCGGAGTTCGATCCCCTTCGCGCCCGCCCCGGCTTCCACCGCCACCTCGCTCAAACCTGTGAGGCCCTCGCCCTCGCCGCCGTCCGTCCCTCTCAGGTCGATGGTCCTCTCTCCGGTCTCTACCAGCGTGTACTTGCCGGCCTTGCTTCTCAGCGGCTCGCCCTCCGCGGCCAGCGCCTCGAGCAGATCTCCGCCCGCCTTACCCCCGCCCATCTCGCCCCCCTCCGCCTCCTCCTGCTTGACGGCTTCTTCTCCTTCGCCAACACCGAACGCACCCTCATCGACCGTCTCGCCCTCTCGATAGACGTCCATCTCACCGAGGCCCACCCCGGCCCCTCCCAACCCCTCCGTCACCCTAAAGTCCACTTCCACTCCGCCGCCAACGCCGAACAGGAAGCTCTCTTCATCGCCGGCCACATCCTTTCTCTCGCCCAACAGGGCGTTGAACTCCGCCGCATTGGCATCCTCCTCCGCAATCCCGATGCCGACTCCCCCCTCATCGAGACCACTCTCGCCCGCCTCGCCATCCCTTCCCGCTCTTATCTCGGCGCCCCCATCCTCCAACACCCCGTCATTCTTCTGCATCGCCACCTCATCGCCGCCGCTCAGAATAACTGGGATAACGAGTCCGTCCTCGCCGCCCTCCGCACCCGCCTCACCGGCCTCGGCGGCTCCCCTGCCGGCGACCAGCTCGAGTTCGATACCCTCACGGCTCTCCCCTCCAATTCCCTCGCCGCCTTTCCCTCTCTCGCCCCCTTCGCCCACTGGTCCCATCAGCTTTTCTCGCCCTCCGAGGCCGTCGCCGAGCTCCGTCGTGTTGCCTCACTGCTGGCTGCTCCCTTCGCTCTCGATCCCTCTCTCGCCCTCGCCGCCGAATGGCACGACCGCTCCACCGTCCTCGCCACCCTCCACCAGACTCTCGATCAGACTGCCGCCTCTCTCCCCGCCACTCCCCTCCCCCTTCCCGTCTTCTGGTCTCACGTCGACTCAAACCTCGCCGCCCTCACTCTCCATGAGCGCGACACCCGCCGCAACGTCGTCCACATCCTCGACTTCTTCGAGGCCCGCCAGTGGGATCTCGACTACGTCTTCGCTCCCGGCCTCTTCGATTCCGCCTTCCCCCAGCGCTTCACCGCCGACCCGCTCCTTTCCGAAGCCGCTAAACGCTCCTTCGGCATGAAGACCCTCGAAGACCGCCACAACGAAGAACTCTTCCTCGCCCCAATCCTCCTCACTCGCGCCCACCGTGAGCTCCATCTCTCCTACCCCCTGATCAATGCCAAGGGCGATCCCCTCCTGCCCTCCCCCCTCCTCCCCTTTCCTCCCTCTCCGCTGCCGCCCCATATCGTTGCGACACCAACGATCTCCCGCCCCGGCGCGCCCGCCCGCCTCTCTGGTCCCTGGCGCTCCCCCTCCCACCCCTGGTCCGCCAGTGAATTCGAAACCTTCCTCGCCTGCCCCTTCCGCCACTTCGCCTCCCGCGGCCTCAAACTCACCGGCCTCCCCGAATCCCCGGCCGAGCGCCTCAATCCCCTCCTTCTCGGCAACATCGCTCATGAGGCCATCCGCCAGTGGACCCTTGATCCCTCCCGCGATATCGAAGCCATCGCCGACCGCGTCCTCGACCGCGAAGCCAAACAAGCCCGTGTTCCCCGCGGCTACCACTTCGAGCGTGAACGCATCAATCTCCTCCGCAACCTCAAGCTCTACTCCACCCTCGCTCCCCCGGTTCCCCCCGGCTGGACTCCCCACCTCGAACAACCCTTCACCCTCGAGTTCCCCAACGGCGGCCCCACCGTGCGCGGCTTCATCGACCGCTACGACCGCGCCCCCGACGGCCGTATTGCTGCCTACGACTACAAATACTCCCGCGCCGAAAAGCTCGACGAAAAATACCCCATCCAGGGCGCCCTCTACGCTCTCGCCCTCGGCGAGGGCGTAGAACAGTTCAGCTTCATCGGCCTCCGCGAACAATCCAAACCCGTCACCCTCTCCGGCCCGGATCTCACCGCTGCCACAACCGCTGCCCTCTCCAGCATCGAAAACATCCTCACCCTCGTCTCCTCCGGCCACATCGCCGTCGAACCCCTCCACCCCCAAAACTGCTCCTGGTGCGAATTCCGCGACGCCTGCCGCATCCGTGAACGCAGCATCCCCATCGAAGAGCCCGCCCTCGAGGCCGCCGCCGAATGAAGCTCACTCCCCAACAACACGCCGCCATCCACCGCACCGGCCAGGACGTCTGCGTCATCGCTGGCCCCGGTTCCGGCAAAACCCGCGTCCTCGCCGAACGCTTCGCCTGGCTTGTCCTCAGCCAGAACATCTCGCCCCGCAACATCCTCGCCCTCACCTTCACCGAAAAGGCCGCCAACGAAATCCGCTCCCGTGTCGCCAAAACCAATCACCCCGACATTGATTTCGCTCCCATCTCCACCTTCCATGGCCTTTGCAAACGCCTCCTCACCGAGTTCTCCATCGCCGCCGGGCTCGACCCCACCACCCAGCTCTGGGACGATCGCATCGCCGCCTCCGAACTGCACGCCTCCATCGAACACGTCCTCAACGATGCCGCCCACACCGGCACCGCCACCCTCCGCCGCCTCTTCACCACCTACAATTCCTCTTCCATCACCACCGACCTCCGCTCCCTTTACAACCAGATCCGTTCTCTCTCTACCTCCTTCCCCCAACCCGACGCCCCTCCCTCGATTCCCAACATCCTCCCCCCCTTTCTCGCCCTCGGCGAAGACATCCTCAACACTCCTCCCACCACTCCCAAGTCCCGCGAATTCCACGAAGCCTTCCGCGAACACTTCGCCCGCCTCACTGCCCTCGGCCTCACCCCCTCCTGGCAACACATCGACCTCATCGAAGGCTTCCCCAAACGCGGCAACCTCCCTAAACCCCTCTCCGACATCGCCCGGCAGTTCTACGACTTGCACGCCACCATCATCTCCACGATCGTCCTCAGCCTCGTTCATCCCGAACGCAATTACCTGATCGAACTCCTCAACCGCATCCACTCCCACTACTCCGAACGCAAACTCTCCGCCGCCCGCCTCGACTTCAACGACCTCGAGCACCACACCCTCCACCTCCTCGAGCGCAATTCCCGAGTCCGCGAAGAACTCCAGCGTCGCTTCGAGCACATCCTGATGGACGAAATGCAGGACACCAACCCCATCCAGTGGCAACTCCTGTCCCTGCTCCGCACCCCCGGCTCCTTCTTCGCCGTCGGCGACGTCAACCAGAGCATCTACGGCTTCCGCTTCGCCGCCCCTGAAGAATTCATCGCCTACCGTGACTCCCTCCTCGCCCAGGGCGCCGTCATCGACTACCTCGGCGATAACTTTCGCACCCGCCCGGAAATTCTCGACTTCACCAACACCCTCGCCTCTGCCCTCCCCGGCCTCCAGCCTCCCAATCTCTCCTCCGGCCGCCGCTTCACCACCGCCGATACCCCGCTCAGCATCCACGCCTTCTCCGAAGATGCCGAGGAATTCGCCTTCCTCGTCTCCGAAATCCAGCACCTTAGCGAAAACTTCGTCGTCGAGCCTAAGGACGGCTCCCCCCTCCGCCGCCTCTCTCTGTCCGACATCGCCATCCTCGTCCGCACCGCCGCCAAGGCCGAAGCCATCGCCGCCGCCCTTGCCTCCCACGACATTCCTTATCTACTCAGCGGCGGCCGTATGTTCTTCGATACCCAGGAGGTCGCCGACTGCCTCAACTGGCTCCACTACCTCGCCAATCCTCTCAACACCATCGCGCGCGCCACCGTCCTCCGCAGCCCCTTCGCTTCCCTGTCCGACGGCGACATCTTGTCCGGCCTCAGTTCTCCCGCTCTCGATGCCCTCCATGCCAGCCAGCGCGCCCGCCTCGATACCACCCCTCCCGGCCGCTTCCTCACCGAATTGCTCGACACCACCGGCTACCTCTCCCAGGCCAGCCCGGCCGTCGCCGCCAATGTCGATAAACTCCTCTCTCTCATTCGCTCTCTCTGGCGGGAGCAACCCTCCCACCTCCCCGCCTTCGTTGCCGAACTCGAGCGCATGCGCGCCGCCGCCCAGGAAAAATCCGCCCCTGTTCCCTCCTGTGGCGAAGCGGTTCAGATCCTCACCGTCCACGCCTCCAAAGGCCTCGAGTTCCCCGTCGTCTTCCTCCCCGGCTGTTACTTCCACTCTCCTCCCAATCGCTCCTCGCTCCTCTTCGGCCGCCCCGACCGCATCGGCGTCCGCTGGAACAATCCCCTCACCGGCGTCTCTCTTCCCGACCTCCTGGCCAGTAGGATCATCGCCGCGCGCAAACTCGAGGATAGCCACGAACTCGAGCGCCAGCTCTTTGTTGCTCTCACTCGCGCCGAACAGCGCCTCTACCTCTCCTGGGCCGGCGAACAAAAACGCGGCTGGGTCAAACACCTTGCTGGTTTTAGCGGCAAAAGCTGGCCCGCCGGCTTGCCGACGCCCCTGCCACCCCTCGCCGCCCCCATCGCCCCCGCTGCTCCCATCCTCCTGGCCCCGCTTCCCTCCCAACCCGTCCAGCTCTCCTCGGCCAATCCCACTGACCTCGCGCTCTACGCCACTTGCCCCCGGCACTTCTTCCTCTCCCGGCTCGCCGCGATCACTTACCCTCAGGACGCCCCCCCGGACGGCGCCGCCAATCTCGGCTCCCTCGTCCACCAGCTTCTCGCTGGCCAGCTCCCTTCTGTCCCGCCCCCTCCCGAAGCTCTCCAATTAGTTGCAGTCGCAACGAATTCTTCCCTCGCCGCGGAACTCGCCTCTGCCCTCTGGGTCGAACGCGAATTCGATTTTGTCTTCTCCTTCGACGGCCTCGTCATCGAAGGCGCCATCGACCTCTGCTTTGAATCCCCCGCTGGGCAAATCACCATCATCGATTACAAAACCGGCCAGCCCCGTCCCCGCTCCTACGCCCTCCAGATGGCTCTTTACCGCGAGGCCATCTCCCGCCTGTATCCCGGCAAACCCATCCGCTCGGAACTCTTCTTCCTCTCCACCGGCGAACGCCTCTCCATCGATACCCCCCTCGACCGCTCCCTCCTCCATCGCTTCCAGTCCGCCACCGATTTCTCCACCCAGCCTGGTGCCCATTGCCAGCGCTGCCCCCACCTTTCCCGCGCCTGCCCTGTTAACTAAGCAAATTCTCCTGCCACTTCCGTTCCGTCTGATACGTATTCATCCATAGATCCATGCTCGCTCTCTTTTCGATCCTCGCCCTCAGCGCCGCCCCGGATGCCCAAACCATCATGAACCAGGTCGCCGCCAACCTCGCCCGCGGCTCCGATCTCCGCGCACAGTACGTCTATTCGCAAAAGCTCCATACCCGCCTCCTCCGCACCAATTCCAAACTCGCCCGCGAAGAACGCCGCACTTACAATGTTTTTCCTTCCCCTCAAGGCGTCGAACATAAGCTCATCCACTTCGATGGCCAGTACGAAAAGCATGGCAAGATCCATCCCTACACCGATCCCAAATTCCGCCACAAAGACCTCGACATCGATGGCGAAATCATCGCCGACCTCGCTGAGGACCTCGTCGCCGACAAGAATTCCAAGGACGGCATCGACATGGATTTATTCCCCTTCCTTCCCAAGGACCTGCCTCACTATACTTTCAAACTCCTCAGCTCGGAAAACTACCGCGGGCGTCCTGTTCATCGCATTTCCTTCGAGCCCGTCAAGGATGATGAAGACGCCAAGCCTTGGGCCGGCGAAATGCTCATCGACGCCGAAGACCTCCACCCCCTCTCCATCCAAACCAAGCTCACGCTAAAAATACACTTTCTCGTCAAAACTATCCTCGGCAGCGATATCCGCCAGACAGGCTTCTCCCTCACTTACACCCGCGTCGCCCCCGGCCTCTGGTTCCCCGCCACCTACGGCACCGAAATGCGCGTCGATGTCCTGTTCGGCTACAAACGCATCATCACTCTCAATATGGAATCTAGCGGTTTCCGTAAAGCCAGCGCCGATTCCTCCATCACCTTTGAGACGCCCCAGCCCTAAGCAATCACGTACGCCCGCAACGGTAAGGTCGCCCCGCCCTCCCGTGGCACAGCCGCCCGCAACAAGGCCGTGTGCGGCGGCCGTCTCCAGTCACTCAATGAATTGATGTTCACTGAATCGATCCCCACCAACGCCACCCCCGCCTCCACCAACTCCTTGCACGCCTCCCGCGTCAAGTGCGGGTTCGCCCCAAAGTATTCCTCCCTTCACCAGTGCCGGCTTCATTCCATCCGCACCAGCACGGCCTTCCCCTCCAGTTGCCTCCCCTGAAATCGCTCCGGCCCGAGCGCCCATTCTCCCACTGCCACCACCACCACCGCCCGCACATGCGCCACACGCTCCAGCGGCAAGTCAGCCAGATCGGTCGCCCCCCGCCAGTGGTGGATCGGTTCATCCACAAAGCTTCCCCTGTTCCCGCAACAATCCAGTGACGCGATATAGAACTCGCTCAGGCCCCGATACTTCTCCGCGTCGTACTCCATTAGCACTTCCGCCCGCAGCCCCACCACCATCAGGCGCCCCTCTTCCCGCCCCTCCTCCCGCCCCTCCTCCCGGGAAAACGTTCTATCGACCCGGCCGAAGTCCCCCCGGATGGATCTCCCCGAGCAAAACTCCCTTGCGCGCCCCCGTTGCTCCCGGCAAGTTTCCTGCCTTCCCCAGCTTCGTTGCCGCTGCCAGATACGCAAACGCCATTGCCTCCTTGGCGTCCGGCGGAATCCCCACATCCGCCGTCGAATGCACATACGCCCCCGGCAGAAGCCCCTGTAACTCCGCCATCAGCAGCGGGTTCCATACTCCCCCTCCACTCACCAGACATTCATCCACGCGAAACTTCGGCGCGATAAACCGCTCAATGCCCTCCGCGATCGTCACCGCCGTCAAAGCCGTTGCGGTCGCGATCAAATCCTCAACCGGCAACGCCGTCGCCATCAGCTCTGCGACAAACTCCGCCCCATACTGCTCCCGCCCCGCCGACTTCGGCGGCTTCCGCCGGTAGTACCCATCCCGCCGCAACTTCTCGAGTAATTCCCGGTTCAGCTTTCCCTTCCGTCCCAGCTTCCCGTCCCGGTCATAGTTCTGCCGCCCACCGGTTGCAATCGCCGCCAACTGGTCGATCACCATATTGCCCGGGCCCGTGTCAAAAGCGAATACGTCCTTCCCCCGCCCCTTCTTCGGCAGCGCATGCACATTCGCAATTCCCCCTATGTTGATGCCCACCCGGTTCACCTGCTCATGCGTCAGCACCATCCAGTCAAAAAACGGCACTAGCGGCGCGCCCTGTCCACCCGCCGCGATATCCCGTGCCCGGAAGTTCGTAATCGTCTCAATCCCCAGCCGCTCGGCGATCACCGCCCCTTCCCCGATCTGCAGCGTGCACCGCGGCCCCTCATGATAAATCGTCTGCCCGTGGCAGCCCACCAGTTCAATCCCCTTCACTCCCACCGCCGCCACGGCCGCCGCATACCGCTCCCCCAACTCATAGTGCAGCCGCGCAATATCCCGCGTATGGCACTCCGCATTCGACACCGCCAAAATCCTCCGCCGCAACCCCGCCGGATAAGGTGTCGCGCGAAACCCAACCAGCTCCAGCTCCGGCCACTCTACATCCACCACAGCCACATCAATACCGTCGAGCGAGGTGCCCGACATCACGCCCGCTACACGCATCACTGCAACTCCTTCTGCAACTCAGCCAGAATCTGTAACGCCTCGATCGGCCGCAATTCATCGAGCTGCAACGCCCGGATCCGCGCCGCGATATCTCCGCCCACCGGCTCGAACAGCCGGATCTGCAGCGGCGCCGGTGCCCGGCTCGCCGCCGCCGGCGCCAGTTGCTGCTTCTCATGCAGCGCCAGAATTTGCCGCGCCCGATCAATCACCAACTCCGGCAACGCCGCTAGGCGCGCCACCTCGATGCCGAAGCTCTTGCCCGCCGCCCCCGGCTCCACCTTCCGCAAGAACACGATCTGATCTCCCGCCTCTTTCACCGCCACATTCAGATTCCGCACCCCTACGAGCGTGTCCTCGAGCACCGTCAGCTCGTGATAATGCGTTGCAAACAACGTCTTCGCGCCCACACGCTGATGCAAAAACTCCACCACGCTCCAGGCCAGCGCCATCCCGTCATAAGTCGAAGTCCCCCGCCCGATCTCGTCGAGCACCACCAGGCTCCGCGCCGTCGCCGTATTTAAAATCAGCGCCGTCTCCGTCATCTCCACCATGAATGTCGAACGCCCCCGCGCCACATGGTCCGCCGCGCCAATTCGGGTAAACACCCGGTCCACCAGCGGCAACACCGCTTCCTCCGCCGGTACGAAGCTTCCCATCTGCGCCAGAATCACCATCATCGCCGCCTGCCGCAGATACGTCGACTTGCCCCCCATGTTCGGCCCCGTAATCACTGCCACATACTTCTCACGGTCCAGATACAAATCATTCGGGATAAACCGTCCCGCCTCGGCCTCCACCAGCAGCTCCACCACCGGATGCCTCCCGCCCGCCACCCGAAACTCACCCTCCGCCGAAAATTGCGGACGCACATACCGCCGCCCCGCCGCCACCTCCGCCAGCCCAGCCAGCACATCCACTTCCGCCACCGCCCCAGCCGTCCGCCGGATCTCCCCCGCAAACCCCGCCACATGCGCCCGTAGCCCCTGAAACAATTCCTTCTCGATGGCCAGAATCCGCTCTTCCGCCTCCAGAATCTTCGTCTCCAACTCCTTCAACTCCGGTGTCGTAAACCGCTCCGCGTTCACCAGCGTCTGCTTCCGGTCATAGTCCTTCGGCGCCAGATGCAGGTTCGTCTTCGATATCTCGATGTAGTACCCGAATACATTGTTGAAGCGCACCTTCAGGCTTTGGATCCCCGTGCGCTCCCTCTCCCTCACCTCCACTTGCGCCACATACTGCTTCCCGTTCCGCTGTATGTCGCGCAACTCATCGAGCTCCGCGCTCACACCATCCCGAATCACACCGCCATCGGCCAACACCGCCGGCGGCTCCGCGCTCAGGCTCCCCAACACCCGCTCCCGCATCTCGCTCAAATCCAACATTTCCCCATCAAGACGCCGTAACAACTCCCCGCTAAACCCCTTCAGCTTTTCCTGGATTCCCGGCACTTGATCGAGTGACTTCACCAGTGCCAGCAGCTCCCGCGGCCCCGCCGTATTCATCGTCACCTTCGCCAGCAGCCGCTCGATATCCGCAATCGCGCCCAGCCGCTCGCGAATCCCCCCCCGCGCGATCGTCGCCTTCACCAACTCTCCCACGGCATCGAGCCGCGCCTCGATTTCCTTTTCCTCCACCGACGGCCGCAGAATCCGTCTCCGCAATAACCGCGCCCCCATTCCCGTCACCGTCTCATCAATCGCCGCGATCAGCGTGCTGTTCCGCCCCCCTCCCAAATCAGCCGAAAACAGCGGCTCCACCAACTCCAGGTTTCGCACCGTAACCGGGTCGAGCACCATCGCCTCGCCGCGCTCGTAATATCCAGGCCGGTCCAGATGGTCCAGTGCCGCCTTCTGCGTCTCCCGCAAATAATGCAGCAGCGCCCCCGCCGCCCGCACCGCCAGCGGATGCGGCCCCAGGCCACAACCATCGAGCGAATGCAGCTTGAAGTGATCCTTCAGCAGCCGCTCTCCATAATCAAGATCAAAGATCCACGGCTCTACCGTCGTTTGCAATCCAGGCAGATTCGCGTCCTTCACCGGCAGCAGCACTTCCTTGATACTCAGCGTCTCCACCACCGGCCCCACCTCGTGTGCCGCCAGTACCGTTACGCGAAACTCCCCCGTCGATACATCCACATACCCCAGCCCCACCCGCGCCGGATCCTTCGCATCCCGCGCCACCGCCCCCAGATAATTGTTCTCCCGCGCCCGCAATACATTGGCTTCCGTCGCCGTCCCCGGTGTTACGATCCGCGTAATCTCCCGGTTCACCAGCTTCTTGCCCGGCCCTGGCAGCTCCATCTGCTCACAGATCGCCACCCGGTAACCCTTCTGGATCAGCCGCGCAATGTAGCCCTCGCTCGAGTGGTACGGCACTCCGCACATCGGCGTCCCGTGCCGCGCCGTCAGCGTGATCTCGAGTTCCCGCGCCGCCGTCGTGGCGTCCTCATGAAACAACTCGTAAAAATCGCCCAGCCGGAACAGCAGCAGCGCATTCGGCGCCTGTTGCTTGATCGAATGATATTGCCGCATCAGCGGCGTCGCGGCGCTATCCGTCATCAGGCATACAAACCGCGCAGTTTGATCGTAAACGCCACCCGGTCGATCGCCAGCATATAGGCCGCCGTGCGGTTATCGACCCCGTGCTTGCCCGCATAGCTCACCACATCCCGGAAGCTCGCCACCATCATCTCCTCCAGCCGGTCGTTCACCAGTTGCTCGTTCCAGAAGTAGCCCTGCCGGTCCTGCACCCATTCAAAATAGGACACCGTCACGCCTCCGGCATTCGCCAGAATATCCGGGATCACAAAAACCCCTTTTTCCTTCAGCACCGGGTCCGCCGGCGCCGTCGTCGGACCGTTCGCCCCCTCGGTCAGAATCCGCGCCCGGATCCGGTGCGCATTCCCCGACGTGATCACATTCTCCTTCGCTGCCGGCACCAGTACGTCGCATTCCAGATACAGCGCCTCTTCCTTGTCGATATTCTCCCCACCCGGAAAATCCACAATCGAACCCGTCTCCACCCGGTGCGCCATCAGCTTCTCAATATCAAGTCCCCCCGCGTTGTAAACCGCTCCATCCCACTCGATCACACTCACCACCTTCATGCCGGCCTGCGCCATCAGCCGCGCCGCCTGCCCCCCCACGTTGCCAAAGCCCTGCACCACTACCCGCGCCTGCTCCCGCTCGATGCCAAACTTCTTCAGCGCCTCCAGCGTCACAAACAAGCACCCTCGCCCCGTCGCCTCCGTCCTCCCCCGCGATCCCCCCAGATCGAGCGGCTTGCCCGTCACCACCGCTGTAACCGTATGCCGCTTGTGCATCGAGTACGTGTCCATGATCCATGCCATCGTCTGCTGGTTCGTCCCCATGTCCGGCGCCGGCACGTCCAGCTCCGGCCCGATCACATCCATCATCTCCGCCGTATACCGCCGCGTGATCCGCTCCAATTCCCGCTGCGACAGGATTGCCGGATCACAGATCACCCCGCCCTTGCCCCCGCCATACGGGATGTTCACCACCGCGCACTTCCACGTCATCCAACTCGCCAGCGCCCTCACTTCATCGAGCGTCACGTCCGGCGCGTAGCGGATCCCGCCCTTGGCCGGACCCCGCGCGATCGAGTGCTGCACCCGGTACCCCGTAAATACCTCAATCCGCCCGTCGTCCAACTCTACCGGGATATAAACCGTCACCTCCCGCGACGGCGTTCGCAAGATCTTCGCGATTCCCGCATCCAGATCCAGGGCCTCCGCCGCCAGATCGAAACGTGCTTCCGCCGCTTGCAACGGGTTCAACTCGTCATCATGAGCGCTCATTGTGCGATCCTTTTCACTTACAGTATGGCAGCATCCTCTCTTGCCCTCAGCCGCCGTTCCCTCCTCTTGTCCGCCCTCTCCCGCCCCCTCTCAATCGGCGGCATCCGCTTCTTCGTCGAGAAAAACGGCCGCTCCCGCCGCCGCTACCTCCACATCCACGGCAACGAGTCCACCGCCCGCGATCTCCTCCGCGATCACCTAAAATCCCACAAAGGCACTTTCTTCTTCGTCGATAGCCAAACCCGCCACGTCCCCGTCGGCGCCTGCCTCATCGATCCCAATCGCATGTTCACCGCCCTCGGCGCCGCCCGCAGCCTCAAGCGCATCAACCCCTCCGCCTCGCCCGCCCAAATCGACGCCGCCCTCGCCCTCCTCGCCCATGACCGC
This sequence comes from Bryobacter sp. CoA8 C33, assembly GCA_019931185.1. Taxonomy (GTDB): domain Bacteria; phylum Acidobacteriota; class Terriglobia; order Bryobacterales; family Bryobacteraceae; genus Bryobacter. The sequence continues at coordinate 19,742 of JAINDK010000025.1, forward strand.
GAACGCTTCCTCCGCACCGTCATCCCCCCTCACGGCGGCCTCCTCATCGCTCTCCATAACAACTCGGAGGGCTACAACGTTCAAGACGAAATTCCCACCAGCGATCAGGTCCATCTCCCCGATCCCGATCACCCCCGCGATTTTGTCCTCGCCACCAATGAAGAGGATTTCCACCGCGCCTCCCGCGGCAGCTTCAATATCGTCCTCCAAAAAAGTGTCCGCTCCGATGACGGCAGCTTCTCCGTTCTCGCCGCCTCGCGTGGCATCCGCTATATCAATGTCGAAGCCGCTCTCGGTAACTATTCTAAACAAAAGGAAATTCTTGACTTTCTCGAGTCCGTACTAGCTTGAAAAGTGGGCGCTCCAGCATTTCGGGCAGCCGCCAGCCGAGCCTTTCCCTCTCCCACCCTGGAATGCAACACGTTGCTCTCCCGTTCGGATTCCGGATGAAACGCGGGACAATGTCTTTGCCGCCCCGTCTACCCTCTGCCAGTCTGCCGGTTACAGCGAGGTACAACTCCAAAGCCCGGATTCCAGGAATTCGCCCTCCTCGGTGGCCCAATCGAGGCGAGCCGGCGCTGGCGCCGAGGGTAAATCGCCGAACACGGCAGCCACCTTCCAACGCCGGTTTGCCCGCGCCAAGATCCTCTCTTCCCGCCCCTTGGCTTCGAGAAGAACTCTCTTTTCCCCAAATAGAATTACTTCCTGGTCCCAACCGAAACCCGCTCGAAAACCACCCTGAACCCCGCCGCCTCCATGGAATGAACTCGGGTGTCGAAGCTTTCGCTGTGAATTCTTGATTCGCCTCAGCCGACTTCCCCCGCGACCACGCCGGGCTAGCGAACATAGACAGCGCCTCAACTATGTTCACTCGCTTGCCATCCAGCATCACCCACCCAGAGCGAAACCCCGAATGCCATCATCGATGGTTTCCAAACGCAACTAGCGTTTCTTGCCAGGGGCATAGTCCTGCCCAGGTTCAGCCGCCATTCACTTCAAGGATCAGAAATAGTACCGATCTGCCTATAGTTCTATAGGTTTTACCTTAGAGCAGTGTTTACCCTTTTCCTGTACGGATATGAAAGACCATCTTTTTCAACTTACTCTCAACGCAATCCTTTTGCTAACTGTCCACGGCTCGGCATCCGCAACATCTATCTGGTTGCGGGATACGCCCGTCCCCTCGGATCACTTTCACAACAACGGAACGGAAAGCCTCAAGCGCGAGGGCGTCGGTACGATTGATAACGGCAACTACTGGGCTGGTATGCTCGATTTTCAGGCGAACCTCGTCTCGGGAAATGCTTCTGACCCCAATTGGTTTAATCTACTCACATATTGCATCGACCCCTTCAAAAGTCTCAACGTTGGCCCCGCGAACGGTGCCGGTGGTCTCTTCACCGAAATGACCCTCACTCAATATTTTACGACCTACACCCCGGCTGTCTTCAATGTGGCTACCACGGTTAATCGCATACAAAAGCTGTGGGCCCTTGCCTTCAACCTCTCCGATGATTCCGCGAACAACGCCGCTGCCTTCCAGTTCCTGATCTGGGAATACATCGCCGACGGAGCCGCCATCGATTTCACCAATGGAAGAGTCAAAATATCGGACGCCACAATTCGAAACATCGCCATCAACTGGAACGATCAGGGTAATACGGCCACCACTTCCACGACACTCTTCGCAATTCAGGGCAACGATAAGCAGAGCTTTCTCCGCGTCGACCCCAGTATCCCCACCAATGAAAATGTTCCAGAACCTGGAAGCTACGCTCTTATCGGTTGTGGCTTGTTGGGCCTTGCTCTGTCCCGCCGCCGGAAATAAGCTGCTTCCTCTCTCCAATCCACTCTGCCGGACCCGCGAGGGTCCGGCCCTTTTCTTTTCTAACTTTGAAGCGCCATCCCCGGACGGCGCTTTTCCCTCAAAAACTCCTGGAAGCTCTGTTCCGGCCCGCCCGTCCCAGCCACCTTCCACCTCTTCCCATCCCGCCTCATCCTATTGCCTGCGCCAGCCCGCCAGCCCAACCTGGCCCTTCCAGAGCGACGATCATTCCCGGTGGCCCGTTCCCTCCAACGTCGCCAAAGCTACAAATGGAACACAACCCCCAGTCAAGCTCACTGCCGTCTCTTACAAGATCTCTGAAGTCCGTCAGCGAATCCGGCAACGATGGCGTCTCTCCCTGCAAATCTTCCATCAAAATCGCTCCTGAATCGCGAAGCTGCCCTTTCAGCAAGCTCGGCCGGGCCAAGTAGTTCCAGGTACTAAGTAAACTCCTTAGCCATAGTCCCAGTGTGTTCGAGGGGCTAGTCTCAATTCATAGAGAAGTATGAAGACTAAACATCATTCCTTTTCGCTGTTGCTGGGCACCCTGCTGGCAGCCATTTCCCCTTGCGCCGCTTCTACAATTGTCTACCTGCGGGACGCTCCACCAGCCGGAGACTTTTACCACAACGGGCTCTACCTCTCCGGCGCAGGTTCGCTCGGCGCCAACTCCGTCCGCGCTGGCCTATTTGAATTACAAGCCAGCTTCAATGACCTGCCCGGCTCCTACTTCAACCTCCTAACGTACTGCATCGATCCCTACATTCCCCTCAGTGTCGCTCCCGCGGGTGATTCGGGCTACGCCTTCCAATGGATATCCCCCAACGAATATGGCTTCTCTCAAGCTCTCACCCGGAAACTCCAAAAGCTCTGGGGCAATGCCTTCGCCGACGCTCAGGCCTCACCGACGGCCGCCGCCGCTTTTCAATTCCTGGTTTGGGAATACATCGCCGACCCCATCTTCGACTTCTCCGCCGGTCACGTTCAGCTCAACAACCCCGATGTCCTTGCGCAAGCGCTCACCTGGCACAGCCAACTCCCTTCATGGACCAGTAACGTTCTCCTCCATGTCTTCGATGGCCGCTCCGCCAGCCGGCAGAGTTTCCTTCTCTACGAAAACACGATGCCCATGGCCGAAAACCCCGAACCTTCCACTTGGCTTATGCTCGGCGCCGGTCTACTGGCGCTGCACCGGTCTCGGCGATAGCAAAGGCATAGCACCGCGCCAATTCCCTCAGACGGTCATAGCGCCCCGAAGCCCCCCCATGTCCCGCCTCCAGGTTCACCTGCAGCAGGATCTTTCGCGCCCCCCGCTGGTGCTTGCGCAGCTTCGCTGCCCACTTCACCGGCTCCCAATAGCCTACCTGCGAGTCGTTCAGGCTCGTATAGATGTATAGCGCCGGATACTCCCTCTCGCCCACGTTGTCGTATGGCGAGTACGTCTTCATATAGTGGTAAAACTCTTCCCGCTCGGGATCTCCAAACTCATCGATGTCCGTTGTCGATAGCGGGATCGACTTGTCCTCGAGTGTTGAGATCACATCCACAAACGGCACTCCCGCGATCACCGCTCCAAACAATTCCGGCCGCTCGTTCATCACCGCCCCCACCAGCAGTCCCCCCGCGCTCGCCCCTTCAATCACCAGCCGCTCCGGCGCCGCATACCCCTCCTTCACCAGTTTCTCCGCGCAGGCGATAAAGTCGGAAAACGTGTTTTTCTTCCGCAGCAGCTTCCCGTCTTCATACCAGCTGTAGCCTAGATCCGTACCTCCCCGGATATGCGCGATCGCATACGCAAATCCCCGGTCGAGCAACGCCAGCCGGCTCGCGGAAAATCCCGGATCGATCGCGATCGCATAACTTCCGTAGCCGTACAGCAGCGCCCGCCCGCTTCCGTCCCGAGCCAATCCCTTCCGGTAGGCAATCGTCATCGGCACCCTGACCCCGTCCACGCTCTCCGCCGCCGTGCGCTCCACTGCATACGCCCCGGCGTCATAGCCCCCTAACACCTTCTGTTGCTTCAACAGCACCCGCTCCCGGCTCACCAGGTTGTAGTCGAATGTCGACTGCGGCGTCACCATCGACGAATACTGAAAGCGAATCAGATCCGTGTGAAACTCCGCATTGCTGCCGAACCCCAGCGAGTAAGCCGCCTCCTCGAATGCAATCTCATGCCACGCCCCCGTCCCCATTTCCACCACCCGCAAGCTCGGTAATCCCTCCAGCCGCATCAGATACACCGCATGCCGCTCCAGATGCACCATCCCCTGCACATATTGCCCCGCCGCCGGCGCAATCACTTCCTCTAGCTCTCCCCCCTCCACCTGCATCCGCGCCACCCGAAAGTCCCGCGCCGTATCGTTGATCCGCAGGTAGAAATGCCAGCCATGATGCGTCAGCCCATAGCTGATCCCTTCCCGCCGCGGCAGCACCAACCGAAACTCGCCCTCCGGTCGCCGCGCATCGAGCACCCGCGCCTCGCTCGTCTTCCCCGAAGACGCTGTCAACACCAGATACCCCTTCGATAACGTCTTGCCGATCCCCACCCGAAAGCGCTCATCGCTTTCCTCGTAAACCAGCACATCCTCTTCCACGGGCCGCCCTACCCGGTGCCGCCAAACCTGATAACTCCTCTTGGTCCGCTCTTGCTCCCGCGAATAAAACAACGTCTCCCCGTCCTCGGCCCACACCACGCTCGCCACCTTCTCGATCACATCCGCCAGATTCCCGCCCGTCCGCAGATCCCGGATCTCCAGCTTGTACTCCCGGTACCCCGTCGTATCCGTTGCATAGGCCAATTGCATCTGATCCGGGCTCATTGCCGTCAGCCCCAGCGAAAAAAACTTCCTCCCTCGCGCCAGTTCATTGCTGTCGAGCAGCACCTCCTCTTCCCCGTCGATCGTGCCCTTCTTCCGCGCCAGAATCGAGTACTGCTTGCCCTCCTCCGTCCGCGTGTAATAAAAATACCCTTCAAATCGGCTCGGTACCGACATGTCGGTTTGCTCGATCCGCCCCAGCATGTCCTGATAGATCTCCTCCTCGAGCCCTCCCCATTGCCCCATTTCCGCCGCCGCATACGCGTTCTCCGCCTGGATGTAGGCCATCACTGCCGGATCCTCGCGGTCCCGAAAATAGAAGTAGGGATCCTCGCGCCGGTCCCCGAATGACTCGAGCGTTTGCGGCCGCTCAACGGCCCGTGGCGGGTTCTGCATTCGGTTTCCTCATCAAGAGCCAGCCTCCCAGCGCCAGCGTTAACAAACTGATCCATTGCGTATGCACCAGCGGCAGTGCTTCCCACAGCGGCGCCTGATCATGGTGCCGGAAAAATTCCACCCCAAAGCGCAACAGCGAATACAAAATCAGATACAGACTGAAGATCCCCCCCGCCCGCGCCTTCGGATCAAACAAGCGGTTCAACACAACGAAAATCAGCAGATCCCCCGCTGTCTCGTATAACTGCGTCGGATGCAGCGGCACGTTGAACGGTACATTCGAAAAATCCCTCACATCCGGGTTGTTAAACCTTACCGCCCACGGCCGGTTGCACAACATCCCATAACAACACCCCGCCGCGAAACACCCGATCCGTCCAATCGCATGCCCCAACGCGATCCCCGGCGCGAAGCAGTCCATTGTTCGCAATACCGGCAGCCCGTTCCGCCTCATATAGTAAATCGCAAAGCCCAGCGCTAGCAGAAATCCGCCCTGATACACCCCCGCGGCCCGTAGCGTCGCCAGCGTGAACATTTCCCCCGGATGCTTCGCGTAATACTGCCAGTCGAAGACGAACATCATCAGCTTGGCCCCCGCCAGCCCCGTGATCGCACAATAAATCACCAGATCCTGTATCCGCTCCACCGGCAGCCCCGCCCGCCGCGCCAGCCGGTTCGTCGACCACAAACCCGCCAGAAACGCCAGCGCCACCATCACTCCATAAGTCGGGAGAAAAAATCCTCCTATCTCAACCAGCTTCGGTAGCACGTTCCCCCCGCTTGGCCACAATCAGATCGAGCGCCATCAGCACCGCTCCCACGCTGATCCCCGAGTCCGCCACATTGAAGCTCGGCCACTCATAGCTTCCCAGAAACACCTGCAAAAAGTCCGTCACGCTCCCCTTCAGGATCCGGTCCCAAAGGTTCCCCACCGCCCCTCCCATCACCAGCGCCAGCGCCAGCCGGTTCATCCACTCCCCACTGCTCTTCTTCTCCTCCGTCGCCTGCCACAGCATCCAAGCAATCAATCCCAGAATCCCCACCGCCAGCCCCACCAACACCGTTAGCCTCACGCTCTCCGGCGCCGTCGACAACATCCCGAACGCCGCCCCGCGGTTCCGCGTGTGCACGATGTTGAACACATCCGGAATCACCACAATCGTGTCATACACGCTCACTCGCGCCTCAATCCACATCTTCGTGCCCCGGTCCAGCACAAACACCGCCAGCGCGATCGCCAATGCCTCCCAGCGCGCCCGGTTCATTACGCCTCGCCCAGCATTTCGCTCACCGCCGCGGCGCAGAATCCACACGCCGTCGCGTACCGCGCATCCACGCCAACATCCCGCGTGTACTTCCAGCATCGCTCGCACTTCACACCCTCGGCCGGCAGAACCTCGACCTTCGCCTCAGGTCCTTGCCGCACTTCCACCTGCGAGACGATGAAAATCGCCGGCAGCATCGCCTCATACTGCCTCAATAGCCCGTAGTCTTCTCCCGACGCCGTCACAACCAGCCGCGCTCCCAGCGACGCCCCGATCTTCGAGGCCTCCAGCGCCGGCCGCGTCAACTCCCGGAACCGCAACAGCCGATTCCAATTCTCCTCGCTCGCCGTCACGTTTTGCCGCAATTCCCCGGGCTTCGGAAAATGCGCCAGATGCACACTCTCCGGGTCCCCCTGGCTCCGCGCGAATACCTGCCACGCCTCATCGCAAGTAAATGCCAGAATCGGCGCCGTCAGCCGCAACAGCGCATGCGTCACCCGGTACAGCGCCGTCTGCGCCGACCGCCTCGTCCGGCTCTTCGTTGCATGCGTGTACAACCGGTCTTTCAACACATCGAAATAAACCGCGCTCAATTCCACCGTCGCGAAGTTGTATACCGCCTGGTATACCTTGTAGAACCCATAAGCCTGATAATGGCCTAGGCATCGCTCCACCAGATCCGCCGTTTTCAGCAGAATCCACTGGTCGATCTCCTCCATCTCCGCCGTGTCCACCGCATCCACGCCCGGGTCAAATCCGTCCAGGTTCCCCAGTGCATACCGGAACGTGTTCCGCAGCTTCACATACGCTTCTCCCAGCCGCTGCAGAATCACCGGCGACATCCGAACGTCCTCGTTGTAGGCCACGCTCGACACCCACAAGCGCAAAACCTCCGCCCCGTATTGCTTGATTACCTCCGCCGGCTCGATCCCGTTGCCGAGCGACTTCGACATCGCCCGCCCTTCCCCGTCAAGAATCCACCCTCCCGTCACACACTCCCGGTATGGCGCATGTCCCCTTAGCCCCACACCGATCAGCAGCGAGCTGTGGAACCATCCCCGGTACTGGTCCGCCCCCTCCAGATACATATCCGCCGGCCACGGCAGACCATTCTCCTCCGTCAGCACCGCAAAGCTAGAAGACCCGGAATCAAACCACACATCGAGGATGTCCTTTTCCTTGCGGAAGTGGTTCCCCCCGCACTTGGGACACACAAATCCCGCCGGCAGCAGATTCTCTGCCTCCTCCGCGTACCAGACATCCGCCGTCTCCCGCGCAAACCGCTCGAGGATCGGCTCCATGATTTCCCGCTCCGCCACGATGTGGTCACAACTCGTGCAGTAAAAAGCCGTGATCGGCACACCCCACGTCCGCTGCCGCGAGATCACCCAGTCCGGCCGCGTCGCGATCATGTTCGAGATCCGCTCTTCCCCCCACGCCGGCAGCCACTTCACGTTCCGGATCGCATCGAGCGCATTCTGCCTCAGGTTGTTCTTCTCCATCCCGATAAACCACTGCTCGGTCCCGCGGAAAATCGTCGCCTTATGACACCGCCAACAATGCGGATAGCTGTGTTGGTAGTCCGTCTTCTTCAGTAGCGCCCCATGCTCTTCAAGAATCCGAATCACGATCGGATTCGCTTCCCATACCGTCTTGCCGATCAACTCCTCCGGCAATTCTCCTTCTGCCCCCTCGGCCTGGTAGAACCGCCCCGCCGCATCCACCGGACAGTAGGTCGGGATGCCGTATAGCTGGCTCACCAGAAAATCTTCCATACCGTGCCCCGGCGCCGTGTGCACCGCCCCCGTGCCCGCCTCGAGCGTCACATGGTCCCCCACCATCCCCAGCGATTCCCGCTCGAGAAACGGATGCCGGAACACCGCCTTGTCGAGCGTCGCTCCGTCAAAGGTCCCGATCACCCGCGCCTCTCCCCATCCCAACTCCTTGCTCACCGTCTCGAGCAAGCCCTGCGCCACGATGTACACCACTCCATCCACTTCATTCGCTACATACTCATAGCGCGGATGGAAGCTGATCCCGAGATTCGCCGGTATCGTCCAAGGCGTCGTCGTCCAGATCAGCCCGTACACTTCCTTGCCCGCGAGCGACGGATGAATCGACTCCGGCACGCTCTCCATCCGGAACCGTACATAGATCGACGGCGATACATGATCCCCATACTCCACTTCCGCCTCGGCCAGCGTCGTCCGGCAACTCAGACACCAGTTCACCGGCTTCAAACCCTTGTAAACGTACCCCTGGTTGTAGAACTCCACAAAACAACGCGCGATCGCCGCCTGATACGGCCCGTCCATCGTCTTATACACGTTGTCCCAACGCCCGAAAATCCCCAGCCGCTCAAAGTCCTCCGTCTGCAGCCCCACATACTTGTCAGCATACTTGCGGCACGCCTGCCGGATCTGCACCGTTGTCATCGCCGCCTTCTTCGGCCCCAACTGGCTGTCCACCTTGATTTCAATCGGCAGCCCGTGACAATCGTAGCCCGGCACATACGGCGCCTTATAGCCCGCCATTGTCTTCGACTTCACCACGAAGTCCTTCAACAGCTTGTTGAACGCATGCCCCAGGTGGATGTTCCCATTCGCATACGGTGGCCCATCGTGCAGCACATACTCCGCTGCCCCCTCCCGCGAGGCCAGGATGCGCTCATACAGTCCCATCTCCTCCCAACGCGCCAGCATCTTCGGCTCGTTTTGCGGCAGGTTCGCCTTCATGGCGAATGCAGTCTTCGGCAAGTGAACGGTTTTCTTCAGATCCACGTATCTCTCCATTGTAGTGGGCTAACGGTAGCCCGCCGCCTGCAACTCAAAAAGCTCCGCGTAACGCTGCCCCTTCCTCACCAATTGCTCGTGTGTCCCCTGCTCCAGTATCCGCCCCCCCTCGAGCACCAGAATCTCGTCCGCCATCCGCACTGTCGAAAATCGATGCGAGATCAACACCGCGCTTTTGCCCGCCGTCAGATGCGCGAACCGCTCAAATACCTCATACTCCGCCCGCGCATCGAGCGACGCCGTCGGCTCATCCAAAATCAACAACTGCGCCTCCCGCATATACGCCCGCGCCAGCGCAATCTTCTGCCATTGCCCCTGGCTCAACTCCCGCCCCCCCTCAAACCGCCTCCCCAGCATCGTCCCGTATCCCTCCGGCAATTCCCGCACCACCGTGTCCGCATAGCTCATCCCCGCCGCCGCGTCCATCCCCGCCACATCCCCCATCCGCTCGATCGCCCCGTAGGCGATGTTCTCCCCCGCCGTCGCATCGTACTTCAAAAAATCCTGAAAAATCACCCCGATTTCCCGCCTCAGGCTCACCGGGTCGTACTCCCGCAGATCCACCCCATCCAGCAAAATCCGCCCCCCCGTCGGATCATAAAGCCGGCACAACAGCTTCACCAGCGTCGTCTTGCCCGCTCCGTTTTCTCCCAGCAGCGCTATCTTTCGCCCCGGCTCCAGCACAAAGCTGATCCCGTCGAGCACCTTCCGCCCCGCCCCCGGATAGCCAAACTCCACCCCCTCGAAGCGAAATCCGCTCCGCATCGGCCGCGGCGCCGGCAGTGCTTCCGCCGCCACCACCAGCGCCGGCGCCGTCTCGAAGAAGTCAAACAGATCCCGCACATACAACGCCTGCTCGGCCACCCGCGACAGGTTCTGGAAAATCTGCCCCAGCAAGCCCCGCGCGTTCGCAAACGCCCGCGTCAAAAAAATCAGGTCCCCCACCGTGATCGCCCGCGCCATCGCCTGCTCCAGAATGTAGACGAAGGTGCCGTAATAGGCCGCATTCGGCAGCAGACCCCAAAGAAAATTTACTCCCGCCCGCTTCACCGCCAGCTTCCGGTTCTCCCCATAAAAACGCTGAAACAGCTCGTTCACCCGCGCGATCAAAAACTCCGACAGCCCAAACAGCTTCACTTCCTTCACCGTCGTGTGGCTCGCCCCCAGCAGCCGCAAATAGTCGATCTGCCGCCGCTCCGGCGTCCACCGGTACAGCAGCGAATACGCCATCGCCGCAAACCGCGATTCCGACCAGAACACCGGCGCCAGACTCACCACCAGACACCCGAACAATACCGGGCTGAACGCAACAACGCTGGCCGACATCGCCACCAGTGACAAGCTCTGCTGCAACAGCCCCGCCACCAAAAACAGCATCGATAACCGGTCGGTCGTCTGCCGCCGCGCCCGCTCCAGCTTGTCCTGAAACTTCGGGTCCTCGAACGTCACCAGATCGAGCGCCGCCGCGTGCCGCATCAGCTTTAGCGTCATCCGGTTCGTGAATAAATCCGCCAGCAAAGAGTCACAAAGCCCCATCACCCGCCCCAACAGGTCCGTCGCCAACACAAGCCCCACCTCAATCCCCAACAGTTGCCACACCACCCCGGCTTCCCCACCCACCCCCGTCGCAATCTTTACGACTTCGTCTACAAGCAACTTCGATACCCACAACATCGCCACCGGTAAGCCCGACAGCGCCACCCGGCACCCCAGCCCCGCCCCCGCGTACCAAGGTTGTGTTCGCCACACTTCCCCCAACAAGGGAGGCAGATGCCGCAACGCTTCAGCCCGCTCCCTCCACGTCTTCAGCCCCTCGGCCGGCTTTACCCCACGCATACTCCCAGTCTATCCGCTTGACTATAAACAAAAAAGCTCGCCTTTCGGCGAGCCTTCCTGTTTATGTTCGTTGGGAAAATGACTTCGAATGGAACGGATCCTTCAAAATCGTAATGCTTGGAGTTTATGGCTTTGCTTCCTCGAAGTCAACAGCTTTTGACGGTCTCGTTAAGTCCAATTTTTTCAATATCTTGTCTACTATTTGCCACGCTTATGATTCCCCGTAAGCCCTATCAAATCGCCCCTCGATCAGCTCTAACCTAAACTGCTGGAAAGGTTTATCTAGATCTTCAGACTTGTTACCTCGTCTTCGGGCTTCTTACCTGAAACACTGCCAAAAATTTGCCGCCCGAACGCAAATATTAGTCCCAGTACAAGGCATAGCCCCAGCAGAATGGCACATAGCGTAAACACCCCAATCAGAAAATCTCCCGGGTTCGGTTCCGGCTTTGGCGGCGCCTTATCGAGAATCACTTCTCCTTTAAACTCGATCTGACCCAGTAGCCCCCGCGCCGCCCTCTCATCCAGCGTTCCTTCCGCCTCAAGCGGCAGCACCACGCCCACCAGCGGACCGCTCCGATTGACTACTCCCCCCGGTATTTTCTCGAGTAATCCCATCTGCTGCCGCGCAATTGCATGATTCGGATACCGGATCACCGCCAGCACCTGGCTTCCATACCGCGCCGTCTGGATCTCGGCGGCAAAGTCAAATCCCGCCGCCGCTACCGGAATCCGAGGCTCAAATGCCCGCAGCGACTCCCGTCCCAGGATCAGCCTCTCCGACCCCACCACGCGGCCTTTACGTGGCAAATAATACAACAGGTTCGGCAACGCCGAGCGGTCCACCTTCAGGGCAGGGAAGAGAAACGCGTCCAGCACCCCCCGCGGCGCCGTCCCCTCCAGCGTTTCAAATACATAATTTTGGTGCCGGAATACCTTCCGCTCCGCCCCCTGCAACGATTGCTCGAGGGCTACTGCCCCCGTGTTCTCTCGCATTCGGTGCACCGCGACGCGAAACCTCTTTGTCCCGTTTTCATACGTCGCCCCCTCCGACTCCAGATGCCCATACTCCCTCGCCACCTCCATGATGGGTGGCGCCGCCGCCCGCGTGCCCGTCCGTTTCCAGTCGTCAATTGCCGGCGGCAAAATCGCCGCCAACATCAGCAACGCCGGACTTAACATCGCTCAGGCTCCCTCCTTACGCCCCATGGCACTTCTTATATTTTTTGCCGCTCCCACACGGGCACGGCTCATTGCGCCCCACCTTTTGGCCCTTCACCACCGTCTGCGGCTTCGTGCTGCTCGTGCTATCCCCGCCCGCATACTGCAGCGCTTCCAACTCCTTTTCCTTCTTCCGCTGGATGTTTCTCGTGAAGTCTGTCAGCGAAGCCGGCGCCGGCGCCGCCATGGGTTCCGCTTCGCCTTCCTCCTGCTCGTCTTCACCCTCGACAAAAACCGGCGCGGCGATCAAATTCCCATGTTCGTCGTACGGTTGCAGGAAGTACAAGAACCGGATCGCCTCGTCTTCAATTCGCGCCATCATGTCCTGGAACAGCGTGAAGCTCTCCTTCTTGTACTCGATCAGCGGATCCTTCTGCCCATAACCCCGCAGATAGATCCCTTCCTTCAGGTGATCCATCGACAGCAAATGGTCCTTCCACTGGTTGTCGATCACGTTCAGCAGAATCATCCGCTCCGTTTCCCGCATCACCTCCTCGCTGACGATTGATTCCTTCTCGTCATATCGCGCGTAGAGCTGCTCGAGCACTTCCCGCTCAACGAGCTCCCGTCTCGCATCCTCCATCGCCGCCCGGTCCACCTTCACGCCGAACTGCGTCAGCACATCCGACTCGAGCCCGTCCAGATCCCATTGATCGGCCCGCACCCCTTCCGGCAACCGCGCGTCGATCAATCCCCCCACGATCGAGGCGATCATTTCCTTCACCCGCTCCTTCTGGTTTGTCCCCGACAGCATTGCCCGCCGCAGTTCATACACCGCTGTGCGCTGCTTGTTCATCACATCGTCGTACTCAAGCAGATGCTTGCGCGCGGCGAAGTGCGTCCCTTCCACGTTCTTCTGCGCCGCCTCGATCCTCCGCGTGATCAGCCCCGATTCAATCGGTACGTCCTCCTCCATCCCCAGCCGCAGCATCAAGCCTTGTATCTTGTCCCCGCCGAAGATTCGCAGCAGATCGTCCTGCAGCGACAGGTAAAACCGCGACCCTCCCGGGTCACCTTGCCGCCCCGCCCGCCCGCGTAACTGATTGTCGATCCGGCGCGATTCATGCCGTTCCGTGCCTAGCACGAACAGCCCCCCAATCGCCGCTACCTCATCATGCTCGGCGTCTGTCTGTTTCTTGATCTCGCTGTATAACTGTTGGTATTCCCCCGCGTGTACCCCATCCGGGTCCTTACCCGCCCGCCGCATCTGGTCCTTGGCCAGAAACTCCGCGTTCCCTCCCAGCAAAATGTCCGTGCCACGTCCCGCCATGTTTGTCGATACCGTCACCGCTCCCTTACGCCCCGCCTGGGCGATGATAAACGCTTCCCGCTCGTGATTCTTCGCGTTCAATACCTCATGCCGCACTCCAATGCGCCTCAGGTGCGCCGATAGCTTCTCCGATTTCTCCACCGAAATCGTGCCCACCAGCACCGGCTGCCCCTTCTCATGCAGCGCCTTGATCTCCTTCGATGCGTTGCGGAACTTCTCTTCTTCCGTCCGGTACACGATGTCGTTCAGATCCTTGCGCACCATCGAACGGTTCGTCGGGATCTGCACCACGTCCAGCTTGTACGTCTTGCCAAATTCCGCTGCTTCCGTGTCCGCCGTTCCCGTCATCCCCGCCAGCTTCTTGTACATGCGGAAGTAGTTCTGGAAAGTCACCGTCGCCAGCGTCTGGTTCTCCCGCTCGATCTTCACCCCTTCCTTGGCCTCCACCGCCTGATGCAACCCGTCCGACCAGCGCCGCCCCGGCATCAGCCGCCCCGTGAATTCATCGACGATCACTACTTCCCCGTTTTGCACCACATACTCGCGGTCCCGCTGATACAGCACATGCGCCCGCAGCCCCTGCTGCACATGGTGATTCAGCTCCATGTTTTCGATGTCATAGAGATTGCCGCAGTTCAGCAGCCTCTCCACCTTGTGCACCCCTTCTTCCGTCAGCGCCACGCTGCGCTGTTTCTCGTCTACCGTATAGTCGCCCGTGAAATACTTCTCGCCCGGCTCCTTGCCCTGTATCACCTCACCCCGCACCAGTTTTGGAATGATCATGTTGATCCGGTAATACTTATCCGTGGATTCTTCACTCGGTCCCGAGATGATCAGCGGCGTTCGCGCCTCATCGATCAGAATCGAGTCCACTTCGTCCACAATCGCGAAGTTGTGCTCCCGCTGCACGCAAGACTCCAGCCGGAACTTCATGTTGTCCCGCAGATAATCAAACCCGAATTCGTTATTCGTGCCGTAAGTGATGTCCGAGTGATAGGCATCGCGCCGCTCTGCGTCGCTCAGGTTATGCACAATGCAGCCCACCGACAGCCCCAAGAACTTGTGCAGCCGCCCCATCCACTCCGAGTCGCGCTTAGCCAGATAGTCGTTCACCGTGATGACATGCACGCCCTTGCCCGCCAGTGCATTCAGATAGCACGGCAGCGTCGCCACCAGTGTCTTGCCTTCCCCTGTCCTCATTTCCGCGATCTTGCCCTCATGCAGCACCGCTCCCCCGATTAGCTGCACGTCGAAATGCCGCATATTCAACACCCGCCGCGATGCCTCCCGGCACACCGCGAACGCCTCGATCAATAAGTCGTCGAGTTCAGCCCCATTGGCCACCCGTTGCTGGAATTCAGCCGTCTTGGCCGTTAGTTCGGCATCGCTCAGCTGCTGCATCGCCGCTTCGAGTTGATTGATTGCCTCGACCTTCGGCCGGATGCGCTTCACCTCGCGCTCATGCTTGGTTCCAAAGATCTTGGCGAGTAAGGCGTCCACCATATTGTGTTGTTTTCTCCTCCAGTTTAGCAGTGGGCCGCTATCTTCCTGCTTGTCTTGCCCCGGATCCAAGGAAAACCGCCATCTCCGCCTCATGCTTGGTCTTCCCGATGCAGCGCACAATTGTACGCTCCCCGCCCAACCCAACCACTGCCACCCTTCTATTTCTCTGACTCAACCTTCGACTCTGCTTCGCCCCGTTATGCCGCGTTCCCGCCTCTTCTCCGCTACTACCGCTGCTCTAATTTCTCAATCGCCGCTATCAGGGATTTCATGCGGCTTCTTTGTGCCCCCGCCAGAAGCTCAGACAGTACACCCCTTGTCATTCATGACTCGTTCCGCGTTTACCCGTTGTACCCCACCCGCCCAAGTCTTCATTTCCAAGCCTTTTCTCCTGCCTTCTTTCTAGATTTTTTCTTCCTGTACCCCGCTCTTCCGCCGCCGCGCCCATCTCGATTACTTCCCCACTCAAAATTTCAGATTCTTTTCTCCGCGAAATCAGTTATAAAATTAAAGCGCATTTATGGTTTCAGCCGGAATGTCGCAAGAACTTTGGATTCGCCTGATTCGTCTGCTGGGTGTGCGGGTTCGGCTGGTTGGTTTTGTTTATCCTCTTCTGATGGTCGCCGTCGCCTTGAAAAGCTCTGTCCCCCGCGATCATCCCCTGATTTTTACCTCCGGAGCCGTGCTTACCCTCGCCGGCGCTCTCTGGCTTACTCTCACTGCACGGAAAGCTCGCTCCGCCAGTCCCGGAAATTGGATCAATATTCGGGAAGAACTCCGCGTTGTCACGCTTATCCTTACCACCCTCTGGGCTCTCCTTTCCGGCTTCGGTCTTTACGCCTACCCCAACGGCGATTTTCCAATCTTCCTCTTATTCGCCATCCTCGGCTTGTTGAGCTTTGGGGCCATCGTCTTTTCCCCCGATCTCAATCTGGCCCTTATCTTCATTCACCTCCACATTCTGCCGGCGATCATCTGGTCTTATCAGGTGCGCGATCGTTTCGGCCTCGCCCTCATTTTCCTGTTTGCCATCATTTGGGCTGCCTTGTACCTTGTCAGCGAATGGTCGAGTGCTCATCTCCGCCATTTGCTCCTCTCCCAGATCCAACTTGAATCACAGGCCGAGGATCTTCGCCAATCCCGCGAACACGCCAAGTCATCCTCCAGTTCCCGCACCCGCTTTTTCGCCATGATCAGCCACCAGATTCGTACCCCCTTGAATGGTATTCTGGGCGTTAACGATCTGCTGCTTAACTCTCAACTCGACTCCCGACAGGCTGAACTCGCCTCCCTCATCAACCAAAGCTCCCAGCGCCTCCTTCACCTCGTCAACAACCTTCTCGATCTCTTTGAAATTGACATCGGCAAACTCCAACTGAACTCTGTCGAATTCGACTTACGTCACCTCATCGAAGAAATCAGCAGCCCCATAAGCATTGCCGCCGCTGCGAAAGGCCTCGATTGGACTGTCCGGATCCGTCGCGAAGTGCCCTCTTCCTGTTGTGGTGACCCTCTCCGTGTCAAACAGGTCATCAACAACCTCTTGCGAAATGCACTTAAGTTCACGGATCGTGGCGTCATCTCCCTCGAAGTCGGCATGGCCGACGGCGGCCATGTCCGCTGCGTTGTTGAAGATACCGGTACCGGTATCCCTCACCAAAAAATCGCTACTCTCTTCGACGATCTCAAACTCGACTACTACGATACCTCCTCTCTCGACGGCGCCGGTCTCAGCTTGGCTATATCTCGCAAGCTCATTGATTTGATGGGGGGCCGCATCGGCGTTCAAAGTGCTCCCGGCCAAGGCTCCCGCTTCTGGTTCGAGATCCCCGTCATCGCTTCTACTTCAGAAATCCGCTCGTAACCGCCACCTCGCGCGATAACTCGTCATTCCGCTCATCATCAAGAGCCAGAATCCGCCGCAGCTCCGGTCCCAGCCGCGCCTGCGTCTCCGCCCGCAGCAGCCGCTTCTGATACTGCTGCTGCGGCTTGTCCCGCCGGCAGAAAAATCCATGCATCGCCCTTCTCTGTTTGCCCGTCCGGTTCGCCGTGCCCCCATGCCACACATGCGCGTTGCAGATTACCACCGTCCCCGCCTTACCCGTTACCAATATCTGCTCCGGATGCTCCGCGAACGGGTCTCCCATCGCTTCCTGCGGCCTTTTACCCCACTTGTGCGAACCCGGCACCACCCGCGTCGCCCCATTCTCCCCCGTAAAGTCATCGAGCATGTAGATCGTATTCGCCACCCAGTAACCCCGCTCATCCGGCAATGCGTTCATGTCCACATGCAGCGGCTGGTCCGCCTCCGTCCTCGGATTCGTCGATCGTACGTTCAGGCTCGACAGTTTGTAATCCCCCAGAATGTGCGCCTTGCCCGCCAGAATTTCCGGGATCTGGATCGCTTCCTCAAACACCTCTCCCTTATCCACGCAGTTCGCCAGCCGCCTCGCTCCCGGCTCTTGCTTGAACTCCCCTCCCGCTCTCTCTCCCTCCTCTTCAAACAATTCCTCTACCCTCTTCCGCAACGCCTCGAGCATCCCCTCGCTCAGCAGTCCCGGCAATACCAAAAAACCGTCGCGGTCCAGTGCCGCCAATTGTTCGCTGCTCAACATGCTGAGATGGATTATATGAAGATTCTCGTCCGCGCCACCAACTGGCTCGGCGACGCCATCATGTCCGTCCCCGCGCTCGCCGCTCTCCGGCGTGCCCACCCCCACGCTCACATCACCATCCTCGGCCCCGCCTGGCTCGCCGGTCTCTATGGCGCCGAGTCCTTCTGTGACGAGACCATCGTCTACCCCCGATCCCTCACTGACAAACTCCGCCTCGTCCGCTCACTCCGTCACCGTTTCGATCTCGCCATCCTCCTGCAAAACGCCTTCGAGGCCGCCGCCTTCGCCTTCCTCTCCCGCATTCCCCGCCGCATCGGCTTTTCCACCGATCGCCGTGGCTTCCTCCTCACCCAGTCCTTCCCCCCCGTCCCCCTCACCCGCCACGAGCGCTTCTACTACCTCGACCTCCTTCTCGCCGCCGGCCTCATCCCCGCCTATCCTCCCGAAGCCCCCATCTCCCTCCAAGGCTTCGATACACCCCGCCTTCCCCGGCTCGGCATCAGCCCCGGCGCCGCCTTCGGCAGCGCCAAACGCTGGTATCCCGACCGCTTCGCCGCCGCCGCCATCGCCATCGCCCGCGAAAAAAGTTTCTCCGTCGCCCTCTTCGGCAGCCCCGAGGAGGCCCCCATCGTCGCCGAAGTCGAGCGTCTCATCCACGCCGCCTCGATCCCGGTCGAAAACTTCGCCGGCCGCACTTCCCTCCGTGACTTCATCCAACTCGTCGCCTCCTGCTCCCTCATGCTCACCAACGACAGCGGCGCCATGCATGTCTCTTATGCCGTCGGCACGCCCAGCCTCACTATCTTCGGTCCCACCGACCACATCGCCACCGGCCCCGTCGGCCCCCATGCCCGCATCCTCCGCCAACCCGTCGATTGCTCCCCCTGCAAACTCCGCGAATGCCCCATCGACCATCGCTGCATGACTGCTATCTCGCCCAGTCAGGTGGCGCAAGAGGCCCTGATCCTGCTGAAATAGAAGCTTGGACACCCGAGCAAAGATCCTCCCCCTGGCCGAAGCCCTCGTCCGCGCCGCCTCCGATTCCCTGCCCATCGTTCAACTCGACGCCGACCCCCTTCTGATCGACGTGCTCGATCAACTCCCCCCTGCCTGCCTCCTCCTCGTCGCCCCCCGCGACAACAGCTACCTCCCCATCCAGGCCCGCCTCGAGTTGGCCGCCAGCCTCAAGGCCGCCCGCTACGTCGCCCTCGGCCATCTCCCTGGCGCCCGCGACCTCCGCCCCGCCGAAGACGCCGCCCGCCTCGCTCTCGAACGCCTCGTCCTCAATAAATCCACGGGGCCCCTTCCCGTTGCCTAAGCTGCTCGTGGTGCGCCTCGGCGCCATGGGAGATATCCTCCACACCATTCCCGCCGTCGCCGCACTCCGCCATAGCTTTCCTCGCGCGGAACTTGCCTGGATCCTCCATCCCCGCTGGATGCCCCTCGTCTCCGGTCTCGGCCTCGCCGATCATCTCCTCCCCTTCGACCGCCGCTCCCCCCTCAGCGCCTTCCTCGCCCTCCGCTGGCTCAACCGCTTCCGCCCCGATACCGCCATCGACTTCCAGGGCCTCCTCAAAAGCGGTGCCCTCGCCTGGTTCAGTTCTCCCGAACGCCTCTGGGGCCTCGCCCCCAACTTCCTCCGCGAATCCCACTCCGCTCTTTTCTACACCGATACCTGCTCCCCCCTCTCGGCCCACATCGTCGACCGCCACCTCGAACTCGCCGCTGCCCTCGGCGCCTCTCCCGCCCCCCATCTGCCCCAACCCCGCGGCTTGCCCGAAGGCTCCCTCCCCACAGAACCCTTCGTTCTCGCCGCCCCCTTCGCCGGCTGGGCCTCCAAACAATGGCCCATTCAGCGCTACATGGAAATCGGCCGCCGTCTCTGGCTCGAAAAACGCCTCCGCCTCGTCCTCAACGTCATGCCCGGGGCCCCCCTGCCCTCGAGCGAATTCCTCCTCCGCCACGAAAGCGGCCTCGAAGGCCTGATCGACGCCACCCACCGCGCCACCGCCGTGCTCGGCCTCGATAGCGGCCCCCTCCACCTCGCCGCTTTCCTCGGCAAGCCCGGCCTCGCTCTCTTCGGCCCCACCGATCCCGCTCGCAACGGCCCCCACGGCAACTCCATCCGTACCCTGCGCCAACCCGGCGCCCCCACTTCCTACCGCCGCCACTTCCAAATTGCTCCCAGTATGCTCGCCCTGGATGTCGATTCCGTCTGGCATTCCCTCGCCGAGGTCCTCCCATGAGAAAACACTGGTTCCCGAAACCCTACGCCGACCTCGTCATGCGTCTCCGCGTCCCCAGCGGGTTCCTCCTCGCCCTTACCTTCGCCCTGCTCAGCTACCCCACTCCCGCCAGCCTCCTCCCCGGCCTCGCCCTTTCCCTCCTCGGCCTCTTCCTCCGCGGCTGGGCCGCCGGCCACCTCCGCAAAAATCAGGACCTCATCGACGGCGGCCCCTACGCCCTCACCCGCAACCCCCTCTACCTCGGCACCCTCACCGTCGCCCTTGGCCTCGCCCTCTCCGCTCGCAGTTGGCCCGTCCTCCTCATCTCCCTCGCTGTCTTCTTTCTCGTCTATCTCCCCGTCATGGAGCAGGAAGAGCAACACCTCGTCAAGCTCTTCCCCGCCTACGCCGCCTATGCCGCCCGCGTCCCCTTGCTCGTCCCGCGCTGGCCTTCCCAGCCCGGACATAGCCGCTTTTCCCCCGCTCTTTACTGGAAAAATGAGGAGTGGAAGGCCACCCTCGCCTACTCCCTCGGCTTTGCCTACCTCTTATGGAAAATCTGAGCGTCGTCCTCGTCGAGGCCCGCAATCCCCTCAATATTGGCGCCGTCGCCCGCGCCATGGCCAACTTCGGCTTCCCCGATCTCCGCTTGGTCCAGGCCTACCGCGTCGCCGCCGACGAAGCCCGCTCCGGCCCTCACGCCGGCGACGTCCTGCTCGCCTCCCGTGACTTTGACTCCCTCCCCGCCGCCATCGCTGGATCCACCCTCATCGTCGGCACCTCCAGCGCCACCAAACGCGATGTCCGCCTCCCCATCCATCGCCTCGAGGACGCCGCCACTCTCATCCGCTCCCATGCCGGCCCCGTCTCCCTCCTGTTCGGCAGCGAAAAATTCGGCCTCTCCAACGACGATATGACCCACTGCCATTTCCTCGTCCGCATCCCCACCGTCCCAGGCGCCGCCAGCATGAATCTCGGCCAGGCCGTCGCCGTCACCCTCTTCGAACTCGTTCGCCTCAACCCTCTCCCCCCTCCTCCCCCCAGCCCCGAAAACCTCGCCCCCGCCGCCATGCTCGACGAGCTCACCAACAGGTTTTACGAAGCTTTACAACTCTCCGGCTATGTTCACCACGACAATGTCATTGAGAAGCTCCGCCTGCTCTTCCGCCGGATGCGCTTGCGCGAGCACGACGCCGTCATGTGGCTCGGTATGGCTAGACAACTGCTCTGGCGCCTCAAGAGAGAAGATTAAATCATATGACTCGCGTGGAATTGCAATACGAATTGACAAAGCCCCTCGGCGATGAGGAATACGAAAGACTTTCCCGGCTTCTCAGCGTCTATGGGGTCATGGGCTTCCAGCTCAAGCAGGACCTCTCCGGCATGACCGTCGAATACGATGCCACCCGGCTCGACCCCGACGGCGTCGACCGTGTCCTGCACCGCAGCGGGCTTCCCGCCAAACGAATTCCCTAACGGAGGTCTCCTCTCATGCGTGTCGGCCTGATTCTTTTCCTCGGCTTCCTGCTCGAAGCCCAGCAATCCCCTCAGGCCCCGGCCGAGAAACCAGGCCGCGTTTCCGGTAAAGTTCTCAACGCCCTCACCGGCGAACCCATCCGCAAGGCCACCGTCGCCCTCCAACCGGCCGGCGCCCAGCAAGGTGTCCCCGGAGGAGGCGGCCAGGGCCCCTTCGGCCCCGGCGGCATGCTCGGCGGAATGCGAGCCGGCATGGCTGCCTCCACCGATGCCTCCGGCGCCTTCCTCATTGAGGGCGTACCCCCCGGCAACTACCGCGTCGCCGTCGAAAAAACCGGTTTCCTCCGTGCCGTCTTTGGTGGCCGTACCAACTCTCTCGGTTCCCAGGTCAGCGTCACCCCCGGCGCCGACAAGGCTGATATCAACGTCCGCCTCGTCCCCCAGGGCGTCGTCACCGGCCGCATTGTCGATGAGGACGGCGACCCCCTTGAAGGCGTCGGTGTCTCCCTGCTCCGCCCCCAGGCCACAAGCCCTACCCGCGGCGGCTTTGCCCGCCGCATGCTCGGCATGAGCATCAATCAAACCAACGACCGCGGTGAGTTCCGCATCACCAACGTCTCCCCCGGCCGCTATTACGTCCAGGTCCAGCGCTTTAGCGTCGGCGCCAATGCCGTCCAGATCGGCGGCCTCGAATACGGCTACCCCCGCCTCTTCTTTCCCGGCGTGGAATCCCTCGATCAGGCCCAGCGCATCGAAGTTACCCCCGGCCAGGAATTCAGCGGCGTCCAGATGACACTGCGCAAAACCCGTGTCTTCCGCATCCGCGGCTCTTTCTCCGGCGCCGCCCAGCCCGAGTCATCCGATGCCCGCCAACAAGGCCGCCGCGGCGGCCGCGAACTCGCCATCCAACTCCGCCAGGAAGGCAGCGTCGCCGACACCGGCGGCCCTCCCATGTCCGGCTTGAACGCCACTCTCCTCCGCCGCGATGGCACTTTTGAAATCGCCAATGTCACCCCCGGCGCCTACCGCCTCCTCGCCACCTCCTTCACCAATAACGGCCCCCGCATCGTCGCCAACCTCAAGCTCAACGTCGGCAACAACAATGTCGATGGCATCGTTCTCGCTCCTCTCCCCCTGCCCTCCCTTCCCGGCAAAGTCACCATCGAAGGCGAAAGCACCGCCATCAATCTCAAAACCATTCGCCTCCAGGCCCTCGCCGGCTCCGGCTTCCCCTCTCAGGCCGAAGTCACCGAAGACGGCAAGTTCCTCTTCAGTGAGCTCTCCCTCGACCTCTACCAGTTCTCCGTCCCTTCCATCCCCAACGCTTATGTCAAAGCCATCCGCCTCGGCGGTCAGGATATCGCCGACTCACTCGTCGATTTCTCCGGCGGCGGTGGCGGCGAACTGGAAGTCGTCCTCTCCACCAAAGTCGCCCGCCTCTCCGGCAGCGTCGAGAAACAGAAGCCCGAGGATGCCCCCGGCGTTGTCGTTGTTACCACCCCCGAGCTTAAGGTCATCAATAGCTCCCTCCGCGTCGAGTCCAACGGCAATTTCTCCCTCGCCAACCTCGCCCCCGGTGAATACCGCGTCTTTGCCTTCGAGGAACTCGAACCGGGCGCCACCTCCGACCCCGACTTCCTTCGCAAATTCCTCGACCGCGCCTCGACCGTCCGCCTCGCCGAACAGGATGCCAAAACCACCAACGTCAAACAGGTCCGCTACGCCGAAATCAGCTCCACGCCCTGATACTGCCGCGCCAGCGCCTCCCGCTCCCCCGGCTTCAGGATCCACATCGCTGTCGCCAGCGCATCCGCTGTCATCGAATCCGGCGCAATCACCGTCACTGTCTCCTGCTTCATCACCCGCTCCCCGCTCCGCGGGTCCACGATGTGCCCCGGCTGATACGTATTCCCCGATGTCGATACCGCCCGCCGCCGCAATACCCGCTCCGTGTTCTGAAATCCCACCCGCCACCCCGCCGCCCCTGGCGGCTCATCCCACACCAGTACATCTCCCGATGCCGCCAGCAGGTGCCGCCCCAGCCCCCGCCGCCGTAAATAGTTTGAGGCGCAATCATTGGCGAATCCCTTCGCGATCCCCCCTAGATCCAGTTGCACTCCCTCGGCCGCCAACGTCACCGTACCCCGCCCCAGCATCACATGCTGAAAACCCACCGTCCTGCCCCGTACCGTCACATCAAACACTCCCCCCGAGCGCAGCCACAGCCGCCGCGCGAACTCAAGTACTGTAAACAACTCCCGCGATACCCTCGTCTCCCGCCCCGCCTCCAGCCGGTTGATCTCGCTATCGGCCTTGTAATGGCTCAGCCGCGCATCCAGGCTCTCATACACCCTCCGCGCCCCCAACACTTCCTCCGTCGCATCCCGTTGCGCCCACACCGTGATTCGCATCACGGTGCCCATGCACGCAAACGAGCTACTGGTCTTCTGCCACGCCATTATTCCAGAACCGGTGCATCTCCTCGGGCGCCGGCGTCTTCACCGGCCTCACCAGCCGGAATCCCAGCCCCAGCGCATCCGTGTGATACCAGATCGACTTCGGCAGGTTCGGGTCCTGCTGCTTCCACGACGGATCCGATGCAAACCGCGCCGTGCACGTCACTCGCCCCGCCTTGTCCTGCCAGGACCCTCCCCGCGCCGTATGCGGATAGGGCGTCTTCGACGGATACCACGCCTGCGGATTCCGGTAGGCCTCCTTCTGATACTGATCCGTCGTCCACTCCATTACGTTGCCCAGCATGTCGTACAACCCAAATCCGTTCGCCGCCTTCTTCCCCACCAACTCATACTGCTGCTTGCCGTATATCGCCACCTCATCCAATTTCTCTGGCGGCCCTGCGTTCGCCTTGCACGCATACTCCCACTCCGCCTCCGTCGGCAAACGGTAAAAGTGCCCCGTCTTCGCGCTCAACCACTGCGCATATTTGTTTGCCGCGTGATGCGTCATCGAGATCGCCGGATATCCCTCTATCCCCATGCCGAATGACATCTCCACATAAGGCTTCGTCGGTCGCGATACCGCGTCCACCGCGATATTGGCCCCCGCTTCTTCCCCGGAGATCTGCGCGAACATAAACAGCCGGTACTCGTTCCAGGTCACCTCCCGCGCTGCCATCCAAAACGGCTCCACTTCACGCTCATGCTCCGGTCCCTCATCGGCCACCGCGTTGTTGCCCATCTTGAATGTGCCGCCCGGCACCGCTACCATCTCGTAGTTCACGTCCGAGCCCGGTATCCTCTGCTTGTAGTTCCGGAACGCATCCTTCGCCGAGGCCTTCACGATCTGCCCGTGCAGATTCCGCGTCAAACTCAAGTCATCCTCGAGCCCCTTCTTTACTTCTGGATACTCCAGCCCCTCCGCCACCCATTTTCCGATCGTGGCTTTGTCCCGGGCGTTCAACCCGGGGCCGCCCGGCGGCATGATCGCCAGGCTCCCCACGATCTTGTCTTTCTTCCGCAGGTAAAACGCGCGGTCATGACACGCGTTGCACTGCTTGTCCAAAATGGGCTTTACTTCCGTCTGGAAGTCCACCGCGAACAAAGCCAGCAGCAGGATCATACGAACTTCGTGATGCCCGGCTTGGCCGTCGGCACTTCCGGCAGGCTCCCCTTCGGATCAAATGGATCCGGGAACGTCGACAGACTCGAATTCTGGATCTGCTCCCACGTCAGTTGAGCTCCCGTGTACGCCGCCTGCCTCCCGTGGATGGCCAGCAGCGTCGACGACACCATCCGGTCGCCCTTGTTCACCACTTCGCCCTTGCGGATCGCCGAGAACAGAATGTCGTGCTCATACTGATACCCGTCGTTCTTCGTCCCTTCAAACTGCCACAGGATCTTGCCCTTGTGGTCTTCGACGATCGGCAGCGGCCCGCGCCCAATCGTTACCCGTCCCTGCGTACCCAGAATGTAATCCGCGTTCTCGTTGTAGATGCCAGGAATCTGCCGGTGCGCAATAAACGCCCGCGCCCCGTTCGGATAAAGATAGTTCACTTCGATGTGATCGAAAATGTTCCCCCCTTCCTGCGGAATCTGCCTTCCGCCGTGCGCCACGCACGACACCGGTGGCTGATCTTTAAAGCACCACGCCACCTTATCCACCGAGTGCACTGCCTGCTCCACATAGCCGTCTCCGCACGTCCACACGAAGTTGTACCAGTTCTTCGTCTGCCATTCCACGTCGCTCATCCCCGCCGGCCGCGTTGATGCCGCCGGCATCGGCTTCACCGGCCCCGTGTAGTAGGTCGCGTAATAGGAAAGCACATCTCCGATAATCCCGTTGTGGATCTGCTCAAAGGTCTGCACGATATGGTTCGCATACCGCCACATAAACCCGTCCACGATGCACTTGTTCTTCTCCCGCGCCATCTTCACGCTCTCGATCACGCTCCGGATCCCCGCCGGGCAAACCGCCATCGGCTTCTCCGTGAACACGTGCTTGCCCTTCTCAACCGCATAGCGCAGTTGTACGGGGCGGAACCCCGGCGGCGTCGCCAGCAGCACCACATCGATATCGGAATCAATCACCTGACGGTACGCTTCGAAACCCAGATACTTGTTCCCGTCCGCCACCTTCACCTTGCCCCCGTTGATCCGCGCCAGCCGCCCCAGCGAACTGTTGATCTGGTCCAGGCTCACATCGGCCACCGCCGTCAATTCGGAATAATCATCCGCCTTCAGCGCTTGCGAGGCCGCTCCCGTTCCCCGTCCCCCCGCTCCCACCAGCCCCACTTTAATGGCATTCGTCACCGTCTGGGCCCGGATAATGGCTGGCGCCGCAATCACGCTGGCTGCCTTCAAAAAATCGCGTCGTGGTGTCTCTGACATAAACCTCGATCTTACCTCACTACAATGAAAAGACCGTGCACTCTCTGGCCAAGGTTACCCTCGGATTCGCCCTCTTTTTCGCCGCCGACGCCGCCTTGTTCCGCTCCGGTCTCTACAACCCATGGCTCGAACCCAATTCAAGCGCCGGCATGCTCCAACTCACCCTCGCCCGCGCCCTCAAACACCAGGCCGAATGGCCCGAACCCCTCGTACTCACCCTCGGCGATTCCCGCATGAATTACTCCGCCAAGCTCACCAACGCGTACGCTGCCTCCCGTGGCTACCCCTTCCGCTTCTCCCATGGCGGTGTCGCCGGCACCAACCCCCGCGTCTGGCACTATATCCTCCGCGAACTCGACCCCTCCGCCCGCCGCTACAAAGCCATCGTCTTCCCCCTCGATAGCTTCGACGACGAAGACACCTTTATCGATTACAGCGACTACCCCCTCGACGTCAACTACCTCGCCCTCCTGCTCCGCTGGTCCGATCTCCCCTCCTATCCCCTCACCTACACCACCCCCAAATACGCCCGTGAAGCCTGGAAGGCTTGCCTCCTCAAAGGCGCCTCCCTCCAGCAGGACATCCTCGCCTTCCTCACCAATCCCGCTCTCCGCATCGAACAGGCCCGCGTCACTCGCGATTGGTGGCCCTCCGGCTCCTACGACTACCTCGAGGAAGAAAAATCCGTCGCCGGCCTCTCCGTCGATTGGAACACTGGCCAGGTCACCGTACCCCCGGGCATGGACCGCCAGGTCCTCGAAACTGTCATCCTTCGTCCCAACGCCCCCCAAACCGGCCGCTACGGGCAATACCGCCGCCGCTGGTTCGGTGAAATTCTCGCCCGCTACAAAAATTCCCCCACCCGTATCGTCTTCGTCATGCTCCCCCGCGGGCCCATCCTCCGCCCCCCCATCACGACTCTCAGTTCCTCCATCCGCGAATTCGCCCGCCACCCCAACGTCACCCTCGGCGACGAACGCCGCTACCAATCCCTCGAAAAGCCCGAATTCTTCCGCGATGCCCTCCACATGAACCGTGCCGGCTCCACCCGCTACGGCCATCTCTTCACCGACGAAATCGCACAGGTGCTCGGTGCTCTTTAACACTCTCCATTTCCTCGGCTTCCTCCTCACCGTCCTCGCCGTCTTCTACGCTCTCCCTCTTTCCCTCCGCCGCTTCTGGCTCCTCGCCGCCAGCTACTACTTCTACGCCTCCTGGAACCTCAAATTCCTCGCCCTGCTCATATCCGTCACCCTCGTCGACTTCGCCGCCGGCCTCCTCATCGCCCGCGCCTCCGCTCCCTCCCGCCGTCTCTGGCTCATCGCCAGCATCGCCGTCAATCTCAGCGTTCTCGTTTTCTTCAAGTACTTCCACTTCCTCACCGAATCCCTCCTCGGCCGCCGCTTCCCACTTGAAATCATCCTCCCCATCGGCATCAGCTTCCATATCTTTCAAAGCCTCTCCTACGTCATCGACGTTTACCGCCGCCAGCAAGCTCCCATCCGCAATCCCCTCGATTACGCCCTCTTTCTCGCCTTCTTCCCCCAACTCGTCGCCGGCCCCATCGTCCGCGCTCACAACTTCTTCGCCGACCTCAACCCCTGGCGCAAACCCACCCCCGAAGACCTCTCCCGCGGCGTCTTCCTCCTCGCCCTCGGCCTCACCAAAAAAATGGCCTTCGCCGATAATTTCGCCCGCCTCAGCGACTCCTACTTCGGCGCCCTCTCCGCCCACCCCGGCGTCCTCGACGCCTGGTCCGGCGCCCTTGCCTTCTCCCTCCAAATCTTCTTCGACTTCTCCGGCTACACCGACATGGCCATCGGCATGGCCAAACTCCTCGGCTTCCACTTCCCCATCAACTTCCGCCGCCCCTACCTCGCCGGCTCCCTCACCGAATTCTGGCGCCGCTGGCATATCTCTCTTTCCTCCTGGCTCCGTGACTACCTCTACATTCCCCTCGGCGGCAATCGCCACGGCCGCGCCCGCACCTACCTCAATCTCATGCTCACCATGCTCCTCGGCGGCCTCTGGCACGGCGCCAGCTTCAACTTCATCCTCTGGGGCGGCTGGCATGGCCTCCTGCTCGCCTTCGAACGCGCTACCTCCCTCGACGCCCCTCGCTGGTACCGCATCCCCCTTACTTTCCTCCTCGTACTCCATGGCTGGGTCCTCTTCCGCGCCCCCTCCCTCCCGGACGCTTTCTTCGTTCTCGAACACCTTTGGCGCGGGCCCCTCGGCGCTTGGCTCTTCACTCCCTGGCAAACTGGCCTCGCCCTCCTCGCTGCCCTCCTAGCCTGGGCCGAAGAGCGCTTCGGCCTCGAAGACCGCCTCGTCGCCGCCCCTGCCCTCCCTTACGCCCTCAGCCTCGCTATCATGCTACTGATTTGCGAGATCTTTGCCGTCACCGACGTTGAGATCCCTTTCGTCTACTTCCAGTTCTGAACAGGAGCCCCCCACCATGACCACTCGCCGCAATACCCTGGCTGCTCTCGCCGCCCTTCCTCTCGCCGCCAAACCCTTCACCCGCCCCATCGGCCTCAATCTCTACACCGTCCGCACTCCCCTCGCCTCTCAACCCGCCGCCACCTACAAAGGCATCAAGGCCGCCGGTGTCGAATTGCTCGAAGTCCGCTCCGTTCAACTCCTCCAGCACGCCGCCATGATCGCCGACGCCGGCCTCAAGCCCGTCCACCTCTTTATCGATTCCGCTATCATCACCGGCGCCTGGGACGAATGGGACGCCTTCATGCGCGCCCGCGGCGGCCCCGCTTCTTCGGGTCGCCCCTCCCTCGAATCCATGATCGAGCTCGCCCAAAAGCACCGCATCCAGCGCATCGGCACCAGCATGCTCCTCCCCAAGGAGCGCGAGGCCCCCTTCGAGGCCTACAATCGCGCCGCCGAACTCTGCGCCAAGGGCGGCGTCGAACTCTACTACCACAACCACGCCTTCGAATTCGCCGGCGCCAAAGGCGCCCGCTTCATCGACAAGCTCCACTCCCAGCTCGATAAGCGCATCCGCCTCGAACTCGATGTCTTCTGGGCCGCCATCACCGGCACTTCCCCCGTCGACATCCTCTCCCAGTGGAAAGGCCGCGTCAAAAGCCTCCACCTCAAGGATCTGGCTCCGAATACACCCCCTCCCACCTCCGAGGCTGCCGTCAAACCCGATATGTTCCGCGAAATCGGCGCCGGCACTCTCGACTTCAAAGCCATCCTCAACGCCGCCGCCAAGGCCGGCGTCGAACATTACCTCATCGAGCTCGATTACTCCCCCGGCGACCCCCTTGTCTCCGTCGCCAACTGCGTCAAGGCTCTCAGAGCTCTTTCTCTCTAGCCACCCGCAGGATCCATACCGACAGGATCATCATGATCTGTGCCAACACTAGGCTTGGCTTTACCAGCCCCGCCTTTACAAAGTACAAATCACTCACCAGGATCCCTCCCAGCACCACGATCTTGACGATGGCTCCGCTTGACATGTCCCGATCCTAATCGCCCGGCCCGCTCGGGCGAAAGATCGACAGGTACTATTCCGGTTGAGTAACTCGTTTTCTGTCACTACCCATCGGCTGCCCCAATTCTTTTCTCGTACTGGTCCTCCCGCCGGGAGTCAATTGCGGCTTCTTCAGCCCGGCTTGAACCGCGGCACGATCTCTTCCGCGCCAAACTCCAACCCCAAGTCCTCAAACGCTTCCCTGTCAAACCCATCCACCCGCATCTTCACCTTCCCCTCTCCATCCAATACAAACAGCGTCGGCACATTTGTGATCCTGTACTCGTTGCTCAACGGATAGCCGTCCTCCGCTCCCTCCCTCACCCACTCCACCTTCACCCCGTAATCCCGCGCGAATTTCTCCGTGTCCTCCTCGCTATCCTGCGAAACACCCAACACCTTCACCCCCAACCGGTGCAGATACGGCAGCGTCAGCTTACACGTCGGACAGGTTACCCGAAAAAACACAATCGCTGTGTCCGGCTCCAGCCGTCGCACTAACCCTGCTCCTTCGCCTTTCTCTGCGCCTGTACAAAACTCAGAATGTCGAATTTGTTGATCTCCCGCCCCGGAAAGAAACTGTTCACTGCATCCTGCTCATCCTTGAACACTTGAAACACTGTCGCCAGCTTCGTCAAGACCATCAATTCCATGTCCCGCTCCGACGGGCTCAATATACGCAATCCACCCCCCGCCCGCTCGAGCGTCGAAAAACAGTTCACCAGCATCCCCAGCCCGCTCGAATCAATGTAGTCCACCCCTTCCAGGTTCACCACCACCCGCGGATGCAACTCCAGATTTACGGTCGCGTGCGCCTTCAATAGCTGGCACGGCTCGCCCGCCGTCAGCGACCCCTTGAGGTCAAGGATTCGTATGCCTTCCCGCTGTCTCTCTTTGATTTCCATACTCTCTCGGCGTTGTTGCCTCCGTCGAGGGTAGCGGAAACACCACCTCGAATGCCGTGCCCCGTCCCACCTCGCTCTTTACTTGTATCTCACCCTGGTGCGCCTTCACGATCCAGGCCACAAAACTCAATCCCAGCCCCAGCCCTCGCTGCGCCGCGGCCGGCTTACCCGGGACCCGGTAGAATCGGTCGAACAGATGCGGCAGATGCTCGGCCGGGATTCCTTCTCCATTGTCGCGAATTTCCAGCAGAATTTTCGCCGGTTCGATTTGCTGCGCCACCAGCACTTCCACATACCCCCCTTCGCGCGTGTACTTTATGCCGTTGTCAATCAGGTTGTACAGCAACCGCTCAATCTGGATGCGGTCGCCCTCAATGATCGAAGTCCGCGGCAAAGTCATCCGCAACTCCACTCCCCGGTCTACCGCCGCAATCTCCAACTCCCCCACTACCTCGCGCACCAGCGCCGCCAGATCCAGCGGCTGCACCTGCAACTCCAGTTGCCCCCCCTCCGCCTTCGCCAGATTCAACAACGCCCTCACGAGTTGCGACAACCGGTCTATATCCACCAGCGCCGCCTCGATCGCTTCCCGTAGCTCCCCCTCCCCCTTTGCCGTCATCATCGCTACTTCCAGTTGTCCCCGCACCACCGTGATCGGTGTCCGCAATTCGTGCGAAACATCCGTTGAAAACTGCCGGATCTGCTGAAAGCTCTTCTCCAGCCTTTCCACCATCCGGTTGTAGCTCTCGATCATGTGGTCCAACTCGTCCCGCGAGCCTCGTGGCGGAACCCGCAGCGACAGATTCGATCCAGTCACCTGCGCCATCTGCCCCGCCACTTCCTTCAGCGGTTCAATCGCCCGCCGCGCCAGCATCCATCCCAGAAATGCCGCCGTCAGCGTCACCAGCGGCAATGCTCCGAAATACGCGTTGCTGAACTCATTGATCACCTGCAGACTCGGCGTGAAGTTCCGCCCTAGCGCCACGAAAAATCGCCCCCCCGGCTCACTCAACGTCCCCTGCCTCACCAGGAATACCTGATCCCGCCCGTTCTTCTGAAATGCGTAACTCGGTTTGCTTTCCCCTAGCACCCGCGCGATTACCGCCGGTGATTGAAACCCCATCTCGCGATACACCTCCGAGCTTTCCACCACTTCGCCCTTTTCATCCGCGATCATGTATATCAACCTTAACCGCTCGACAATCGCCGCTTCTTCCTTGTCGTTCGGATCATAAACCCATTGCGGTTTACCGTTCCCGTCCAGCCGCAAGAAACCCTTACAAGCCGCCCACTCCTCATCGAGCAGACCCTGCACCGTCGTCTCGATCACTCCCCGCAACATCCCCCGCAGCACAAACCCGAAACCCGCCAGCAGGATCGCGAAAAACAACGTGTAGCTCAGCGCCAACCGGAACCGCAGTCCCTTGAAGATATGGCCGCTGAACTTCATGCGTCTTTACGGATTCGGCTTGTCGTTGCGCATCTCTGGCAGCTCCAGCATATAACCCACTCCCCTCACCGTGTGGATCATTTTCGCCGGATACTGGTCGTCCACCTTCGAACGCAGATGCCGTATGTACACGTCCACGATGTTCGTCAACCCGTCATAATCCATGTCCCAAACATGCTCGACGATCATTGTTCGCGATAGCGGACGCCCCTTGTTCCGCATCAGATATTCCAAGATCGAAAATTCCTTCGGCGCCAGGTCGATATTGTCTCCCGCCCGTACCACCTTGCGCCGGATGCAGTCCAAGGACAAATCTCCCACCGTCAGCTTTTCCGGTGTCGGCTGTCCCCGCCGCAACAATACCCTCACCCGCGCCAGCAGCTCCACAAACGCGAACGGCTTTGTTAAATAGTCGTCCGCCCCTAACTCCAGCCCCTTCACCCGGTCCTCCACCGCCCCTCGTGCACTCAAAATCAGTACCGGCGGGTTCGTCTTCCGGTTCCGGATCTTCTCAAGTACCTTCAGCCCGTCCATGTCCGGCAGCATCATGTCAAGCGTGATCAGGTCATAATCCGCGGCATGCACCATGTCCAGCGCCGATTGCCCGTCCGGTGCGATGTCGACGCTGTACCCGGCGCTCTCAAGGCCCCGGCCGAGAAAATCAGCGATTCTTTTTTCGTCTTCGACAACTAGAATGCGCATGCGAAACTTGTTTCTAAATTAGCACTGTCAATACTTTAAGCACCTAAAGTTTTTGTAATGCTGCTCGCTCGAGCAACACTCCATACACGGCCAGACTAACAACATACGCTCCGCCCGCCAATCCCAAATACACCCACTCCCCCCGGCTCGCCGCGATCCCACAAGAAAACAGGCCGATTACCTGAAAAAAACCGTGCGGAAAAAAATGCCCCCCCATGAATCGCCAGCCTACTCCGTCCTTCGGCCCCAACACGCTTATGTGATGCCCCACCGCCAGTGCCGCCAGCATCCCCGCCAGCCCCGCTACCGGCTCGACCCCCACCGTCAGTACCACCCCCATTCCCAATAGCGTCAGGCTTTTCCTGGCCAGAATCCAAACCCCTCCCCGCGAGCTTAGTCGCCATCGCGCTCTCCCCGCGTATCCATCCAGCGCAAACAAACTTTGCCCTAGCGTGCTCAGTGCCAACACCACCAATAGCGCCAGTACGGGTAGGGCATCCGCTTGTGGTTCGGGGTATAGGTATCGGTACCCCAGCCCGCTCAACGCCATCAACCCAGCCAGTACAAAGTCGAGCGTTCTCACGTATTGCCGCAATTCGAGCGTCGGCAGCAGGTTCCACAACCACGGCGCCGCCTGCATCTCCGGCCGCGAAAACATGCGCAGCCCCCGCTCGCTCCGGCGCGAGAGAGGCCAAAGCCGCAGCCGCTGCGCCGGGATCCGCGCAAACGGCGCCGCCAGCACCGGCGCCAGCACAATCCCCCCCAGCACCATCCAGATAAATCCCACTGCCTCCGGCTGCATCGACAGCAGCAGCACCAGATAGAAAAAGTTGTTTCCTTCAATCGAGTTCAGCGTCCGGATCTCGCGCCATGTGCTCACGCCCAGCGCCCGCAATAACGCCAGCACTTAGAACCACTCCAGGTCCGGCAATGCCTGTGCCTTCACCACGTCCAGATAATGATCCCGCAACTCCCCGGCCTTTACTTCCCGCTTCCGCCACACCACCCTGCCGTGGTCGAGCAGCACCACCTCATCGGCCAGCCGCTCCACATGCAGCAACATGTGCGAGGAAACAATCATCCCCACCCCCCGCTGCTTCAACATCCGCAGCAGCGCCAGCACCGTCTCGCACGACGCCGGGTCCAACCCCTCGAAGGGCTCGTCCAGGATCAGCACCTTCGGCCCATGCAATAACGCCAGCGCCAGCGCCGTCTTCTTTCTCATCCCATACGAACACGCTGCCGCATACCGCCCCCGCCCCGCCTCAAGCCCCAGCAAACCCAACAGTTCCTTTACCCGCTTCCCTCCTCCTCCCACTTCATAAAGATCCGCCGACAGCCGCAGGTGCTCCTCCACCGTCAGCGCGTCAAATAACCCCAAATGCTCCGGCAAAACCCCGATCCGTCTCCGCCACTCCCGCTTGGCTGTCCCCGGGTGTTCTCCCATCACTAACACCTCCCCCGCCGCTTCCGTCTCAAACCCGCTCAGCACCTTCAGCAGTGAACTCTTGCCCGCCCCGTTTGGTCCCACCAGTACCGCCGCTTCTCCCTCTCTCACCTCGAGATCCAATTCCGCGAGCGCGCGAAAATCCCCGTACTGTATCCCAACCGATTTGCAACTGATCAGCATAGTCCTATTTTCATTTGCTTTGGAGGCGCGCGATTCGCTAGCCTTTTTACTGAAACGTAATCCTCTCACAGGAGTCCCCCCGTCATGTGGAATCGCCGTAAAGAAGAAGAAACAGCCACCCGTCCCTCCCCCTCATCCCCCATGAATGAAGGTGTGCCCATGCAAACCATGCCCTCCCGTCCCGATTATGACGCCCCCGTTGCCGCCCGCACCGCCACCATCGGAAAAGGCGTCTCCATCACCGGTCAGATCCACTCCAAGGAAGACCTCATCATCGACGGCGAGATCGATGGCTCCATCGAGGCCCATGAACATAAGCTCACCATCGGCCCCAACGCCAAGGTCAAGGCCGGCATCAAAGCTAAGGACATCGTTGTCTATGGCGCCGTCCAGGGTAACGTCGAAGCTACCGATAAAACCGAAATCCGCAAGGAAGCCCGCCTGGTCGGCGACATCAAGACTGCCCGCATCCAGATCGAAGATGGCGCTCTCTTCAAAGGCTCCATCGATATCGTCCGCCTCGAACCCAAACCCGCTCCCAAGGCCCAACCCGCTCCCCAGGCCGTGCCTTCCCAAACCCTGGCGGCCTCCGCCGGCGGAGGCGACAAGAAGTAAGCTGGTATCTGTACTCGATGGCGAATCCCTTTAAGGCATTTTTTCGGGCCGTTCGCGGAACTGAGGATACGGAATCCAGCCTCCGCCCCCCGCGCCCTCCTATGGTTCCCATCCCTGGCCCCGAGCCCCCTGCTCCTATCGCCCCGCCCGCTTCCCTCGCCAAGCCGGCGCCCATCTCCCGCCACAGCCCCGCGTTGCGGCAGTTCGTCAGCTCCCTCGATCCCTCGCGCGACCTCCGCCTGCTCGACCTCGGCGGCGCCAACTCCGCCAATATCGCCTTCATGACCCATCTCGGCACTCGCCTCTATTCCGAGGACTTCTTCGCCACCCTCGAGGATTGTTTCGGCGATGGCGATTTCTACGAAAATCAGCGCGATCCCGCCCGCGTCGACAGCTTCCTCATCCAAACCTTCTCCGACCAGCGCGGCCCCTTCGATGGCGCCCTCGTCTGGGATTGCCTCCAGTTCCTTCGCCCCAGTCTCCTCGAGCGTACCATCGACCATCTCCACCGTGTCCTCGAACCCGGCGCCCACATCCTCGCCTACTTCTACGCCAAGGATCGCGCCTCCCTCGTGCCCCAGTTCCAATTCAAGATCCAGGATCAACACTCCCTCCTGCTCGAACAACGCGGCGAGATGCCCCCCGGTCAAAACTTCACCAACCGCAATATCGAACGGCTCTTTGACGATTTCGCCGCCGTCAAGTTCTTCCTCACTCGCGACAATATCCGCGAAGTCCTGGTCCGCCGCTAACTGTGTCCTTCGAGCTCTTCGTCGCCCGCCGTTACCTCCAGGCCAAGCGCCGCCAGTCCGCCGTCTCCCTCATTTCCGCCCTTTCCGTAGCCGGTGTCGCCGCCGGCGTCATGGCCCTCGTCATCGCCATCGGCATCAACAACGGCTTCCGCGTCACCCTCCAGAAAAATCTCCTCGGCGCTACTGCCCATGTCACCATCACTGAACGCGCTCCCGGCGAAGGTATCGCCGCCTGGCGCGGACTCTCGCAACGCCTCTCCGCCCTGCCCGGCGCCCTCGACGCCTCTCCCGCCCTCTACGAAAAAGTCTTCCTCAGTGCCGGCGGCTCCAGCACCGGCGCCATTCTGAAGGGCGTCGACTTGTCCAACCCCCGCGTTGCCTCCAGTCTCGCCCCCTTCGTCCGCACCGGCAGCCTCGACAAACTTTCAGAATCTCCCCAGGATCCCCCCTGGATTCTCCTCGGCAACAAAATGGCCCAAACCCTCGGCCTCCGCCCCGGCAATTACATCCAGGTCATCAACCCCCTCGGGGAACTCACCCCCTTCGGCCCGCGCCCCAGCTACCACCGCCTCCGCATCGCTGGCACGATCGAAACCGGCTTCTACGACGTCGATTCCAACTTCGCCTTCCTCGCCCTCCCCCAGCTCCAGCGCATCATGTCCACCGGCGATGTCGTCAATGCCATCGAAATCCGCATCGCCGACCTAAACGCCGCCGAACCTTTCGCCGACTCGGCCCAGCGCCTGCTCGGCAACCAATTCCTCGCCACCCACTGGATGGACCAGAACCGCCAACTCCTCGGCGCCCTCCGCATGGAACGTATTGTCAGCCTCATCACCATCGGCCTCATCCAACTCGTCGCCGCCCTAAACATCTTCATCACCCTCGTCATGATGGTCATGGAAAAACAACGTGACATCGCCATCCTCCTCGCCATGGGCGCCCGCACCAGCCAGATCCGCCTCATCTTCATGCTCCAGGGCCTCCTCATCGGCGCCGTTGGTTCCGCCGCCGGCCTCGTCCTCGGCTTCGGCCTCAGCTACCTCGCCGATCACTACCGCTGGATCCAACTCTCCGAAGAGATCTACTCCATCCCCTACGTCCCCTTTCTGCCCAATCCCCTCGATTCTCTTTGGATTGTAGGCTTCGCCCTCCTCGTCTCCTTCCTCGCCACCCTCTATCCCGCCCGCTCCGCCTCCCGTGTTGCGCCCGCCGAGGCGCTGCGTTATGAATAACCAATGCTCTCCCTCTCCCTGCTTCTGCTCCTGAGCCTCGATGACCGCGCCCTCGGCGCTTGGCGCTTCCTCCCCGCCGAATCCCGCTACGAGAGCGCTCCCGCCCCCCGCCAATCCCAGCGCCAATGGGTCGCCGACGGCGATTGGGTTCGCTTCCTCCACGATGGCGTCAGTGCCGACGGCAAGCCCTTTCACACCGAGTTCCGCGCCCGCTACGACGGCAAGCCCTACCCCTTCACCGGCGGCACCCTCTATGATCACGTCGCCCTCTTCTGGCGCAATGCCTCCCGCCTCGATCAGGTCTTCACTAAACAAGGCGCCGTTACCGTCCGCGCCCGCCGCACCATCTCCCGCGACGGGCGCCGCATGACCATCGACGCCCGCGGCAAAGGCTTCCGCAACAAGCTCGTCTACGAGCGCTTACCCCTCCCCTGATTCCCCCGCCACCATCGGCTTCTCTTCCACATTCCGCAGCCGCCTCTCGATCACCCTCGTCCGCGTCTCAGCTTCCTCGATCGTCTTCGCCGCCCCCTCCAGCTTCTCTTTCACCTTTCCCAGCACCGTGTGGTACTTCAGAAA
The DNA here is from genome assembly GCA_019931185.1 of Bryobacter sp. CoA8 C33. Taxonomy (GTDB): domain Bacteria; phylum Acidobacteriota; class Terriglobia; order Bryobacterales; family Bryobacteraceae; genus Bryobacter. The sequence goes on from JAINDK010000025.1 coordinate 57,190, forward strand.
TTCCGCCTTCACTACCCCCAACAACTCCCACACCTCGCTCGAACGCTTCTGTATCGCCAGCGTCCGAAAACCCATTTGCAGGCTGTTCAACAATGCCAATAAAGTCGACGGCCCCGCCAGTAATACCTTCTGTTCCCGCTGCACTTGGTCGACAAATTGCGTCCGCCGCATCAACTCCGCGTACAATCCCTCCGTCGGTAAAAACACAATCGCGAAATCCGTCGTCCGCGGCGGCGCTACATACTTCTCCCGCACGCTCCGGGCAAACTGATACACCCTCGCCTCCAGATCCCGCAACGCCTTCTCCACCCCCGCCCCATCCGCCGCTTCCGAAGCCTCCACCAGCCGCTGATAATCCTCGAGCGGAAACTTCGCGTCCACCGGCAGCCATACCGGTTCATCCGTCCCCGGCAGCCGAATCGCATACTCCACTCGCTCCCGCGTCCCCGTCACCCCCACATTCGCTTCATACTGTTCTGGCGTCAATACCTGCTCGAGCAGCGCCCCCAGTTGCACCTCCCCCCACACTCCCCTCGTCTTCACATTCCCCAGGATCTTCTTCAGATCCATTACCCCCGTCGAAAGCGTCTGCACTTCCCCCAGGCTGCGGTGCAACTGCTCCAGCCTCTGGCTCACAGCCTGAAAACTCTCCGCCAGCCTCCGGTCGAGCGTCGCCTGCAGCTTCTCGTCCACCGTCGCCCGGATCTCCTCCAACTGCTTGCCGTTCTCCGCCCGCAGCCTCCAGAATTCCTCGAGCAACACCCGCGTCCCATCCGGCCGCAACAACACAATCAGTTGCAGCAGAATCACCACACCCACCAGTCCATACACATACTCCATGCCTTAGTACATCTCCAGCACCGTGCTCGCCCCTTCTCGCAGGCTCGGAATCGTCAGCTTCGTCCCCGTGCGGCGGTAAGGCCCCTCCGCCTTCTTCCCGTCCGGAAAGCGGATCGTCATCCGGCCGTCGCTAATGCTAAACTTCCCCTGCATCGATTCCACCGCCATAATGAACAAACAGCGCCCGTCTGGATAAAAGAAATACAAAGTCGGACACTTCTTTCCTTTGAAATCTTGCATTGCGTTCCATTGCCCCACCAGCCTCCCCCCGCCCTTCTGCATTCCCCCTGCCCGCGCCAACTCAACAAGCGTTCTGCCCCCTTGCTTCAGTCTTAACCAGCCCGGCGTCGAAAAGTCCATCTGCATCCGGTTCGGGGGCCCACCTTCGGTGAGCGGCGGCAGCAACACATCCTGCCCCTCCTCCCGATAGCGGCCCGGCGCCAGCGGCCCCATGGAAACTCCCACCACTCCCCCGCTTCCAAAGGAATATATGGCCCCTATTCCTTCCTTCGATACCTGCGCCGTCCGCCACCGTCCATCCAACTCCTTCGGTACCGCCTGCGCCGCGGCGATCGCAACAAACCCAAATAGTGCTATCAGCTTCATCTCTTTTATCCTATCCACCCCGCTCCTGCGACACTGTAGAAATGTGCGGAATCGCCGGCTACACCCACTTCGGCCAACACGCTGAAACCAGCCGCATCCAATCGATGACCCGCTCCATCACCCACCGCGGCCCCGACCAACAAGGCTCCTGGTCCGATGCCACCCTCTCCCTCGGCGCCGTCCGCCTCAAAATCATCGACCTTTCCGGCGGCAACCAGCCCATCCTCGCCGAAGACGGCCAATCCGTCATCGTCTTCAACGGCGAGGTCTATAACTTCGCCTCCCTCCGTGACGAACTCTCCGCCCTCGGCCACCGCTTCCGCTCCCACTGCGACACCGAAGTCGTCCTCGAGGCCTACCGCCAATGGGGCCCCGCCAGCTTCAAAAAACTCCGCGGCATGTTCGCCTTCGCCATCTGGGACCTCCGCCTCCAGGAACTCTTCCTCGTCCGCGACCGCATCGGCATCAAACCTCTTTACTACTACCAGCACCAGCAACAACTCATCTTCGGCTCCGAACTCAAGGTCCTCTTCGACCACCCCGCCGTCCTCCGCCACCTCGACCCCGAAGCCCTTACCTACTACCTCTCGCTCAACTACGTCCCCCAACCCCATACCCTCATCGCCGGCATCAGAAAGCTCCGCCCCGGCTGCTTCCTCCACTGGCGCCAGGGCCGCCTCACACAAGAGCCCTATTGGAATCTCGAACTCCAGCCCGACAACACCATCTCTCTCGACGACGCCAAGTCCCAACTCCACACCCTCCTCTTCTCGAGCGTCTCCGAACAACTCGTCTCCGATGTCCCCCTCGGCATCTGGGCCTCGGGTGGGCTCGATTCCACCACCATCCTCCACTACGCCGCCCAAGCCTCCTCCCAGCGCCTCAAAACCTTCTCCGTCTCCTTCACCGGCCGCAGCTTCGACGAATCCCCCTGGTTCCGCGAAGTCGCCCGCGTCTACTCCACCGATCACCACGAGTTCGACGTCAACCCCGCCTCCGGCCTCATCGAGGCCATCCACGATCTCTCCTACTATTCCGACGAACCCAGCGCCGACGCCGGCGCCCTCCCCGTCTGGTTCCTCTCCCGCATGACCCGCCGCCACGTCACCGTCGCCCTCAGCGGCGAGGGCGCCGACGAACTCTTCGCCGGCTACCAGACCTATCTCGCCGATTCCTACGCCACTCGCGCCCGCGCCATCCCCCCCTTGCTCCGCCGCGCCGCCCTCTCCCTGCTCCACCTCTGGCCCGCCTCCAACGACAAGATCAGCCTCGAATACAAAGCCAAACGCTTCCTCGCCGGCTCCCTCGAGTCCCCCGAAAACGCCCACCTCTTCTGGAACGGCACAAACTCCCTCGCCGAAAAACAGGCCCTCGCCCCCCACATCCCCCACCGTCCCCCCGCCGACCTCTACCGCCGCCTCCCCACGGAAAGCTCTACCGTCGGCGCCCTCAACCGCCACCTCTGGCTCGACCAGACCTTCTATCTCCCCGACGACATCCTCTACAAGTGCGACCGCATGTCCATGGCCCACTCCCTCGAGGTCCGTCCCCCCTTCCTCGACCACCGCATCATCGAGTTCGCCGCCCGCCTCCCCGAACACCTCAAGCTCCACAACGGCACTCTCAAATATGTCCTCCGCCAACTCGTCCGCGACAAGGTTCCCCCCAGCGTCCTCTCCCGCTCCAAGCAGGGCTTCGACATCCCCACCCACCACTGGTTCCGCACCATTCTCCGCCCCCTGCTCGAGGACACCCTCAGCGAATCCAACCTCCGCCTCTCCGGCCTCTTCGACCCCGCCGCCGTCCGCGCTTTAATCGCCCGCCACCAATCCCGCCGCACCAACGCCGGCTACACCCTCTGGGGTCTTCTCACTCTCTTCCTGTGGATGAAACGATGGAATATCCAACCCGCCACTACACTCTAATCGTCGCCCTCTTCGCCTCCCTCATCTACGGCCCCAGCCTCCTCAGTCCTCCCTCCCTCCTGGACGACGTCGACGCCGTCCAGGCCCAGATCGCCGTCAACATGCTCCAGTCCGGCGATTGGGTCACTGCCCGCCTCAACGGCATCCCCTACCTCGAAAAATCCCCCCTCGTCTACTGGCTCATCGCCGCCAGCTTCCGCCTCTTCGGTATCCACGATTGGGCCGCCCGCATCCCCATCTCCCTCTTCTCCATCGCCCTCGCCCTCCTCACCGCCCGCATCGGCGCCTGGGCCGCCGGCCCCGCCCTCGGCCTCCTCAGCGGACTCATCCTCGCCACCAGCCTCGGCCTCTGGCTCTTCACCCGCATCCTCATCCCCGACGTCATCCTCACCTTCACCATCGCTCTCGCCCTCTGGTCCTTCCTCCGCGCCCTCGACCCCGATGAGCCCCGCCCCCGCCTCTGGTCCAACCTCTTTTCCATCTCCATCGCCCTCGGTCTCCTTCTCAAAGGCCTCATCGCCCTCCTCTTCCCCGGCGCCGCCGCCCTCCTCTATCTCCTCATCACCAGCCAACTCCTCTCCCCCCACACCTGGCGCCGCCTCCGCGTCCTCGAAGGTCTCGCCCTGCTCCTGCTCATCGCCGCCCCCTGGCACATCGCCGCCACCCTCGCCAACCCCCCTCTCTTCGACCTCACCCCACGCAGTCTCCCCGGCGAGTACCACGGCTTCTTCTGGTTCTACTTCCTCAACGAACACGTCTTCCGCTTCCTCAACATCCGCCACCCCCGCGACTACAACACCGTCCCCCGCCTCGCCTTCTGGGCCTTCCATCTCCTCTGGCTCTTCCCCTGGGCTTTCCACTTCTTCACGCCCCGCACCGCCACCACCTCCCGCCACCGCGCCCTCCTCACTCTCTGCTCGTGCTGGGCCGGTTTCCTCATGGTCTTCTTCACCTTCTCGACAACGCAGGAATACTATTCCATGCCCGCTTACCCCGCCTTCGCCCTCCTGCTCGCCACCGCCCTCCTCCACCCCCGCCCCTGGGCCTTCCGCCTCGTCGGCATCCTCTCCCTGCTCGCCCTCTCCGCCATCCTCTTTCTGCTTTCCCAGGTCTGGTCCCTCCCCACTCCCGGTGACATCTCCCGCGCCCTCCAGAGCCAAAGCCCCGACGCCTACACCCTTTCCCTCGGTCACATGGGCGATCTCACCATCCCCAGCTTCGCCTACCTCCGCGGCCCCCTCCTGCTCGCCGGCCTCGCCTTCCTCATCGCCTCCCTCGGCGCCTGGCTCCGTCCCCGCCTCGCCGTCTTCTCCCTCGCCGCCATGAGCGTCATCTTTCTCAATGCCGCCCGCTGGGCCATGATCACCTTCGACCCCTTCCTCTCCTCCCGCCCCCTCGCCCAAGCCCTCGCCGCCGCGCCCCCGGGCCAATGGATCGCCGACAACCAGTACTACACCTTCTCGAGCATCTTCTTCTACACCGGCCGCACCGCTCTCCTCCTCAATGGCCGCGTCAACAATCTCGAATACGGCAGCTACGCCCCCGGCGCCCCCGCCGTCTTCCTCAACGACGCCCAGTTCCGCGACCTCTGGCTCAGCCCCGCCCGCTACTACCTCACCATCGAAGGCCCCTCCGTCGATCGCCTCCTCCCCCTCATCGGCCCCCAGCGCCTCATCGAGGTCAAATCCGCCGGCGGCAAATTCCTCTTTACCAACCTCCCCCTTCCATAAGCGATATGCTGAAATCGTGATCGCGCCGCTGCTGTTCTGCCTCGCATTACAAACTCCCGCTGAGGACGGCATCAAGGCCCTCGACTCCGGCAAACCCGCCGAAGCCGAAGCCCTCTTCCTCAAGGCCCTCGCCGCCGATCCCAACGACTTCTCCCTCCACTTCAATCTCGCCTTCGCTCAGTCCCAGCTCAACAAGGACAACGAAGCCATCGCCTCTTACCGCAAAGTCCTCACCCTCAAGCCCGGCCTCTACGAAGCCCAGCTCAACCTCGGCATCCTCCTCCTCCGCCAAAAACTCTACGCCGACGCCGCCCCCGTTCTTTCCGCCGCCGCCGCCACCAAGCCCAACGAATACCGCCCCAACTACTACCTCGGCGACGCCCTGCTCAATTTGAACCGCGGCGCCGAATCCGAAAAAGCCTTCCGCAAAGCCCTCGAGATCAATCCCAAATCCGCCGAAGCCGCCCAGGGCGTCGGCATGGCCCTCCTCAATCAGGGCAAAACCGCCGCCGGCGCCCCCTTCATCGAACAGGCCGTCCAACTCGACCCCTCCTTCGAACAGGCCCTCCTCCACCTCGCCACCGTTCACGAAGCGGACAAAAACTTCGACGCCGCCATCGCCCTCTACCGCCGCTTCCCCAACGACCCCGCCGCCCGCGAGCGCCTCGGCGACCTCCTGCTCAAGTCCGGCAAAGCCGCAAGCGCCATCCCCGAGCTCGAAGCCGCAGCGAAGTCCTCCCCCACGGTCGCCAACTACACCGCCCTCGCCACGGCCTATCTCCAGGCCGGCCAGCCCGGCAAATGCCAGGCCCCCATCGACGCCGCCTTGCGCCTTGAGCCCAATAACGGCGAACTCCGCCTCCTCTACGGCCGCCTCCTCCGCGAAATGCGCAAGTTCGACCTCGCCGCCAACCAGTTCGCCCTCGCCGTCAAGCTCTCCCCCAATTCCCCCGAAGCCTGGTCCGACCTCGCCACCGCCACCGTCCTCATGGAGCGCTACGACGTCGCCCTCACCGCCCTCGAACGCCTCCGCCAGCTCAACGCCGAAAAGCCCGGCCACCTCTACCTCCGCGCCATCACTCTCGACAAGGTCAAGCAGAACCGCCAGGGCGCCCGCGCCGCCCTCACCGCCTACCAGGACTTCCTCAACGTCGCCGGCGGCAAGTTCCCCGACGAAGAGTTCAAGGCCCGCCAGCGCCTCAAAATTCTCGAACGCGAGGTCAACCGTTGATCCCCTTCCTTGCCCTCCTGCTCTTCCTCCAGACCCCCGCCAAAGACTACCTCGCCTCCCTCGACGCCGCCGCGCAATCCCTCGCCTCCTCCCAAATCGAGGCCGCCGCCACCCACGCTGAAAAAGCCCTCGCCACCCTCCAGTCCCTCGGTAAACCTTATAAGAATACGGGCCACTACAAACGCGTCGAGCTCCGCCTTCGCGCTCTGCTCCGCCGCGCCGACTCCCTCGTCAAGGACACCCCCATCGACACCCGCCCCGCCGCCCAGGCCGCCTACGACCGCATCAACGCCGTCCACGAAAAAGTTCTCGCTGGTGTCATGAGTAAAAAAGAATGATCCGCCGCGCTCTCCTCCTGCTCCCCCTCGCCGCCTTCGCCCAAAAAGACTTCCTCACCGAAGACGAAGTCGAACGCGTCCGCCTCGTTCAGGAACCCAACGAACGCCTCAAGCTCTACCTCCTGTTCGCCCGCCAGCGCATCGACCAGCTCGACCAGCTCTTTGCCAAGGACAAAGCCGGCCGCAGCGTCCTCATCCACGACCTCCTCGATCAGTACGCCAAGATCATCGAAGCCATCGACACCGTCGCCGACGACGCCCTCCGCCGCAACAAACCCATCGACGAAGGCATCTCCGCCGTCGTCGCCGCCGAAAAAAACATGCTCGCCAAGCTCGAAAAATTCGCCGCCCTCGAAGCCCGCGACCTATCCCGTTACGAGTTCGTCCTCACCTCGGCCATCGACACCACCAAGGATTCCATCGAATCCGGCGAAGGCGACCTCGCCTCCCGCGGCCGCAAGGTAGTGGAAGACGCAAAGAAGCAGAAGGAAGAGCGCGAAGCCCTCATGACCACCGCCGAAAAAGAGGAAAAAGCCACCCAGGACAAAAAACTCGAAGGCGACCCCAAACTCAAATCCCGCAAGCCCCCCACCCTCCGCCGCAAAAGCGAACTCCCCCCCGACCCCACCAAAAAACCCTAACCCCACCCAGTCCATCGCTCCGCATCCGTGCAATCATCTGCTCTTCCTTCCGAATCGCGAGTGACCCAGGCCAAAACCCGTCCGCCAATTTCCCAGAAAGCCGTTTGGGGCCAACTTCCGGATTGCGACGATCCGCCCGAAGGATAGAGTTACCTGAGCTTCAAACACTTCCAGTTCAAATTCACAATAACGAGCCCAATCTTCCGCCTGTGACGAGTATCACGTCGATTCGTCCACCAACTTGCATATCGCCGTGATTGGTCGTCTTCACGATCACCGTTGTTGTTGTACCGCTCGCCATAGATACTTCGTCGGAGCAACAGAGTGTCGCTGTGCCGATTACCAAGATGGATCATACTTGCGAGCATAGTCACAGGTCCTGAACATCTCGCGACCCTTTTTGACGAGCATCGGCACATTATTCGGGCCGGTACACCGAGTCCCGGGCAGGCGGACAGAATCGTTGAGCAGTCATGGCAAGCGGTGATGGTGGTTGCTGCGGATTTGAGCATTCTCTCTCACACGGTGGGGAAGCACACGATCGAAGATCTGGCCGAGAGACTGGCCGAGCTTGGATTCGTGATCGTGAAACGCTTCGTCTTGCAGACGTGGTCAACTGGATTAGGGCGTCGTTCGTAAGTGATGCGGGTGAAATCATTCAGTTCGGAGAATACCCTTCATGTCATCGATAGCTACGGTTGATCCAAAACTGCTCAAGCTGCTCAATCCAGAAGAGGCGGTCGACTTGTTCCGGGACCTACTGTGGGCAGAGTCCTGGCGACAAGGCATCAACATTCTCGATGTGAGCGTGCCGAGTAACATCACTGCCGCCGACGGCGGAGTTGACGCCGAAGTTAGTGCTGCGCCGGCCACGACGGGTCTGCTCTCGCAAGGCCTGACGCGTTATCAGATCAAAACGGGTGATTTCTCCGCGACCCAGCCCGCGAAAATCAAGGAGCTTCTTTGCGTCGACGGGAGCTATGACCTCAAGCCACGCGTGGAGTACTGCCTCAAGAACAATGCGACCTTTGTTGTCGTCCTTTTCGGGAGCGACAACCCGAACCAGACGGAGGACGACACGACAATAGATGGGTGTAAGGAGTTATTGAAGAAGCACCATCCGGCGATTGTTAATCCAAAGATCAAGGTGATCCGTGGCAATCACATCGCGGCTGAATTGAGCATGCACGTCGCGCTCTCGTTGCGCGCGCAACGGATCCCCAGCAGTCCGTTTCGCACGCATCGTGAATGGGCGTCACAGTCTGACATGATCCCGCCGGTAGAGTATGGGCCTGCGCAAGAAGGTATTCGAGCCCAACTCGAAGGTGAGCTTCGTGGTCGCACTCGTGCGATTCACGTATGTTTGACGGGCGAGCCGGGTGCGGGGAAGACTCGCATGGTGCTTGAAGCGACCCGTGCCCAGGATCTTGCACCGCTTGTCATTTATTTCCCGTCGCCCCGCCAGTGCACCGCCAGCGGAATCGTCGAGCTTCTCCTTCATGATCAGCGTCGCCACGCAATCCTCGTTGTCGACGATACGGAGGTGCAAGAGGCGCAAAACCTTTGGAACACACTTGAACATCAGGGCGAGCGTATTAAGCTGGTCACCCTGCAACATGAGATGCCACATGTCGGCGGGTCGACAGTGGTCCTTTCGGTTGCACCGCTCGATGAAAAGCAGGTCTTCGCGATTTTGCAACAGTACGTACCGGGAAATCAAAGCCAAGGATTCGTGCCACTCTGCAGCGGGAGTCCGCGAGTCGCTCACGTCATCGGCGGCAATCTCCGAAGCTACCCCAATGATTTGCTCCAAGCTCCCGACACCGTCGATGTCTGGGGCCGATACATCTGCGGTACCGACGACCCCAAGGGAGAGCTGGTGCGCGAACGCCACATACTTCTCCGGTACTGCGCGCTCTTCCGAAAATTCGGATGGAAAAAACCCGTCGCTGAAGAACTCGATACGATCATCGCGCTGATCCAGAAAAACCACCCGACCATCGACAAAGGAAAGGTACTCGCCGCAATCGACGGCTTGCGCAAACGACGCATTCTCCAGGGCGAAACCACCCTCTATATCACTCCGAAGGCATTACATATCAAACTCTGGGGGGAATGGTGGGAGCTTTACGGACCACACATCGACTTTGCCCCGTTTGTCGACGCACTTCCGGTGACAATGCGCGGATGGTTCTATGACATGCTACGGTACGCTCGCGAGTCAGGCGTCGCAACAAAACTGGTAAATGAGTTGTTGGGGCCTGAAGGCCCTTTTGTGAAGACCTCCCTTTTGAAGTCGTCGAGCGGAGCGGAGGTCTTTAACGTTCTCGCTGAAGCCAATCCCTCGCGCGGGCTTGATTGTCTCGATGCCACGATCGGCAAGGAATCCATCGACGCGCTGCGTGAGAATACCGACGGGCGACGGCACATCGTTTGGGCGTTGGAGCGCATGGCAATGTGGCGACCACTGTTCACGCGATCGGCGAAACTCTTGGCGCGATTGGCCGTCGCGGAGAACGAACCGCGCATTTCCAACAACGCAACGGGCGTGTTCGCGAATCTCTTCAGCTTAGGGCCGGGCGATGTCGCTCCTACCGAAGCGCCCCCAGAGGAGCGATTCCCCCTGCTCGCGGCAATGCTCACCGCCACCGACCCCGTTGTGCGGTTGCTTGCGATCCGCGCATGCGGGATAGCGTTCAACTATCGCAATTTCGTCCGAACCGGTGGAGGCGATGTGCAAGGTCTTCGCTTACCACCGGAGCGATGGAGGCCGAAGACGTACGGCGATTGGTTTGCCGCCTACGAACAGGTTTGGACGCTCCTGCGTGAAACTCTGCCGAACCTCTCCATTAACGAACAGGCAGAGGCTACGAAGCTGATGATTCAGCATGCATTCCAACTCGGCCAAATTCCTCGACTCGGACCGCTTGTCCTTGCCACGCTCGGGGAAATCGCGGCGATGGGAGTGAATAAGCAAGAGCTTGCTGACCAGCTTGAGTTCAGTATTGAACACTTGGATCGCTTCCCAGAAAAAGATCGTCCGGCCTGGTCGCAGCTCCTTCAGCGCGTACATGGTGGGGCGGATTTTGTTGGTCGACTGCACCGGTTTGTCGGACGAACAGCTTGGCGCGTCGACGATGAGACCGAGCGGGCAATGATTGAGCTGGCGAAGGAAGCACAACAAGATGCGACGCTTCTCGACGCTACACTGCCATGGTTGTTGTCGGCTGAGGCACACAATGCACACATGTTTGGCTATCAACTCGGGAAACGTGACGACGAGGGCAAGCTCTGGCAACAGTTGTTTGCCCAGGCGGTGGCTGCGGAGTCAAGGGCAAACCTCGGGTTGCTTGGCGGGTACTTGCGTGCAACGAAAGAGCGCAACGAGAAACGTTGGTATGAACAACTCGTCGAATGCAGCACGGATGAAGGGGTGGCAGCAGTCCTCTTTCATCTGATTTTTCAATCCGGCTTGAATGATGACACCGGACTGCTCTTGGTGAAGGTGACGAAGGAAGGACGTTCCCCGGCTCTTAATCTGCGGCAGTTCGTGATCGGCACGGAGATTCGTAACCTTTCGGAAGCGGTGTTCACTGAATGGCGCGGTCTCCTCCGCAGTGCAGGCGGTAATGAGATGCAAGCCCTCATTGAGCTCATGGACGCATACTACACGCGGAGCAAACCTATTCGCCCAGTACCGTTGCCGGACACGGTGGAGATTCTTGTTGACGAGCGTCTCTTCGCCGAAGGAAGCCGTTCGAGTGGGATGCTCACTGACCATTCGTGGCGCGAACTCGCACGGGCTGTCGTCTCGCAAGATCCGACCCAAGTTCCACCGTTGGCAACGGTGATCTTCGATCATCTTGGCGTTGAGAGTGCGGTCTTGCAGCAGTTCGGCGACACCGGGCCTACAAAATGGCTTCGTGAGGTGGCGCAGCAAGAGCCTGAGCTTTTGTGGCCGCTTGTCCGAGAACGCTTAGGGCCACCCATTGATCGACGAGCGTTCCATCTCAAACATTGGATTGACAACAGTCACGCATTTGATCAGCGACAGCCGAATTTCCTCGACACCCTTCCGCGACAAGATCTTTGGGAATGGGTTGATGCGGATGTCGAAAGGCGAGCATGGTACCTTGCACATCTCGCGGCGCCGATTCTGACGCCGGGAAGTCTCGCAAGGGATGTGCTGATTCAGTATGGCGAGCGTGAAGACGTGCAGTCCAATCTTCGAGCCAACTTTGACACTGAAGGATGGTCCGGTCCCGAGAGCAGTCACTACGAAGGCAAACGAAGCGCGATGGGGCGCCTCCTCGATACGGAAACGGAACCGAATGTTCGAAACTGGCTGACGAAATACATTGAACTACTCGAACGGCGCGTAGAGAGAGCACGGGTCGACGAAGAACGAGAGTTCTGAGTCTGAATGGTTTAGTTTAGAGTGATCCCGGATCCATCCCCCAACGCACCCTCAATACTCATTCCCTAACCCGCCGACTCCCCCACCCAACTGCCGCGCTTCATCTCAAACTACCCGCGATGAATCGCCTTCAGCGCCAGCCCCGGTTCATGCGCAATGATCCGCAGCAGCGCTGCTGCCGGACCCGTCGGGCGGCGGCGGTCCTGCTCCCAATTCTGCAGAGTCTTGATGCTCACTCCGATCAGGTCCGCGAATTCCGATTGCGAAAGGCACGTGCGTTCTCGAATCGCTCTCACACCGGATGCCTCCACCACAAAACGGCGTGAGGGCTTCCGCTGACCACGCAAGATCGCTCCACCTTCCCGAACGCTCTCCAGGAGCTCCCCAAAAACCTGCTCATTCAGTCCCTTACTTTTCATTTCCAAACTCCTCTTTAACGACCTTCGCTAGTTGCGCGGTCTGTCGCGCGGTCAGGTTGCCCGCCACGTTCTTGGGAAAAGCAAACAGCAGCAGGATCACGTCTCTTCGAACAGCCCAGTAGTAAATCACTCTGGCGCCGCCGCTCTTCCCTCTCGATCCCACCGCCACACGAACCTTCCGGATTCCACCGCCTCCACGAATCAGAGCCCCTGCCGTTGGGTTGGCGCTTAACTCAGTCTGAAAGCGCCGGTACTCTTCGTCGTCCAGAACTTCGGTGATCTGTTTCGAGAAGAACGAAGTTTCGATCAGTTCCACTTGTTGTTATTGTACGCCATTGGCGGATAGGAGCAGTCATGTCCTTCCGTGAAGGGAGAACTGCGATCGGACAGCCTGTTCTCCTTGGTCACCTGTTCGCGATCACAGTACAAACTCCTCACCGAACAGCCTCCCTCGGGCCCGTCATGCTCGCCCGTCATGCCCATCCCAGAAACCTTGATCCGCGCAGTGCGCCTGGTCCCAAAAGTCCATCGTCGGGTGGACCCGGGTCAGTCTCGGCAGCCAAGCCACCACACGCCCATCACCAGGTAAGCGTGCCCCATGGACGAGTTCTGACAGCGGGAAACCAGCGAAGCACGCGGCCGGAACATTCGATTATGCTGAGTTCATGGAGTTGATCTTCGAGATTCGCGACGCGGAAGAAGGTGGCTTTTACGCGCGCTCCCTGGGTCACGGCATTTTCACCGAAGCGGATACCTGGGATGAACTAAGGGCAAACTTGCTCGAAGCCGTCTCACTACATTTTGAAGATTCCACAACGCGGCCTCGGCTACTCCAAATGCACTATGTCAAAGACGAGTTGGTCCCGCTCGAGGCTGCATGAAACTACCGCGCGGAGTTTCCGGTGACCGTCTCATTCGCGCGCTGCAACAGGTCGGATATCGCCTCGTTCGGCAAAGTGGAAGCCATATCCGGCTTGAGCATGTGGGACCACCGCCTCATGGCATCACGGTTCCCCTGCACAACCCTCTCAAGACGGGTACTCTGCACGGAATCCGCCGAAGTGGCACGCATGCGAGCCATCACAGTTGAATCTCTCACTCAACGGCTCTAGTGATTACAGTCAAGACTTATGGCAAGGCTGGACAGCAAGACTCGTCTCTCCACTTTTCTATTCTCCAATCACTCCTTCCGCCCCCATTGCCCCATTGATTCCGTCCCACCCGCACCCGCCAAAACCAACCCGTCTACGCCACAAGCAATGCCTGAGCGAACAACCGAATCCTAAACTATGAGGATGAACCACGACGGCCGCATATTCCGCCCCCTTTCGAACACCCCCAACTGCGAAGTAAACGGCCATCTCCCGCGCCTCCCTCCGTGGAACAGTTTCACCAAAAACAAAAGCGCACTCCCCACGCCACCGCTTACCACTCCCCCATCTCCCCCTGATACCCTGTCCCCATGCACTCCCTCTGGCTCTCCCTCGTCGCTGCCAGCCTTTTGGCCCAGGACCTCGCCGTCGTCGAAAAAAAGGGTCACGCTCTCGGCTTCTATCGCGCCTCCACCGGCCAACGCCTCGCCGCCGTCCCCCTCAAAACCCACCCCCACGAACTCATCTTCTCCCCCGACGGCCGCTTCGCCTTCGTCACCGAAAATGGCATGCTCTGGATGACCGACAAGGGCCAGGGCGGCAACACCATCGCCATCGTCGACCTCAACTCCCGCCAACTCTCCGCCCGCCTCGATCTCGGCAACAACTACCGCCCCCACGGCATGGACCTCAACCCCCACAACCATCAACTCGTCGTCACCGTCGAAGGCCCCTCCGGTCTCCTCCTCATCGATACCCAACAACGCAAAGTCCTCCGCCGCTACGACACCCAAGGCCAGGCCCCCCACATGGTCACCCTCAACCCCTCCGGCGATACCGCCTACGTCAGCAACTCCGGCAGCGGCACCCTCGCCGCCGTCCACCTTCCCACCGGCCAGATCCGCCTCATCCCCGCCGGCCAGAATCCCCAGGGCAGCGTCTTCACCCCCGATGCCCAGCGCCTCTACCTCACCGTCATGGAATCGGACCTCATCCTCGGCATCCACCCCACCAGCGGCAAAATTGAACAGCGCATCCCCACCAGCCCCGGCCCCGCTCGCCTGGCCATCGTCGATGGCGGCAAAACCATTCTCTACAACCTCCGCAAAGGCGTCGCCTGGGCCGACATCGCCACCGGTAAGGAAATCACCCGCCTCGAACTCCCCGGCCGCCCCCTCTCCATGACCCTCTCCCGCGACGGCAAAACCGCCTACCTCTCCCTCCAGGACGAAGACCAGATCGCCATCGTCGACATCGCCGCCCGCAAGATCACCCGCTACCTCAAAACTCCCCCCGGCGCCGGCCCCGACCCCGTCCTCGAAATCCCCTCCCTCCAGCCGCCTCGCTGAAGTCGGCCGCACCGTTCGCGCATGCCGCCCCCCCCCAGCCCCCCTTTCGGAATCCCCACACCAGCTACACTCAATTACATGAAACGGCTCGTCTCTCTCTTCTTGACCGCCCTCGCCACCCTCGCCCAGGACTCCTCCATCCGCAAAATCACCGACGCCGACGAACTCGAAAAATTCATCAAGGAACAGTCCAACCTCTTCTTCCTCGACGTCCGCGATCCCAAGGAAATCGAAGAGCTCGGCTCCCTCAAGGGCTACGTCAACATCCCCCTCGCCGATCTCGAAAAACGCCTCTCCGAAGTCCCCAAGGACAAAACCATCCTCACCGCTTGAAACGGCGGTGGTCGCGCCGCGCGTGCCGCGGACATGCTCACCAAAGCCGGTTACAAAGTCGCCGCCGCCTGCGGCCTCAAGGACTGGCGCGAAAAGAAAAAACCACTCGTCGGCCGCAAAGAGGATCCCAAACCCTAACCCCCCTCACACCCTCCTCATGTCCCTCACCCTCACCCCCTGGCGCCCCGGCGCCCCAGCCGACTTCCAGCAACTCGCCCTCCTCCTTCACGACGTCGTCCATGAGCGCGCCAGCGTCGGCTTCATCATCCCCTTCTCCCTCGAAAACGCCCTCACCTTCTGGTCCAACGTCGCCACTGCCGTCAACGCCAACTCCCGCATCGTCCTGCTCGCCCGTCTCGACGGCCACATCGTCGGCACCGTCCAACTCGACATCGACACCCCCCCCAATCAACCCCACCGCGCCGAAATCAAAAAACTCCTCGTCCACCCCACCGCCCGCCGCCGCGGCATCGCCCGTGCCCTCATGCTCGCCATCGAACAACTCGCCCTCTCCCTCGGCCGCACTCTCCTCGTGCTCGACACCGCCACCGGCGACAAAGCCGAGCCCCTCTACCACTCCCTCGGCTACACCCCCCTCGGCATCATCCCCGCCTTCGCCCTCGACTCCACAGCCTCCCGCCTCGAAGCCACCACCTTCTTCTACAAACACCTCACTCCCCCGGCAATAGCCTGAATTTCCCA
This sequence comes from Bryobacter sp. CoA8 C33, assembly GCA_019931185.1. Lineage (GTDB taxonomy): Bacteria > Acidobacteriota > Terriglobia > Bryobacterales > Bryobacteraceae > Bryobacter. Next base: position 72,812 of record JAINDK010000025.1, read on the forward strand.
TCCCCGCTCAACTCAAACCGCCTCCCCCGCCACTCAATCGTCTTCCCGAAAAATCCCGCCACCCAAAACCCGAAGCTCAACACGTCCTGCACCGGCAACTGCCAAATCTCCCTCACCCCCATCCCCCCATTCAATACCCCATTCAACGTCGCAAACCCCACCGTATACCGCAACATCAACGCCACCCCCAAAAACGCCGCCTGAAAATCCGCCAGCGGCCACAACAGCAAAAACACCACCAGCGGATTCGTGAAAAACTGCCCCACATACCCCGCCGGCCGCGAACGCCGCGTCGACCGGTACCACCGCAACCGGTGCCGGAAGTTCGCCTCCCTCCCTTGGCTCCCGATCCGGTGCTCCACCACACACCCCGAAAGAATGCTGTTCCACCCCCGCTCCGTCACCCTCTGCCCCAATACAAAATCCTCCGCCAGATAATCCTTCAACTCTTCCCATCCCCCCGCCGCCGCGATTGCCGCCTTCCTCGCCACCACCGTCGGCCCCAACGTAAACCGCATCCCCTCAATCATCCTCGCCACCAGCACTCCCGCAATAAACTCCGTGTTCATCCCCAGCGCCTCCATCTGGCTCCAGACACTGCTCCCCCCCACCGCCCGGTACGGACAGGTCGCCACCCCCAACTTCTCATCCCCCGCAAACTCCCCCGCCACCTTCTCCAACATCCCCGCCTCCACCCGTATGTCCGAGTCCGCCATCACCACCACCTCGTGCTTCGCCTCCCGCGTCATCCGCTCCAGGCTCCACACCTTCGCGTTATGCCACGGCGGCTCTCCCACGATCAACACCCGCGCCTCCACCCCCGGGTACTTCTCCTGCAACCCCTTCACCACCCCCCACGCCGGATCCTCACAACTCTCCACCGCCAGCAGCATCTCCCATTCCCCCGCATACTCCTGCCGGAAGAAGCTCTCCAGGTTCTCCTCCAGCCCCTCGTCCACCCCCTTCAGCGGCTTCAAAACAGAAACCGCCGGCCACCTCTTCGGTGCCGCCGGCGGAATCACACTCAAATAGCGATACGTCCCGATCAGCACCAGAAAGCAATACGCCAGCGCGCCCAGCGCCAGCAGCCACAGTGCCTCCACGCCCCCGCCTACTCTACCGGAGTCTTGTTGTCGTTCTGCTCCCGCAGCAGCGACACAAACTCATCGAACGGCTTCACGCCCAGATCCCCGTGCCGCCGGTTCCTCACCGACACCGTCCCGGCTTCCACCTCGCGGTCCCCAATCACCAGCATGTACGGAACCTTCTGCAGTTGCGCCTCGCGGATCTTGAAGTTCACCTTCTCGTTCCGCTTGTCCACTTCCACGCGGAAGCCCTCCAGCTTCAGCTTCGCCGCCAATTGATCGGCATACTCGTTCGCCCGGTCCGTCACCGGCAGCAGCGCCACCTGCACCGGCGCCAGCCACACCGGAAACGCCCCGGCATAATGCTCCACCAGAATCCCGAAGAAACGCTCCACGCTGCCGAACAACGCCCGGTGCACCATCATCGGCGTCCGCTTGTTCCCGTCCTCGGCGATGTAGCTCAGCTTGAACCGCCGCGGCAGATTGAAGTCGAATTGCACCGTCGACAACTGCCACTTCCGCCCGATCGCATCCACCAGCTTCACGTCGATCTTCGGCCCGTAGAATGCCGCCTCGTCCGGCATCACCTTCACCTCCAGGTTCAGCCGCGCCACCGCGTTCCGCAGCGCATTCTCCGCCAACACCCACTCCTCCGGCGTCCCGACATACTTGTCCGATCCACCCCCATCCCACGTCGATAACTCCGCCTCATACTTCTCGAAGCCGAAGGTCTTCAATGTGTCAAAGGCAAACTCCAGACACCCCACCACCTCGTCTTCCACCTGCTCCGGCGTACAGAAGATGTGCGCATCGTCCTGGCAGAACCCTCTCACGCGCAACAGCCCGTGCAGCGTGCCCGACCGCTCATAGCGGTACACCGTCCCCAACTCGCCCAGCCGCACCGGCAGGTCCCGGTAGCTGTACTGCTTGTTGTCGTAAATCAGAATATGACACGGGCAGTTCATCGGCTTCAGCTGATATGTCGCATCGTCCAGCTCCATCGGCACGAACATCCCGTCGCTGTAAAAACTCGCATGCCCCGACACTTCCCACAACTGCCGCCGCGCCACGTGCGGCGTAAACACCAGATCATAGCCCCGCGACAGATACGCGTTCCGCATCCAGTCCTCCATGATCTTGCGAACCAGCGCCCCCTTCGGATGGAAGAAGATCAGCCCCGGCCCCGCTAGCTCCTGGATCGACAGCAGATCCAGTTCCCGCCCCAGCTTCCGGTGGTCGCGCTTCTTGGCCTCCTCCAGTTGCTTCAAAAATTCGTCCAGCTCCTTCTGGCTGAACCACGCTGTCCCATAGATCCGCTGCAATTGCTGCCGCGTCTCGTCCCCCTTCCAATACGCCCCCGCCACGCTTAGCAGCTTGAACGCCTTCAGCTTCTTCGTCGACGGCACATGCGGCCCCCGGCAGAAGTCGATAAACTGCGGCCCCAGCGTGTACTCGCTGAAGATGTCATCGGCCCGCTCCGTGATCAACTCCACCTTCATCGGCTCGTTCATCGCCGCGTACTTCGCGATCCCCTCCGGCTTCGGCATCAGCTTCCGCTCAAACGTCAGGTCCCTGTCCCGAATCTCGGCCATCTTCGCCTCGAGCTTCTCGAGGTCCTCCGTCGTAAACGGTTCCTTCCGGTCAAAGTCGTAATAAAACCCGTTCTCAATCGGTGGCCCGATCCCCAGCTTCGTCTCCGGGTACAACTCGAGCACCGCCGCCGCCAGCAAGTGCGCCGTCGAATGCCGGTACACCTCAAGCGAGGCCGCATCCTTCGTCGTCAGAATCGCCACCGCCGCGTCCCGCTCGAGCGGCCGCGTCAGGTCCCACAGGTTGCCGTCCACCTTGGCCACCACCGCATCATCGGCCAGTCGCCGCGATATCGATTGCGCAATCTGTAGGGGGGTTGTGCCGGCCGGAAATGCCTTCTGGCTCCCATCGGGCAGCGTTACGAGAACTTCACTCATGTCTTTTTCGGGGAATCCTTTTTGAGCGTAACATGCGTTTCCCGTGCCCTCTTTTCAGCACCGCGCGTCAACTTGGCTATAGTGAAATTACCGATGACTGATACGGAGCCCCCCAGTGATGAGCAATTGGTCGATCTCGCCAGAAACGGTGACGACGGGGCCTTCTCCGAACTCGTAAAACGCTACAACCGCCGCATCCTCCGCGTCGCCCGCAACATCACAAATAATGCCGAAGACAGCGAGGATGTCCTCCAGGAGACCTTCCTCAAGGCCTACACCCACCTCGACCGCTTCGAAGGCCACAGCAAGTTCTATACCTGGCTCGTCCGCATCGCCATGAACGAAGCGCTCATGAAACTCCGCAAGCGCAAAACCGGCAAAGTCGTCTCCCTCGACGAAGAGCTCTCCACCGGCGATGATACCGTCACCCGCGAAATTGCCGTCTGGGACGGCAACCCCGAAGACCAGTTCTCCCAACACGAACTCCGCGAACTCCTCGACCAAACCGTCTCCAGCCTCCCCGATGGCTTCCGCACCGTCTTCATCCTCCGCGACGTCGAGGAATTGTCTACCGAGGAGACCGCTGATATGTTGGGCCTTAGCATTCCCGCCGTGAAGAGCCGATTGTTGCGCGCCCGTCTTCAACTTCGCGAAAAACTCACCCGCGTTTTCAAAAAGAAGGGAGAGAACGCCTTTGCCTTCCTGTAAAGACTTCCTTCGCGAACTCAGCGATTACCTCGACGAGTGCCTCGACCCTTCCACCAGGCAGGAACTCGACCGCCACGTCCAGGAATGCCCCTCCTGCTGGGTCGTGCTCGACACCACCAAACGCACCCTCAAAATCTACAAAGGCTGCGAACCCCAGGCCGTGCCCACAGACCTCGAAGACCGTCTCATGGCCGCTCTCCAAAAGCGAATGGCCGAAAAAAAATCTCCCTCCTAGCCCTCCCCTCCCGCCTAAAGCCCGGGATGCTTCCGCCAATACCCGGTCGCCTCCTCGAGCGCCTGCCCCAACTGCAGCAGCCCGAATTCCTGCCGCATCCTCCCCACCAGTTGCAGCCCCACCGGTAGCCCCTGCGCCGTAAAACCCGCCGGTACACTCAGCGCCGGGTTCCCCACCAGCGAGATATACCAGGTCGGCGCAAACCAGTCGATATAGTTCCGGAACTTCATCCCGTTGTACTCGCTCAAATACGGCAGATTCACATCAAACGGCGGCACCATCGTCACCGGCAGCGCAAAGTACTCATAGCGATCAAGAAACTGCTGCATCCCCCGCCACAACTTCGTCTGCGTCTCCATCGCCCGCGCCACCTCCGCCTGCGTCAGCCTCTCCCCCGCCGCCAATTCCTCGAGAATCGTCTCCTTCATCAACGCCCGGTGCTGCCGCGCCCGATCCCCTTGCGTCTGCGCTGTCCCCCATGCCCGCAGTGTCTTGAATGCCAGGTCCGTCCCCGTGAAATCAGGCTCGGCCTCTTCCACCACGCAGCCCAATTCCTCCAGCTTCCGCCGCTGCCCCTCGAGCACCCTCCGGATCTCCCCATCCACCTTCAGCCCGCCCAGGTCCCGGTACCACGCCACCTTCACACCCCGCCACTTCCGCCCCAACGGCTGCCGGAACTTCGCCGGGTCCTCCTCGATCGACAACGGTGCCCGTGCCTCCGCGCCCGCCTGCGCGCTCAATAACAACGCCACGTCCCCCACCGTCCTCCCCATCGGGCCCGCCGTCGGCAGAAAATTCCACCCCATCGCCGCCTCCGGCGCCGGCACCCGCCCCGGCGATGGCCGCAGCCCCACCACATTGCAAAACGCCGCCGGGATCCGCAACGATCCCCCCAGGTCCGAGCCGTCCGCCAGCGCCACCATCCCCGTCGCCAGCGCCACCGCCGCCCCCCCGCTCGAGCCCCCGCATGTCTTCGTCAGGTCATACGGATTCCTCGTCGCCCCAAACACCGCGTTGAAGGTCTGCGCCCCCGCTCCAAACTCCGGTGTATTCGTCTTGCCCACCGTGATCGCCCCCATCCGCTGCGCCCGCTCCACCACCAGATCGTTCACCTCCGGCACCAAATCCTTGTAGATCGGCGACCCATACGTCGTCCGGATTCCCCGCGTCCGTTCCAGATCCTTATGCGCCACCGGCAACCCGTGCAGCGGCTTCAATGCCTCCCCCCGCGCCTGCGCCTCGTCCGCTGCCGCCGCCGCCTTCCGCGCCTGTTCCGCCGCCAGCGTCACAATCGCATTCACCTTCGGGTTCACCCGCTCGATCTGCCGCAGATGCGCTTCGAGCACCTCCCGCGCCGAAATCTTCTTCCGCCGTATGCTCTCGGCCAGCTCCGTGGCCCGCCCGAGGAGAATTCCTTCACTGTCTGCCGCCATCGCCGCCACCCCGCTCCACATCATTTCTCGTCTTGTCCATTTCATCGCCGCGAGCATATCAAAGCAAAAGGGGCGCCTCGTTTCCGGGGCGCCCCTCTCGGTCTCGCTAATGCGTTTGCTAGTTCGTCACGTCGTGCGTATTCGACAACTCACGCACCGGAATCCACAGCTTGTACCATTCCTTCTGCTCCGGCGAATCCGTATACTTCTTCAGCGCCTCCACCGATTCGAATTCCATCACCAGGCAGTGCGTGAACTTCGACGCTCCACCCTGCACCGTAATCGGGTTCAACCACACCCGCTTGATGCCCTTGTATTTGCCCGCTACCGTGTCGATCGCGGCAATGGCTTTGTCAATATCCGCCTTGGCCGCATCGGCTTTGAACTTCACATTGATCACGTGGATCACCGTCTTCGGCCTCTCGGCCGCTACCGCTCCGCCCGCCAGCAGCGTTGCTGCCAGTACGGTCGTCGCCATCAGTTTACGCATGGGGTTCAGCATGAACTTTCTTCCTTTTCGTGTTTCGTTTCCATCGCCACTCCATCCTTGTGACTGCATTCTGGAGTTGGCCGGGTTTCTGGTCGCGGATCGCACGGTTGCCGGTCCCGGAATTCTTCCCCGTTTTCCGGTTGCCGCGCCTCCAGGCAGCTTCCGGTCCTCCGGCGCTGGTCTGGTCGTCTCCCGCACCGTGTACTTGAAGCCGGTTTCTTAAGCTTAACTCTCCCTGACTTACTTCTTCTCGGCGAACGCCTTCGCGTAATCTTTCAGGAAGATCTCAAGTCCCTTGTCCGTCAACGGGTGATTGAACATCATGTCCAGCGTCTTGAACGGCAGCGTCCCGATGTCGGCGCCAATCTCGGCCGCCTGTGCCACATGCAGCGGGCTGCGCAGACTCGCCGCCAGTACCTGCGTCTGATAGCCGTAATTGCCATAGATCGTGCAGATCGACTCAATCAGTTCCATGCCCAATTGCGCGATGTCGTCCAGTCGCCCCACAAACGGGCTCACGATATAGGCCCCCGCCTTGGCCGCCAGCAGCGCCTGCGCCGGCGAGAAGCACAACGTCACGTTCGTCCGGATCCCCTCCTTCGACAGCGCCGAGCACGCCTGAATGCCGTCCCGCGTCAGCGGCAGCTTCACCACGATGTTCTTGTGGATCTTCGCCAGCTTCGTGCCTTCTTCCACCATTGCCTTGGCTTCCGTCGCCACTACTTCGGCCGAAATGTCGCCGTCAATAATGTCGCAGATCCGTGCGATCTGCTCTTCAATGGCCACGCCCTCCTTGGCAATCAGCGAGGGGTTCGTCGTTACGCCGTCGACAATTCCCCACGACGCTGCTTTCTTCAGTTCATCGAGGTTCGCGGTATCAAGAAAAATCTTCATGGGTTTTGAATTCGTTCTAGCCTTTTATAACTGTGTTGGTTAGTGTTCCCAAGCCTTCGATTTCGACCGAGACTTGGTCGCCGGGTTGCATCGGTCCCACCCCCGCCGGAGTGCCCGTCGCGATCAGGTCGCCCGGCTCCAGCGTTAGAAATGAGCTTACGAACGCGAGTATAGCACCCAGGTTAAAAATCATTTGTTCCGGCTTGCCTTCCTGCTTCACCTCTCCGTTCAGCCGCGTCCGCAGTGTCGCCCTTCCTAAATCGAATTCTTCCTTGGCCACCATCCACGGCCCCACCGCGCAAAACGTGTCAAATCCCTTACCCCGCGTCCACTGCCCGTCCTTCTTCTGCAGGTCCCGCGCCGTCACGTCGTTCACGCAGGTATAGCCGAATATGTAGCCCATCGCTTCATCCGCCCCGATGTGCCGCCCCCGCTTGCCGATCACCACTCCGATCTCCCCCTCAAAGTCCACCCGCGCCGATTGCGGCGGATACACGATCGCGTCCCCGCTGGTGATCAGCGAACTCGGCGGCTTCAGAAAAATCAGCGGCTCCACCGGTACGTCGTTGCCCAACTCCTTGGCATGGTCCACATAGTTGCGCCCCACGCACACAATCTTCGACGGCATCACCGGCGGCAGCAGCTTCACCTGCTCCAGCCGGTGGTCCTCGGCGAAGTCCCGGCTGAACAGCCGCCCCGTCTCGATCACCTTGTCCCCGTCCAGCACTCCATAAAGGCCGTGCGCCGTCGTCGGCTCGGCATCTTTCGATAACGCAAATCGGATGTACTTCGTCATGGAATCGATATCTCCACTGCTTCTGATTTCAGGCTTTCATTGCCCTTGCGGTCCACCGCGCTCACTGCATAGCGGTAGCGGCGCCCCGCTTGAATCGCGCTGTCCCGGTAGCGGGCCGGCCCCGCGCTCTCTCCCACCTGGCGAAACTCGCCTTCCTCCTCTGCCCGGTATATCCGGTACAACCCCAGGTCCGTCTCCTGATTCCTCTCCCAGCTCAGTTGCGCCGCCGCCGGCCCCAACAGCACCGACAAGCCCTGCGGCGTTCCTGGAGCAAACGTGTCGAGCGGTGTGATCTCCACCGCCGCGCTTACCGGGCTCACTGCCTCCCCGTCCTGCGCCTGCACGCGGTATTTGTGCGTCGCCCCAAACTCCGCGCCGATATCAAGAAACCGCGGCGCCTTCACCGTTGCCATCTCGACGGCTGCTTCCTCGCCCGCGCTCTGCCGGAATACCTTCCATGCCACCGTCGGCCTGGGCCCCACCCCCGTCCACTCAAGCGCCACCCCCTGCGCCGTCGCCGTTGCCTTCAGCCCCGCCGGCGCCCCCAGCCCGGCTACCACCTTCACCCGTACCAGATTCGACCAGGGCGATAGCCGCCCCTTCTCATTCGCCACTCTCACCCCCACCGTGATCTCCTCCCCCGCCCAGCGCCGCGACGGCGCCTTCACTTCCACGCTCCCCGGCCTCTCGCTGCTCACCGCGATCGCCTCGGCTCCCGCCGCCCAGGCGCCCGGCTCAAAGGGCGTACCCCCAGCCCCAGCCCGCAATTCCACTCCCCCCGTCTTCTCGAGCACCAGCCCCTCCATCGTCGTCGCCGGTATCGTAAACCGGATTACCAACTCCTCGCCGGTCTGCTTCACCTCGAGGTCGCTCACCGCCGCCGGCGCCCGCAACGCCGGCGGCAGCGGGTCCCCGACATAAGCGCAGCCCCACAGCCCCAGCAGCCCCAGCAGTGCGTGTTCCTTGCGCATCACAATATGTACCGGCTGAGATCCTGATCCTTCACGATGGCCCCCAACTGCTGCCGTACATACCCGGCATCGATCGTGATCTTCTTCTTCTTCAGGTCCGGCCCTTCAAATGAGATTTCCTCCAGTACCTTCTCGAGAATCGTGTGCAGCCGCCTCGCCCCGATGTTTTCCGTCGCCTGATTCACCTCCGCCGCCAGCCGCGCCATCTCCTCGATGGCGTCCTCGCTGAACTTCAGCTTGATGCCCTCCGTCTCGAGCAGCGCCACATACTGCTTGGTCAGCGCATTCTTCGGCTCCTTCAGAATCCGCACGAAGTCCGCCTGCGTCAGGCTCTGCAACTCTACCCGGATCGGAAAACGCCCCTGCAATTCCGGAATCAGATCCGCCGGCTTCGATACATGAAACGCCCCCGCCGCCACGAACAGAATGTGATCCGTCCGCACAAACCCATACCGCGTATTCACCGTCGTGCCTTCCACAATCGGCAGGATGTCCCGTTGCACTCCCTCGCGCGAAACATCCGGCCCCCCGCCCCCCTCCCGCCCCGCGATCTTGTCCAGTTCATCGAGAAAGATGATCCCGTTGCGCTCCACCCGGTCCAGTCCCTCCTTCGTGATCTGATCCATATCGATCAGCCGCTCTTCTTCCTCCTCGATCAGGTAATCGAGCGCGTCCGGCACCTTCGATTTCCGCTTCTTCGTCCGCGGCCCGAAAAGCCCCGGCAGAATCTCCTGCAGGTTCGCCCCCATTTCCTCCATTCCCGGCGCCGCCGCTACCTGCACCTGCGGCGCTTTCTCCTTCACTTCGATCTCCACCGTCCGGTCGTCCAGCTTTCCCGATCGCAGCTTCTCCCGCAGTTTCTCCCGCGTCTTCTCCAACGTATCGGAGCCCTCCGGCTGCTCCGGCAACAGCAGGTCAAGCAGCCGCTCCTCCCCGTTCTGCTCGGCCCGCTCGGCTACCTCCTCGAGCTTCTCCTCCCGCACCAGATCAATCGCGATTTCCACTAAATCCCGGATCATGCTCTCCACGTCCCGGCCCACATAGCCTACCTCGGTGAACTTGCTCGCTTCCACCTTCAAAAAGGGTGAGTTCGCCAGCCTCGCCAGCCGCCGCGCGATCTCTGTCTTGCCCACTCCCGTCGACCCGATCATCAGGATGTTCTTCGGCATCACCTCCTCGGCCATGTCCGGGTCCAGCCGCTGCCGCCGGATCCGGTTGCGCAGCGCGATGGCCACCGCCTTCTTTGCCTCGGCCTGCCCGACAACATATTTGTCCAGTTCCGTCACGATTTCCCGCGGCGTCAGCTCATCGAGCAGGGGCGCCTCTTCGCTCTTCGGGTTCGGTAGATAAATCACCATGCGCTCTAGCCCAACTCTTCCAGAACCACGTTGTGGTTCGTGTAAATACAAATATCGGCGGCAATCTTCATCGCCCGCTCCACGATCTCCCGCGCCCCCAGCTCCGTGCTCGTCATCAGCGCCCGCGCCGCCGCCGTCGCGTACGGCCCCCCCGAGCCGATCGCCGCGATCTCATCATCTGGCTCGATCACGTCTCCGTTCCCGCTTAGCAAAAACGTATTGTCCACGTCCGCCACCAGCAACATCGCCTCCAGATGCCTCAGCATCTTGTCCGTCCGCCAGTCCCGCGCCAGCTCCACCGCCGCCCGCGGCAGTTGCCCATTGTGCTGCTCGAGCTTGGCCTCAAACCGCGCAAACAAACTGAACGCGTCCGCCGTCGAGCCAGCGAAACCCGCCACCACCTTCCCGTTGTACAGCCGCCTTAGCTTCCGCGCTCCCACCTTCAGCACTTCCGCGCCCTGCGTCACCTGTCCATCTCCCGCCATGGCGAGCTTGCCATTCCGGCGGACACTCAGTATCGTCGTCGAACGGATCCGTTGTTTCATTCCAAACTCCAGTGTAAGATCAATGGCAACTCCCATGATTGAAATCAAGGTCAACGGTAAAACCCGCTCCTTTGACGGCGATGGCGACATGCCGCTGCTGTGGTACCTCCGCGATGAACTCTCGCTCACCGGCTCCAAGTTCGGTTGCGGTATGGGCCTCTGCGGCGCCTGCACCGTGCACCAGAACGGCGAAGCCATCCGCAGCTGTGTCACCCCCGTCAAGGCCGTCGCCGGCAAAGACATCACCACCATCGAGGGCCTGAGCCCCAACGGCACTCATCCCTGCCAGATCGCCTGGGAAAAACACGCCGTCGCCCAGTGTGGCTACTGCCAGGCCGGTCAGGTCATGCAGGCTGCCGCCCTGCTCAAGAAAACCCCTAAACCGACAGACGAGCAAATCGACGCCGCCATGAACGGCAATATCTGCCGTTGCGGTACTTACCAACGCATTCGGGCCGCCGTTAAGGCCGCCGCGGGAGTGAAAGCCTGATGTCCATCTATCGCTACGGAGAAACCACCCGCCTCGCTCGTGAGGCCTATGAGAAATATGACCAAAAGGTGGAGATGCTCGACCGCCGCGGCTTCGTTGGCACCGTCCTTGGCGCCAGCGCCCTCGTTCTCGGCGTCAGCCTCAAGCCCGCCTCCGCCGCCCCCTCCGCCTGGCAGCCCAGCGTCTACCTCGGCTTTGAGGCCGACGGCACCGTCGTCATCACCGCTCACCGCAGCGAAATGGGCACCTCAAGCAAGACCTCTCTGCCCATCATGCTCGCCGACGAGCTCGAAGCCGACTGGAAAAAGGTCCGCGTCGAACAGGCTCTTGGCGACGAGAAGTACGGCTCGCAAAACACCGACGGCTCCTGCTCCATCCGCGACTTCGGCCACGCCATGCTCAAGGCCGGCGCCACCGCCCGCACCCTGTTCGAGCGCGCCGCCGCCCAGAAATGGGGCTGCCAGCCCGGCGACGTCGCCGCCAATCAGAGCACCGTCGTCAATGGCCGCACCAAAGCCCGGCTGACCTTCGCCGAACTGCTTCCCATCGCCGCCAAACTTGATCTCCCCAAGGATCACGAACTCCGCTACAAGACCCCCGATCAGTACAAGCTCATCGGCAAGAAGATCCCCATGGTCGACGAGCGTAACGTCCTGCAGGGCAAAGCTACCTTCGGCATGGATGCCACCATGCCCGGTATGCTCATCGCCATGGTCGAGCGCCCCCCCGTCTACGCGAGCAAGGTCAAGAGCGTCGATAACTCGGCCGCCCTTGCCGTCAAGGGTGTCCGCCAGACGGTCGAGCTACCCTCCTGGAAGCCGCCTCATCTCTTCCAGCAGCTCGGTGGCGTTGCCGTTCTCGGCGACAACACCTGGGCCGTCATGCAGGCCCGCAAGAAGCTGAAGATCGAGTGGGATCAAAGCCCCCACGCCAACTACAACTCGGCCGCCGAAAAGCAGTCCCTGCTCGACTCCGTCCTCAAGCCCGGCAAGGTCGTCCGCAACCGCGGCGATGTCGATGCCGCCTTCGCCAAGGCAGCCCGCACCCATGAGGCCAACTACTACGCACCCATGCTCTCCCACGCCCCCATGGAACCGCCTGTCGCTGTCGCCGAGTGGAAGAATGGCAAGGTCGAGACCTGGTGCCCCACCCAAAACCCCCAAGCCGTCCAGGACGCCGTCGCGGCCGCCATGGGCATTCCCAAAACGGACGTCATCTGCCACGTCACGCTGCTCGGCGGCGGTTTCGGCCGCAAGTCCAAGCCCGATTATGTCGTCGAAGCCGCCTTGCTCAGCAAAGCTGCCGGCAAGCCCGTCAAGGTCATCTGGACCCGCGAGGATGACATCAAATTCGACTACTACCACACCGTCTCCGGCATGCACATGAAGGCCGGCATGGATGCCACCGGCAAGCTCGATGCCTGGCTCTTCCGCAGCGCCTTCCCTCCCATCGCCTCCACCTTCGCCCCCGGCATGCAGTACGGCGCCGAGTTCGAGGTCGGCATGGGCCTCAATGAACTCCCCTACGATGTGCCGAACATCCGCGGTGAAAATTGCCCCGCCCCCAACCACCTTCGCCTCGGCTGGATGCGCGCCGTCGCCCACGTCTATCACGCCTTCGGCATCCATAGCTTCCTTGACGAGTTGGCTGTTCTCAACAACACCGACTACCTCTCCTACTCCCTCAAGGCCCTCGGCCCCGACCGCAATGTCGACTTGTCCAAGGACGGCGTCAAGCCCTGGAATAATGGCATGCCGATCGACAAGTTCCCGATCAACACCGGCCGGCTCCGCCGTGTCCTCGAAATGGCCGCCGAGCAGAGCGGTTACGGCAAGAAGAAGTCCTCCAACGGCCATGGCTTCGGCATCGCCGCCCACCGCAGCTTCCTGAGCTACATCGCCAGCGTCGTCGAGGTCGTCGTCGACAGCGAGGGCAAGCTCACCATCCCCAATGTTTGGACCGTCGCCGACTGCGGTACCACCGTCAATCCCGACCGTGTTGTCAGCCAGCTTGAAGGCGCCGCCGTCTTCGGCGCCAGCATCGCCATGCTCGGTGAAATCACCGCCGCCAATGGCCGCGTCCAGCAGTCCAACTTCCATGACTATCCCGTCGCCCGGCTCGCTGAGTCGCCCCGCATGACCCACGTCACGATCGTGCCCAGCAAGGAACCAGCCGCCGGCGTCGGCGAACCCGGTGTCCCCGTCATCGTCCCAGCCATCACGAATGCCATCTTCGCCGCCACCGGCAAGCGCGTTCGGGAACTGCCAGTCCGCCGCACCAAACTCGTATGATCCACATCCGCCAGGGAAACAAGCGCCCCCGTCGTTCTGTTGCAGATCGCTCTGAGCCGCCTCAATGATTGAGCCCCCCTCCGGGTGGATGGAGAGTTCCGCCCCCGCTCCCGCTACACCCTCTTGGCCTGCCAAAGGATTTTGGCCACCCCGCCGACCGGCGAGGTTTCCACCCCAGAATGGGCCAAATTGGCGAAGCTCCTCTCCTTTCAGACCTACGGCCATATTGATATGGAGGATGCCGCCACCAACCTCCAGAAGAACCCAAATTTGACCCTTCGCCACCTTCTGGCCGATTCGCTCAGGTACGGCCTCATCGGCGGCGTCGAACTCGACATTGCCGGCGCCCACCCCCACTGCGTTGGCGGCCCCTCCAATGCCATCGAAATCATGATTCGCAGTGTCATTAGCGCCTCCCTTCAGCAAACCAAATTGGGTTTATTCCGCATTTTTGCCCATGGTGGCCCCGGCCTGCCGATGATCCCCGCCGGTCGTGGCGGCCAGCCCGGCGGCCCCGATGAGGCCCGCGCGGCACTCACCGCCGTTCTCACCCGCCTTCTCCGCTCGAAGTTCATGACCATGGCCTCCCCCTTCCACCCATTCGCCAGCGCCGAGTTCCATGGCTGCCGTGTCAGCGCCAATGAGCCCGGCCGTCTCATGCTCAAGGACCTCGCCAACGCCTGGCGCGTGCCCGTCACGGCCGGCATCCAAAAGCAATTTGTCGGCAACAAACAAGCCTTCCGCTTCGAAGGCCCTACCGTCACCATCTACCCCAATCAGCTCTCCCTCCGGCAATGAGCCGAGTGCGCCGAAGGCGCCGCCCCCCTCTCCCGCTAGCTCCCCTCTCTCTATTCCCCGCCGTTCCATCCTTGGCTTCCGGCCGGCTGCCCCAGCAACGGCCCGCGCCGTTCCAGCTTTGCCCACCCGGAGCCTCATCCCGGATTCCCTCAGCCTCGCCTTCAGCGCCCAGTTCTTCCCCAGTGACAGCCCCGATTGCGTCCAGTACCCGTTCTGCGGCTTGCGGATCTTCCTCCCTTCTCATACGAAACGACCTGTCAATACCTTTCACAGGTGCTCACGGTTTTTTCTTCGGCTGTTTTAGGAGCCTCCCGCCCACCCGGGCGGGAGGCTCTTGCCTTTGTGGTTGCAGTTTGGACACAGCCGGGCCGAAGGCAGCATGGAAGATTACACAACGATGGATCACTCTGATATGCGCGGGTCTGTGCCGCGGGGTCATCATTCCTCGGGAGCTGCCTCGAACTAGAGGCGCGGGTTGGAGCCGTGGCTCGTACCGCATGGAACCTGGCGAGGATTCTCCTTTTCGTCGGTCCGCGCTACCTTCGGCGCCCCTGTCCAGAGTGAAGTCATTTACTTGAGGTTTCTTGGTTTGTTTACTCTTGGCTAGGTTCTCGCCGGACCGGAGTCTCTCAAGGCAGCGCGGAGCGCACCCTCTGGGCTTGGCCTTGACGGGCGAGGACCCGGCCTGACGCTGGAGGATCGGGTCGCATGGGCTTTATCCATGCCGCCCTGCCCAGCGGCGAGCGTCTTGTTTTCGGTATTCGCGGCGATGGCCCGGACGAATCCCAGCAGTTCCCGCCCCAGTGCGGTCACCACGCGGTTCCTGTTCTTGCCGTTGGCCGTCAGCGCCTTGTAACGCTTGTTCAGCCGGTGTTGCGCCTTCCAGGCAAGGGCTTTCATTTCATCACTCAGGGCAAGATTCTTCTGCCGCCGCAACAGAAACCCGGTCACGTTGGGCCGGCGATGATACGACCAACTGGCCTCCACCTGCACTCGCCGCGGATGCGCGTTGCCCGACTTGGCGATCAACCCGCGACGCACCTTGCCGCCAGAGGAATGTTCGCTCGCCACCAAGCCGCTGTAGCCCATTAACTGTCTCGGACTCGCGAAGCGCGTCAGCGATCCCAACTCCGGGACGATCATCGCCGCCGTGGTCTGGGCCACACCGCGCAAAGCCTGCAATGCTTCGATCACCACTGGCAACTCCGCGAGAGCCTCCCGCACCGCTTCGTCGATCGCAGTCTTCAGGTGAACGATGCGTTCGGCCACATGTTCCACCTCATGCGGATAGTTCAACAACGCCGGCTCCAGCGCTTGGATCTCGAAGTGCACGTTTGTCTTGACCCATTCCAGATACTGTTTGGTCCAAGCCTGAATAACCTCTGGCTCGCGTCCATGCCGCAGCAGGAACTTGCCCAAACGGCCCCTCGCCCTCAGTTGATCCTTCTTGGCGGCCTCGCGCGCTCACACCAGCTCGCGCAAATCTTCTTGCTCCGGGCTTGGCGCCGCAACGGCTCTGAGCTCGCCGGTACGATAACAGCGTGCCAGCTTCTCGCTGTCACGCCGGTCGGTTTTGATGCGATCGCTAGCCTTGACGGGAATCAGACTGGGGCGATCACCTCGCACTCCACTTCCAGTTGCGTCAACTGCCAGTAAAGGCAATAGCCAGTTGGCCCGGCCTCGTAGCCAGCGCGAATCTCGCCTTGCTCACGGAGCTTCTTCACCAGCTTGCGTATCGCTTCCAGTCGATTCGAGAGGATCCCCAGGCTGCGGATTTCTCCGGCGCGCCCCCCTTCGGCCACCGCCACGGCAATCGTCCCGGCATGGACATCCAGGCCGACGTACAGTATTTTTTTTCATGCACCAACTCCTTTGACCTTTGCGGCTCTGCGCCGCTTTTGGTTTCCTAACCCGTCAGCGTAACCCGCGTCTCAGGTCAGGGGTTGGTCGTTTCATAATGATTAGCTCTGCCCTGATTCATGGGATAGTACTTCATGTCATTACAGACCCAAGTGTTCTGTCCTCCCGGCAATGCTCCTCATACACATCTCCAGGCCCATCTTCCCCAAGCCAAAACCATTGTGTTGCGAGCCGATTACCTCCAATAAACTGCCGCACTGGGTTGCCGTAGCGCAACAAGAATTCCCGCATTAGGCGGGTACGGAAGCCTCCCGCCGTATGCCTATTTGTCTCCCATCGCGGGCGGATTTGAAGTCTTTCATTCCCCCCATCTAACCATTACGGTTCTATTTCTATTCTCAACAATAACGGTCAAACCCTTAAGGCATACATCTGATATTCGCGGCCCTCGATCCCTTCTACCATCAACTTCAGGCTCATCGCAAATTACCGTCCTTCGTTCAATGTTTAGAAGCTCATTAAGTCAAGAGCACTCGGACGTCCCTCCAAGTTCTGAACACTACTGAAGTGTGGACTAAATAAAATACAAGCGAATAGATACAAAAATTTTGTATTCAATTAGTGGTTATGAAAGGTTGAATCGAAAATGATGAATATTGTAATCAAATCCAAGGCAACGCAATGGCTCTGCGTCGGCCTGCTCCTGTTAGCGGCCCCGGTCATGGCTCACCCCAAAATCGCCGCTGGCCTGGAAAATTTGAGCCCAAATAGCCAAGTTGATGTCATCGTTCAGTTTGACCGCCAACCCGATGCGGTCCTCCATAAGAAAGTCGCAAGGCTGGGCGGCAAGCTCCGCCTCACTCTCGATGTGATTAATGCCGGAGCTTATACAATCCGCGTGAATCGGCTCGAACGTTTGGCCAACGACGCTTCGGTGGTACGCATCAGCCCGGATTCCCGCGTGAAGCCCGCCATGCAACACGCCGCCCCGGCGGTGAACGCTACAGCGGCCTGGACGGCGAATTTCACTGGCGCCAACCTTTCGATTGCGATTATCGACTCCGGCATTTCGGCCCACTTCGATTTCAGTCCGGAGCAGGGAAATCCGCACACTCAGCGCGTTGTCTACCAGGAGAACTTCGTTCGCGGGGAAACAACCACGGCGGATCTACTGGGACATGGCACTCACGTCGCCGGGATTGCCGGCGGCAATGGAAGGATGAACGGTCTGTATCGGGGCATCGCTCCCAACGTCAATCTGGTTAACCTGCGCGTTCTGAATCGCAATGGTGAGAGTTCTGATTCCGTCGTGATCGCCGCCATCAGCCGCGCGGTGGCATTGCGCAACACTCACAACATTCGCGTCATCAATCTTTCGCTGGGCCGTCCCGTGGTGCAAAGCTACAAAACAGATCCCCTTTGCCTGGCCGTGGAAGCGGCTTGGAACGCCGGTATTGTCGTGGTGGTGGCGGCCGGCAACGAGGGCCGCGACTACTCGCAGGGAACCAACGGCTACGGCACGATTCGCTCCCCCGGCAACGATCCCTTCGTCATCACGGTGGGCGCCATG
>JAINDK010000104.1 GCA_019931185.1 Bryobacter sp. CoA8 C33
GTTATTTGCGGAGCAGTTAGCCAAAGACCAGCGATGGCCTGAAATGCTGCGCTGGATCTTTCGGGATTTTACGGCTCAGCGGGGGCGCGACAAGCTGATGCCAGAGGCGGGATGAGGTTCCAACTGCTTTTTTTAGGGTGAGACTTGTAGTCGAGCGGAAATCAGCAGGGAAGAGAAACTAACCGGGAAGTCGAAACTGAGAGTTTGGACAAACAGTATGTCTGTTGTGACGGAGCCAGGGCGAGGAAGTCGAGTCGGAGCCGCCTGTGATTCCACTCAGGACAGAAGCAGGGATCGGGAGGCAGGCAGAAAAGCTGCAACGCGAAGTTGGCGAGGGAACAGAAGCAACGGGTTAACGCAGGGCTAAGGGTGAAGCAGGAGATGGTTAAGAAAAGAAAAAAGATTGAAGCAGCGCAGAGCCAGGAAAATTGACGCGGAGCTGAAAATCGTCGCAGTGGGACAGAGGGCCGACACAGGAGGCATTTCTCGTTTGAGGGCGGCGTAATCTCGAATAAGGTTTTCAACTTAGACTAATTGACGGAAAAGTAGATAAAAAACAAATAAAAGACAAATTGACTCCAGCCATTGGACCAATTTCAAGAAGCCTTCGGAGAGAAACTCAAAGCGGATCAGCATGGACAGCGCGATCGCGCAGAAGACCAGTTCCCTGGCAAGGCTTTCGGGAAAAATCTGGAGATAGAGAACGAGTAAAGCATAGTAAACGAGAGGCCAATTGCTAACGGCCTGCAGAGACGAGTAGCGAAACAAAAGCATAGCGATAGTAAACGCTATCTCAATAATCGTGGCGAGAAAGAATTCAGTCGACATGCGCCTAGAAGGACCATAACACACTTACGAATCCGGTATTGGCGCGATAATTCTGGAACGCAAGGATGATTTCAGAGTATCTATAATGCTCGAAGCCGAAATTGGCGCGGAGCTTATCGCTGATGCGATAACTGAAACGAAAGCGTGGGGCGAAAAAGTTGAGGGGGAAAGACTGTGCGGCCAGGAGTGCGGGCTGCTGAGTAAAGGCGGGGCGTGGGGAGCCGCCGCTGTCGCGGGTGAGGGAGACGCCGAGAGTCAGATCGAGGCGGCGGAGGAGCGAGAGGTGAAGATTGGAATGGGCGGCGTGGACATTGGAGACAAACCAGGATGAATCGGAATTGATCTGATTGAAATTAAGGAAGTAGGCGATGCCGGTGAGGGTGTCGAGGTGGAGGCGCTGGTAGCCGGCATCGAGGGCGAAGCGGGTGTTGGGGGTCAGGGTTCCGTCGATTTGATACTGGCGGCTGCGGGAGGAGTGGCGGAATAAGGAAATTGAGTTGAAGTTGACGTTTGTGCGCACCTGGGAGGAGAGGCGGTAGAGCTTCTGCTTATATTCGAGGCGGGCGCCAAAGGCATGGTAGTCCTTGTCCGAAGTGGTGTAAAAAGGCTGGTTCTGGCGGCCGACTTCTCCGTCAGCGACGAGGGTGAGGCCTTTGATCGGCCGGAGGCGGAAGCCGGCGGTCCCGGCGTGCAAGCGGTTGTTCTGGGTGAAGGAGAAGCGTTCGCGGAAGGCGCCTTCGGCGAGTTGCTCGGTGGAGCGGATGTCGCGGGTGGCGAATTGGTAGCCGCCTTGGAGGGAGATCCAGGGCCTGATGGCGACGTCGAGGAGAGTGGAGTTAGTCAGAGCGCGGATGCCAAGGAACTGGAAGTTAGCGGTGAGAAAGTCAAGCGAGCCGTTGGTGATTTGCTGGAGGGTGTTGTCGCCTTCCATACGAGTCGAATGAAAGGCGGTGTGATTGGAGAGGGTGAGAGCACGGAGGGGAAAAACGGAGAGGGTGAGGTTGGCGCTGGTGACCGGCCGGCGAGCATTGCCGGCGACAAGGGTCTGGAGGTTGCGGGCGCCCCCGCGAATGGTCCCGGAAGCCAACTCGTCGAAGAAGAAGGCGCGCTGTCCCTTGGAATGGGTGAAGCGGGCGTTGACGGAGTACCAGCGGGCAATTTCCTGAAAAAGATTAAGGCGCCAGTGGGGGGTGATGCCGGTATAGGGATGATCCCGGCGGAGACCATTGAGGGTAGTACTAGTGACCGTAGGGTCGAGCGGAGTGCCGGGGCCATTGAGGGAGCCGCGGGTGGTTTCGGCGAAATCCTCCCAGCCGCGCTGGAAGAAGAACTTGAAGCCGGCCAGTTGAACGAGGCCGCCGAGGCGATGTTCATTCTGAAGGCGGCGTACATCCTCGAAGAAGGGGAAGATGTTGCCACGGGCGTCGAGGAGATTTGCCGTCGAGAGGGCGGGGCCGTCCTGGATGTTGCGGGATAAGCCGTAGAAGAACTGAAAGCGGCCTTGAGGGAAGAGGGTGAACTGGTGATCTTGCATGCGGCGCTGGAGGTTCTGCCAGTGCTGACCGAAGGCGATGGTAAGGGCTGGATTGAAATAGTCATTGAGCCGCCAGGTGAGGTCGTAGCGATAGAGTTGGTTTTTTTCGAGGCGCAGGTTGGTGAACTGGTAAGGATCGTTGCCGAGGCCTTGGGTGTTGATGATGAGTTCGTCGAAGAGTCTGCCCTTGCCCTGGCGGGAGTGGACGGTGAGGGAGGAGCCGAGCAGACGCACGCCGTTGAGGAAGTTGACATCGGAGCGGTATTTGCCGCGATTGCCATCGATGGCGGCGAAGCGATAGCCGGTCTCGAAGGACTGGCGGATGTTGTAATCGCCGATATTGGTCCCACGGGCGGGGCCGACGGGCTCGATGGACGGGGCAACGGTCTGCTGGCCGAGCAGGCAGACAAAAAGAAGGATATTCATCGCAGGAAGCTCCCGTTGGCATTTGAGCCATGAATTCGGCTATGGCAGAGAGTGCAGTTCTGGTATTTGGGGTCGGTGAGGGAGTGGGTGGCGGGGGTGATTTGAATGCCGTCATTCTGGCGGCCGAAGGAGGCGGCGCCGTTGTGGCATTCAAGGCAAACCGTGAAGACCTGGGGACGCTTGAGCAGTCTGGCATTCATTGAGCCATGGGGGAGGTGACAGGAAGCGCAGCCGTCGACGCGGAGGGCGGCGTGTTCAAAGACAAAAGGGCCGCGTTTGTCGACGTGGCATTTGAGGCAGGGCTCTTCGTTTTGCAGCCCGTGGGCCATCATGCGCGGGCGGGCGGACATGCGCCAGGTGGGGGCGTCGGACCCATGGGGATTGTGGCAGTCGGAGCACTGCATGAAGCCTTCGTTGACGCGGTGTTTGACGGGCATGGAGAACTGGGCCTGAACGTTGGAGTGACAGGAATAGCAGAGGTCGGTTTGAGGACGGGCGAGAAGTTGCTTGGGGGTAGCGGATTTGTGGACGGAATGGCAGTTGGTGCAAACGACATCGGCGGTGGTGTGAGAGGAGCGGCGGATGTTGGCGCGAGAGATCTGCCGGCTATGACACGCCAGACAGGCGTCGAGGGTTTGTTTGGGCTGGAGTTGGGAAAAAGCAACGATCTTGCTTTTGTCGCCTTTGGCTTCGATGTGAGCCTTGCCGGGGCCGTGGCAGCTTTCGCAGCCTTTGTCTTCGAAAGGGAGTTTGGAGTTGTTGGCGGTCTTGAAGTGAGGATTGCGGAAGAAAGCCGCTGAGATGTCAGGATGACAACCGCGGCACATGATGCTACCGGCGTAGCCAGGCGGGGGAGGGGTTTTAGGAGTTGTTTGGGCAAGTGCGCTCATGACGGTTGTCACTGCCGTAAAGGTAAGAATTATTTGTTTCAACAGAAAGTCCCACTTGGAGGGATTATACGGCAGGCGGGGCGGGATCGGAACTCGGAGGCTTGTTCGCTTTTTTTTCAAGGTCCAGTTTCTGTTTGATCCAAGACAGCCGCTTCTTGAGAAATCGGTCGAGCCAAGGGAACTCTTGAGACAAAACGGCCAGGCCCGGGACGAGAAAAACCCAACCAGGCATGACGGGGAGAATGAGCCCTACAATGCCGAGGAGCACAAGTCCAAAACCGGCAGCACAGCGCAAGAGCTTGTTCACACTTTCCATTATGTTGCCAAGACGAGTAAGGACCGCGCAGAACCAGTACCATGCATAGTACTCTTAGTTCTTTTTGACTATACTGAGCCTGAATTCTCCTTGACGAGCGTAGCTTGCCTTAGTAAATTGAGGACAACTGTGACAGAGAACCGCAAAAACCAACGATTTGAACTCCGGCTCCCTTTCGAAGTGATTCGAAGCGGGCAGCGATCACAACCGATACCAGGGTATACGTTAAACATGTCCTCGAACGGCGTTTTGTTCGAACTGACGCAACCGATTGCCTTGGGTGAGATCATTGAATACTACATTACACTTCCGACTGGGCAAGATCCGGAGGAGGATGTCCGACTGCGATGTATGGGGAAGGTGGTACGCAACCATGAGAACTTCTCGGCGGCAACGATGGATCGTTATGAGTTCATGCGAATCCGGCCGGGAACGGTGGATTTGCCGATAACGTCCGGAACAGCGGCCAGTTAGTTCATTGGCGGTGAGGAAAGTGGATTGATAGGAAGAGTAAGAAGCTGATTAAAACGTAGCCCAAGTCCTGCCGTTCCGGGTGTTTGGGTATAATGCTGGTTGCCGATCATGCAGAGCTACGGCCTAAGCGATCCCGGGCGGGTCAGAAAAAACAACGAAGATTATTTCCTGATTGATGTTCAAAAGAACCTATATCTCGTGGCCGATGGTATGGGGGGAGCGCAGGCGGGTGAAACTGCGTCAAGACTAGCTGCCGAAACGGTGGTGGAATCCATGACGAAAAGGGAGAACCCGAATCTGAGGGATTTGGAGGAAGCGCTGATCGAGGCCAATGAACGGGTGAAGAGGGCGGCAGCAGCCGATTTCAACCTGGAGGGAATGGGGACCACGCTGGTTGGCGTGCTAGAGGATGGGAACGAACTGCATGTGGCGAGTGTGGGGGACAGCCGTGTTTACCGGTTTGAAGAGGGGAGGCTGGAATCACTGCTGGAAGATCAGACCTGGGTAAACGAGGTGGGGCGGAGACTGGGCATCGACGAAGATACGCTGAAGCGGCATCCGATGCGGCACGTGCTGACCATGGCAATTGGGGTGGGCAGTCCGCTGCGGCTGAACTCTTGCAGCATCCCTCGTTCGCCGGGAATACAGATATTGATGTGCAGCGACGGATTACATGGGGTGGTAGGGGCGGAGAAAATCTCGCAAGTGCTTGGTAACGAGAAGCAGAATCTCGAGGCAAAGGCGAAGGCGCTGATCGAGGCGGCAAAGGATGCCGGGGGACCTGACAACATCACTGTGCTAATCCTACAGGGGTGAGCATAGCTGTCGCGCTGACTATTGCGGGGTCGGACCCGAGCGGAGGGGCCGGCATTCAAGCGGACCTCAAGACATTTCATCAATTTGGGGTGTATGGAGAAGCAGTGATCACGCTGCTGACGGTGCAGAACACGATGGGAGTGGAATCGGTGGAGACGATCGGCACGGATCTTGTGGGTGCGCAGTTGCGGGCGGTGGTAGAGGACATCAAACCGGGAGCGGCGAAGACGGGGGCACTTGGCACGATCGAGATGGTGGAACGCATAGGATGGGAAGCAGCAAGGTTTGTGTTTCCGCTCGTGGTGGATCCGGTTATGGTGTCGAAGCACGGAGCATCGCTGATGGCAGCCGAGGCGCAGCAGCGGCTCGTATCTTTGCTGATGCCGGCGGCGGCGTTGGTGACGCCGAATCTGCCAGAGGCGGCGGCGATTACGGGCCGGAGCGTTGAGACGCTGGCGGAAATGCGAGAGGCAGCGCAGGCGATACGCGATTTCGGGGCGGGAGCAGTGCTGCTTAAAGGAGGCCATCTCAAGGGGGAAGCGGTGGACCTGCTGGTATGGGAAGGGGGCGAACTGGAGTTGAGTGCCCCGCGCATCGAAACGCGGCACACGCATGGAACAGGGTGCAGTTATTCGGCGGCGATTACAGCGCTGCTGGCGCGGGGAGCCTCACTGGAAAACGCGGTAAAACAGGCCAAGAAATGGATACACCGGGCGATTGCCACCAACCCAGGACTGGGGCGGGGACAAGGTCCGGTGAATCACTTTGCCGATGTGAACTGACTCGTCATTATGAAACGACCAACCCCTGACCCGAGACGCGGATTACGCTGACGGGTTAGGAAAACCAAAAGCAGCGCAGAGCCGCAAAGAACATCCTGGATGTCCATGCTGAGACGATTGCTGTAGCGGTAGCCGAAGGCGATGGAGAGGGCGAAGTGTGCAGCCTGGGCACAAAACAAGAATCTTCCAGCAAATGACTTCAAGCTGGACAGCGTCACCTTCTATGCGGTGCGAGGCACGGCTCCAAGCCGCGCGTCTAGTCCGAGGCAGCTCCCGGCGAATGATGACCCGGCGGCAACGGCTGAATTCGAGCAGACCCGCGTAGACCAGAGTATTCCATCGTCGCGTGATCTTCCATGCTGCCTTCGGCGCCGCTGTCCGAAACTGCCTCCACAAAAAACGGGTGCCTGCCGCCCGGGTGGGAGGGAGGCACTTGAAAGAGCCGAAGAAAAACCGTCAGCACCCGTGGAGAGTGTTAACAGGTCGTTTCATATCAGAAGGTCAGCCGGAGGCCGAGACGGAGAATGCGGTCGCCGTTCGGCTCGCGTCCGCCGGCGTTAGTGCCGGTGACTTCAAAGACCCCACCGGTGAACTGACCGGCGGCGTTGGTGATGCGGTTGTTGATACCAGCCGAGGGGTTGGCGAATTTGGGGGTGTTGGTCCAGTTGAACCATTCAGCCCGAAACTCGAGCTTGGTGCGTTCCTTGATTGAAAAGGTGCGGAAGAGGCCAAGGTCGGTGTTGAAGAAGAGGGGGCCGCGGAGGCTGTTGAAGCCGGCGTTGCCGAAGCGGGGTTCGATGACGCGCTCGAAGGCGAAGGGATCGAAGAAGGGGGTACCGCGGCCGATGCCGCCGAGGCGCTGGACGTTCTGCTTGACCTGATCGGCGCGTTGGGTCGAGCCAGGCAGGCGGAGGGAGCCGCCGTCGGAGGTAACGCGAACGGGCGAACCGGTCATAAAGCTGGTGAGGGTATTGAGCTTCCAGCCGCCGGCGAAAGCGTTAAAGCCTTTACCGCCGGCGAAGCGCTTGCCCTTGCCGAAGGGAAGCTCATAGGTGCCGGTGAATTGGAGGTTGTGAGTGCGGTCGAAATTGAGCGGCACGTAGTTGAGGCTGGTGAAGTTGAGAGCGGGAACGAGGGGACCGCCATTGTTATCTTCGTTGCAGCACCAGCCCATGGCTTTCGACCAGGTGTAGGCCATGTTGAAAACGAAGCCGGCGGAATAACGCTTGGTGACGGTGGCTTGAAGGGAGTGGTAGTTGTTATCGCCCATGGGACCGATGAGGCTGGTTTCGACGGCGCGACCGAAGCGGGTGAAGAGGGGCTGGCCGGCTTGGTCAGCGCCGATGACCTGGCCGGCGTTGAGGTTAAGGCGGCCGGAGACGCGGACGGCGCGGCTGGCGACGTAGCCGGCCTGGGCGGACCAGCTCTTGCCGAGGTCACGCTGGATGGTGAGGTTGTAATTCATGATGTAGCTGCGCTGGAAGTTGTCGCCGGTTGTATTGACGGCGTAGTTGGTGGGGACGATGATGCGGCCGTTCTGGCCAACCTGAGGAGAGGGCAGAGTGGGCAAGCCCTGAGTGAAAGTAGTGGCCCAGCCGAGAGCGGGAGGCGCAAGGTTAAACGCGGCCAAGATGGGGAAGTTGGTGCGGAGGGGGCGGGCGAGATTCCAGGGATCCCAATTGACGCCAAAGCCAGCGCGGACAACGGTCTTGTCGTTCATGCGGAAGGCAGCGCCGAGACGGGGAGAGAGGTAGAGGCCGCCGACCTTGGTGCCACAGTCGCGCGGGGTGCCGCCGGTGCCGCAAACGATGATTTCGTTGGTAGCAAAGTCGTAGCGCTCCATGCCGCGGCTGCCTTCGCGCCAGGGCATGGGAAAGGATTCGAGGCGGGTGCCATAGGAGAGGGTGAGCTTACGGTTGACCTGCCACTGGTCGCGCACATAGAAGCTGAACATGGTGGTTTTGGTGCGGTAGACGTCGGGGACCTGGAGGATGCGGCCGCCGCCATCGACGAGGCCGAGCAGGTAGGTACCCATGGCATTGAACTGGTTGCCTGCAGCGACGTTGCCGTTGGCGAGACGCAATTGAGTCGGGCCCTGGCCGAAGTTGAGCCGGCCGGCGGCGCCACCGTTGGCGCCAGCGAATTCGGGCTGGGTGTGGTTCAACTGGAGGTGGTAGATATCCATGCCGAAGCGGATGTTATGAGCGCCTTTGAGCCAGTTGGCGTTGGCAACGTATTGGAACTGGGGATCATTGCGGTAGTAGGGCATGTAGTTTTCGGTGGAGCCGAAAGCAGCGAAGCCGGTAATGCCGAAGCCGGGCCAGCCGGATTCGAAGAAGCGGCTGCCGTTGGTGCCAGGGATACGGAGCTCGTCGCGGCCGCGATTGGGGCCAAGGCCCGGCTGTTCGACGTTGGTATCCATGAGGGTGTAGCCAAAGTAGGCGTCGATGATGAAGGTGGGCTTAACGGTGTAGGTGGTGGCAAGAGTGCCGGACCAGGTGGAGCCAAAACCTCGTCCCGGATTGCCGAAGGCGATGGGGCCGCCGCCGATTTCACCGAAGGCGGTGGGAGCGTTCATGTTGAACTTGAGGTAGCTGAGTCGGGCGAAGGAGGTCCAGCGGTCGGAGATGTTGTAGTTGAACTTCGAGTCGATGGTGCGGCGGTCGAAGGCGGCTTGGCCGAGGGCGAAGTAGTTGTTGTTGGGGATGCCGTTGGGGGCGGGGTTGTTTTCCTGCGGCAGGCGCTGCATGAGGAGGGCGGCGGTGGGATGGATGCGGGAGGCCGGGATGATGTTGCCGGGGAAAGGCAGGCGGTCCTGACCGTTGGTCGCCCCGGTGGCGGGGTCGTAGACGGGGAGAGTAGACGTGGAGAGGTTGCCGCTGCGCATCATCGCGGTGGGAACGGTCTGGAGAGCGCCGGCGAAGCGGCGGTCAAAAGAGTCTTCGTAGCTGACGAAGTAGAAAAGCTTGTTTTTTATGATGGCGCCACCGAGACGGCCGCCGAGTTGGTTGCTGACGAACTTGGGATTCTGCTGGTTGGCGGGGAGGAAGAAGTTGCGCGCCTGGGACCAGTTTCCCTGGTGGTAATGGAAGAGAGCGCCGGACATCTGATTGCCGCCAGAGCGGATGGCGACGTTGACGCTGGCGCCGCCGGCGAGACCTTGCTCGGCGTCGAAGGTATTGGTAACGATGTTCACGGTTTCAATCGATTCGAGGGCGGGCACGTAGCTGGCGATGTGGGGCAGCCAGATGTTGGTGGCCGAAGCGCCGTCGATGCGGGTGTTGTTGGAGGCGGTGTTGTTGCCGTTGGTATTCCACTGCATGGAGCGGGAAGGATTGGAGGGCACGGAGTGGGGAGTGGAGGGAGGGGAGATCCCGGGAAGTGTGACAAAGAGGGCCTGGTAGTTGCGTCCGTTGGCAACGGGTAGGTCCACGAGGGTTTTGGCGGTAATTTCCTGGCGGACTTCGGCGCGGTCGGTTTGGAGGACGGCGGCGTTGGCTTCGACGGTGACGGATTCGCTGACTTGGCCGACAGTGAGTCTTCCGTCAACGCGAATCGTCGTGTTGGCCGTCAGTTCGATGTTGTCCTGGCGGGTGGTGCGGAAGCCATCTTTTTTGATCTCGACTTCATAGATGCCGGGCTGAAGAGTGGGGATGTTGTAGGCTCCGTCGGCGGTGGTAGAGACAGAGCGTACGGCGCCGGTTTCTTTGTTTTTGACGGTGACGGAAGCCGTGGGAACGGCTGCGTTGGTGGCGTCGGTAACGGTGCCGATCAGGGTGCCATAAAGGGTTTGGGCGTAGTTGGCGGGCACGAGGCCGAGAAGCAGAACGAGGCTCAATGATGCCGAAAAGAGACGGGGCATCCAGAGTGAATTGAACTTCATAGAATTCCTCAGACGGGGATACTTAGATTTGATGGGCATTCCAGGTAGGGAAGCAAGCCCATTTCAAGTCATACTGTATCAAAATTCAGCAAGAAGCGGAATCGGGGTGGGACGGGGACCAGGGGCGGGGTTGCGGCTGCGGAGCCGAATCTTGTGAGACAGTTGGATCTTGTCGTGATGGGGGGTGGCGAGATTGAGGGCGAACCAGACCTTTTGGGGGAGCAGGAAATCGCGTTGGGGGCTGGCGAGGATCAATTGCTGGAGTTCGGCGAGATCGGCAGCGAGAACTGCGTCGACGGCGGGGCCTGGGTGGAGAAGGAAATCGGGGACACGGCGGGCAATGCCTAGTTTTTCGAAATCGAGGGCGCCATTGGGGGGGAGATGAGCGGTGAGGAAGATGTAGCGTACGGTGGCGCCGGGCTGGAGGGAGGTGCGCAGTTGGTCGTCGGGGTCGAGATGGAGGACTTCGCGACCGGCAAACGCGAGACTGAGGGGTATCTGAGGATGGGGGGGAGGCCAGGGGACGAAGAGGGCCAGGGAGAGGGGGAGAAAGAGGGGGGGAATCCAGCCCCGATAGCAAAGCAGTAGGGCGGGAGTGAGGGGGGCAAGGTAGGCGGTGTTGCGATAGCTGTAAAGGGCGATGGCGGCCAGGAGGATGGCAGACCAGACAAGCCAGAAGCTGTGCCAGCGGCGCAGGAGCAGGGGGGCGGCGCAGGGCAGCAGGTAGAGCAGGCGGGGGAGGTAATAGGAGAGATGGGAATCGGTGGAAGCCTGAGTGGGAGCGGCGAGAGCGAAACTGAGGAATTCGACACCCAGGTATTCGGCGAGAAACCAGTCGGGGTTGGTTGCGAGTTGGTAGAGGTGCCAGGGTAGCGCGGTGAGAGCGAGGGAGAGGGTGAGTGGGAGGAGGCTGGGAAGGCGGGGGCGAGTATAGAGGAGAAGGCCGAGGGGCAGAAGGCCGGCGAACCATTTGGTCATGACGGCAAGGCCGACGAAGAGGCCGAAGAGGGCGGCGGATTGGGTCCGCAATAGTTTGGGGTCGCGGAGGAGGACGAGGAGGGCGAGGAGGTAGAAGAGGGTGAGGAGGTCATCCATGAGGAGGAGGCCGGCGCGGTGCCGCCAGAAGGGGTTGGTGGCGAGGAGCACCCAGCCGACGGGGCCTGTGAGATGGAAGACGATGGTGAGGACGGCGGCGGAAGCAAGGATGCTGGGCAGGCGCAGGGCGAGAGTGTTAGGGCCGAAGAGCTGGACGGAGGTGGCCGAGAGCCATTGCAGAAGAGGGGGCTTGACGAGGAGGGGGCGGCCGAGAAAACGCGGGGTCAACCAATCTTCGCCGGCGGCCATGCGGAGGATGCCATGCGCATAGAGCGCCTCGTCCTGGGAGGGAGTGGCGAGGATGGGATCGAGTGGAGTTGTGGCCAGAGGAGCGCGCGGCCCGGCGGGGAGGAAGCAGGAGAGAAAAAAGACGAGGAAGAGAGCGCGAGGGCTAAGGAGCAATGGGGCGGGCGTAAATGATTTCACCAAATTCACGCTCTGGCAGGTTAACACCGACGCCGTTGGACATCAATTGAGAGCCGGTCATGGTGAAGGAACGGGGAGAGGACTCGAAGGTGACCAGATAGGATTGTTGGGGGCGCAAGTTGCGGAAGCGGAGGCGGTAAAAGTCGGAGTTCGAATTGTCGCGGGTGACGAAGGCGATGGCTTCATCGCGGGCGTGGTTGTAGCTCTGGATTGCATCGGTACGCCCCGCGAGAGGACGCGCGCTGAGGTGGAGGACTTTGCCGCTGGCAATTGAGGGGCGGAGGGATTTATAGACTTCCACCTCGGAGCGGAGGAAATCAAATTCGGCGGAGGAAAGGTCGGTGAGGCGGTTCATGAGAATCCAGGGTCCGCCGAACATGAAGCTGCGCGTGTTGTAAGGAGTCATGGCGGAGGCTGGCATGTAACGGTCAGTATAGCGGGGCGGGAATGGGAAGCTGGCGCCGAAGAGGCCTTGGCGAGAGCCGAGAGAACCGGAGGCATCGTTGGTGATGGAGGTGACGTAATTGCGGACCATGGAGAAGGTCATCATGTTGCCGCCGTTGGCGCAATTTTCCCAAACGGTATGGGGCGTTTGGGCCTGGATCTCGCGAAGGATGCGCTTGAGGGCAAAATCGCCGGAATAATTCCAGTCACGAGGGTCGTAGCTAAGGCCGGTATTGGTGCACTGTTTGACCATGGTCTGACCGTCCTGGAGAATCCAGTCGACGTTGTATTCACGAATGATGCGGACGCCCTCGCGGATGACCCAATCCTGAACGGGGCGATGTTGGAGGGCAAGAGAGCGGGCACCGTGGTAGTTATAAGTGGTGGAACAGGCCCATTCGGGATGTTCCTGGAGGACCTGGGAGTCGGCCATGGCCTCGGAGATGACATAGTGCAGGCCGAACTTCATGCCCTTGGAGTGGACATAG
Source organism: Bryobacter sp. CoA8 C33 (assembly GCA_019931185.1). Taxonomy (GTDB): domain Bacteria; phylum Acidobacteriota; class Terriglobia; order Bryobacterales; family Bryobacteraceae; genus Bryobacter. The sequence continues at coordinate 12,403 of JAINDK010000104.1, forward strand.
TCTGAGAAAGCGCGGAGGCTGGAGGGGAACTTGTTGGGATCTTCGCGCCAGTCGCCCATGCGGAGGGCCCAGCCGAGATCAACGATGAAGAGTTCGGCGCCGGCTTCGGCGGCGAGGTCGGCTTCGCGGCGGAGAGTTTTCTCGTCGATGCGAGTTTCATATCCCCAACTATCCCAGGCAATGTAGGGGAAGTTTTTGTCCGGAGAAGGGGGAGCGAGAGCGGCTTCGGCAAAGCGCTGGGTGCGAAAGCCGGCTTCGTCCCAATCGCCGAGGTGGACACCGATAAAGGAAGCGGGAGCCTCATACCAGGCATCGGGGTCGACCGGGTGCATGAGGCCGAAAACGCGTACGCTGAGATCCAGCGTGGTTTCGGTACGCAGGATGGAGGCGTCAGCGCGGCCGTCAAATTCCCAGCCGGCGAAGAGCCCAACGTGGTCGGGACGGTCAATCGCGAGCCAGGTGCATTGCTGGCCGCCCGCGCCGGTAATCATCGTGACGCGCTGGGAGGTCTGGGACAATGTGGTGGTGAGAGGTTCGAAATTGCGGCCGGCACCGAGCACGCTCCACTGGTTCACGCGGAAGACGCGATATTCGACGTCATCGATTTGAGGGTGGTAGGGAAGGACATCGTTCGCGCGAAAGAAAACGCGATTGCCGCGGAGGTTGCGAACGCGGAGTTGGTGATGGAGGACAGGATGACCGGGAAAAATTTCGAAGTTCAGCTGGAGCTCGAACTGGTCGGCAAGGTCGTGGAAGACGATGGCATAACCGCGACCGGGGGAACGGACCGTGCGCCGGAACTGGCGGACGAGGCGCAGGGGAGTAGTCGCATTGATGAAAGTATTATCGATGCGGAGATCGATGGGACTGGATGGTTCGGAGGCTGAGCCCTGCCAGAGGATAATTCCGGTGGGGTCGGCGAGATCCAGCCAACGGAAGGCACCGGTTGGCTCCATTTGGAAGCGGGCGCGAAACTGGTCGTTACCGAAACTCCAACCGGAATCGGGACTGTAGCGGAAGTAGACGGGGTCTTCCGTCTGAGGATAAGTGGTGGTCAACGCACCGGCAAAGAGCACTAACGCCAAGCAACGCAGGCTAGTATTTCGCGACGCTGGAATCCACTTTGTCACTCCAGGCTAAGATGCCCCCTTTCATATTGCGAACCCGAGAAAAACCATTTAGTTTCAACAAATCTACTGCTTTAGCGCTACGCATACCGCTTTTGCAGTGGCAAATGATATTGGCGTCTTTCGATAGTTCTCCTAATCTATTCGGCAGTTGGCCGAGAGGGATTAGGATTGCTTTGGAAATCGAAGCAATTTGGTACTCATGGGGTTCCCGGACGTCGAGGAGGATAAAGTCTTCTCCCGAGTCGATTAAGCTTTTGACCTCAACCGGATCCACGTCTCCCGAAGATGGGGCGGGGGCGGGGGGGGTATCGGGAATTCCACAGAACTGCTTGTAATCGATGAGATCCTTGACGACGGAGCAGTGCCCGGAAGGGCAATCGGGATTGCGGCGTAGTTTGAGTTCGCGGAACTTCATGTTGAGGGCGTCATAGAGCATGAGGCGGCCCGCGAGGGTTTGGCCGATGCCGAGGATGATCTTGACGACTTCCGTGGCCTGGATGAGGCCGACGACACCGGGGAGAATGCCGAGCACGCCGCCTTCGGCGCAGGAGGGAACGAGGCCGGGGGGAGGAGGTTCGGGATAGAGGCAGCGGTAGCAGGGGCCGGTTTCCGTGGCAAACACAGAGCTTTGGCCTTCAAAACGGAAGATGGATCCGTAGACGTTTGGTTTGCCGGTGAGAACGCAAACGTCATTGACGAGATAGCGGGTGGGAAAATTATCGGTGCCGTCGGCGACGAGATCGTATTGCTCGACAATCTGGCGGGCATTTTCGCTGGTAAGGGGGGTTTCGTGCTTGACGATCATGAGGTTGGGATTGATGTCGAGCATGCGGTCGGCGGCGGAGTCGATTTTCTTGCGGCCGATGTCCTTGGTGCCGTGGATGACCTGGCGTTGGAGGTTGGAGGCGTCGACGACGTCGAAATCAACGAGGCCAATGGTGCCGATGCCAGCAGCAGCGAGATAGAGGCCGAGGGGTGCGCCGAGGCCGCCGGTGCCGACCAGGAGGACTTTGGCGTCTTTCAGTTTGATCTGGCCATCCATGCCGACTTCGGGCAGGATGAGGTGCCGGGAGAAGCGTTGAATCTCTTCGTTGGAAAGAGAAGTGGCCATGGGTTAGCGGCCTCCGGCGATGCTGGGGATGATGGAAAGGGTATCGCTGGGGGCGAGTTCGGTGGCTTCGCGGGACAAGTAGCGGATGTCCTCGTCGTTGACATAGATGTTGACGAAGCTGCGGAGTTTGCCTTCGTCGTTGTAGAGATTTTTCTTCAGCTCGGGGTGGGCAGCGATGAGGGCGGAAAGCGCCTCGCCAACGGTGGCGCCGTTGACCTCGACGGCATCGGCGCCGGCGGTGAACTGGCGCAAGGGGGTGGGGATCAGGATTTTGGCCATAGGAGTTCCTCTTCAGTGCTGGCGGTCTGATCGACATCGACCTGGAAACATTTGGCGTCGACGACCTGATGGTGGCGGACGCTGAGGACGACGTTCGAATAGAAGGGCCAGTGGTTTTTCAAATCGGTTTGGGAGAAATAAGCAGCTTCGTCCGGATGGGAATGGAAGAATCCGAGCACACCGAGGGAGAGCTGGCGGGCTTGGCGCTCAGCGGCAAGCTGGTCTTTGGGATCGATTTCAAAGCGGTCGGATTGAGAGCCAGAATAAGCATTGCGGCAGGCGACGGCGAGGGAGGCCTGGCGGCGGCCGGGGGATTCCGAACCGATGAGAATGCCGCAACATTCGTTGGGATAGCAGGCTTGGGCGTGTTGGACCATGACGGCCCAGGCTTCAGGGGTAATCTCAATCATGCCAGAAAGGTTCGCTCAGATACTTAGCGGCGCCATCGCAAAGAATGGTCACCACCACACCAGTTTCGCCTTTTTCGACGAGATTTTGGGCGACTTTGGTAGCGGCAAAAACATTGGCGCCGGCGGAGATGCCGACCAGGAGGCCTTGTTCGCGGGCGAGTTTACGAGTCATCGAGTAGGCATCCTCGGTGGAGATCCAGAGGTTGGAGTCGGCCAGCTTTTCGTCATAAATACCGGGGATGATGGCAGCCGGCATATGCTTGGTGCCCTCGATGCCATGGAAGCCCTGATCGGGCTGGGCGGAGATGCACTTTACCGAGGGGAGTTCGCGCTTGAGGCGGCGGCTGGTGCCGGTGAAGGTGCCGGAGGTGCCGAGCATGGCCACGAAGTGGGTGAGAGAGTAGCTGGTTTGGGTGAGAATTTCGAGGGCAGTGCCATCGTAATGGGCCTTCCAGTTGGCGGGGTTATTGTACTGGTCGGGGTAGAAGTAGAGATCGGGGTCCCGCAGATAGACTTCGCGGCACTTGAGGATGGCGCCGTCGGAGCCGGCGCCGGGGTCGGTGAGAATGAGGTCGGCGCCATAGGCCTTAAGAATCGCTTTGCGCTCGGGGCTGGCGTTTTGAGGCAGGCAGAGACGAACTTGGTAGCCAAGGGCGGCGCCGATCATGGCATAGGCGATGCCAGTATTACCACTGGTGGCGTCGAGGATGATGCGCGATTTCGTGAGGCGTCCGGTGCGCTCGCCGTCGAGAATCATGTTCAGGCCAGGACGGTCCTTGACGCTTCCGCCGGGATTGAGGAATTCGGCTTTGGCCAGAATCTCGACGCCGGGGTAGAGGGCAGATAGGGAGGGTAAGCGCAGCAATGGAGTATTGCCGATGGCATCCAGAAGCGAGGAGCCATGAGAACGGCGTTGTGGGGCGGCGGCGTGCATGCGAAGGCCTTAGAAGGAGAATACCACAATATCGCTAGAGATTAGGGGATTCAATTAAAACCGCTATCTGGGAAATTTCCAGAAGCGATAGGGAAGCCGATTTTGGCTACCAGGCGCCTTGCTTGGGTCCCCACCAGAGGAGAAGGCCGAGAGAAAAGGTATCGAGGTTTCGCGCGGGAGACGGGGAGGATTGGCGGAGGAAGAAGGATTGATTGGATTGATCACGGCGGTATTCCCAGCGCCATTGAAACTGGTTGGCTAGTTGAAGAGTGGCGGTTAGGGTCAGTTCGCGCAGGTTTTGAGCGCGGCCGGAAAACAATCCGGATGAGTCGTTGAAGAGGGTCGAGCGAGCGGCAAGAGACCAGCGGGGTGAGACAAGGAAGCGCGCATAGAACGAGCCGCCGCGCACGGCGCCACGACGGTGGCGAACGTGGCTGAGGTCGGTGGCGAGGGTAAGGCGGGGGTGGGCGGTCCAGGTCCAGTAGGAATTGAGAACGCGAAAGGAGCTATGGTTTTCATTGCCGGTGAAGAAATTGAGATTCCCGGAGATTTGACTCAGAGGTTGAAAGGAGAGAATGGCGGCCTGGCTTTTGGCGGCATTGAAGTCCTCTGTCTGATTGGCGCCATTGACAAGCCAGTAAGTCGCGGTAAAGCGGGAATGAATGGGATAGCTGGCACGCAGACCGGCGTGGTAGAAGGGCAGGAAATTGAAGAAGTAGCTTCGGGAGTAGTTGAACTGGTCTTTGGCGTAATTGGTTTCGAGACCGAGCGAGCTGGCAAACTTGCCGAAATCGAGCGTGAGTCCGTTGCCGATCGGGGCGAGGAGGGAGCCGTAAGCCTGAAAGAGATTGCGATAGAGAGCTGGACGTGGTTCGTTGGCGGCGGAACCCTGAAGCAGGCCGGTGGCTTGTCCGAACTGAAAATCGACGCGGCCGCCGGAGTAGCGCCGGGCGGATAGGGAGGTTTGTTGTTCCACCACAAGAGTGGCCTGATTGAGGTTAAACGAATTGTGAACGGAATCGAAGGCACGGAGTTGATTGACGGGTGGGGAGGGCCGATTGGTATTGAAAGCATAATAGCTATCGAGCATGAGATTGACGGTAGGTGTGGGAGTGGGGGTGGGGGCCGTGGGGAGAGGTTGGGGGGGAGATTGGGGTGGAGAAGGGGCTGGGGCAGTAGTGGTGCGGGCGGCCTCGCGGGCCTCGAGCACGGCGAGGCGAGCTTCGAGTTGAGCAATTTTCTCGAGCAGGAGTTTTTCCGTTGGGGTTTGGGCCAGTATGATGATTGCGACCAAGGGCAGGCTCATGGCGGTACTTTGAGCGTAGCAATCGAGTATGAGCCTTTTTTGTGGGTAAAGACGCGATGGAGGTAGTGGAGGAATGTGAGGAAGGTGATGGACGGAGAAACCCGGGGAATAGTTGGATCAGCTCATTAGCATAAGCGGCGCGTATGCCAGCCGAGCAGCGGGAGGCTTACGTACGTCAGGCGTGCGCGGGGCGGGAGGATCTGATTGAGGCAGCGCTAGGAACTTGTTGAAAAACTCGCTGTTTCGAAAAGCGGCCTCACGAGTTGAAAATTCTTGGCCCACAAAAGGCCCAGAATCGATCAGCAGCGGGCTGGCAATGGTTTGCTGACCCCCGTGAAAGGGTTGAAATCGGCAAGAGGGGATTTTTTCAACAGGCTCCTAGGAACTTGTTGAAAAACTCGCTGTTTCGAAAAGCGGCCTCACGAGTTGAAAATTCTTGGCCCACAAACGGCCCAGAATCGATCGGCAGCGGGCTGGCAATGGTTTGCTGACCCCCGTGAAAGGGTTGAAATCGGCA
>JAINDK010000008.1 GCA_019931185.1 Bryobacter sp. CoA8 C33
ACCAGCCGCCTCTTTTCCTGCCCAGCGACTCCTCCACCGAAGGACAACCCCATTTGACCAAGCAGGAAAAACTGCGTCAAAAGCGAATCATTATGCGGGTCCCCAATCCCGCTCCGGCCTAATTTGGACAGGAGTGGTTTGATACAGAGAGCAAGGGACAATCGTATCCTCCAAATTTGGATTCAGACTGGAGTTCTCACTCAATGAAAAATCTACTGTTACTACTATCCTTGGCCGCAACTCTCGGCTGGAGCCAACTGGCCACCAGGAAGACCCTCACGCTCGATGCCGCGAAAAAGATCGCTGCCGCGGCTGCCGAGGAAGCCAAGAAGAACAACTGGAACGTCGTCATCTCCATCGTCGACGAAGGCGCCAACCTGATTTACCTGGAAAAAATCGACGGCACGCAGATCGGCTCCATCGAGATCGCCCAAATGAAGGCCCGTACGGCCATCAAGATGAAGCGTCCCTCAAAGGCCTTCGAAGACATGATCGCCGGCGGCCGCACGGCCGTCATTAAACTACCCGATGTGCTTGGCGTCGAGGGCGGGCTTCCTCTGGTAGTCGATGGACAGTTTCTCGGCGCCATCGGTGTCAGCGGCGTTACATCACAACAGGATGGCCAAATCGCGGCCGCGGGAGCAAAAGCCCTCGAATCACTCAAATAAAAATCCGCCCGGCAGTGCCGGGCGGGTTCAATACAGTCTCTCAAACGAAAAGGAATCCATTGAAGATCCTAGGCGCACAAGCCTTCACTCCACCGAAGGAGTGCCGAAGTGAATGAGCGCCAGAAATTCTTCATCTATATAGAGATTATCGCGATAATCTCTATATGTCAATAGGGAATTGACTAATTTAGCCATTGGCGACCGCTCGCCTGACCGTGTTCCGCCAAATAGCTGCGCATTGCGGAGGCAATACGTGGATTCTCCGACCGGGCCATGCTTTCTAAAACCGGCCGCAGCAGTTCCACATGATCCGGGAAGTTAGTTGCCGCCATGAGGGCCAAGTCCTCGCGTCCCATGGCGAGCAATTCTTCAATCGCGGCGCCGTCCGCGGAGAAGAACTCCTGTGCGTAAAACTCGAGGGCCTGGGCCTCTGGCCAGTCGGGTTCACGGCCGGAATTGCGGAGCGTATCCAGAAACCAGCGGCGCATATCGAATGAGCCGAGCAGATCGGTCCAGTCGTCCAGTCCCCAGTCGCTGCCTTCAAGGAAGGGGCCAGCGATGCCAGCGTGGCGGGCTTCATGGCGAGCCATGAGGGTTAACAAGTCTGTGATCGGGGGTGTATCGAAGCGGTCACGCAACCCGGTATACAAGCGGCCCAGAGCCTTGGCCGCGGCCGCCCGCACGAGGGAACTCGAGTGTTCGAGAAAGTGCAGATAGGGCCGGGAACCGGAAGGCCAATCCGAGATGCGCCAGCGTTCTTCGGGCCACCAGAACATGGCATTCTCCTCGTCGGTGAGGGTAACGGCCAACTCGATCGCGGAAAGTTCGATGTTGCCTTTGAGCCGGCCTTGGCGCAGCAGCCAGTATACGGGCGTCTGCGCCACCGAGCCATGCCGGCGGGGTTGTGCGCGCAACAGTGTCCAGATAAAGGAGCAGACGCGGTCGTCTTCCTGGGTCGCCAGCCACAGAACATAAAAGCCCATCAGGGCTTGGAGTTCTTCCTCCTCGATGGCGTCCTGTTGGAAAGGCCAGCAGTCGGTCAGAGCGATAGCGACCTGACGGCCCGCCCCGTAGCGCAGCAGTGCGGCCTCGGCGGGCGGCAGCCAGGAGAAGGGGTCGCTGGCCAGCCGCGCTAACGAATTGAGTGCGTCCCGCCATTGCTCCGGCTCCATGCCAGCATGCATTTGACAGCCCGCGGCGAAGGCGGCCAGTTCGTTGGCGGTGGCCTCCTGGCCGATCAATTCTTCTAGCTGGCGACGGAGCGAGCAGGTAAGCATGGCTACCAAGGTATCGCAACCGGGCGGCCGTGTTAACATAGGTCTGGCTAATCGCGGCTTTGCTTAGTTGTTATTCACTCCTTTGATCCTGGCTGCACTTAGAACCGATAGAAAGCAACAGGAGTCACCCATGACCAATTTGTACGTTGGAAACCTGAGTTTCCACACGACGGAAGAAACGCTAACCGCGATCTTCCAGGAATACGGCGCCGTCGAGCGTGTCAACGTCGTAACCGACCGTATGACTGGACAGCCGCGCGGTTTCGCGTTTGTTGAAATGACAAACCGCAACGAAGCAGAAAACGCCATCTCGAGCCTGGACGGCCGCGAGTTGGACGGCCGCAATCTCAGTGTGAATGAGGCGCGCCCGAAGACCGATGGTCCCCGCGGCGGCAATCGCCCTGGCGGCGGACGCGGCGGACGCCCCGGTGGCGGTGGCGGCGGCTTCCGCAAGGGGCGTTACTAAACCTCGATGAAGTTTAACGATTTTCCCCTGAATCAAAAAATTCAGCGCAATCTTGCCGCGCTGAAGCTGGAAACGCCAACCGCGGTGCAAGCCGGGGCGATTCCCGCGGCGCTCGAAGGCAAGAATGTGGTTGCCACGGCACAGACGGGAACCGGCAAGACCCTTGCCTTTCTTCTTCCGATCATCGAAAAACTGGCGCAAAACCCGGTTAAGGGAATACAAGCTGTTATCTTGACTCCCACGCGGGAACTGGCGATCCAAATCCACGAAGCTTTTGGCAAAGTGGCCAAGGATACGGGTCTGCGGGCGACGGTGGTCGTCGGTGGGCTGAGCGAGAGTAAGCAGTTGTTTGAGATTCAACGCGGGGCGCAAGTGTTGGTGGCCACTCCCGGCCGGCTCGAGGATTTCCTGCGCCGCAAGCTGGTGAAGCTGGGCGGCGTGCAGTTCGCGGTTCTCGATGAAGCCGACCGGATGCTGGACATGGGCTTCTTGCCTGGTATCGAGATGATCCTCGAGAAAATGCCCGCCCAACGGCAGACACTGTTCTTTTCAGCGACGATCGAGAAGTCGATCGTACCGCTGATTGGCAAGCATGTCCCCGGGGCGGTACGTGTTGAAATCGGCACGACGACGAAACCGGCGAGCGAAATCGATCTGCACGTCTATGAAGTCGAGCAAGGCCGCAAACTTGGTCTGCTGCGGCATTTGCTGGACGAGCAGGGCGGTTCGTTTCTCGTTTTTGCGCGAACGAAACACTCCACCGACAGGCTGGCCAAGAAACTGGCCCACGTTGGTATCAAGACGGCGGCCATCCATGGCGACCGTACGCAAAGCCAGCGCCGGCAGGCACTTGATGGCTTCAAGGACGGGTATTACCGCGTCCTGGTGGCTACCGACGTCGCCGCACGCGGAATTCACGTGGATCACATCGAGCATGTCGTGAACTTCGATCTGCCTCAGGCGCCGGAAGACTTCGTTCACCGCGTTGGCCGCACCGGCCGGGCGGGACAACGCGGTACGGCGGTCACCTTCGCAACCCGCGGAGAACGCAGTGCGATACGGCAGATCGAACGGGCCATTCGCACGACTCTGCTGGCACTGCCGGTTCCGGGCAACCTGCCGGAAGATCCGAAGGAATCGAATGCTCTGCCGGTAAACGAAAAGCGTCCAGAAGCAGTTCGCAAGGCGGTGGCGGAGGCCCGAATGAAGGCCCCCAAGCCAAAGCACTCTTTTGTTAAGGCAAAGAAGCTGAAGCAAAAAAAGCGAGTCTTCGCCTAGGACCAAAACGAAGAGCAAAGGGCGTCCCACCGGGGCGCCCTTTGCTTTTGCGAAAAAAGACAAGCCTGAGAAGATGACGCCGGTTGATGAACTTGGCGCGCTAGCTTGTCGGCACCGCGGCGATCGAGGATGGGGGCGAGGCCGAATCGATTCCTATTTCTCGCTCCAGATCAGTCGCAGGCCCAGGTTGGTCTGGCGGGAGTCTGGTGGATGGCGGTGGCGATTGGCGCTGCGTAAGGCTTCGGGTTCGTTGAACCAGCTGCCGCCGCGGATGACGCGCTCGCGGCCTGAAGCGGGACCTTGGGGATCTGTTGCGGCATCGGCCGAGTAGGGTCCGAACCAGTCGGCGCACCACTCCCAGACATTGCCGTACAGGTCATACACGCCCCAGGAGTTTGGTTGCTTGGCGCCCACGGGATGGCTGCGCCCCTCGGCGCGGGAGTAGAACCAGGCGTGCCTGCCGAGGGCTTCGAAGGCGGGGTCGTCGCCGAAGGCGAAGCGCGCTGGGGAACCGGCGCGGGCGGCGTATTCCCACTCGGCTTCAGTAGGCAGCCGGAAGCGGCCGATGCCGAGGGCGTTCAAACGGGAAAGGAACTGCTGGGCATCATTCCAGGAGACCCGCTCGACAGGGCGGCGGGGCGCCTCCTCTCCCTGGATGAAAGTAGAGGGATTGCCGCCCATGACCGCGCTCCACTGTTGCTGGCTGACTTCGTAGGCGGCGAGCCAGAATGGCTGGGAGATGGTGACCTCGTGGAGCGGGCTTTCGTCGTTGGCGCGTCCGATTTCAGAGTTGGGACTCCCCATCAGGAAGCGGCCGGCGGGGATGCGTACGAGTTGCAGGGGGACGCTGCTGGGCAGGATTATGGTGCGAGCGTTTTCACTTTCGATTTCCTTGACGAGCCGGAGACCGATGGCTGGGTAGCGGCCATCCGGTGGGTGGCGATGGCGATTGGCCGAACGGAGAGCATTTGGAAAGTCATACCAACTGCCGCCGCGAAAGACACGGTCTTTACCGTTTGGCGGGCCGACGGGATCGGTTTGGGGTGAGGCGGCATAGGGTCCGTACCAATCGGCGCACCACTCCCAGACGTTGCCGTGCATGTCATGGAGTCCCCAAGCGTTAGGGGGTTTCTGACCGACCGGGTGAGTGGTGGCGAAGGAGCGGCTGTTGGCCCAGGCGAACTCGTGGGTCCGGTCACGGCCGCCGGTGTTGCCCCAAGGGAAAGCGGTGCTGGCCCCACCGCGCGCGGCATACTCCCATTCGGCCTCGGTGGGCAGGCGGAACCGTCCTAAACCCAAGCGATTGAGGCGGTTGAGGAAGCGTTGGGTATCGTCCCAGGATACTGACTCGACCGGGCGGTCAAGCGGGTTGCCGGGTGGTACGGGGGCGGAGGGGGTTTGCTGAAAGGTTGCCGGATTTTCACCCAGGACGGCTTGCCACTGGCGCTGGGTGACTTCGAACACGCCGAGTTGAAAGCCACGCGAGATGGTAACTTCGTGTTGCGGGCCTTCGTCGGGATCCCGGCTGGTCTCCGTATCGGGACTGCCCCGGCGGTAGGTCCCGGGGGGAATGGGAACAAATTCCATGGGGACAGCGCCGGGAAGCAGGACAGTGGAGCGTGCGGAATTGGGAGCGGCCGGCAGGGGTTCGAGTTGCAGTTCGATCTGAAGGTCGAGGGATGCGGCATTGGTTTCGACGCGGAATGGGTCGCCTGGCTCGACGCGCGTGCCGGTGGGAGCTAGAACCGTCCCGCGGAGGCGGCCCCGCGGGGCGGCCAAGGTGAAATCCCCAGTGGGGCGGATACCGCCGTTGGAGGCATGATTGCCAAGATTCAGCTGCCATGAGAAGCGGCGGGGGTTGGGTGATTGAACGCGGTCACGCAGGGATAGGCGCGCCCGGTTGCCGGCGAGGAACTCGACGGTAAGGGTGCGTTCGGCCTGGACGCCGAGGGAGGAGTACTGAGTGCCGCCGCCGGCAACGGCAGTTCCGCCGGTGGGCGAGGGCATGAAAGAAATGAGCTTGCCGGTGGTTCCGCGTGCTTTTTCACCGACGTGCTGGCCATCGACGAGGAGCGTTGAGAAGTTGGCTGGATCACGGGTTTTCTCGGGACCTCCGGCGAAGCTGGCGCCGTAGGCGAAGAGGTTGAGATGGAGGGCTTCGGGCTGATCCCAGGCGTGGCTGTGCCATTGCGTGTCCGCGTGAAAGGAGAGGATGAGGTCGTCGGAATCCTGCCAGCGGTTCCGGAAAAGGACGAGCCCCCCGGAGCCGGCGACGGCGGCGGGGTAGACACCGGTAGGATCCTGAGCAGGGATGTGGGCGGGGTAGTAGATCATGGCCCAGACGGGCCCCTCGCGCCGAGGGTCGAAGCGCCGCGCGGCCGGCCCCGGACTCAGGTGTCCGAGATGGCGATCGTACCACCACTTAAAAAATGGCTTTTGTTCGGCAGGGGTGAAGGCGAACAGAAGGCTTGCCCAGCCTTCGTCGCCGATGCCCGCGTGGCTGACGCCGGACATCAGCCAGGTCCGGCCGCCGCCTTGATCGACAAAGGTTCCGGAGTACATGGCCTGTTTCCACCAGCCATGGCGAGCGGCTTCCGCTTCCAGTTCCGGATCGCCGACGGAACGCAGGGCAAGCAGTGCGCGGAGAAGGAAAATGCCGCCATAGGCGGTATAGCCGATACCTTCCTGCGATACGCCGAGATCGTCATAATTGCGCATGTGCTGGAGCAGATCGCGCTTGAGAAGCGCGTAGCGGCTGGCGCGTTCCTGTTCGAGCCGGAGCGCGAGCAGCTCAATGAGTTCACCGCCGCGGCAGACGGCCACCCAGTTGGAGCCCTTGTGCTGGGCCTCAACGTTGGCGTGCTGAAAGGTGAGCCAAGCGTCGAGGCCGGCGCGCAGTTTTTGTGCCACCCAGCGGGACTGTTCCGGATTCCAGAAATCACGGCACCAGTCGTAGGCATAAGCGAAGCCCGCGCCGACGGTGGCCCGGGCTAAACCGTAGCCTTGTTCGGGGAGGATCGACTCCGGGGTGACGCCTTCGTAGACGGCGCGCAGGGCGCTGTAGGCCACCTCGCAGTAGCGCGTCTCCCCAGTGACTTGCGCGAGAAAGGCAGCCATATTGGCCTGGTAGGCCTGGCTGTAGCGGCTGGCGGTAGGCTCGCGCACGGCTTCGCCTGAGTCGACTTTTTGGCGCAGGCGGGTGAGCATCTCCTCATGGGCCGAACCCTTGATGGCGACCAATCGGCGCAATTCGGCCACCTTGTCCGGATCGATCAGTAGCCGGGGGGCCGCGATTGCGCCGAGGGAGCCGATCAAGATCAGCAGAAGACACCGCATAGCTCGATTATGCCGTGGGAACGAGCGGGTTTTTTGGCAGCGGACTGGCCGATCGCGGAAGTGCCCTGGAGCGCATCGGTTGGACCGTCAACAGACCTGATTCGATGAAGGAGCCGGTTCAGGTGGCAGCAGTTTGAGTTTGTCATCGACGAAGCGTGCAGTGACAGTATCTTCGGTCAGGGCTTGGCGTGGCCGCCGGTGAGGACAGGAAGGGAAGCAGCGGCCGGGCACTCTCGCTGCTCGATGTTCAAGGGGCGAACGATGCGGGTCGAAGGATGCCGCATCTGGGCAACCACGCGGTTCAGTGAGCAGTTGGAGGGGGTTCTGGGGCCATGGTCATGCGCTGGACCCATGAATGGAACTGGCGCTGGTGCTCGTGCTCGTCGGGACGCCCGCGCGCTAGCGGGCGTATTCTTCGATCGGAATGCAGGAGCAGACCAGATTGCGGTCGCCATAGACGTTGTCGATGCGGGAGACCGGGCTCCAGTACTTATCCACGCGGGCGGTACCCTCGGGGAAGCAGCCTTCTTCGCGACTGTATTTGCGGCGCCAATCCCCGGCAAGGTCGTGTACGGTGTGGGGGGCGTGGCGCAGGGGGGAATCGGCAATGGTAAAGCGGCCGGATTCGACCTCCGCAATCTCGGCGCGGATGGCGATCATCGCGTCGCAAAAGCGGTCCAGCTCGTATTTTGACTCCGACTCGGTGGGCTCGATCATCAACGTGCCAGCGACGGGGAAGCTCATGGTCGGGGCATGGAAGCCGTAGTCGATCAGCCGCTTGGCGATGTCGTCGACGGTGACGCCGCAACTGTCCTTGAGCGGGCGCGGATCGATGATGCACTCGTGGGCAACGCGGCCCTTGCCGTTGCGGTAGAGCACGGGGAAGGCCCCGCCGATGCGGGCGGCAATGTAGTTGGCATTGAGAATGGCGATCTCGGTGGCGCGCTGCAAGCCGGCGCCGCCCATCATAAGAATGTAGACGTAGGAGATGGGGAGGATGGAAGCCGAGCCGAAAGGCGCCGCCGAAACGGGACCGACGGGGGAATTGCCGTCATCGAGGAAGGGGTGACCCGGGAGGAAGGGCGCCAAGTGCGCCTTGACGCCGATGGGGCCCATGCCGGGGCCGCCGCCGCCGTGGGGGATGCAGAAGGTCTTGTGCAGATTCAGGTGGCTGACGTCGGCGCCGTAATCACCGGGGCGGGAAATGCCCACCTGCGCGTTCATATTGGCTCCGTCGAGATAGACCTGCCCGCCATGGGAATGGATGATGGCGCAGATCTCGCGGATCAGCTCTTCAAAGACACCGTGGGTGGAGGGATAGGTGACCATGAGCGCGGCGAGATGGGCGCTGTGCGCGGCTGCCTTCGAGCGGAGATCGTCGATGTCGACATTGCCGTCCTGATCGCAGGCGACGACGACGACTTCCATGCCGACCATGTGGGCCGAGGCGGGATTGGTGCCGTGAGCCGAGGAGGGGATGAGGCAGATGTTGCGGTGCGCCTCGCCGCGGCTGATGTGATAACCGCGGATGGCAAGCAAGCCGGCATACTCACCTTGTGCGCCGGAATTCGGCTGGAGGCTGACGGCATCGTAGCCGGTGACGTCGCACAGCATGGCCTTGAGGTGATCGAACATCTCAAAGTATCCGGCCGCCTGTTCGACGGGGGCGAAGGGATGAATGCCGCCAAACTCGGGCCAGGTGACCGGGATCATCTCGGCGGTGGCGTTGAGCTTCATGGTGCAGGACCCGAGGGGGATCATGGCGCGGTCGAGAGCGAGGTCGCGGTCACAGAGCTTCCGCATGTAGCGGAGGATCTCCGTCTCGCTGCGGTAACGATGAAAGACCGGGTGGGTGAGGTAATCGCTCGAGCGGGCCAGGGCGGCGGGAATCGCCGGGGCTTCGTTGAAATCGGCAAATTTGAGCTCGCCGCCAAAGATGCGCCAGAGAGTTTCAACCAGGGCCGGCGTGGTGGTCTCATCGAGGGTGATGCCGAGACGGCCGCCGGGGAGGACGCGGAAGTTGATGCGTTCGGCTCGGGCCAGGGCAATGAGGCGCGCCTGGCGGTCGCCGGTATCAACGACGATTGTGTCAAAAAAGTTTCCGGTGAGGACCGTATAGCCGAGGCGGCGCAAGCCGGCCGCGAGGATCGCGGTATGGGCGGCGACTGTCGTGGCGATGTGACGCAAGCCCTCGGGCCCGTGGTAGACGGCATACATCGAGGCGATGACCGCGAGCAGGACCTGGGCCGTGCAGATGTTGGAAGTAGCTTTTTCGCGGCGGATGTGCTGCTCGCGGGTTTGCAGGGCAAGGCGGTAGGCGGAGTGGCCGCGGGCATCGATGGAGACGCCGACCAAGCGGCCGGGCAGGCTGCGTTTATGCGCATCCTTAACAGCCATATAGGCGGCATGGGGGCCGCCATAGCCCATGGGGACGCCAAAGCGCTGGGTGGAGCCGATCGCGATATCGGCATCCATCTCGCCCGGGCTCTTCAGCAGGGTGAGCGCCAAGGGATCGGCGGCCAGGACGGCGATGGCGCCGCGGGCGTGGAGCGCGGCGATGAGGGCGGTGAAGTCGTGAATCTCGCCCTGAGTGCCCGGGTATTGGAGGATGGCGCCGAAGACCTCGGCGCCGGCCAGAGCGGTAAAGGGATTCCCGGTCAGCACGCTCCAGCCGAGGGCTTCGGCGCGGGTGCGGATGAGAGCGAGAGTTTGGGGATGAACTTCCTGGTCGACAAAGAAGGTCTTCGTTTTCACAGCCGAGACGCGCTGAGCGAGAGCCATGGCCTCGGCGGCGGCGGTGGCCTCGTCGAGCAGAGAGGCGTTGGCGACGTCGAGCCCGGTCAGGTCGCAGATCATGGTCTGGTAGTTGAGCAGAGCCTCGAGCCGGCCCTGGCTGATCTCGGGCTGGTAGGGGGTGTAGGCGGTGTACCAGGCGGGGTTTTCGAGGATATTGCGCTGGATGACGTAGGGCAGCAGCGTGCCGTGGTAGCCAGTCCCGATCAGAGAGGTGAAGACCTGGTTGCGCGAAGCGATCTGGCGCATGCGGTCGAGGGCGGCGGATTCTGAAAGGGCAGGTCCGAATTCGAGCGGGCGCTGTTGGCGGATCGTGGCCGGAACGGTTTCGGCGATCAGGGCTTCGACAGATTCCGCACCCACGGTGGAGAGCATGGAGACGATATCGCGGGAACTGGGGCCGATGTGGCGGCTTTCGAAAGTGTTGGCGGGGGTATTGGAACGCATGAGCGCGGGTCTCCCTTTAGACAAGAAGTTTCGCGCCCCATCTGTCGTTGCTGCCTGAGAGTGTTATCCCGTCGGCGGGCCGGCCGGTGGAGGCAGACCTCTTTCCAGATCATGAAATCGCGCGTGCGGTCCTTTTGCCTGAGAGTTTCCGGGGCGGTTGCTCCTTCGGCGCTCCCCGCGGGGGTCAGGGAGGCTCTTCCGTTCGCGTGCT
Organism: Bryobacter sp. CoA8 C33; assembly: GCA_019931185.1. GTDB lineage: Bacteria > Acidobacteriota > Terriglobia > Bryobacterales > Bryobacteraceae > Bryobacter. Next base: position 10,477 of record JAINDK010000008.1, read on the forward strand.
TTCATTATGCCAGATGGAAGTCGTAGTTGTGTTCAACTTTGGCGATACGAAGAGTGAATTGGGAGTACCAGCGGCGGCGTCCGCTTTCGCGGGCCAGGCTATGTTCGGAGTTTTCGCGCCAAGCGCGGATGTCCTCGAGTGAGCGCCAGTAGGAGACCGTGATGCCGAGATCCTGGCGGGCGGAATCGATGCCCAGGAATCCGGGCTGCTGTTGGGCCAACTCTTCCATGCGGCGGGCGGTCTCGGCGTAACCGTCCAACTGGCCGGTCTGCAGGGAAGTAAAAATCACCGCGTAGTAGGGAGGGGTGAACAAAGGCGCGAGTGGCATATCACAATTCTGCTAGATTGGGGACGAATGAGTGAAAACCAGAGCCTGAAGGCGACGCCGCTGAATGCCGTGCACCGCCAGTTGGGCGCCAGGATGGTGGACTTCGGTGGCTGGGACATGCCGGTACAGTACCGGGGCATTCTCGAAGAGCACAAAGCGGTGCGCACGGCAGTAGGCGTATTTGATGTGAGCCACATGGGAGAGATCGTGGTGCGCGGGCCGGGCGCACTGGATCTGGTGAATCTGGTGGCGACAAACGATGCCGCGCGGCTCAAGGCGGGGCAGGTGCATTACTCGGGGCTGCTTTACGAGCACGGCGGCTTCGTCGACGACATCCTGGTGCACAAGGTGGCCGACGATGAGTACTTTCTCTGCGTGAACGCCTCGAACCAGGACAAGGACTACGAACATATCGTGGCGCACAACCGGTTTGCGGCGACGGTGGAGAACGCCGGGGCGCGCTACGCGCAAATTGCCGTGCAGGGCCCGATGGCGCTGGCCGTCTGCCAGAAGCTGACGCGGAGCGAGTTGAGCCCGATCCGCTACTACTGGTTTGAAGACGGAGTGTTCGCGGGAGTCGAGGCGCGGATGGCGCGCACGGGCTATACGGGCGAGGACGGCTTTGAGCTTTATGTAAAGCCCAGCGAGGCGGTAACGGTGTGGGAAGCGGTGCTCGAAGCGGGGGCGGAGTTCGGCATACTGCCCTGCGGACTGGGGGCGCGCAACACGTTACGGCTCGAGGCGAAGATGGCGCTCTACGGGCATGAGATCGATGCGACGATTAGCCCGCTTGAGGCGGATCTGGCCTGGATGGTGAAGCTGGACAAAGGCGATTTCATCGGCAAGGAAGCGTTATTGAAGCAGCGGGCCGAGGGATTGAAGCGGAAGCTGGTTGGCTTTGAAATGCGCGGCCGGGGTATTGGCCGGGATGGTTATGAAGTAAACGTGAACGGGCAGCCGGCGGGTTGGGTGACGAGCGGAGGACCGGCCCCGACACTGGGCAAGAACATCGGCTTGTGCTATCTGCCGGTGGATTTAGCCGTGCCGGGGACGCGAATCGAAGTGGTGATTCGCGGGGTGGGCGTCGAGGCGGAAACCGTCACAACACCTTTTTACAAGCGAGCGAAATAGAACATGTATCCAGAGAACTACAAGTACACGAAAGAACACGAGTGGGTGTCGGTGGAAGGCGAAACGGGCACCATTGGCATCACGCATCATGCCCAGAGCGAACTGGGCGATATCGTGTATGTGGATCTGCCGAAAATCGGCTCGACGGTGTCGCAACACCAGACCTTTGGCAGCGTGGAGAGCGTGAAGGCGGTAAGCGACATTTATTCTCCGGTGAGCGGGGAAGTGGTGGCGATCAACGATTCCCTCAGCGGGGCGCCGGAGAAACTGAATGCGGACCCGCACGGGGAAGCATGGCTGATCCGCGTGAAGTTATCGAACGCGGCGGAGTTGAGCGGAGAAGGGATGATGAGCGCGGCGGAATACGCCCAGTACGTCGGCGCCTAGCATTGTGATCCGGGATCTGTTGATCATCGCCGCCCTGGTTGTGGCTTTGCGTGCACCGTTTTTGACGCAGCCCATCCAGGGCGACGACATTTACTACCTGGCTGGAGCGCAATATGCGCAGACGAACCCGTGGCATCCGCATCAGGCCAGCTATCTGTTTCAGGGGCGAATGGTGTCGATGTCGGGGCACCCGCACCCGCCGCTGAACACATGGGTGCTAGCGGGATTGATCGCCGTGGTGGGAGATGTGCGGGAGGCGCCGTTTCATGCCGCCTACGCATTATTCAGCCTGGTGGCGGCGTTGAGCATGTATGCACTGGCGCGGCGATTCGTGGCGCGGCCGCTGCTGGCAACGTTGTTGTTTTGCGCGGCGCCGGCCTTCGTGGTAAACGGCAATTCATTGGAAAGCGACCTGCCGCTGCTGGCGATGTGGATGGCAGGGATGGCGGTGTTTGTTGAAGCGCTCGAGCGGGGAAGCGGGCTGTGGCTGGCGGGCAGCCTGTTGCCGCTCGGGGCAGCAGGGCTGGCAGCTTATCAGAGCGTGGTGGCGATCCCGATATTGTGGTTGTTGACGGCACGCAAGCGGCCAGCCTGGTGGTTGGCCTATGGCGTGGCGCTTGCGCCGGCCGTGGCGCTGGTGATTTACCAGGTGGCGGAGGCGAGCGGCGGAAAAGCGCCGCCGCTGGCGGTAACGGCCGGGTACTTCCAGGAATATGGCTTGCAACAGTTGGGGCCGAAGCTGCGCAATGCAAAGGCGCTGGTTGGGCATCTTGGCTGGATCGTGTTTCCCCTGCTGCCGGTGATTGGATTCCGCACGCGGTGGATGCTGGTGGCGCTGGCCTGGGCGTTGATCGACTGGAACCCGCTTTATGTGATCGGAGTGGCGGGGGGGATTGGGTTGCTGATGCAGGACGGGAGGCGGTTTGGCTGGTGGCCACAGATCTTCTTCGCCGCGGCACTGGTATTATTCTTCGCGGGCTCGGCGCGTTATCTGCTCCCGATGGCGGCGCCGGTGGCGCTGCTGGTGGCGGATCGGTTTGCGGACCGGCCGCGCTGGCTGGCAGCGGGGATGGCGGCGCAAGTGGCGCTGGGGCTGGCTTTGGCATGGGCCAACTACGAGCACTGGGCGGGATACCGCGAGTTTGTAGCGGCGCACCGGGGAGAGTTGGCTCAGGCAAAGGTGTGGGTAAACGGCGAGTTTGCGCGTTTCTATGCCGAGGAAATCGGGGCGCTGCCGCTAGCGCGGGGGCAGGCGATCCGGCCGGGTGAGATCGTGTTGACGAGTGAGCTTGGTTTTCCGTTCGCGGTGACCGCCGGCGGGGGGCAAATGGTGGAGGTGGCGCGGCATGAGATCGTGCCGCGGCTGCCGCTGCGGCTGATCGGGCTTGGCTCGCGAAGCGGCTATTCGGATGCAAGCGCGGGGGTGAGACCGTTTGATCTGGATTGGGGGCCAGTGGATCGGCTACGTCTCGAGCGGGTGATTGAGCGCAAGCCAACGCTCAGCTATGTGCCGATGGGCGCGCCGGAGGCCGAGGCGCATCTGCTGAGTGGGGCCTACCAACTGGAGGACGGCAAGAGCCGTTGGATGGGGCAGCAGGCGCGGTTGATGGTGCAGCCGCGGGCCGAGAGCGGAAAGGCGAGCGCCACGGTGTATGTGCCGGCGGCGGCGAAAGCGCGGCGTATCTGGATTGAGTGGAATGGCGTGAAGGTGGCCGAGCGGAGCATTGAGCGGGAGGGGCTGTACACAGTGGTGGCGGAGGGCATCAACACGGGGTGGGAGGCCGGGGTGCTGACAGTGGCTTGTGACGCGACGTTCGTGGCGCCGGGCGATACGCGCGAGTTGGGGGTGGTGTTGATTGAGGCGGGCTTGAAGTAGCGGGGTTAGGGCGCGAAACCGGTTGCAGCGAGAGCGGCATGGAAGACGAATTCGGTGGAAAGCTGCTCGAGGGAAGCTTGGCGGAGAATGCGAACGCGGTCGCCGCGGGGGGCCCAGACGGCGGGGTTGGAGGGGCCGAACAGAGCGAGGGTATTGGCGCCGGCGGCGGCGGCCAAATGGGTAATGCCGGTATCGTTGCCGATGTAGAGAGCGGCGCCGGCCAGGATAGAGGCGAGCGCATCGAGGGCGGGGATGACCTGAGCGCCGGGCAGATGTTGGTAGGGCGCGGCAAGAAAGCGCACGGCGCGCCCGGTGGATTCAAGCCAGCGGGCGAGGGTCTCGAAGCGCTCGAGCGGCCAATTCTTGCCGGCGCTGCCACTGAAGGGGTGGATGTAGACGAGGCGGCTCGGCTGAGGATTGACGCTCAAGCGGAGGCAGGCTGGAATGGGGGCGCCAACGTGGCCGGCAAAAAAATCGGCGGCGTGCGTGTCTGTGTCCGTGGGCAGCGCGGGATAAAGGAAAACTCGCGGATGCAGCGCGCCGAGGGCGGCGCGGAACTCGTCGCGATTGGCGCCATACCAGGAATGGATTTCATCAAAGGCGGCCAGACGCGCGGCAAGGGGCGCCGGGGCCGGCTCGAGGCCGAGCAGACCGAGGCCCGAGCCTTCGATCGGGTGCACGGGATAGGCAAGCAAGGGATGGACTTCGCTACGCGCCCATAGCTCGACGTCGGCATCCCGGGCGAGGTGGCCGATGGCTGGCAACCCGAGCAGGGTATCGCCAATACCGCCAGGGCGGATAGCAAGCCGGCGCATACCCGGGCTAGCGGACGTCAGCCGTCAGCCGGAACTCGAGCGTTTTTGGCGTAAGGCAGGCCTTGTCGCTGCAGGCCTGGTAGCGGAGCTTGCCCGTGAGGACGTGCATTTGCGGCTCGAGGTTTTCGGGGGCCTTGAGGGTAACGAGGATAAAGAAATCGCCCGTGAGGACGCTGAGAGGTTTTTCCGAAAAAGAGTATTTTTCGTCGTGCGGCGTTGGATACTTCACCGCCTCGACCACGAGCGGGCTGGCCGTGAGATTCAAGCGAAGGGGAATGAGGTAATCCTCATGGGGCGCATTGGAATTGATGTGGTAGCCAGCGGCGATGCGGGCCTGGAGCTTGAAGGTGGCGCTTTTGCCCCGAGGGATCGTGACCTTTGCGGGAGGCTCGATTGCGAGGGGGGTGATGGCTTGGGGATAAAGGCTACTTGCCAGCAGGAAGACCAAGCAAAGCCTGGATATCTTTTTCATATTCACTCTTTGAAACGAGGCCGACGTGCACGCCGGCAATCATGCCATCCTTGTCGATCAGGAAGGTCGTGGGCAGGGAGTCGACACCGCCATAAAGCTGCGCGGTGGAATCGTCACCGGCGAGGATGCGGTAGTTGACTTTCTTTTCAGCAATGTAAGGCTTGATGACTTCCCAACCTTCTTCGTCCATCGCCACGCCGAGCACGGCCAAACCCTTGTCCTTGTACTTGTTTTCAAACTCGATGAACCAGGGGATTTCGACCTTGCAGGGGCCGCACCAGGTGGCCCAGAAGTTGAGAAGGACCGTTTTGCCCTTGTAGGAGGCGAGGGAGACGAGCTTGCCGTCGGAGTCTTTCAATTTAAACTCGGGGGCTTTCTTGCGGTCTTTGGACGGACGGACGGCGGAATCCGCCTCGTCGGCCTTCGACTGGGTCGTACAGGAAGTGAGCCCAATTGCGATCAGGCCGAGGGCAGCGAGGAATTGAAAACGAGACAAGTGGGCGGGACTCCTTCAGTCAGTTTATACCGGCAGACTTCTACGCTTCATTAGATTGCCGAGCCAGCGGCGGCGTTGCGGAGAAATCAGCGAATTTGGATCGCTGAGAGCGGCGGCAGAGTCGCAGAAGGCTTCGCAGACATAGTCCTTCCAGCGGCGGTCGGATTTGCCCCCGCGCCAAGCTTCAAAACGAAGGCGGGAGGAAAGGCCCGGGTGCAGGGGTGTCTTTTCACGCGAGAGCAGTAGCGCCCAAGCGGCGCGATCGGCATTGGACAGACGGCGCCAGACGAAGTGGTAGATCTCATGGGCGACGATGTTGATGAAGGCGGGAGCGTGGTTCAGAAGGGCCTGGTCGAAAACGATTTCGCGGCGAGCAAGGAAACTCGCCGCGAAGACTTCTTCGCCGGGACCAGGGCCGAATTCCAGCTTGCCCCGATGGGCGCGTAATTCGCGGTCAAAGCGAATCGTTAGGGCTTGGGGGCAGCGGGAGCCTTGCCGAAGAAGGCCGGATCCTCGACCTTGGCGTCGGCTGTTTCCTGAGTTGTTTTGAGCCATTCCTGAAATTGTTGGTCCCGCAACTGACTGGTGAGGATGCTTTTGACTTCGTCGAAGGGTTGAGCGGTGTACTCGGCAACCTTGAAGATGTAGAAGCCGTTGGGCTGCTTGACGGGTTCGCTGAATTCACCGGTTTTGAGAGCGAAGATGGCCTTCTTGAGCTCGTCGGGAATCTGATCGGAGCGGCGGATGGTGCCGAAGTCGCCGCCCTTGGCCTTGGAGGCCACATCATCGGAATTTTCGCTAACGAGTTTCTTGAAATCGGCGCCAGCACGAAGCTGCTTAACGAGACCATCGGCCTTGGCCTTGGCCTGATCTTCGCTGAGCTTGGGCTTTTCGCCTTCCTTGGCCGGGCTGGCGGAGTAATTCACGAGAATCACCTGGAGCTTGGCCTGAGTGTAGTTTTCCTTGTTCTTTTCGTAGAAGGCCTTGAGGTCCTCATCCTTGACAACGATTTTGGAGCGATGGTCTTCGACGTAGGCCTGCGAGAGGATCTGCAAGCGAGTGAATTCGAGCCGCTGGCGGTAGGGCGAGGCCTGATCGACCTTGGCGTCTTCGGCCAGCTTCGAAAACTTCATCAGGACGGCATATTGCTTGAGGAAGCCCTCTTTATCCTGCTGGTAGAACTGCTGGAATTGATTGGGGAGCCCCTTGGAGAACTCTTCGAGTTCCTTGGCCGTCACGGGCTTGCCGTTGACGGTGGCGACGGCTTTGTCGGCCTGAGCGAAGGCGCAGGCGAGGCTCAGGGCGAAGGCAAATGCGATTTTTTTCACGTGTTCTTTTAGACTACCAGGATTCAGAATGGTTAGTTCTGAATGGGGAGCGGACCGAAGACGGGGGCGCCGAGACCGGCTTCATCACGGAGGTTGGCATAGGGGTTCTTGCCGTGGCCGTAGCTGAGATGGACGCCTTCCGGGAGCTTGCCCTGGAAGTGGAGGACCACGCTGGAGGGTTCACGGGGGTCGATGGCGGCTTTATAAAAGAGAGGGATTTCCTCGCCTTGGGGGGTGAGGGCGGCGAAGCCGCCGATGCGGCCCGCCGCGACAAGCTTGCCATTGACCTCGGAGTAGCGGACGCGGACAGTCTGGCCATCGACGCTGATGGCATCGAGGTGGGGGCCCTTCTTAAGCTTGCCGGCGGCTACGCCGGCCATGCCGCGGCCGATGCGCTTGAGATCGGCAGTGGAGACGTGTATGCCATCGTCGAGATCGGAATCAATAGCGGAATAGGCAACCGAATTGGCGATACGCGCCTCAGCGAGGCGTTGCGCTTCCTGAACGAGATTCCAGGGCTGGGCATTGACGTTGTTCACATGGCGGCCGATTTGAACGTAGTGAAAGGGGAGATCGGCCTGGTTGAGATCCTTGCGGAAGGCGGCGACGAGTTTCTCAAACTTTTCCGGGAAGAGAGCCGCTGCCTTGGGGTTGGCATCGGACTCGCCCTGATACCAGAGAATGCCCTTGATGGGGCCGACAAGAGCGGCGCGGCGGATCGTGGCGCCATAGAGGGAATCGCCGCCCTTGTCCTTGAGGTCAGGCGACCACTGATCCATCGAGGTGCCGCCGTGAGCACAGGGGAAAAGGCCGACCGGGATGCCGGTGCGCTTTTCGTACTCGATGGCGAAGGGCAGGCCGAGGCCGGCGCCCTTCTTGCGGTTGGCCCGGAACTTGGCGAGATCCTCGCCGGCGAAGCGGACGAGTTCACCGGCGGCGTTCTTGCGCCAGTGAACGCGATCGACGGCGGAGGGCAATTCATGGAGCGGCTCGGCGGCATTGACCCATTCGTCGGCCTGATTGAAGGAGTTGACCCTGTCGGAGGGCTTTTCGACATCGATCAGATCACCGACGCCTTCCATATTCGACTGGCCGGCGAGCAACCAGATATCGCCAACGAGGACGTTGGAGCGGGCAGTGATGGCCGCGCCGACACGGCTGGTGCGGAACTCGATGCGATAGGGTCCGCCAGTGGGGACGCCTTTTAGGGTGGCGCTGAGTTTACCGCTTTGGACCTTACCGAGGTTGTGGGCGATGAAATTGGGAAGCGGGACAATGCCTTTCTTGATGCTGACAAAGACGTCCTTGCCGTTGGCGTCACTGGCGGCGAGCTCGACCGGGATATCAGCTTTGTTGTCGGCGCCGCGCTGGTAGACCTGATAGTCGGCGGGACCTTTGGTGAGAGAGAGACTTTGCGTAAAGGCAAGGGAAGCGAGAAGCAACGGAAATAAGAAACGAAGCATCGGCGGTATTGTATCAACGCCGGGAGGGCGGGTTGCAGGATTCCCGTCTAGCGGGGCCCGCCGATGCCACCGGAGAGGCCGCGCAGCACGCTGATCATGGCAGGGCCGAGAGTGATGGCAAAGAGCACCGGGAAGATGAACAGGATGATCGGGAAGAGCATCTTGATACCGGCCTTGGCGATGGCCTGTTCGGCGCGGAGGCGGCGGCGCATACGAAGTTCGTCGGCGTAGACCTTCATCGCTTTCGACAGGCTGGTACCGAATCGCTCGCTCTGGATGATCATGGCGGCGAGGCTCTTGATGTCATCGATTCCGGTGCGGCGAACAAGAGCGTTGAAGGCGCGCGAGCGTTCCTGGCCTGCTTTGACCTGCATGACGACAGTGTAGAATTCGTTGGCAAGCTCAGGGTAGATGTACTGCATTTCCTCGCTAACGCGGATCATGGCCTGGTCGAGGGCGAGGCCGGTGCCGAGGACGATGCCGAGCAGGTCGATGGTATCGGGCAGGGCCTCCTGGAGCTTGGCCTTGTAGCGGGCGACGAGGCGGTAGAGCACCTGGCGCGGAAGAAGGTAGCCGAGCAGGATCGGAGCGATGAGAGCGAGGAGTTGGTCGGCCAGAGAGCCATCGCGTTGGAGATAGAGCGCGCCGGCGATCATGGCGAGCATCACGAGGAGGTTGAACAGGACATACATCGCGGTTGCTTCGCGATGGCGAATACCGGCCTCACGGAGGTTCTTTTCAATGTCACGGAGATAGTCTTCGCCACCGAGAGTGGAAACGAGGAACAGGATGCTTTCCCAGAAACCGCCGCCGAAGCGGCGCTTGGGTTCGCGTTGACGGACCAGGCCGCCGCCGGTCTTCTGCAGGTCATCGAGACGGTCGGCGAGGGGATCCTCAGGAGGCTGGAAAATCTGAAGACCCGCCCAGGCAATGGTGCTGAAGGTGATCGCGCAAGCCAGAAAATAGAGAGCGGTGAGCATGGCTAGAATTTCGGACTCGAGAGTTTGCGCAAGATCAGGATGCCGATCGTCTCCGAGATGATGGCATAGGTGAGAATCATGTTGCCGGTTTCATCCTCGAGCAGCAGGCTGAAGTACTCAGGCTTGAGAAAAGCATAAATCGCGCCCATGAAGACCGGGACGCTGCAAAAGATCGCTGCCGAGAAGCGTTGTTGAGCGGTGCCGGCCTTGAGTTTTTCGTTGAGGTTGAGGCGTTCGCGAATGAGGATGGCGAGGTTGTCGAGGACTTCGACCATGTTGGCGCCAGTCTGGCGCTGCAGAATGAGGCCGGTGATGAAGAACTTGAGGTCGATGAGGGGAACGCGTTCGCCGAGGTTGTGGAGAGCGGTTTCGGTGGTGGAGCCGAGGGCGAGTTCCTCGAGTAGCTTCTTGAACTCCTTGCGCACGGGGTCGAGGCTTTCCTCGGCGATCGTGGCCAGCCCGGACTGAATGTTGTGGCCGGCCTTCATGGAGCGGTTGAAGAGGTTGATGGCCTCGGGCAGTTGGTGTTCAAACTTACCGAGGCGGCGTGAGCGCATGAAGTTGATGTAGGCGATGGGGAGGTAGCCGATGAGGAGCGCGAGAACAAGATTGACGAGGCGAATGGGGATGCCAATGGCGGAGCAAAGAAAGTAAGTGGCGACGGCAAGAACCAGGCAAATGAGCAGGACATTGGCGGCCTTGTAGTCCAGGTCGGCCTGGGCGATGAGCTTCTGGAGGCGGCGCTGGAGGCCGAGCCAGGCAAAGAAGCGGCCGATGAGATTGAGGCCTTCCTGCTGTTGCAGGAGGTCGGCGCCACCGCGGGGGCGGGCCGGGCCGGTGCGGGCGCGCAATTCGCGCAGGCGTCCGATGAGGGCCTGATTGCCAGCGCGCTGAGGGACCACGAAGGCATAGAAGGCCGCGCCGAACAGGGCCGCGCTGAAGATCAAGAATGTGACGAAGAGAAACATCTAGACGGCTTCTCCCACACGAACGGATTCCGAGAAGATCCTGTCGTCGATGTGCTGGCCGTAGGCCTTGAGGCGGTCGAGGCAGAGTGGGCGGTAGCCGGTGGCGCGAAAAATGCCGACGGCTTTGCCGCGGGAGTCGATGCCTTCGCGGTCGAAGACAAAGATGTCGCGGATGTCGACGAAGTCCTCGTCGACTCCGATCACCTCGCTGATGCTGAGGATCTTGCGGCTGCCGTCGATCAGGCGCAGCACCTGGATGACGATTTGGACGGCGCTGGCGAGCATCTGGCGGATGACGCGGTCGGGGATGGCGGAGCTGGCCATCATGACCATGGTTTCGAGGCGGCTGAAGGCATCGCGGGCGGTATTGGCATGGCAGGTGGTCATGGAGCCATCGTGGCCGGTGTTCATGGCCTGCATCATGTCGAGGGCTTCGCCGCCGCGGCATTCCCCGATTAAGATGCGGTCGGGGCGCATGCGGAGAGCGTTGATGACGAGGTCGCGCTGGGAGATGCCGCCGGCCCCCTCGATGTTGGTGGGGCGCGTTTCGAGCCGAACAATGTGTTCCTGCTGGACCTGCAATTCGGCGACGTCCTCGATGGTGACGATGCGTTCCTCTTCCGGAATAAAGCGGGACAGGTTATTAAGCAGCGTGGTTTTGCCGGAGCCGGAGCCGCCGCTGATGATGATGTTCAGGCGGGCGCGGACGGCGGCTTCGAGGAACTGCAGCATGCCAGGCGTGAGGGTTTGGTTACGGAGGAGATCGTCGGCGCCGAGGAGTTTCTTGCCGAAGCGGCGGATGCTCAGGACCGGACCGATGAGGGAGAGAGGGGGGATGACGGCGCAGACGCGGGAGCCATCGGCGAGACGAGCGTCGACGATGGGGGAACTGTCATCGATGCGGCGGCCAATGTTGGAGACGATGCGGTCGATGGTCATGCGGACGTGGGCCTGATCCTTGAAGCGCACGGGGGTTTCGACGAGCTGGCCGGCGCGTTCGACATAGACGCTGTCGTAGCCATTGACCATGATGTCGCTGACGCTGGGATCGTTCATGAGCGGCTCAAGCGGGCCGAGGCCGAAAACTTCATCGAGCACCTCCTCGATGAGACGGTCTTTTTCGACCGTGGTCATCGGGATACCCGCTTCCTGAACAAAGCGATCGGTGACGGTGGCGATCTGATCGCGGACGCCGTCCTTGGACAGATTCTTCAACTGCTCGGGAGTGAGGGCGCTAACGAGCTTACCGTGCAACTGGGTACGGATGGTATTCCAGCGGTCGACTCCGGCCGTGGGCCGGGCGACGGGGCGAGCCATGGGGCGGGTTCCCATCGGTTAGGCAATCTTTCCCAAGGCGTTGTCCGCGGAGGCGCGGCCACCAATGGCTTTCGTGACAAAAGCACGGAAAACTTTGTCGAGGTCGCCGGCTGCCTGGCGGTCGGCGACGAAGGGACGGCCCCGGTTAATCGACTGGAGCACGGCGGCGGAAGGAGGAATGCCGAAGAAGACATTCTGATTGAGGGTCTGCTGGATCTGCTCGAGAGTGGCGAGATCGGTCGTGCCTTTCTTGCGGTACTGATTGACGACGATGCGGATCTGGTCCTGGGTAAAGCCCATGCGGGTGAGGAATCCGAGATAGCGCTGGGCGTTGCGGAGGGCGGGAAAATCCTGGGTGGTGACGACGAAGATGGTTCCGGCGGTCTGGAGGGCGGCGAGGACAGTTTCATCCAACAAGGCGCGTCCGCAGTCGACAACGATGGATTCGTATTTTTCGACCAGGAAGGTAGAGAAGTCACGGAACATGGCTTCGGTGAAGTAGACGGAGTGTTCGAGGGCGTCGGGGGGGCCGACGACATAGAAGCCGAGTGAGTCGCGGGTGACGAAACCCTCAAAGAGGCTTTGGTCCATACGGTCGAGATTCTCGCCGACTTCGGCGAGCGTGTATTGGGGGTTGAGGCCGAGTTGCATGCAGACGTCGTTGGCGATCCAGTCGAGGTCGAGCAGGACAGTCTGCTGTTTGCGTTGAGCGAGCACGGCAGCGAAGTTGGTGGCAAGAGTGGTGGTGCCGACGCCGCCCTTGACGCCGAGGAAGGCATGGATTTTGCCAAGCCGGCTGCCGCCGCCGATTTCGCGGCGGGGGGCGCGTTCGAGCCGGGACATCGCCTCACGGAAGTCGAGACGCTTGAAGGGGTACAAGAGATAGTCGTTGGCCCCGGCGCGGAGCGCAGCGATGACGGTTTCGCCTTCGGAATGGATGTGAGAAGCGACGACGTAGAGATCGGGGATGGCCTGCTTGACCTTCTCGAGGGATTTGAGGGAGTCTTCGAGATTGGCCGAAAGATCAACGACGAGCGCGGCATCGGGGTAGCGTTCGGCATCCTGCAGGATGCGTATGTAGAGGTTGGCGGAGACTTCCGGATACTCGGCGGCAACGCGCGCGCCAGTGAGGCTGGCAAGGTTCTCTTTCACGCTTTCGCGGAAGGCTTCTTCACTGGAGGCGATCAGGAGATTGATGGGCATGAGAACTCTCTAAGGATTGCAGACACCAGTGTCGGGGTCGCAACCTGCTCCTTCCATGGGTATGGTGGTTTGAAAATCGGGCAACTGCACCGGGGGCAAGCCCCAATAGGTGAGGAAGTTGCGGTATTCGTAATTGGTGATCTGGACTTTGACGACATCGGGAACACATCCGAGACTGCACTCGGATTCGCAGGTGAACTCGGTCAGGTCGTTGGTTTCGGTGGCGCGGCTGAAGTAAGTAATCACGATTTGGGCCGAGCCGTTGAGGAACTGTTCGCGATCGGGCATCGGGGGAGCGTAGGTCTGGAGGTAGGTACGAACATTGTTGCCGCCCTGGTAGCAGTGTGTCGCGGCGTAGCGGGCGGCAGTACGGGTGATTTCGGCCGCGCTGTGCCAGATCCACAAGATCTGGGCAGTGAAAAACATGGCGAGGGCGAGCGGCAAAACGAGGGTCATGCCGACGACGAGGAATTCGATGGCGGTGGCGCCGCGTTGAGACCGGGTTCGCATCAGGTGCCTCCGAAAGGCAGGCGCACGACCGGCCGCAAAAGGATGGGGTCCTGAGAGATAAAGGGAATCCGCAGGGTGATGGGGTAACCATTGGCGAGATCGACGAGGATGAAGTCGGGCGCGCTGCCGCCTTGGCTGGTGTCGCATCCGGTCGAGGAGCAGTCGCACTCGGTGAGCGAGTCGGTAGTGGGGTCGTAGCGCTCAATGCGAACGCGGAAGTCGGATGCCTGCAGGCCGAGCACCACGGCTTCGGCTCCGGGCTCGCCGGTGCCAGTGCGAGCGATGGCGATGGCGCGGGCGAGATTTTCGTCGCCGGCGTTGCAGAGGTTGATGTTCTGCTGCGTGCCGGCGGCGCGGGCAAAAGCGTACATGATTTTCTGGAGTTGGAAGTAGGTATAGGTAATGCGCCCAAACTCCATCATGCCGAGCAGCAGCAAGATAACGAGGGGGATGAACATGACGCCTTCGACGAGGCTGGCGCCTTTTTGCGAGCGGCGGCGGGTCATCGGTGCAGAACCACCTTTCCCGGCCCGGAACTGACGCCGCAGGAGCCGAAGCGGCCCTGGCGGAGGGGTGCGGGATAGCCGATGTAGATGGCGGCGAAGCGGCCGGGGCCGTCGGCGGGGGACAAAGTGGTGACGCCCGGATTGGGCATGACGAGAAACTGACGGAAGCCGAGGACAGCCATGTCGGCGGTGCTTGAAAGCAGGTCGACGACGGCGATAGTGATGATGCGGCGGCCGCGTCCGGTGTAGGAGGTGAAGTCGTCGAAATCGTTGAGATCGTTGTCGACGGGAGGGGCCGAGGAGAGCGTCGCGGAATCGGTAATGGCGGCACAGGCGGGATCCGAGAGGCTGTTATCAAAACGATTATTGAGGCCACAGAGGAACTGTTGAACGGTGGGATTGGGAGCGGTCTGGCTGCAAAGGCGGGGTGTGGCTGTAGCCCAAATCTGGACGGGTTGGCCAATGGTGATGCAGGCCTGATTGAGATTGTTCGAGGGGGGAACCCCGTTGTTGCCATTGCGGAAGAGCTGAGAATCTTCCGTGGCGAAGTTGGAGCTCTCGGCATCGAGACGATTGAGCAGAAGGTAAGGAAGCCGGGAGGCGGCCGTGCCGAGCGGCTGGGGCAGGGGCTGGCCGTTGCACTGGTAGTGGAAGGTGTAGCGCGTACCGCGAACGAAGCCAAAGTCAGTTGAATCCTCGGAATTGGGGGCAGCGACAGCGATGGGTTCGGTACCGCAGGCGCTGCAGACGGGCGCGCTAACACCTGCCACGGCGGCGGTGGCCAAGGGCACTTTGCGGTCGGCGGCGATAAAGAGCAGACCAAAGAAAACAAGTGGGGCATCGGCGCGGACTTCAACCCGGGCAAAGCGCGCGGCGCCGCCGGAGACTTCCTGTCCTAGACCTCCATCACCCTCGCCGGTGGCGCCCGACATGGATTCGTAAAAGCGCGGTTCGGGTACTTCGCTGGACAGCAACGTGGTGCCTTCGCCGAGTACGATGCCGCCGAAGTCGTAGCGATTGCCGCCACCATTGGCGACCGAGACGGCGGCCCGGGCAGCCGAGCCGGCATAGGCCGTGGAGATTTCCGTCCCGATCAACTGCTGGGCAGCGGCGATGGCCATGGCGCTGGCCATGGTTTGCAGCTCGGAGCGGTTGAGGTAAAGGCGGCCGAGGTCGAAGGCGAAGCCCATGAAAATGACCATGATCGTGCCGAGAAGCACGAGCATGTGCATGGCGACGGCGCCGCGCCTGCGCTTGCAGCTATTTCTTCTTGTCCGGTGTCTGATAGCCACTGCTGCCTACCATCTGGGGCTTGTCGGAAGAGGCTTGTTTCTTGCCCTTGTCCTTCTTGGCTTTGATGTCCTTGACAGTTTGCTGAAAGCTTTCGAGCATCAGCGGGAGCTCAGCCTTCTCGTCAGCCGACAGGGGGCGAACGAACTTGGGAGTGATCACCACGACGAGTTCGTCGGTCGTCTTCTTGGTGCTGCGGCTGCGGAACAGTTGACCGAGCACGGGAATATCGCCAAGGCCGCGGATGCGGGCGACGGTCTGCAGCACGCGGTTGTCGATGAGGCCGGCGATTGCGAAGCTTTCGCCGTCCTTGAGCACGACTTCGGTTTCCGCGCGGCGTGTGACGAGGGCCGGGATTTGAACGCCCTGGAGGGCGATTGCGTTGGAGTAATCGAGGGAACTGACCTCGGGGCGGACCTTCAAATGAATCGCGCCGGTATCGGTGATGGTGGGAGTGAAGCCTAGCTGGACGCCAAAGGGGCGGAATTGGACGGTGATGACGGGCGAGATCGCGCCGCCGGTGGAGGTGGCATTGAGGATGGGAAAGGGAAACTCGCCGCCGGCGACAAAGCTGGCCTCCTTGCCCTCGACGGTGATCAGGTTGGGTTCGGCGAGAATCTGCATAAGGTTCTGGCTGGCGAGGGCGCGGATAGTGGCGCCGATGTTGAGGTCGGGCCGGAAGGCGAACATGTTGAGCAGGTCGGCGAAATTGATCGTGGTGTTGGCGAATTCCTGATTCTGAAATTGGAGGGCCGAGATGCGGGGCTGCTGGAATTGCTGGGTAGTCAGTGCGCCGAGGGTTTTGGGATTCCGGGAAAAGTAGTTGAAGCCGATCTCGGAAAGGGCAGCGCGGTCAATGCTGGCGAACTTGACCTGGAGCATGATTTGGCGCGGGTCGGTCTGCTTGGGTAATTCGATGAGATTGATGACGGTTTTCGCGTGGGTGCGGGCAATGGCTTCGGCCCGCTTGGAATTACCGGCGTTCTTGACGGCGCCGGTGAGAACGATGGTCTCGGCGTTGCCGGTAAACTGGACGCCTTCCTCGGGCAAATCGCGTTTCAGCTCGGTTTGGACGGTTTGGTTGAAATCGGAAGTCAGGGTGAGGTCCAACCGGACCTGGATCTCGAAGCGGGCGGGGGCCTTGCCTTCTTCCCAGATCATCAGGGTCGTCTTGCCGTTGCCCTTGGCGGTAACCATCACCTCGCGAGGACCGACAACAATGGCGTCGGCGATCTTCGGCTCGGCGACAACCACTTTGGAGATATCTTCGGGAAAGCTGATCAATTCACCCTCGCCAACCGTGAGAACGATATTGCGTGGGGCAGGCTGGGAGAGCGCGACTGTCGCTAGCAAGAGGGACAAGAAAGCGGGGAGCAGTTTCATTTGGTTTTTTCAAAAACCTCCTGGACATGCTTGTCGCCGCGGAAGACGTCGACGATTTTCGGAGGTGGCTTGGGCGGATCGGAATCCTTGGCGGCGTCCTTGGCGCGGGACGATTTAGGATCTCGGAGGGCATTTTTCTGGCCGGTCAGGTTGTTCCAGGATTTGTCGTCATTGACGGCGCGCGCCATGCCAGGCAGGGCCGGATTCGGATTGAGCCGGGCCATGCGCTCCTTGCGGGCGCCGAGGTAGGGGTCGAGGGTATCGGCGTAAATCGGCTGTTGCTGATTGAGCTTGCTGGAATCGAGCGGGTTGCGCAGGACTAGACCGATTTTGCCGTTATTCTTGGCGAGTTCGAGCTTGGCGGCTTCCTCCGGGGTGACCAGCAGAGTGACGGCACGCTGCGTGGTGGCGGTTTGAACCGGGGTGGCGGTTGAGGAAGAAACGGCGGCCTTGGGATCGGTGGCGGCCACTTCGGTATTGCGGCCGACGCTGAGTACGACGACATCCTCGAGGATGACCTTGGCGAGGGCTTCGGCCATGGAGCCGGTACGAGTAAAGACGACGTCGACGTGAGAGCGGGGAACAATGAGACCAGCGGCGCTCGTGGAGTCTGTCACCTGCACGCTGATGGCGCGCTTACCCGGAGGAATGGTGGCGGCCACGCCTTCGATGCCGCCGAGAGCCGCGAGTTTGTTTTGCGTCACCGGTTCATTGAGGGCAACGGGGAAGAGAAGCGTGCGGTCCAGCAGATTTTTTTCCTCGGCAAAGACGCCGCGCGGTTGATTTTTTTCCGCGATTTCAACCTGGCGAAGATCGCCCTTCTTGAGTTTGGTACCGGCGGAGAGATCGCGGGCCGCGGCCTGCACGCGAATCAGCTTGGTCTGCTTGGCTGAGGAAGTCGCGGAGTAAAGAATCCAACTGAGCAGGGCGGCCGAGACCCAGGCACCCCCGAAAATCATCAGTAATTTTTGGCGGTCCATCTATTTCAAACCCTTCTCAAAGAGGATGGCCACCTCGTCCTGGCCAATCTGCTTCCAGCCAAGCAAGGGAAGCATTTCGGTAAGCGAAACACCTTTGGGAACCAGGGCGTGCGTGAAGCCCCAACGGTTCCATTGTTCGCGCCAACCGGGTTTGGTGTCGGGCAGCAGCAAATAGTCCTGAAGGAAATCGGCGCCATAGTAGTCGCTTCGGCCATCGAAGAAAACTTTTCGCTTGCCTGCGAAACGGTATATCATGTAGCCGCCGAATTTATCCGAGGAGAAGATCCGGGCTTCGGCGGGAAGAGCCTCCAGTTGAGCGGCCAAGCGAACAGGGTAGTCCTCTTCGGGAAATCCGGCGGCCACCGCCATAAGCGGGGAGCGTATCGTGGCGACAAAGAGCAAAACCAGCAGGGGCATCAGCGCGTAGCCGCGAAAGCCGGATTCCATCGAGCGGAGATTCCAGTTGTAGCGTTGGATACCGGCCAGGGCTGGCAAGGACTCACAGGCACGGCAAATGGCGGCTAGGGCCAGGGGCAGGCCGAGCAATGCGAGCATCGGCAAGCCGCGGGCGGAGCGGAGAGCGCCGGCAAACAAAAGCAAACAGAGGGCGGCGCGGGCATATTCGCCCTGGATCCAGTTGAGGCTGATGCCGGTGGCGACGATCACCATGCCGATAACAAGTGCTTCAGCACCATCGACATGGAAGTTGAATGTCTGAAACTCGCCAATCCGCGACAGGAGTTCCTTATCGCGCAGGTAATGGAAGATATGCGAATGAACCTGCCAGCCGTAAGGGTTCAATAAGCTGGCTCCCAGCAGAAGGAAACCGAAGACGGCAAGGGGGAAATGGCGGCTGTCGCGCTCCCACCAGCGCTGGCCAGCGTAGAGAAAGAAGATAATGACGCCGAGGAAGAAGCTGCCGTGAACGTTGGCCCAGATGACGCCGAGCAGAAAGATACCAAACAACCAGCCACCGTTGAGCCGGGCGGGGGCGCGTTCTGCGGCGAGTAGCGCCAACAGCAAAAGAACCCAACTGAAAAGGTGGGGCCGGGCGAGCCAGTGTAGGTTGCACGTGGTGAGCATCACCCAAGTGGAGGCGGCGCCGAGGAGGAACCAGACTTTCACCGTCCAGACCAATTGAAACCAGAGCCAGCCGATCAGGCCGAGTGTGACCAGATAAAGGATGAAGACACCGCGGAGACCATCCCACTGGTGAGCGAGCGCCATGGCGCAGTCCGCCAGCCACTCCCAGGCGAACCAGGGGCCGCCGGGTTTGGAGTATGAATAGGGCTCCGTGCGGGGGACGGATTTGGTGGCCAGTATGGTCTCTCCGTTGCGAACATGCCAGCCAGTATCGGAATCACGAAACAGCTTCTGCATGCCGTTGAAGGAAGTCAGGCAGTAAAGCATCATGATCGCCGACAGGACGAGGGCGATGTCGGGAATGAGCCAGCGGCGTAAGTTCGGCGTCAAGGCGAGCCAGTTACTGTTGCGTGCCGATCGACCCAAGGCCTTGGGTCATGCTCTGATAGAGACTGACAACGGCTTGTGTCAACTGGTTGACGGTGGTGATCAGAGCGAGGCCCACGGCGGCGACAATCAAAGCGTATTCAACCAGATCCTGTCCGGATTCGTCGCGCCACAGGGTGGTGGCGAAAGCCCTAAGATTCCGGTATTGCAATGCGAGATTCATGAACGACTCCTTGGATTTTTCAACTGTGTTTCCCGCTCGTCTCCGAGGAAGACCTGGCGGAAAACCTTGGCTAATTTTGACAGGCCGGATGGCTTGTTGTCCTGCTTCAGATTGACTTCCACAGTACCACCGGTGTGGGCGGCAACGAGGCGCAGGTTGGCTAGGGCCTCGGGAAATTGAAAGCGCAAAGCGAGAGCTTTTTCAAGTTCGGCCCGGGCATCGGCCCATTTTTCTTTTTCGATATAGACGGCGGCGAGATTGTTGTGCGCGGCAGCGGGCCCGCTGACGGCTTTCCAGTGGAGGATGGCCTCGGCGGGCTGGTTTAGCTGAGAGGCGTAAAGCAGGGCGAGATTATTGCGGGCGCGCTCATGGGTGGGGCGGACCCGGAGCAAATCACGCAGCAGGGATGCCGCCTCGATCGGCCGGTTTTGCCGCATGAGGTTGTAAGCAAGATTGTTGATGAAATCGGGGTTGACGGGGTCGAGCGCGAGGACGCGCCGATGGAGCTGCTCGGCGGATACGGGACCATCGAGAGAGTCGCTGAGAATTGCGGCGCGAGCCAGAAGTGGCGCGGCGGGTGGGGGCAAGGCAAGCGTGGTAGCGAGAACTTGCCTCGCCTGCGTCTCGAGCCCCTGGCCCTGGAGCGCATCGCAAAGATCAAGTTGCAGCGCGAAATCGGACGGTTCCATTTCGGCGGCCAGACGAAGATGCTCCAGAGCGAGTTCGGGGTAGCCAGCATCGGCGAAACGGCCGGCCAAACGGCGACGCAGCGCGATGTCCTTCGGAGATTCGAGCAGACGGCGGCGCAGGGCCTGTATTTCCAGGTCGCCGTCGCCCAGATGCATGGCATTACGAGCCTGCGCCTCGAAAGGGGAAAGTGTGCGGGAGGGCACCGAGGCTGGGCGCGAACAGCCGAACGAGGCGAGAATTACCGCGCATGGCAGCAGAACCAACCGGCTCATACCTTTTCGAACTCCAATTCATCGCCGACCAGGGTGCCAGTGCGGGCAATCGTACCGGCGGGCAACTCGAGAACGCTGTGGGCACGGAGACAGAAGCTGATGCGGTTGCGCCCGAGATTCGGACGCAGTTTGAGAATTTTCTTCTGTTTGTTCAGATAAACTACGTCGATAGCAAACTTCATCCCGAAGCAATGAACCGCCTCGCAGGGGGCAATCCACAAACCATCTCCTTCCTCTAGAGACTCGTGCTGCAATAATCCGCGGCGCCGCAGTTCACTTGTGTTGGCGATGCCTCCATGGGTAGTCAAGAGCGCACCATTGCGCCGGTTGGTCACCCTTAAACGCTTTTCCGGTACCAGTGTTAAACCCGTCCTTAACAAAAATGTTGCGCCGTCAATCAGAAACTTCTGTTGGCCGGAAGGGTTAGAGTACATTAGGTTCAGATGCGGAAGCAATTCTTGTTGGCAAAGATTAACAAATCTCTTCTTCTGGCTGCTTTTCTGCTTTGGGCGACGGGCTTGCCGGGACAGACGGGTGTGTTTGGCAGCGTGGTCACTTTAGGAGAAACACCAAGCGATGTGGTGATCGACGAGTTGCGCGGCCTATTATATCTGGTCCGGTCGAACGCAAACCGCGTTGAGGTTTACGATTACGTAAATAAGCGTTTGCAAAATCCAATCCCGGTGGGAAATTTTCCCGTGAGTGCGGCGATGTCCCCGGACGGTGCGACGCTCTATGTGACAAATGCGACATCGACAAGCGTCAGCGTAATCCGGCTGGCAGACAAAGCGGTGATAAGCACGCTGAGCCTGCCGGTGCGGCCGGAAGGGGTGGCGGTCGGCAACGACGGCCGCGTGCTGATCACGACCCAGGGCACGGGTGTCAACAACGCGCTGCAGACGCTACTGCTGTACGATCCGCGGCAGGATGTGGCGCTGCAATTGACAGCGATCCAGTCCCCCGCGACGATTTCGACGGGCAACATCAATCAGAACGTGTTTTTCGGGCGGCCGGTCACGCCCTTTCCCGGGCGGCTGCTACCGACGCCGGACGGCAATTTCATCATCGGCATGGTGGCGATCAATCAACAGTTGAACACGGCGCAGACGACCATGTTTGTCTACGAAGTGGCTAGCGGCACGATTCTGCGCAACCGCACAGTGACGGGGCAATCAACGGTGCTGGCCATGTCTCCGGACGGGGCGCGGTTCATGGCCGGATCCTCGCAGTACGATTTCGGGACGCTGAATGTGCGGGGCATCATGAATACAGCGAATCTGCCATTCACACTGACGGGGGCGGTTGGATTTCCAACCGGGGTGAATTTTGGCGGTAGCGTGTTTTCGCCAGATGGGCGGACGCTATACTCGGCGTTCAACTACACGGCGACGGCCACCAACCAGCGGCCAACCTCGAATGTACTGTTCATTGGCAGCCCAAACAATCTTGGGGTGCGGCTGGGAATCCGCCTGCCCGAGTCGATTCTGGGAAAGATGGTGATCACGGGCGATGGCAGCCAGATCTTCGCTCTGTCGGAATCGGGCCTGCTGAGCCTGCCGGTGGGAAGCCTTTTTGATTATCCGATTCTCGATCCGGAATCGACACAGGTATTCCTGACGAGCGACCCCTGCAACAAAGGCATCTCGCGGGCCACGCTGCGTGTTTCCAATCTCGGCAAAGGCAAGTTGACCTTCAATCTGCCGGGCGCGATCACCTCGGCCTTGGTGGCGCAAGTAACCAGCGGACTGGCGCCCTCAACGATCAGCTTTACGATGGACCCGGGGCGCGTGAATGTGAACCGCCGGCCAGGCACCAACGTCTACAACGGCAATAACGGCGGGGCAGTGGTCATCAATCTAAGTTCACTCGAGGCAATTAACATACCCAACTCAATCCGCGTTTTTATGAACTACCGGCTGAACGATCAGCGGGGGTTAATCTTCCCGGTGCCGACGCTCGCCAATGGGATCAACCCAGCGCGGGGACTGCGGGACCTGATTCTCGATGAGAAGCGGAACCGGGTTTATTTGTCGAATTCCGGCTACAACCGCATTGAAGTATTCGACACGGTCAAGCAACGCTTTCTTGAGCCGGTCGAAGCCGGGCAGTTTCCGCAAATGATGGCGATGTCGCTCGACAGCAACACACTGTATGTGGCGAATGTGGGCGGGGAGTCGATCCAGATTTTCGACCTCGATTCGCTCACCTCGCCCGGGACGATCGAATTTCCGCCGACACCGCGCAACGGCGGCCAGAATGCTTTGTCGGTCGATTCGATGGCGATAACTCTGGCCGGGCTGCAGTTCACGACAACCAACGGCAATGTCTGGCGTACGCTGGGTAATCAAGCCGTAGTAAGGCCAGGCGGGGGCGTATTCAACGCGACGGGGACCGTGGGCGGCAACCGCTTCATGGCTGCCACACCGAACGGAGAGTTCGCGATGCTGCTGGCCAGCGTAGCGGGCACGACAACTGCAAACGGCTACCTGTTTGACGCAACCATCGATGCATACACGACCAGCAGAACGGTTTTCCAGCAGGCTTATGCCAGCTATGTGGCGCCGGTGGCCGCAGGACCGCGCGGTGAGTATTTTCTGGCGGGCGGCCTGGTCCTGGGTTCTTCTCTGACGCCGATTGGCGGGGTGGAACGGCCCGGGGCGGTACAGTTTGTCGCCGGGGCGGGCGGCCAGGTAACGCAGGTGAGCGTCAGCGCCGGCAACCGGAATGTCTTTTCGGTCTGGCCAATCGACTCGAATCGCTTCTTGCGCTCGACGACACCGGTGCGCACCTCGGCGACGGCGGCCACTCGCGATGAAGAGCGCACGACGCTCGAATTGGTGGACATTCGCACGCAGGCCGAAAGCGTAGCCGGAATTCTGCCGGAGAACCCAGTCTTCTTTGTCAACGGCAGCACCACGCCGACGAACATCCCCGGACGCCAGATGGCCGTCGACAGCAAGGGCATCGTTTACATTCTCACGGTTTCGGGGCTGACGGTTATTCCAACGACGCCCACGGGCACGGCGACGGCGCCGGCGATTCCAGCGGGTATCCGCGGGATCGTGAATTCCAACGACGGAAGCACGAATATCCGTGTGGGTTCGTTTATCACGATCAATGGGACCTCGCTCGCCTCGGCCCAAAGTGCGGACGCCATCCCGCTGCCAACCGTCCTAGGCGGCAGTTGCGTTACCTTCAACGACATTCCGCTGCCGATCATCTCGGCCTCCCCCACTCAAATCACGGCACAAGTGCCGACGGATGTGCGCCCCGGACTAAATGTGGTGCAGGTGCGCAGTCTGCTGAATGCGCAACAGAGTACGCCGGTCACCATCACGGTACAGCGTTAGCAATGCGGGCCAACGCTGGTCACGGATTGTTATAGAATTCTCCCCATCGTTGAAAAAACGAGAGCAAATTCAGGGAGGATTCCATTGAAGATCAGAAGTTCCGGGCTCACGTTGGCGCTAACGGCTCTGTTGGCAGCCAGCGCTTGGGCACAATCATTCACGGCGAGCGCACGCGGCACGGTCAGCGATGAATCCGGCGCGACGGTGGGTGCCGCCAAGATCGTGATTACAGACCAGGACCGCGGAACGAGCTTTCGTTCCGAGGCCGATGGACAAGGGCGTTTTGTCGTCACGGCGCTGCCGCCGGGCAACTATATCTTGTTCGTCGAAGCCTCAGGCTTCAAGAAATTTTCGAGCGGTAAGTTTAGCGTCGCGGTGCAGGAGCAGGCCACCGTCAATGCGCGACTGCAGGTCGGTGACGTAAACACGACGGTCGAGGTGCAGGGTTCAGCCGCTTTGGTGAATACGACCATCTCGAACCTGGGGCAGGTGATCGACAACAAATACATTCTTTCGCTGCCGAATTTGGCGCGTAATTCGATGAGCTTGGCATAACTAACGCCCGGAGTCGTGGGCTCGGGCGGCCGCCGCGGGGACAGCAACACGAATTTCGTAGCCAACGGATCGCGCAATTCGACCTCCGACGTGCTCGTGGACGGTGTCACGGTAACGACGGTGGAGCAGAATTCGGGGATCACGGATCTCAAGTTCTCGCCATCGGTCGACGTGGTGCAGGAATTTAAGATGCAGACGAACTTCTTCTCGGCTGAGTATGGCCAGACCGGTGGCGCCGTGGTGAACATGGTGACGCGGTCGGGCACGAACAGTCTCCACGGTACGGGCTACTACTTCATGCGGGACGCGGCACTGAATGCCAACGACTGGTTCAGCAACCGTGCGGGCCGGGCGATCCCGTCCTTCCACCGCGATCAATATGGCGGTGTCATCGGCGGACCTGTCATCAAGAACAAGACGTTCTTCTTTGGTGGTTATGAGTATACGAAGCAGGAGAGCCCGACGAGCGCGGTGATTACACTGCCGACAGCGCTGCAGCGGGCGGGGAACTTCTCGGAAACCTTTACGGCCGCCGGGCAAATGATGCAGATATTCGATCCGTTCTCCACGTTTACAAACGCAGCAGGCAACATCGAGCGCCGTCCATTTGCGGGTAACATCATTCCGGCTTCGCGCATGGATCCGATCTCGTTGAAGGCGCTTTCGTTTGTACCGCAACCAAATCAACCCGGAGCCCAGTTCACGAACACAGCCAACTGGTTCGGCCAGGGTGTCAATCAGAGCAGCGGCCACCAAGCGAATATCAAGGGCGACCACAACTTCAACGCGACAAACCGCTTGAGCGGGCGCTACAGCAACGTTCGCAGTTCGGGATCGAACCCGAATCTGTTCGGTGAGGGAAATCCTTCCTACTACACAGGCGGGGTGAACCGAACGCACACCCAAGCGATGGTCGGCGACTACACGCACGTGGCGAATGCGACTACTCTCTATACGATCCGCTACGGATACACGTATTCCGATTTTGGCCGGAATCCGTTTTTCGAAACCTTTGATCTCACCACACTCGGGCTGCCGGCGAACATGAAGGAAGCAGCGACGAATCTTGTGTTCCCGCGCTTTGCCCCGGAAGGCTTCCAGGAATTCGGCACCGAGCCTTACTGGATCATGGACCGGCAGGAAGGGGTGCATCATTGGTCTGGCTCGTTAACGAAGGTGATCGGGGGACACAACATGAAGACGGGCGGGGAGCGGCGCTATAACCGGCTCGACTACCTGCAGCCGGGCAATCCTTCTGGACGCTTCAACTTCGCCCGGGGCGTGACCTGCGCTGACCGCTTCACCTGCCCGGCCAACCAAGGCAATGGTCTGGCGTCGATGCTGATCGGCTGGACGACGGGCAGCGAATACCATATCGAGCCCAAAGCATTCTCGCGGTCAGCCTATTGGGGCTTTTACTTTCAGGACGACTGGAAGTTGACGAACAAGCTCACGGTAAATCTGGGTCTGCGCTACGACTTCGATGTGCCGCGCTGGGAAGTGCGGAACCGCTACAGTTACTGGGATCTCGACGCGCAATCGCCGATACGGGCACAGGGCTATTGTACGCGGGGCGTGCTGAAGTTCGTCAACAACGACCGGCGCTCGCCGTTTGATGCCGACCGGAATAACTGGCAGCCGCGCGTAGGCTTTGCCTATGCTCTGAATGCGAAGACCGCAATCCGTTCGGGCTACGGTCTTTTCTACACACTTTCGCGGGCGACGGTATTCGGGCGCCCCGGCACGGCATTCACCATCAACTCGCCGTCGATCTGGACACTGGACTCCAACGCCACGCTCAATGCGCGGCTGGCGAATCCGTTCCCGAACGGGATCCTGCGCCCGCCCGGTTCGAGCCAGGGGGACGCCACGTTGCTCGGCTTCGGCGCCAGCACGATTCTGCCCTCAAACAACCGGAATCCCGAGTACCACTCCTGGAACTTGTCGATCCAGCGGGAAATGCCACTGCAATCGGTGTTGGAAGTGAATTACACCGGCAGCCGAGGTACGCATTTGTTCATGCCCATCACCACGCTATCGCCGCTTTCGCCGCGGCACTGGACACTGGGCCGAACGGCCTTGAATCAACTAGTGCCGAATCCATTTTTCGGCCAGATTACGGATTCCCGTTCGGCGCTGAGCCAACCGACGGTCACGCGCGTTCGCACGCTGCGACCGATGCCGCATTTTGACGGCACGGGCGTTGGCACGGCCGAACCGGCCCGGGGTGACTCGAACTATCACGCCCTGCAATTGAAGTGGGAGAAGCGATTCAGCCGGGGCCTGACCATGCTGATGCACTATACGTGGTCAAAAATGATCGACAACGTCTCGCACAGCTCGGGCAATGTTTCCTGGCTGGGCGGATCCACTTCGCTGCAGAACATTTGGGACCTGCGCGGGGAGCGTTCTTTGTCGGCGCACGACATCGCCAACCGCGTCGTGATCACGGGATCCTACGAATTGCCCTTCGGCCACAAGCGTAAATGGGGTGGCAATTGGAACCGTGCTTTGAACTGGGTGGCGGGCGGCTGGGACCTCAGCGGAATGTACCTCATGCAGAGTGGCATGCCGCTGCAGGTGACCCAAGCCGGCGGAGCGATTTGGGACGGCACACAGCGGCCGAACCTGATCGGCGACCCGAGCACTTCGGGCTCCATCCCCGATCGCATCAACAACTATTTCAACCGGGCGGCGTTCAGCCAACCCTTAGGGGACGTTCCCGGCACGGCGCCGCGCAACCTGAATTACCGCGGCCCGGGCATCAAGACGCTCGATGCCGCGCTGTTGAAGAGCATCTATGTGCGGGAAGGCCACCGCTTTGAGTTCCGGCTCGAGGCGACGAACTTCACGAACACTCCGATGTTTGGCGACCCGGCAACCAGTTTCGGGGCCGTCAACTTTGGGCAGATCACTGGGTTGCGGAGCGGGGTTGGCCCACGCAACATGCAACTCGGCTTGAAGTACTACTTTTGAGCAGGAGCTTTGACTGCTTGAAACAGGCCGCCGCTGCGCGCGGAGGCCTGTTTGCTGATCTCCCGCACTAGGCGGAGCGGCTAGTCGAGGGTGAAGGAAAGTATGTTGCCGCCCGCGGCGACGGCAACATGTTGCTTGCCATGAACAGTGTAGGTCATGGGCGAGGCCTTCCAGGCGGCGCCGGAATTAAAGTGCCAGAGAGGTTTACCCGTCCGGGCGTCGGCGGCCGCAAAGCTGCCGCCCGATTGCCCGTAGAACACGAGCCCACCGGCCGTCGACAGAACGCCCGAGTAATTCGATTCCGGAGCGCCGACCTGGGGCTGTTCCCAGACGACCTTGCCGGTTTGGATGTCGAGGGCGCGCAGGAGTTTGCGCGGAGGGTTAGCCGGGTCGTTGTAAGGCACGAACCAACTGCCAGCCTGCCGGTATAAATTGCAGTCCTCGACGACCATGACATAGAACAGCTTGGCATCGGGGTTATAGGCAGTCGAGTACCAGTTTGTGGCGCCACGGACGGCGGGACAGGCAACGGTGCCGCCCATGGTGGGGCGGGCTTTCTCGTTGACGCGCGGCCGGCCCTTGCCATCGAGGCCCGTAGCCCAGGTCAGCTTCTCGACAAAGGGTTTACCCAAGAGAAACTCGCCGGTGACGCGGTCGAGGACATAGAAGAAGCCATTGCGGTTGGCCTGCAGCAGAAGCTGGCGCGGTTTACCGGCGAAGACTTCATCGACAAGCACCAGCGGTTCGGTGGCGTCCCAGTCCCAGAGATCATGCGGGGTGAATTGAAAGTGCCAGCGCAGCTTGCCGGTTTTACGCTCGAGCGCGACCACGGAATCGGTGTAGAGGTTGTCCCCGCGGCGCTCCGTACCGTCGGTATCAGGATAGGGATTGCCGACAGGCCAGTAGATGAGATCGAGGCTGGGATCGAAAGAGCCCGTCAGCCACGTGGCGCCGCCGCCCTGCTCGAGCGCGTTGCCAATCCAGGTTTCTGAACCTGGCTCGCCGCGGCGTGGGATGGTCCAGAAGCGCCAAACCTCGCGGCCGGTGTCCGGATCATGGGCCGAGAGAAAACCACGCAGGGGGGCGTCTCCACCGCCGACACCCGCAACGACGAGGCCGCCGGCGACCAGGGGCGCGGCGGTGGCGCCATAGGCGCCGGGCAGCCCTTCGGGCAGAAAGACCTGCCAAATGAGAGCGCCCGTGAGGCGGTTGAGCGCGATGAGGTGCGCGTCATCGGTGGCAAAGAAAATCTTGTCTCCGAGAAGGGCGGCGCCGCGCTGGGCGCCCTTGGCGGCGTCGCCAGAGATCTTGCTCGCCTCGGCGCGCGGGCGGTTGTAACACCAGATTTCGCGTCCCGTATCGCCGGCCACGGCACAGACTTGGTTGGGAGCGGTTACATAAAGCACGCCGTCGGCGGCCAGTGGCGTCGTCTGCAGGCCTAGATGTGGCAAGGAGTAGGACCAGGCCAGTTTGAGCCGGTGCGCGTTCGCCGTATCGATCTGATTGAGCGGGCTATGACGATTGGCGCTGGGCAGCCCATGGTAGCCCGGCCATTGTCCAGGCTGTGGACGATCCACGGCGGCGATGGCAGCCGGTGGAGTGGTGGAAGGCGCCTTTGGCAAAGCCCCGTTGGGAATGCCGCCGAGGCGGCTGAGATAGGCAATCAGGTTGGTGCGTTCCGTATCGTCGAGCCGCGCGGGCGGCATGTAGGAAGTGAGTTCTTCCTCAATTTTGAGTTGGCCTGAAAGCAGGTGCAGTCGTCCGTCGAAGCTTTGCAGTTGCAGGTCCTGCGCGCCGCGGGCGCGGGCAAAGCCACGCAACTTCTCACCCTTCACGGTTTCCACGTGGACGACGGTCCAGGGGTGGTCCGGGCAAAATGCCCAGGAAGGGCAGGAAGCGGCGTTGCGCTTGCCGCGACGTGAATTAGGATCGCGCAGTTGGGCCTCGATTTCGCGCACGGTCAATTCACGGCCGATCGAGGAGAGATCCGGGCCATTGGCGGCGCCACTACCGCGCACCATGTGGCAGCCCTGGCAACGGGCCTCAAAGATCTTCTGACCGAGGGCGGTATCTCCAGGGGGGGCCGCATCAAATGCCGAGGCGCTCCAGGAGCGAACCGTGCGCGCCAGCAGATCCAGATCGGCCGCTGGGAGGTTGCCAAAAGCGGGCATGCCGCCCTGCGTGCCTTTGGCAATCAGGTTGCGAATCGATTGCTCGGTGGCGGCACGGAGGCTGCGGGTATCGATCAGATTCGGGCCGCGGTCAGTGCCGGTGGCGGAATCACCATGACAGGCGGCACAGTATTTGCGGTAGGCAATGGGGAATTCCTGAGCGGGTAGAAGCAGGGAGAAGAGCAGAACAGCGAAGTACTTCATCGCAGCTTGATTCTATCTAAAGGCGGGCAATGCGGCGCTGCGTCAGCCAGAAAACCCCGCTGGTCAGCACCAGCAGCAGTCCATTGACGGCTAGCACATGCGGCGCCGAAAAGCTCTCGATCAACTTACCAGAAGCAAACGCGCCGAAGGGCATGCCGCCACGAAAGGCGACGTTGTAGATGCTCATGACGCGGCCGCGCATGGAGTCCTGGGTCTGTGTCTGCACGAGAGAGCTGACCAAACCGAAGCAAGCGATCAGGGCCGCGCCACCGAGAAAGAGCATGAGGCAGGCGATGTAGAAGTTGCTGGACATGGCAAAGCCGGTAATGAATAAACCGAGGGCCAGCAGAGAGCCCAGTGCAAGCCGGCCCTTGTGGGGTACGTGGGTTGTCGCGGCTACGATAATTCCACCGGCGACGCTACCCAGGCCGGAGATGACGAGCATTTCTGAATATGCTTCCTTGCCGAGGTGGAAGACGCGCTCGGCGAAGACCGGCAGGAAGGTCATGATCGGCAGACCAAGTAAAGTCATGAGGAAAGCAAGCACGACCAAGCCGCCCATCACGGAATGGTCGCGCATGAAGCGCAGGCCCACTTTCATGCTCTCGAGGACGGGTTCCTTGCCGAGGTTGGCCGGCGGGCGTGGGGCGACACTGAGCAGCGTGAAGATGACCGCGACGAAGCTGAGCGCATTCAGACCAAAACACCACGTGGCGCCGAAGGTGGACAGTGTGACCCCGCCGATGGTGGGCCCGATCACACGCGCCACGTTGAATTGAATCGAATTCATGGCGATGGCGTTTTGCAGATCCTCCTTCTGGACAAGCGACGGGATCATCGCCTGGTAGGCAGGTCCGCCGAAGGCCTGGGCGGTGCCGACAACGAAGCTGAGTAGCAGCACGTGCCAGACTTCAACGGCGCCAAAGCCCACCAGGCAGGCGAGAAGAATCGCGCAGGTCATCTGCACCAATTGGGAAACGACGAGGATTTTGCGGCGGTCTTTCCGGTCGGCCACGACGCCGCCCAGCATACTGAACAGGAAAATGGGAATCTGGCCAAGAAAGGCATCGAGTCCGAGATACCAGGCCGATTTCGTCAATTCATAAACCAGCCAGCTCTGCGCCAGATTTTGCATCCACGTGCCGATGGAGGACGTGCAAGCGCCCAGCCACATGCGGCGGAATTCAGCATACTCAAATGCCTTGAAGATCTGGCGTTTCAAAGGACTTGGATCGCTTAAGGAAGCGGCTTTTCGCGTTGGATCAGGTGGCAGAGATTGCCGTCAGCGTCGACGAAGAAGACGAGACGATTGCCCTGGTTGGAAAAAGGCTCACCCTTGAATTCGACGCCCTTGGCCTGGAGGTGGGCATGGGCGGCGTCAAAGTCGTCACTCAGAATCGCCAGATGCCGAATGCCGGGAGTCTTCATGGCGTTTGGGCCGCGATCCCCTTCGCTCGGGATGATCTCGAGCATAGTGCCGTTCTTTGCCTTGACGAAGTAATTACCGGCGTATTCGAAGTTAACGTGGAAACCGAGATGCTCCACGTACCATTCGGCGAGGCGCTTCGGGTCGGGGGAAGCAATTGCGGTGTGTTCTAGGCCTTGAAACATAGGATCTCTTAGTTTAGCAAGCCGGGGCTAGTGGTGTGCTTCAAACAGTCTGCCTGTTATTCAGTGCGCTCTGTGCCCGCATGACTTTGGCAAGGATATCCTGAGCGCTGGCGGTCCAGATGAAGGGTTTGGGCTCCTCATTGTGGTGGTCTACATATCCGTCGAG
>JAINDK010000018.1 GCA_019931185.1 Bryobacter sp. CoA8 C33
CATGGCGCCCACCGTGATGACGAAGGGATCGTTGCCGGGGGAGCGAATCGTGCCGTAGCCGTTGGTTCCCTGCGAGTAGTCGCGGCCCTCGTTGCCGGCCGCCACCACCACGACAATACCGGCGTTCCAAGCCGCTTCCACCGCCAGACAAAGGGGATCTGTTTTGTAGCTTTGGACCACGGGACGGCCGAGCGAGAGGTTGATGACGCGAATGTTGTGGGCAGTCTTTAGCGCGATGGCGCGACTGATGGCGGCGATCACGACGGAATCGGAACTTTCGCCATTTTGGTTCATGACGCGCAGGTTGACTAGATTGACGTTGGGCGCGATGCCCCGGAAACTCTCATTCATCCTGCCATTGCCGCCGACAATCCCGGCGACGTGAGTGCCATGTCCGAGCAGGTCCGCGGTAGTTGTTTCCCCGGGAACGAAATTCTCCTGGTAGACGATGCGCTGGTTCTTTGGATTCCCTTTTTCCGGACCCAAGTCGAAGTGGGCGGAAATTCCGGAGTCAATAATCGCAATCGCAATCCCCGAACCGGTCCAGTTCGCCGTCCAAGCTGCTGTCGCGTTCACCGCCGGGACAGCGTGCTCCATGGCGGGCTTCACGTGAGAATCGAGGCTGATGCGGACAACGGAGGCATCCTTGGCCAACTGTTCGAGCCGATTGGCTTGGATGGAATAGGCCCCGGCCTTGATGACATCGAGGGCCAGACGGAGTTTGCCGCCGAGCCGCGCGACTTTTCCGTGGAGGGCGGCATCGGGGACACGGTCAAACTGAACGATGATATCGACTTGGCTATTTGGCGTCAGATTCTGCAGGCCAGCCGCAATTTTAGGGTGCGCCATCACCGGCAATTTCAAAAGGAGGAGGCTCAATAAGAGCCATCGCGTCGTATTGTTTATGTGTATCATAGTCATGATTTTTTGATAAAATTAACATAAGATAGAATTAATTACAAACGTTTTCTTTGCAGCCTGAAGTTTAATTCGATCCTGAACCTGGGCGCTACAGGGGAGAAAAAGCGAAGGAAAGGCTTTCTGATACTGCTTGCCTCTCGAAAAAAACCTGGAGCAGCTGCTATTGTGGAGTCAGAAAATTGAATTGTAATGGGTCTGAGGCCAGCAATATTGCCAGTATCCCTTAAATGTTTGATCACTTTAGTGGAGAATAGCAATAGAACGGCAATGGCAAGACGTGGTGATAAAGGACAGTCAATCTGACTGAAGCTTGGGAAAAATGGGGACTGCGCGGGCCGTGAGGGAAGAGTTGAAATCTGTAAAACGGTAAATCGTATGGTGGGGGAGCGAGGCTGTGATCAAACGGCGGAGCGTTTGCGGAGTTCGTCGACGGAGACGGCGAGGATGATGATGGCGCCGATGATGGCTTGTTGCCAGTAGGGGGAGATGCCGAGCAGGTCGCTGCCGTTGGCGAGCAGACCCATGATGAAGGCGCCGACGAGGGTGCCGATGACGCTGCCTTCGCCACCGCGGAGGCTGCCGCCGCCGATCACGACGGCGGCGATGGCTTGGAGCTCGTAGCCTTGGCCGGCGGTGGGCTGGCCGGTCATGAGGCGGGAGGCTTCGATCATGCCGGCAAGGCCAGTGAGGGCGCCGCAGATGGCGTAAATGGAAGTGACATGGAAGGCGACGGGGATGCCGGCGTAGAAGGCGGCGTCGGGATTGCTGCCGATGGCGAAGCCGTAGCGGCCGAGTTTGGTGTGTTCGAGGAGGAAGTGAACGAGGAGGCCGCAGGCGAGCAGGAGCCAGAGGACGAAGGGGACGCCGATGAGGGTGCCTTCGCCGAGGTAGCTGAAGCCGGGGGGGATCTGATGAACGGGGAGGCCGTTGGAGATGACGAGGGTGAGGCCGCGGATGATGCCGAGGGTGCCGAGGGTGACGATGAAGGAGTTGATTTTGAGCCGGGTGGTGAGGAAGCCGTTGAGGAAGCCGCAGAAGGCGCCGGTGGCGATGCCGGTGGCGATGCCGGCGGGGATGGGGAGGCCTTTTTCCATGGCCATGGCGCCGAGCAGGCCGCCCATGGCGAGGATGGCGCCGACGCTCAAATCGATGCCGGAGGTGATGATGACCATGGTCATGCCGAGGGCCATGGTGTTGATGACGGCGGTTTGACGGATGACGCTGGAGAGGTTGGTTTCGCTGAGAAAGTTGGGGACGAAGCAGAGGGCGGCGAAGAGGATGATGAGGGTGGCGAAGGGGAGGAGTCGCTGGATCATAGGGACAATTCTTCCTGTTCAAAGGCGGCGAGGGCCATGATTTCTTCCTGGGTGGTGTGGCGGGGGAGTTCGCCGGCGATGCGGCCCTGGCGCATGACGAGGATGCGGTCGGCGATCTGGATGAGTTCGGGGAGTTCGCTGGAGACCATGAGGATGGCGGCGCCGTCGCGGGCGAGGGAATCCATGACTTCGAAGACTTCTGTTTTGGCGCCGACGTCGATGCCGCGGGTGGGCTCATCGAAGAGAAAGACGCGGGCGCCCTGGGCGACCCACTTGGCGATAACGATTTTCTGCTGGTTGCCGCCGCTGAGGCGGACGCTTTTTTGGGTGGGGCCGGCGGTTTTGATGCGGAGGCGGTCGATGAATCTGGATTCGGTGGCGGCCAGGAGGGAGGAGTTGAGGATACCGAAGCGGGAGTGGGCGCTGAGGCTGGAAAGGGTGAGATTCCAGCCGACGGGGAGTTGGGTGGCGAGGCCGGTGCGTTGGCGGTCTTCGGGGATGAGGGCGATGCCGGCGGAGACGGCGTCGCGGGGGCTGTGAAGGGGGAGGGGTTGGTTGTCGACGAGGATTAGACCGGAGTCGAGGGGGTCGATGCCGAAGATGGCGCGGCAGAGCTCGGTGCGGCCGGCGCCCATGAGGCCGGCGAGGCCGACGATTTCACCGGCGCGGATGGTGAGGGAGAGATCGTGGAGGATCTTCGCGCGTTGGAGGTGGCGGAGCTCGAGCAGGGGCTTGCCGGGGGGGATGGGCTCGCGCTGGTAGAGGGCGCCGAGGTCGCGGCCGACCATGTGCTGGATGAGTTGGGAGCGGGAAAGATCGGCGAGGGGGCAGCTATGGACGGTGGCGCCGTCGCGGAGGATGGTGACGTGGTCGCCGACGGTGCGGAGTTCTTCGAGGCGGTGGGTGATGTAGATGACGCCAGCGCCTTGTTGTTTGAGGGTGCGGACGATTTGGAAGACTTCGCGGGTTTCGCTTTCGCTGAGGCTGGAGGTGGGTTCGTCGAAGATGAGGAGGGAGGCGTTGCTGGCGATGGCGCGGCAGATTTCGACGAGCTGGCGGCCGGCGGGGCTAAGTTTTTCGACGCGCCAATCGGCACGGAGGGGGAAGCCGTGGGATTCGATGAGGCGGGCGGCACGCTCCATGATGGCGGAGCGGCGGATGACGCCGAAGGGGGCGAGGTCCTCGCGGCCGAGAAAGATGTTTTCACCGACCGTGAGGTGTGGGGCGAGGAGGCTCTCCTGGTGGACCATGGCGATGCCGGCCGCGGCGGCTTCCTTGGGGTTGGCGAAGCGTACGGGTTGGCCGCGGAGGAGCATCTCGCCGGAGTCGAGGCCTTGCATGCCGGCGACGATTTTCATGAGGGTGCTTTTGCCGGCGCCGTTTTCGCCCATGAGCAGATGAACTTCGCCAGCGCGGACCGAGAGGGAGCCGTCGCGGAGGGCGGTAACGCCGCCGAAGCGCTTCTGCACCGATTTGAGCTCAAGCAACATCGAAACCTTATAGTCTACAAAAGCCAGTGAGGGATCGTGCCAAAATTTGTCTTGTCGGCGTGGATCGATGCACCGCTCGAGCGGGTATGGGCGTTTCATGAAGCGCCGGAAGCGCTTGAGCGGCTGATGCCGCCGGGGCAAAAGATGCGAGTGAATTTGCGGGAAGGGGGCATTCGGGAGGGGGGCCGAGTGGTGATTGCGATGCCGCTGCTGGGGCTGATCCCGGTGGAGTGGCATGCGCGGCACACGGTGTATGAGCCGATGCGGCGCTTTGTGGATGAGCAGGAAAAAGGGCCATTTGCGTATTGGCGGCACGAGCACCGGATGGAAGCCGAAGGGACGGGGACGCGGCTGACGGATGAAATTGAGTATCGGCTGCCGGGTGGGAGCTTCGTGAACTGGGTGGGGGGGATCATTGTAAGGCAACAATTGAAGAGGTTATTTCAGTACCGCCACAAAGTGACAAAAAGATTTTGCGAATAAGCGGTCCTTGTGCTGATAGGATGCAGGAAGCGTAAGTACAGGGAGAATGCGCACTTCGATCCGCATTGCCGGGCAGATCCGGCGTTCTGTTTTTCATGAGGGTTGGCATGGCCCGGCGGTGCTGGAGGTTCTGCAGGGGCTGGATGCGGCCAAGGCGGGAGCGCGGACACCGGTGGCGAAGCATAGCATTTGGGAGTTGGTGCAGCACATGCGGTGCTGGCAGGAAGCGGGTTTGCTGGCGATGGATGGCAAGGCGTTGCCGCCGGCCGAGGAGGTGGATGCGTTGGGATGGGACAAGATTGAGGAGCTTTCTGAGGCGGCGTGGCAGGGGGAAGTGGCACGGTACCGGAACTCAGCCGAGAAGCTATCGCAGCGGGCTGCTACGCTGGACGACAGACAACTGGCGCAGCAGGTGGGTGGGCGGGCGTATGATTTAGGGCATATGTTGTTGGGGATCGCGAGCCACAACACGTATCACTGCGGGCAAATTGTGCTGCTGCACCGGTATCTTCATCTGCACTGAAGCGATGAAAAGTAGCAATGTGAAAATGTTATAATCTTTGAAGTGAAGCGATCTACCTTGCTACTGGTCGTGGTGGCTACGGGGCACTGCCTTTATTCTCAACAAGCTATCGTTAACATGCCGTCAGCGGACATCACGCCGAGGCGGAAGCACTTTTACATGCACGAAACGCAGACTCGGCCGCAGAATCCGGGGCGGTACTGGTATGGGACGAATTTTTACGCGTATGGGGTGGGGAAAGCGACGGAATTGGCGGTGACGAGCTACAACGTGGGGACGCCGGCGACGCCGAATTTTGCGACGGGGATTGGATTTAAGAGCGCGCCGCAGTTGTTTCGGAAGACACGGGAGGAGTTAGAGATCAAGTGGACGGTGGGGCAGATGGGGGTGATGAATCACCGGGGAAAGGGTTTTGGGAGCTTTACGTATTCGCACCTGAGCATGCGGACGCCGGGAACAAAGACGCGGCTGACGGCGGGGGGATTTTATGGGACCGAGGAGTTGTTCAAGCGGAATACGGGGAATTTTTTGGGTTCCGTGGAGCAGCCGTTATTTCATCACAAGATACAGGTGGTGGCGGAATGGTTTCGCGGGCAACACGACTTTGGATTTTTCATACCGGGTGTGAGTTTTCACTTGCCGAAGGAGCAGGTGATCGTGGTGGCGTACAAGTTTGCGAACAATCCGAAGAATGGGGCGAACGGGCTTGTGATTGAGTATGGGCTGACGTTCTAAAGCAGAAGAGCCTCCCCGGGGTGGGGAGGCTCCTGACTTTAAGGGTTGTGAAGCGCGGCGATTAGAAATCGTAGCGGAGGCCGAACTGCATAACCCGGGGGCCGCCGAGGGTGCCGGCATAGCGGCCGAAGGCGGAGGGGTTGGACAGAGCGAGGTTGCTGTTGAGGGGGTCGAAACGCACGGAGTTAGTGACGTTGAAGACTTCCCAACGGAGCTGGAGGGTGTGACCTTCGCGGATGGTGAAGTTCTTATTCAAGTTCATGTCCATATTGAACAGACCGTCACCGCGAACGGAGTTACGGCTGCCGATTTCACCGGGGCTGGTGAAGTCGAAAGCGCGGAGGGCGGCGGCGGGGTCAACAAAGATGTTGGGACCGGAGCGGCCTCCGGGAGGGGCGGGGGCGTTCTTGTTGGTGCCGTCGGCGACATTGGCAATCTGAGTAGCAAAGCCGGTGACGTTGTAGTTGGTGGGCCAAGTGCGGTTGTGACCGACACCGACGGGGAGACCGGAGGTCTGACGCCAGATGCCGCCGAGCTGCCAGCCGCCGAGGATGGTGTTGGCCGCAGTGCTGGCGCCGCTGAGGAACTTCTTGCCCTTGCCGAAGGGCAGGCCGTAAACAAAGTTGGCGTTGAAGTTATGGCGCTGGTCGAAGTCAGAGGAAGCGCGGGACTGGTAGCGTCTGTACGGGTTGATGATGACCCCGCGCGTGGTGCTGCCAGTGCTGTTTTCAGAGGTGGAGCCAATATCGATGGAATGGGACCAAGTCCAGTTGAAGCCAACCTGATCGCCGTTGGAGAAGCGCTTTTGGGCGCCCAACTGGAAGGAGTTGTAGGTGGAGAAGCCGACGGAGCGGAGGGCACGCAGGTAGGAGAACTGCGGGCTGTAGAAGGCAAAGCGGCCGAGGGCGGAGGCGGAGGGGTCACCAAAGCGGTCCATATTTTCGAGGGCGCCGGTCGCATCGGGGAAGAAGTCGTTGTAGAGCTGGTAGGCGTTTTGGGTGGCGGTGCGGCCGCTACCGGCAAGGCCGGGGAAGAGGTTTTCCCAGAAGGGGATGGGGTTGACCTGGCTGACGGGCGTATTACGACGGATCAGACTGGTGAGGGCGTTCGCAGCGGTGAAGTAATCAATGTTGCTGCGGGGGTCACGAATGTTGAGGGGAGTGGCCATGTCTTCGCTGGTCATGGTGCGCTTGCCCTGGCTGGCTACGTAACCGGCGTTGATGGTCCAGCCGGAGGCGAGCTCGCGATTGATGGAAAGGTTGTAACGCAAGGTGTAAGGAGCGCGGAGGCGATCGTCGAGCGAGTTGGTGATGGCGAAGTTATTCGGCTGTGTAACCGGGAACTGGGCCGGAGGCGGGGGTGAGACGAGCCCCGGGGGAATGTTGAACAGACCCGTGAAGCGGGGAGCGCCGGCGATGGTTTCCCGGCCGGAGGCATTGTTGAGTGAGGTGGAGAGGCCGAGAGCACTGGCATCGAAGTCACGGATCAGGCCGGAACCGAAGACGTCATAATAAATGCCGAAGCCGGCGCGGATGACGCTCTTGCCGGGGCCGCCGAACAGGAGCTTGGCGAGGCCGGACTTGGCGTCGGGTGCGTAGGCAATGCCGAGGCGGGGAGACCAGTTCTTGAGGTTGTCATAGAGAGGACGACCGCCCTTGTTGGCGAGCTGAAAAGCGATCGGGGGGAGGCCGGTGCCGCCCGCCAGACCATTGCCGGCGTTGGCGATACGGGTATCGAACCACTGGCTTAGGGGGATGTTGGGGCTGGTCTGCACGCCGTTCTTCTCATAGATAGCGGGCCAGTGCATGTAGCGGAGGCCGCCAGTGATGGTGAGATTCCGTGTGGCCTTCCAGGTATCGGAGATGTACATTTCGGCCTCTTCGCCCTGAAAGTTACGCAGCACGGGGGTGCCGGGGGCCTGGGCGGTGACGGAGCCGTCGGCTTTGGGCATGTAGTTGTAGCGGCTGGTGACCTGGGTGACGATGCCGAGCAGAGCGACGGTGGCGTCGTTGAAGGAGGTGCGGGAGCCGGCATTGATGCGGTTATTCCCGAGGGAGGCATCGGCCCAGGGGGCGGAGAGGACGCCGCCGGAGGCGGTCATCCAGGAGGAGTTTGTTACGCCGGTGAAGAAAGAGTTGGCGAAGTTCGAACGGTCGTTCTGGAAGACGCGGATGCTGCCGCCGAACTGGATGGTGTGCTTACCCTTGGTCCAGGTGAAGTCCTGGGTGAAGTTGTAGGTGGGTGAGAAGCGGCGGAAACTGCGGGTGGTGCCGACCAGAGGATCGATGCCACGGAAGGTAACGATCGGGTAGGTACCGATGCCGGAGGTTTCGACACCTTGGCGGGTGAGGCCCCAGCGGGTGGAGGAGATCAGTGAGTTGCTGACCGTGGAATCCCAGCCGAGGGCAAGGCCCTTGGAGTTATTGAGGTCGACGGAGTTGGGGGCAGCACCGGGGAATTGCGGGGCGAAGCCTTCGTTGTCGTTCTGGAGCTGGCCGCGGGCAAAGAGGCGATTGCGGTCGTTGACCACGTAGTCGATCTTGGCGACATAGGTGTTGTAGCGGCGGCGCAGGGGGCTATTGAAGCGGAAGCCGGCGGTGTTGATGCCGTCGCCGGTGGTGAAGTCATTGGGCAGCGGGTAGGCGCGGAGGACCTGGAGGGCAGCCTGATTAACGGAGCCGGCGCCGTCGAGGCGGCTGAGCAATTCCGAGGAAGGGACCGAGACGCGGGCGCCGCCGACGCTCAGGTAATCGATGATGCCGTTACGGAGGTTTTCGCGCGGGACGGTGCGAACGACGGATTGTTCGAGACGGTCCTGCTGGCCTTCCCAATTGGCGAAGTAGAAGAGCTTATTCTTCTTGATGGGGCCACCGAGCCGGCCGCCATAGATATTGCGATTGAGCTTGGGGGTGGGCAGGCCGCGGCCGTCGGCGCCGAGGGTAGAGTTATTGAAAAAGGTGTTCGAGTTGAACATTTTGTTGCGGACGAACCAGTAGGCAGCGCCGTGGAGCTCGTTCGAGCCGGAGCGGGTGATGAGGGTGATCTGAGCACCGGAGCCGCGGGAGGAATCGGCATTGGCGTTCGAGGTGGTGACGCGGAATTCCTGAACGGAGTCGAGCGTGACGCGGAGGGCGCCATTGAAGGGCTCGCGGGTCTGCTGGTTGTTAATGTCGACGCCGTCGAGGGTAATGTTGGACTGGTCGGAGCGGCCGCCGTTGACGACGCCGCCGCGGTCGGTACCGACGTCCGAGCCGCCGTTTACGGTATCGTTGTCACCGATGTAGGAGATACCGGGCTGGAGGGAGAGGAGGCGGTCTGCCTTGCGGCCTTCGAGGGGCAACTGGGTGATGGGTTTGGCGCCGAAGGAGTTACCGACGGTGGCGTCAACGGTATTGAGCTGAACGCCTTCGGCGGAGATTTCGATGGTTTGGGCGACCGAGCCGACGGTTTCGAAGGTGAGGTTGAGGGTGGCGGGTGTATTGACAAGGAGCTGGATCTTGGTTACGGAAATGTCGGAGAAACCGGATTTCTTGGCAACGAGACGGTAGGTGCCCGGGTTGACGGCGAGGAGGGAGTACTTGCCGGAGGGGTCGGAGACGACCTCGCGTTTGGTGTTGTCGCCGGTATTGGTGATGGTGATGTTCGCACCGGGAACGGCCGCGCCCGAGGGGTCGACGACAGAACCGGTGAGGGACGTAAGAGACTGACTGTAGGCCGGGAGGCCTAGACAGACGACTAGCAAGAGAGAGACTAGTGTCCTGTTCATTATTTTGGAAATTCCTTTACCCTGATCTTAGGAGCGCGGGTTCACGCCCAATCCTTTCAGGATTAGCAAAATCGGTTTGGGACCGCAAGGGCGAGGGCAGCCGGGAACCCATAGATAATTTGAATGGATTGTGAGAGTTAGGTTGTGGAAATCTCGGACAGGAGGGCGCGGGCCTCGGCTTGGGGGTCGAGGGCGCGGGTAATTTGGCGGCCGATGACGAGGTAGGAGGCACCATCGGCGAGGGCCTGGGCGGGTGTGGCGATGCGTTTTTGGTCGCCGGAGTCCTTACCGGGGGAACGAACGCCGGGGGTGACGAGGATTTTGTCGGGGCCGGTGAGGGAGCGGACGGCGCGGGCCTCAAGTGGGGAGCAAACAAAACCGTCGATACCGGCGGCGATACCTTGGCGGACGCGCTGGCGAACGAGGTCGCCGACGGTGGTTTCCTCGGAGTAGCCGAGATCGCGGAGGTCTTCTTCGCCGAGGCTGGTGAGAACGGTGACGCCGAGGATTTGGAGTGGGGAGCCGGCTTTACCGGCGACGGCGGCGGCCATGACCTGGGGGTAGGCATGGACGGTGAGAAGGTGGACACCGAGAGAGGCGGCGCGGCTGACGGCGCGGCGGACGGTTTCGGGGATGTCGTGGAATTTCAGATCGAGGAAGACTTTTTTTCGCCGGGCGAGCACGGCGTGGACGATAGAGGTGCCTTCGGCGGCGAAGAGTTCGAGGCCGATTTTGTAGAAATCGACGGTATCGCCGAGTTGATCAATGAGGTGGAGGGCTTGGCCGCTCGATTCGACGTCGAGAGCGACAATGATGGGGTTATGACTTAGAGTACCCAGAGGGCATGGTCCTTTCTTGGAGAAACTTGGCCGATGAGGGCGGCGGGAATTGCTTCGATGAGGCGATGGGCGTCCTCGGGAGGGAGGGATACGAGGAGGCCGCCGCTGGTTTGGGGATCGTAAAGGAGAGTAAGGAGAGCGGGGTCGACGCCGGGGGCGGCGAAGACGGAAGGGGAGGCGAAGGAACGGTTATTGTTGAGGCCACCGGGGATGGCGCCGGCGGCGATGGCGGGGAGAGCGCCGGGGAGGATGGGGAGGAGGCGGGAATCGATTTCGAGGGTGAGATGGGAGGCGAGGGCCATTTCGCGGGCATGGCCGAGGAGGCCGAAGCCGGATATATCGGTGCAGCCGTGAACGGCGAGGGAGGCCATGGCGCGGGCGGCGTCGCGGTTGAGCGTGAGCATGGAAGCGAGGGAGGCGGCGACGTGATCGGGGTTTGCGAGGCCGCGTTTGAGGGCGGTGGCGATGAGGCCGGTGCCGAGGGGTTTGGTGAGGACGAGGGCATCGCCGGGGCGGGCGTGGGAATTGGCGCGGATGCGGGCGGGGTGGACGGTGCCGGTGACGGAGTAGCCGAACTTGATCGTGTCGTCGGCGACGGAATGGCCGCCGAGGAGGGCGCAGCCAGCTTCGTTCAGTTTGTCGGCGCCGCCGGCGAGGATGGCCTGGAGGACCTGGAGGTCATCCTGGGGGGGGTAGCAGAGGATGGAGAGGGCGGTGAGGGGTTCGCCACCCATGGCATAGACGTCGGAGAGGGAGTTGGCGGCGGCGATGGCGCCGAACTGGAAGGGGTCATCGACGATGGGGGTGAAGAAGTCGACGGTTTGAACGAGGGCGCAGTCGGGCGTCAGCTCGAAAATACCCGCATCATCGGAGGTATCAAAGCCGATAAGAACCCGAGGATGATCCGCACGCGGGAGCGCGGAGAGCGCCTGCGCCAGGACCCCTGGCGCGAGTTTGGACGCTCAACCGGCGGCTTTGGCGTGAGAAGTGAGTCGCTTAGCCATGAAACTCCATGTTAGCTTCAAAATGATGTTGAATCGCGCGATTTGCCTGATGCTGTGCAGCGGCTTTTTGTGGGGGGAGAGGATCCATCTGGTGGTGAAAGGGGGAGGGGGCGAGGCAGTGGCGGAGTGGCGGGCGCGGGGGCTCAAACCGGTGGAGGCCCTGGGCGGGGGAGAGTGGATTGTGGTGGGGGAAACGACGGGGGCTGGAGCGGGAGTGGGGGTTCCGTTGGGGCTCGAGCGGAAATTGAGCGAGGAGTTACGCGGGGGAGCGATGCCATCGTGGGCGGAAGTGAATTTGCGGGGGGAGGCGGGGTTGGAACTGCTGGTGTACTTTCACAAGGACGTGAATGCGGACGAGGCGCAATGGGAGCTGGACCGGATGGGGGCGGTGCTGGTGGACCGGAGCGACTATTTTGAGCGGTTGACGGTGAAGATCCGGCGGGAAGATCTGGGGCGGGTGGCGGAGATGGACTGGGTGCGGTACGTGGCGCCGGTATTTGTGCCGGTGCAACTGGAGAGCAATGCGGCGAGTGGGCGGTTGTTGGGGGTGGATCGGCTGCAGGAGGAGTTTGGCTTGAAGGGACGGGGGGCGCGCGTGGGGGTGGTGGATGAGTTGGTGGCGGGCCATCCGGAGTTTGGCGACCGGCTGCGGTTGGTGCGGCCGGGAACAGCGGGCCAACATGGAACGCACGTGGCGGGTACGGTAGCGGCGGCGGGTGCAGGGAATGCGCAACTGCAGGGGATGGCGCCGGAGGCGAATCTGGTGAGTCTGCCTTTTGCGGGGGGAGTAGGGTTGACCTCGAACCTGGGGGCGAAAGTGGATGAGCAAGCGGATGTGGGGCAGAATTCGTGGGGTGGGTTGGTGTCGGATCAATTGAACAATTGTGGCCAATTCAGCCTGTACACGACGCTGGACCGGGATTTTGACCAACTCGTGGAGCAGGAGAAGTTTCCCATTGTGTTCTCGGTGGGCAACAACCGGAGCAGCGCGGATTGTCTGGTGCAGGAGCGGGCCGGGTATTATTCGGTGCCGCCGCCGAAGAGCGCGAAGAACTTGATCACGGTGGGGGCGGTGGATGGGGGGCGGGTGTTGAGTGCGTTTTCGAGTGCGGGGCCGACGCGGGACGGGCGGATCAAGCCGGATGTAGTGGCCCTGGGGGTCGCGGTGTTGTCGACTGGTTTGAACGGGGGGATGGCGACGCTGTCGGGTACGTCGATGGCGGCGCCGGCGGTCTCGGGGCTGAGCGCGCTGTTGATCAACCGGTTCCGGAGCAAGCAGGGGCGGGCGCCGCAGCCGGAACTGCTGAAGGCGATCGTGCTGAACACGGCGAACGATCTGGGCAACCGGGGACCGGACTATCAGTATGGATTCGGGATTCCGGACGGGGGGAAGGCGTTGCGGGTGATTGATGAGGATCAATGGAATACGGGGAGCGTGAGGTCGGGGCAGACGGAGGAATTCGAGGTGGTATTGCCGAGCGGGCAACCGGCGTTGCGGGTGATGCTGGCGTGGACGGATCCGGCGGCGCCGCTGGGGCGGGTGAGGCAGTTAATGAATGATCTGGACTTGCGTCTGGTGGGGCCGGACGGGGCGGAGGTGAGGCCGTTCCGGCTGGATGGGCAGAAGCCGGAGGCGGATGCGGTGCGAGGGGAGAATGTGCTCGACAACGTGGAGCAGGCAGCGGTGGAGCAGCCGCTGGGAGGCAAGTGGAAGATTGTGGTGAGCGCCAAGGAACTGGCGGTGGGACCGCAGGCGTACGCGATTACGTGGACGACGGCGGAGAATCCGCCGGGGCCCTGCGCGACGGTGGTGCAGCCGCAGACGGTGACAGTGCCGGAGCGCGGGGGTACGATTTCCGTGCAGGTGACGCGGGCGAGTACGTGTGAGCCGTGGGAGGCGGCGGGGGCGCCGGATTGGGTGCGGCTGACGGGGGCGGGATCGAACCGGGCAAGCGGAGTGGTGAAGCTGGGGATGGGACGCAATGACAGCGGGCAGGTGCGGGAGGGTATGCTGCAGGTGGCGGGCGTGGGGGTGACGGTGCGGCAGAATACGAGCTGCCAGAGCCGGGCGGTGAAGCCGAACGAGGTGGTGAACGATAGTTTGAGTAGCAACGATTGTCTAGATCCGGGGGCGGCCAGTGGCGTGTACTACGCGAAGGTTTACACCTTCGAGGCGACGGCGGGCCAGCGGCTGGCGGTGCGGGCGGATTCGCGCGTGGTGGATCCGTACCTTTATGTATTTGGTCCGGGCGATCAACTATTGGGAACGGATGACGACAGCGGGGGAGGATTGAACGCGCGGGTGCCGGCATGGGGGACGCTGGTACTACCGCAGACGGGGAGCTACCGGGTGGTGGTGACGACGGCGGTGGCGAGCCAGACGGGGGCCTTTAGTTTACAGGTGACGCTCGAGGCGGCCAGCGGGAGCACGGCGGCGCTACCGAAGGTGATTGAGGCCTGTCCGGTGGAGGTGGAAGGGGAACTGACGGAGAATTCGAGCCGGGTAGGGCGGCGTGGGGATCTGCATGCGACGGATGTGTATCTGTTTGAGGGCCGGATCGGGCAGACGGTCCGGATGGGTTTGACGGAGGCGGCCTTCGACGGCGTGGTGTATTTGATCTCGCCGGCGGGGGCGTTGCTGGGGATGGAAGACGACACGAACGGGAATCTGCCGGTCATTGAGCGGCTGCTGCCG
The DNA here is from genome assembly GCA_019931185.1 of Bryobacter sp. CoA8 C33. Lineage (GTDB taxonomy): Bacteria > Acidobacteriota > Terriglobia > Bryobacterales > Bryobacteraceae > Bryobacter. The sequence continues at coordinate 13,773 of JAINDK010000018.1, forward strand.
GCCAATGGTGTATACCGGTTGGAGGTGACGAGCTTTGGGCCGTTCGAAGGGGGGCGCTACAAGCTGGCTGGCACGGGGTGCAGCGGCTGGCAGGGGCGTTAGAGGTCTTCGGCGTCGAGATCGTGAGCACGGCTCGAGTAGCGGCGGAGGACCTTGAGGGAAGCGCTGAGGGAGTGGCCGGCGGTGTGGAGGCGGCGGAGGGCGCTCTGCAGGTGCTTGGGGTCGGCGAGCCAGGCGGAGAGGTCTTTGCCGCGGAATTTGCGTTGAAGGAAGTCATTGATGAGATCTTCCTCGGAAGAGGCGGGGAAGATTCGGTTGACGGTATCGCGGGCCAGGGGCGCCGGGATGCGTTTGCGGCCGAGATCGCGCAGGATGCGTTGGCGGCCGTAGAGTTGGTTTTCGCGCCGGGCCATGGCGTAGGATTCAGCGAAGCGGGAATCATCGAGAGCGCCGTATTCGGTGAGGCGGGTGATGAGGGGTTCGACGGTGGTGGGGTCGAGGGCGCGGGCGCTGAGCTTTTGGCGGAGCTCGCCGGAGGAGATGGCGCGCTGGGCGAGCAGGGAGGCGGCATAGGCTTCGAGGCCAGCGGGATCGAGGAGTTTCGGAGCTTTGCCGAACGGCACGATTGGAGCTTAGCATGTACACTGAAGGCAGAGAAACTTGCAAGGAGGATGACTGTCATGGAAGAAAAGAACAGCTTGCCGTATTTTTTCCTGGGGCTGGGAGTTGGCTTGGCGGTGGGGCTGTTGTTTGCTCCGAAGTCGGGAGAAGAGACGCGGGCGCTGATCCGCGGGCGGGCGGAGGAAGGGCGGGATCTGCTGCGGCGCAAGACGGAAGAGTTGCGGGGCAGCGCGGGGGATTTTCTTGAGCGGGGCCGGGATGCGGTTTCGCGGCAGCGGGAGCAGGTGGTAGCGGCCGTGGAGGCGGGCCGGCAGGCGTACCGAGAGACGCGAGGCGGAGAAGCAGCCGAGGGTGAAGCGGTATAGAAAAAAGGGCCGGAGGGCGGCCGAGAGAGAGCACTAGGGGAGAGAGACCATGGCGGATTCGAAGCTGCTGATCATCATGACGGTTTTCGTGGCCTTGTGCGCGCTGTCGCAGTTAGGGCAGATGGTTGCGTTTTTCGGGCTGTTGCGTAAGGTGAAGAGTTTGCAGGCCGAGGTCCGGCCGCTGATCAGCAAAGCGGAGGAGACGCTTGAAACCGCGCGGGTGACGCTTGAGCAAGGACGCCAGCAGATGCTCGAGATTTCCCAGCGGACGAACAAGATTCTCGATTCGGCGCAGGGCCAGTTGGAGAAGATCGATGTGGTGGTAACAGAGGCGAGCGACCGGGCGCTGGTGCAGTTGGAGCGGGTGGATCTGATGGTGGGCGAGACGGTGGAAAAGGTGCAAAGCCTAGTGGCGACGACGCAGGAGGGGCTGATGAGGCCGCTGCGGGAAGTATCGGCGGTGGTGGCAGCGGTGAGGGGTGCGTTTGGCTTTCTGTTCAAGAGCCGGACGCCGAGCGGGGCGCCGGCGCCGCAGGACGAGGAAATGTTTATCTAGGGTTGGGAGGGGGCGGCCATGGCCGGGATCGGTATAAAGTGATCGACATTCATAGTCATATCCTGTTCGGGCTCGACGACGGTTCACCGGACGTGGGGACAAGTCTTGATATGCTGCGGATGGCTGGGCGGCATGGGACGACGGATGTGGTGCTGAGTCCGCATGCGAATCTAGAGTACCGGTGGGATGAGGGCCGGGTGGAGGCGCACCGAGCGGAACTGGAGGGGGCCAACGACACGGGGGTGAGGGTGCATCGGGGCTGTGACTTTCATTTGCAGTTTGAAAACATAGAGGATGCGGTGCGGAACCCGCGGAAGTACACGATCGCTGGGGGCCCGTATTTGCTGGTGGAGTTCTCGGATGTATTGATTCTGAGGAACACGACACAGATATTCGAGGAGTTGCTGGGGGCGGGGATGATACCGGTGATCACGCACCCGGAGCGGAATGTGCTGTTGCAGCAGAGACTGGAATCGTTGCGGGGATGGGTGGAATTGGGTTGTTATCTGCAGGTGACAGGGCAGAGCATACTGGGTGAGTTTGGGAGGAGGGCTTTGCAGTACAGCGAGAAGTTGATGGATGAAGGGCTGGTGCATTTTGTGGCGAGCGATGGGCATGATCTGGTGAGGCGGCCACCGGTACTGGACCGGGCCTACGAGGAAATCCGGAGGAGGTGGGACGAAGATACGGCCGAGTGGTTGTTACGGCGGAATCCTGGGGCGGCGATTGGGGGTAAAGGGATTGAAGGGGTATCGCGAGGGCGGAAGCGGGGGTTGTTTTCATTCTTTCGTTCAATGTGAAGATCCAGCATTCGATAAGAGGGGAGTGGGGGAAAGAACTGTATCGATTCGAAACCTGGAAAGGGTGTTTCTGGCCGATCCGAAAGAGGGCCATGAACGCCTGAAGCAGTTTTGTGAGGAGAACCGGGTAGAGTTTCTTCGTCAGGCGATCGCTTTTGTGGGGGAGGCGACGCCGTCGAGTTACTCGCAGGTAGTACAGCAGTTTTGCCAGAAAGAGGCGGGATCGCTGCAGCAGATCCTGTTTACGGCGGACCTGTTGAGCCTGGACGAAGTGGCACAACTGTTACGAATCCAGAACCGGAATAATCCGGCGCATCAGGTGAGCCTGATGCAATCGGTGAAACGCGAGATTGACAGCGCTGGTTCGCGATTGGCGCGCCGGGAATTAATGCGATTGATTGAGATTTTTGCCAAATCGATCGAGCAAGAGAAGCTGGGGGGGATGTTGGCGAGCTTGTGCGAGCATTCCGACGAGCGATTGCGCTCGAAGGTGGCGGTGTTGTCGGGTGTTGTGACCAAACAACTGCCACGGCAGATCAACTTGCTCAAGGACATTGACCCGCGGGTGAGAGCGAACGCGGTGCAGGCGCTTTGGGGCCTGACCGACCCCGAGTCGTTACAGTTGATGGTGGAGGCAAGCCGGGACGATCACCACAGGGTGGCGGCGAACGCACTTTTGGGCCGATACATGGCGGGCGACATCGGTGCGGTGCAAGGGCTATTCCGTCTGGTGCGGGAAGTGGAAATGCCACGGCAATTGGCGGGGGCTTGGGCGATAGGGGAGACAGGGGATCCACGATTTCTGCATACGGTTGGTGACAGTCTGGGATTGCGGACGGGGCGACTGAAGCTGGCTTTGCGCAATGCGGGACGCAAGATCCGCAAGCGGATGGAGGATGCGCGGAGCGGGTACGCATTGAGTTTTGAGCATTTGCACAGCGAATTTGAGGAAACGGGGCGGGTGAGGATCCACTTTTGCGTGCAGCGTGAGCCGGGAGTGAGATTGAGTGGGATGGATCTGAAAGGGACTGGGGTGATTGTTCATGACGGGAGCATGCGGGTGGACCAGATCGGTTTGAAATGGGTGGGAAAGTCGGAGGCGCGGCGGATGGCGGTGATCATGCCATTGCGAACGGGAGTGGAGAATGTATTCGCACAGGAACTGGTGAACGTCGTGGGGGCGGCATTGCGGAGCAAGCGGGCCGAGGAAGCATGGGCGATCTTGAAGTACGGGAAGGGGAATGCGGGTGGGTCTAGGGGGCGTGCGGAGGCATTTGTGGAATTTTTTCAGGATACGAATTTGCTGAGAAACAATGCCCTGCGAAGTGCGGCGACACTGGGTTCGCTTGAGGAAGCCGTGCCGAAGCTGGTGGAGTCGATAGTGGAGGGCCCGAAAGCGGAGCAGCATCTGTTGCTGATGCTCGACCCGGAATTAACACCACAGTGGCAACCGCCGGCAAATTGGCAGAGTCTGTTCGAGCGAAACGGCATAGTGTTGAGTGTGTTGGACTTCACCCCGCTCGAAGGGGAGGGTATGACGTGCATGAAAAAGCTGGTGCATGCGCGTGGGGGGACATATCATCGAGTGAAGCGGCCGGAACTGCTGGCGCGGGAGATGGAAGCATTGGTGCGATGCATGCAAGCTCATTACTACCTCACGTATCAATTGGACAGGGTGTGGAAAAGTAGCGAGGAGAAACCGGTAGTGAGTGTCGAGGCCTATCAGCCGGATGCTTACGGGCGAATGATACTGAGCAAGGAAGGGCAAGTGCTGGAGGAATCGTCGCTGGTGGCCAGATAAACTGGGTGGGGTGAAGTGGAGTATCGCGCTGTTGTTGGCATTGGGGCCGGAGGCCGGTTTTGGGCAGGTGGCGGATTTGAGCCGTCAGTTGCGGGAAGCGCCGCTCGAGGCGGAGACGTGCTATCGGGTGAGGGAGTTTTCCTATCGCCGAAATGAGGTGAGGCTATTTCTCACCGAGGGCGTGATTGTGTTTCGCAAGGCGGTAAACGGGGTTCGGACGGGTGCGGTGTTTCTGGCCACCGAGGAGTTGGAGGATGGCGAGATTTTGATGATTCCGCCGAACCGGATGGAGAGACGGTCCCTGGCGAGCTTTACGGGGGCGCCGAATCTGAATGAGCACATCCGGGCGGCGGCGTTTGTATTCACGGATGGGACGGGGGAAAAGTGGCTGGAACAGATACGGGCGAGTGAGACGGCGCGGCACAGCCCGGAGCGTGGGGTGCTGGTAGCCGAGCAGTGGAACGAAGCGATGCGGAATCTGAGCGGCAGCCTGGAGACGCGGATTCTGGCGGACCTGAGCAATGGAGGCGGACCGGGGCGAGGTTTTTTCTTTGCAGCGATTTCGGGCAAGACGCTGGGGAACTTTGATGTGTATTTTGATCCACGCAACCGGGAGGAACTGCTGATTGGGCAATTGGGGAATGACAATGGGGCGAGCCGCTATAACTTTTGGGCGCATTTTGAGCCGAAGCGGGCTGAGGCGCGGAGCATGGCGGCGCCGGCGGCGCGGATTGAGCGGTTCGAGATCGAGGCGGCGGTCGAGGAACAGCTTCGTTTCCGGGCGAGGATTCGTATCCACATGCAGATCGGGGAGCGGGAAATGAGAGTGTTGCCGATGGATGTTTCACCGCGACTGCGGCTGAAGGCGGCGCGCTGGAACGGGGAGGAGGCAGTGGTATTTCAGCGGGAGGCGCTGCGGGCGAATCTGTTGCGGAGCGGGGATTCCGAGATGCTGCTGATAGAGCCGAAGGGGGTTTTGCGGGCCGGGGAGACGGGAGTGCTGGAGGTAGAGCAAGAGGGGGAGGTGTTCTTTCGGGCGGGCAACGGAGTATTGTATCTGGCGGCACGGACGAGCTGGTTTCCGCAGATACAGTTTCAGGCGGCGCGATTCGATGTAAGCTTCACGCATCCGAAGGAAACGACGCTGGTTTGTCCTGGGGAGCGCGAGGAGGAGGTAGAGGGGGAGAGGAAGCGGACGCGGTGCCGGGTGGAGCAGCCGTTGCGTCTATTTGGATTCAATTTGGGTCAATTTGAGGCGAGCGTGGTGAAGAGGGCGGGCCTCGAGGTGGAAGTGTATGGGAACAAGGAATTGGAGACGGCGCTTGAGCCGCGGCCGGTGGCGATGGTGGCGCCACCGGCGGGACCGGGGCCGAGGAGGCGAATCGATGGGCCGGCGCTGACGGTGACGGCGGCGCCGGCGCCCGCCAATCCGTTGTCGCGGCTGCCGGAAATGGCGGCGGATCTGGCGGCGGGGCTGGAGTATTTTCAGGGTTTGTTTGGTCCGCCGCCCTTGAAGCGAGTGGTGGCGGCGCCGATTCCCGGGGCTTTCGGGCAGGGTTTTCCTGGATTCTTGTATCTATCGACGCTGGCCTACCTCGAGGACCGTCTTTTGCCAGCGGTGGAGCGGGCGGAGTGGCAGGGGCGCTATTTTCGCGAGATTTTGGAGGCGCACGAGTTGGCGCACCAGTGGTGGGGCAATTCGGTGACGTTTGAAAACTACCGGGATGAATGGTTGAGCGAGGCGCTGGCGAACTATTCGGCGCTGCTGTTTTTGGAGAAGCGGCGGGGTGTGAAGGCGCTGGAATTGGTGCTTGAGGATTACAAGCGACGCTTGCTGGTGGAGGACAAAGAGAAGGGAACGGTGGAATCGGCCGGGCCTGTGGTGTTTGGGATGAGGTTACGGATGGCGAATCCGGCGGCGTGGCAAGCGCTGACTTATGGCAAGAGCACGTGGGTGTTGCACATGTTGCGGATGCGGTTGGGGGAGGAGAGTTTTCTGAAGCTTTTGGGGCAACTGGCGCGGGATTACGCGGGCCGGGCCTTGGCGACGGAGGATCTGCGGCGAGCGGCGGCGGCTTATCTGCCGAAAGATGCGCCGGACCGGGAACTGGTGAACTTTTTTGAGACTTGGGTGTATGGAACGGGGGTGCCGGAGCTGACGCTGACATCGAGCCTGAAGGGGACGGGCGGGAACCGGAGCGTGGAACTGCGACTCAGGCAGGAAAAGGTGGCAGCGGATTTTGAGATCGACGTGCCTGTCGAGATTACGCTGCCGAGGGGGCGGAAGATCGTGCGTTGGATGCGGACGGGGAGCGAGGAGGAGGTGCTGGAGGTGAAGACGGGCGTGGCTCCGGTGAAGGTAGAGTTGGATCCGCGGCGGATGGTTCTGCGGCGCTAGGCGCGCGCTATGCTTGAATCTGGATGGAAAGCACTGCAGAAAGAACGGAACGGCGGCCGATCCGGGTGTCGGTGGTAGTGGTGTCGCAACAACAGGTGGAACTGTTGAGGGCGACGCTGACGGCTCTGGCCCGGCGGGAGAAGCCAGAGGAAAGCGAGATCATCGTCGTGGACTGCGGGAGCCAGGACGGGAGTGCGCGGCTGGATGATGAGTTTGAAAGCATAACGCTTCTGAGGCTGCAGCGGAACTTTGGCTGGACGAAGGCGGTGAATATCGCGACGCGGACGTCCAAGGGGGAGTACTTGTTATTGCTGCCAAATGGGGTGGAAGTCGCACCGGACACGATTGGGCGGCTGCTGGCCGGGATTGAGTCGGATCCAGAGGTGGGGGCGGTCTGTCCGGCGGGGGATTGTTATGCGCTTCCGCAGGCAGGGGAAAGGGAACTGCGGGCAGTGGGGGCGGCTGAAGCGGAGTATCCTTTCGATCAACCGGTGCTGCTGCCGCGGATCGCGATTGTGAGCATGAACTACTTGCCCGACGCGTACGGCCAGTTTTATGGAGATCTAGATTTGTTCTACAAAATGCGCGGCGCCGGGAAGCGGATCCTGGTGCTCGCGGATTTGGTTCTGAGCCGGAGCCGGGCGCCACAGACGCTGATTGATGAGGAGATGGCAGAGGCGGATCAGATAAGCGGATTAGCTTCTTTTTATTCAAAGAATTACGGTTTTGGGGCATGGCTGAGGTTCTTGCTTGGACAGAGCCTGAGGGCGCTATTCGGATTTCGGCTGGGTCTCACGGGGAAACTACTCAGTGGCGCTAAGGTTGATGGACTATAAAGATTTCGTACCCTAGGCCGATTAGACTATGGAGGGAGTAGACCCAATGGATGCTTTACTTTGGTTGTTCATGCCGCTCATTATCGCCGTAGGCTCCGGATTGATGGCCTATTTGATCATGCAGTCCAAACTTGAGGTTGTGGTGGCGCGGGAGCGGGAGACTACAGCCGAAGCACGAGCGGTTGCGGTTACGAACGAAAAGACGCTGGAAGAGACGGTGAAAGCAACGGAGGAGCGGGTGCGAAGGCAGGCGTTCGACGAGTTTCTGGCTGATTTTCGAGTGGAAGAGCGTCAATACACACGTGAAAGCAAGAGCTTATTCCTGAACCGGAAGTCCGTTGTAGTGCAGGAGCGTCTATTTTTTCGAAACATTCCACTCAGCAATTGGGTGGAGCATGAGATGGTGATTGAGGATGGCGGGGATATTCAGAAACTGGCGCGGGCGTGCAGCGTGTTCAGTGCGGGTGGAATTGGGGGGAATGCGGCGGAGGCGCCGCAGATTGGTGGAGCCGCCAAGCCGGTGAAAGTGGGTAAAGTGGGGGGAGCGCCAACAAAGCTCATTGCGATGGAAGCGTTGCAGCCGCGCACGCAGAACCGCGCCGGTTAAGAAATCCTTAATGCGCTAAACTGGGGAGGGTAAACCGCGCTGGCGCGCACGCCAAACAACACATGTCTGCCGTATTCCTCCACGCTTCCGTACAAGAAGAAATCCTGGCCCTCAAGCGAGAACGCAAGGCCATAATTTTGGCGCACCACTATCAGGAATCCGAGATTCAGGAACTGGCTGATGTGATTGGCGATAGTCTGGAATTGGCGCGGAAGGCGAAGCAGTTTGATGGGGAAGTGATTGTGTTTTGCGGCGTGTGGTTCATGGCGGAGACGGCAAAGCTATTGAATCCGGAGCGGATCGTGGTGGTGCCGGAGGCAAAAGCGGGCTGCAGTCTGGTGGACAGCTGTCCGGTGGAGCAATTGCGGGCGTTCAAGCAACGGCACCCGGACCATGTGGTGGTGAGCTACATCAACACGTCGGCGGCGGTGAAGGCGGAAAGCGACATTATTTGTACGTCGCGCAACGCGGTGCAGGTGGTGAATTCGATTCCGGCGGAGAAGCCGGTGCTGTTCTGTCCCGACATCAATCTGGGGAACTACGTCAAGCAGCAGACGGGGCGGGGGAACATGAGGATCTGGCAGGGGGCCTGTATCGTGCATGCGACGTTTGCGGCGCGGCGGCTGACGGCAACGAAGATGGAGCATCCGGGGGCCTTGGTTGCGGCGCATCCGGAGTGTCCGGCCGAGGTGTTGGCGATGGCGGACTACATTGGTTCGACGTCGGCGATCATCGAGCATTGCGTTAAGAGCGAGGCGGGTGAGTGGATCATCATGACGGAAAGCGGGGTGCGGCATTCGCTTGAGAAAGGGGCGCCGGGCAAGAAGTTTTACTTCGTGGCCAACGAGAACTGCAATTGCAGCGAATGTCCGTTTATGCGAATGAACACGCTTGAGAAGTTGCGGGATTGCCTGGAGGGGCTTGCACCGCGGGTAACGCTGCCGGTGGGGATGATGGAGCGGGCGCGGCTGCCGATCGAACGCATGCTGGCTTTGTAGTGGTTTATGCAAGCGCCGCTGATGGATCGCTTCGGCCGACTTCACGATAATCTGCGGATTAGCGTTACGGACCGCTGCAACATACGCTGCTTTTACTGCATGCCGGAGGAGGGCGGGCAGTATGCGCCGAGGCAAGAGATTTTGAGTTTTGAGGAAATCGCGCGGTTTACGCGCGTGGCTGCGGGTTTGGGGATCCGCAAGCTGCGTCTGACGGGGGGGGAGCCTTTGGGGCGCAAGGATCTGCACAAGCTGGTGGGGCAGCTTATGGGAATCGAGGGAATTGAGGACATTGCCCTGACGACAAACGCCGTGTTGTTAGGCGCGCAGGCAAAGGCTTTGTACGAGGCGGGGTTGCGGCGGTTGAATATACACCTGGATACGCTGGACCGGGAAAAGTTCCGGCAGATCACGCGGCGGGATGAGTTGCCGCGGGTGCTCGAGAGCATTGAGATCGCGCAGCGGCTGGGTTTTGGGCCGATCAAGCTGAATGCGGTGGCGATCGAGGGGTTGACCGAGGAAGATGTGGTGCCACTGGCGCGCTTCGGGCGGGAGCGGGGCATTGAAGTTCGCTATATCGAGTACATGCCGCTAGACAGTCAGGGTTTGTGGGACAGGCGGCGGGTATTGACGATGGATGAGATGCTGGAGCGGCTGCGGGGGGAGTTTGGGGAACTGGAGGCGGTGCTGGAGCAGGATCCGCGGGCGCCGGCGACGGAGTTCCGCTATGGAGATGGGGGTGGGCGGGTCGGATTCATTGCCAGCGTGAGCAAGCCATTCTGCCTGAACTGCAACCGGATCCGGCTGACGGGGGATGGCAAGCTGCGTTATTGTTTGTTCGCGATCGAGGAAATGGACGTGAAGGGATTGCTGCGGGAGGGGGATGACGCTGCCATCGAGGCGGCGATCCGGGAGAATCTGTTGCGGAAGTGGATCGGCCACGAGATTGGGGCAGCGCGGTTTGTGCCGCCACCGCGGCCGATGTATGCGATTGGCGGCTGAGACCTCAGGGCAACTCGTTGTAGCGGGGTAGAGAGGCACCGGACAGGAGCTGATTCCAATGCTGGAAGTATTGCCTGGTGTCCTTTGTAGCCGCCGTGATGGTTGACGCGTTGGCCGCAGTCGACGACGAAGACCTTTGCGGTTTTGGCGACTGTCGCCGGTTTGTAGCGCGGATCGCGAAGACCGAGAGCACGGCCGAGGCCGTCCTGAAGATCGCCGAGGGGATAAGCCGCGCGCAGGACGCCATGCTTGCTTGGAGTGGCAGAGGAAGAGGCGGCTGCAATCTTGGGTGGAGGAGTAGAAGGGTTTGCCGGGTTCGAGCAAATCGGAATCGACGGCGGCGGAAAGCATGAGGTTATCGGCGAGGACGTTGTTGGGTGAGCGTAAGGCAGTGAGGGCGACGTGGGCGCCGAGCGAATGGGTTTGGATGTCGACGGTGTGCGCGACACGGCGCAGATCATGGATGGATTCGAGGAAGAAGGGTGCGGCTTTTTTGGCGTTGATGATGGCGGTGGGGAAACCGGGCCAGGTGAAGCCGATGACCAGACCGTGGCCGGAGGGGCCGCTGAGGCGGGTCTGCCCCATTTGGGTGGTGATTTTCCAGTAGGCTGCCATGACTTCGGGCAGTTCGTTGATGAAGCCGTGAACGCGGATGCAGAGGTGCTCGCCGGTGGCCTGGCGGAGGAGTTCGGTTTTTGTGATGGGCTGCAAGGTATTGGGCGCGGCTGGGTTGGTGAAGTTACAGTAGGGGGATTGCGCGGCGGGCCGGCGCAAGGCTTGATGGGTGGAGTGATGGGGCTTTTGTATACAATCTACTGGGGCGCATATACTGAAGGAATGCCAAAGGAAATTGCCACGACGCAATTTCGGTACCGGACGGCGCCGGAAGTGGTTGCCGATGCGCTGCGAGACGCCATACACCGGAACGAATACGCCCCGGGGGAGCAATTGCATCAGGAGGAGATTGCGCGGAAATTCGGGATCAGCCGGATTCCGGTGCGGGACGCCTTGCGGCAATTGCAGGGGGAAGGTTTGGTGGATTTATATCCGAACCGGGGGGCCTTTGTTTCCAATCCCTCCCCGGAGGAGTTGCGGGAAGTTTTTCAGTTGCGGACGATTCTGGAAACGCATGCGCTGCGACTGGCGGTGGCGCAATATACGGCGGAGGATCTGGCGCGTTGTGGGGAGTTGCTGGAGCAATTGGAGCGGACGAAGGAGCGGGCTGAGTGGTCGCGTGGGGATCATGCGTTTCATACGGCGCTGTATGCTCCTTGCGGGCAGACGCGGACGCTGGGATTGATTGAACATTTGCGGGGGAGTGTGAACCGGTTTTACTTTCTGCATTTTTCGCCGGACAAAAACGGAGCGGCCAATGACCGGGAGCACCGGCAGTTGCTGGCAGCGTGTGAGAGGCGGGATGCGGACGAGGCGGTGGGGTTGCTCGAGGCGCACCTGATGCGGGCCTTGCGGGAGGTGGAAGAGGTGCAGGCGGGGCGGGAGCCGCGGCGGTAAACGGAAAACAGCCCACGGTGGGTACCGTGGGCTGTTTGTTGCCTGAGTGAGGGGGCTACGGTTTAGTAGTCCATCTCGGGGCCGTGGCCGCCGCCGGGGGCAGCGGGAGCCTTCTTCTCGGGGATCTCGCAGATCATGGCTTCGGTGGTGAGCATGAGGCCGCTGATCGAGGAGCTGTTCTGCAGGGCGGTACGGGTGACCTTGGCGGGGTCGATGACGCCGGCGGCGATCATGTCCTCAAAGGTGCCCTTGGCGGCATTGAAGCCGAACTTGGGATCGGAGTTGGCCTTGATCTTCTCGACGATGGTGGCGCCTTCATAGCCGGCGTTGCCGACGATCTGGCGGACCGGCTCTTCGCAAGCGCGGCGGATGATGGCCAAGCCGATAGCCTCGTCGCCTTCGAGCTTGAGCTCGGAGAGAGCGGCGGAGGCGCGAAGCAGGGCTACGCCGCCACCGGCGACGATGCCTTCCTCGACGGCCGCACGGGTGGCGTGCAGGGCGTCTTCGACGCGAGCCTTCTTTTCCTTCATTTCGGTTTCGGTGGCGGCGCCGACCTTGATGACGGCAACGCCGCCGGCAAGCTTAGCGAGGCGCTCCTGCAGCTTTTCGCGGTCGTAATCGGAGGTGGTTTCCTCGATCTGAGCGCGAAGCTGCTTAACACGGCCTTCGATGGTCTTGGCTTCGCCGGAACCGTCGATGATGGTGGTGTTGTCCTTGTCGATGACGACGCGCTTGGCGCGGCCGAGATCTTCGAGGCGAACGCCTTCGAGCTTGATGCCGGTTTCTTCCATGATGGCCTTGCCGCCGGTGAGGATGGCGATGTCCTCGAGCATGGCCTTGCGGCGGTCACCGAAGCCGGGGGCCTTGACAGCCGCCACGTTGAGGGTGCCGCGGAGCTTGTTGACGACGAGGGTCGCGAGGGCTTCGCCTTCGACTTCCTCGGCGATGATAACAAGCGGGGCGCCGGAGCGGGCGATCTGCTCGAGCAGCGGCAGGAGGTCCTTCATGTTGCTGATCTTCTTTTCATGGATCAGGATGAAGGGGTTATCCATGACGGCTTCCATACGGTCCGGATCGGAGATGAAGTAGGGGCTGAGGTAGCCGCGATCGAACTGCATGCCGTCTACGGTGTGCAATTCGGTGTGCATGGTCTTGGATTCTTCGACGGTGATGACGCCGTCCTTGCCGACCTTCTTCATCGCCTCGGCGATGGTGTTGCCGATTTCGGTATCGCCGTTGGCGGAGATGGTGCCGACCTGAGCGATCTTTTCATCGGAGGTGACCTTTTCGGCCTGCTTTTCGACTTCCTTGACGACGACTTCAACGGCCTTGTCGATACCGCGCTTTAGGGCCATGGGGTTGGCGCCGGCGGCGACGTGCTTGACGCCTTCGCGGAAGATGCTTTGCGCAAGGATCGTGGCGGTGGTGGTGCCGTCGCCAGCGATGTCGCTGGTCTTGGAGGCCACTTCGCGCACCATTTGGGCGCCCATGTTCTCGAGCGGATCCTTCAGTTCCACTTCCTTGGCTACCGTGACGCCGTCCTTGGTGATGGTCGGGCCGCCGAACTTCTTTTCGAGTACGACGTTGCGGCCCTTCGGGCCAAGGGTGACCTTGACGGCATCAGCGAGCTGGTTGACACCGCGCAGGATCGCCTGGCGGCTATTTTCAGCGTAAATAATTTGCTTTGCGGGCATGTTCTGATTCCTCCTGAATTTCTTACTTTTCGATGATGCCGAGGACTTCGTCTTCGCGCATGATCAGGTATTCATCGCTGTTCAGCTTGATATCCGAGCCGGAATACTTGCCGAAGAGGATACGGTCTCCGGGCTTGACGTCAAGGGCAACAACCTTGCCGTCTTCGAGACGCTTGCCTTTTCCGACAGCGACCACTTCGCCCTCCTGGGGCTTTTCCTTGGCGGAATCGGGAATGTACAAACCATTCACCATGTCTACGTCGTTTTCCAGACGCTTGACCACGATCCGGTCATAGAGCGGACGGATGTTCATCGTGGACAACCTCCATCGAATTGGATTGAATTATTGGAAGGCGCGGAATGCGTCTTCACACCCATAGAATTAGCACAATCCAGAGGCGAGTGCTAAAAAAATAATGTAAGTTATTAAAAAAAAAGGAAATAAAAATCTTTGTCGCTTGCGTTGGATGCAACTTCTCACTGGGTATGGGAAGAAAACCTTAGTGGGTTATGCTAAGATTTAACCATGCGTAGGATTGTACTTCTGTTGTGTGCCTGGACAGTCTGGGCCGATGATGTTACGGGACTTTGGAAGAGCCGGCTGATTGAGCGCATTGAGGGGTATGCACGGCAGATGGATGGGGTATTGGGGGTGGCGTTTGCGGACTTGAAGACGGGGGAGGAGTGGAGCCTGAATGGGGATGTATTGTTTCCGCAGGCGAGCGCGATCAAGGTGCCGATTTTGGTGGAAGTGTTCCGGCAGCGGGAGGCGGGGCAGTTGGGGTTTGGGGAGGAAGGGGTGATCGAGGCAGGAGAAGTGGTGGGAGGCAGCGGGGTGTTACAGAAGCGGGCCAATGGGGGGCGGTTGCGGGTGAAGGTGGAGGAAGCAGTGCGGGAGATGATCGCCTCGAGCGACAATACGGCGACGAACTGGTGTATCCGGCGGGTGGGGATGGAGCGGGTGAACCGGACGATGGCGGAGATGGGATTTCCGCGAACGCGGCTGCAGCGGGTGATGATCGATCAGGCAGCGGCGACGCGGGATGAGGAGAACATTTCGACGCCGGAGGAGATGCTGCGGCTGGTGAAGCGAATCGGGGAGGGTAAGGTGGTGAGTGAAAAGGCGAGTGCGGAGATGATTGGGATGATGAAGCTCGTGGATGCGGATTTTCGCGCGGTGATCCCGAAGCAGGTGGCGGTGGCCTCGAAGGTGGGGGAATTGACAGGGGTGCGCACGGAGGTGGGGATTGTGTATTTGCGGAACCGTCCGTTTGCGCTGGCGGTGATGGGAACGTTTCTGAAGGAGCCGTTCAATCCGGTGCCGGAGGTGACGCGGATGGTGTATGAGTACTTCGACCGTCTGGACCGGGGGAACCGCTACGGCAATCTTGGCGTACGCTAGGGAGATGCCGATCAAAGGAAAGCGCGTGGCGATACTGGTGGATCAGCTCTACCAGGAACTTGAGGTTTGGTATCCGTACTACCGGTTGAAGGAAGCGGGGGCGGAAGTGCATCTGGTGGGGGCCGAGGCGGGCAAGACGTATCCGAGCAAGACGGGCTACCCGGCGGTGGCCGAGCGCGGCTATGATGTGCTGAGCGTAGAGGACTACGACGGGGTAGTGGCGCCCGGGGGATTTGCGCCCGATTACATCCGGCGGCATCCGGCGGCGACGACCTTTGTGCACGAGATGGACAAGGCGGGCAAGCTGGTGGCGGCGATCTGTCACGGGCCGTGGGTGTTGTGCTCCTCGCGGATGTTGAAGGGCCGCAAGGTCACCAGCTTTTACGCGATCAAGGACGACCTATTGAACGCGGGGGCCGACTGGGTAGACGCCGAGGTGGTGGTGGATGGCAACCTGGTGACGGCGCGCAAGCCGGACGATCTGCCGGCGTTCTGCATCGCGATGCTTGAAGTTCTGAGTCGGAGCTAGTCCGCGATGCCGGAGACCGTGATTGCTGTTGCGGGCTTGACCAAGAGCTATGGCGCCGTTGAGGCAGTGCGCGGCATTGATCTCGAAGTGACCGAGGGGCAGGTGTTGGGCCTGCTGGGACCGAACGGGGCGGGCAAGACGACGACGGTGGAGATCCTCGAGGGTCTGCGCTCGCGCACGAGCGGGCGAGTGTCGGTGCTGGGCTTCGACCCGGAGCGGGAGACGCGGGCGCTGAAGGAGTGTATCGGTGTCTGTTTGCAGGCCAGCAATCTGCCGGAGAAGATGAAAGTGAGCGAGGCGCTCGAGTTGTTTGCCTCCTTCTACGGGCGGCAAATGGACCGGGGGCGGTTGCTGGAGCGGCTGCAACTCGAGGATAAGCGGGATGCTTATTACGGGACTTTGTCGGGGGGGCAGAAGCAGAGGGTGGCGATTGCGCTGGCGCTGGTGAATGATCCGCGGATTGTGTTTTTCGATGAGCCGACGACGGGGCTTGATCCGCAGGTGCGGCAGGAGATACACCGCTTGATCGAGGAATTGCGCGAGGACCGGCGGACCATCATTCTGACGACGCACTATATTGAGGAAGCCGAGAGGTTATGCGACCAGGTGGCGATCGTCGATGCGGGGCGCATAATCGCGACGGGGGCGCCGCGCGAGATCCAGGCCCGGACGGGCGAGCAGACGCGGATCGAAGTGCAACTGGAGCAGCCGCTGGGGGCGCTGATGCCGCCGGCGGGAGTCACGGTGAGTGAGGATGGGGGGAGGTTGAGCGCCTCGAGCGGCGAGCCGGCGCGGACGATTGTGGAATTGGTGAAATGGGTGGACCAGCACGGGTTGAGCCTGACCGATATCAGTGTGAAGAAGCCGACGCTCGAGGACGTGTTTATTGAACTGACGGGCAAGAAGCTGCGGGACTGAAGAGCATGAAACCATATCTGGCGCATATCGTGGCGAATCTGCGGTTGACGGGGCGGGACCGGACGGTGTTGATTTTTAACTACGGTTTTCCGCTGGGTTTTTTTTTCCTGTTCGCCTGGCTGGGCAAGGCACGGGAGACGAATTCGATCGCCGGGGTGTTGGCGAGCGTGTTGACGATCGGATTGCTGGGGAACGGTTTTTTCGGCGGGGGCATGCGGGCCGTCAGTGAGCGGGAGAGCGGAATCCTGCGGCGCTACAAGGTGGCGCCGCCAGGGGCGCTGCCGATTCTGGTGAGTGGGATGGTGGTGGGGGTGCTGCAGTATCTGCCGGTGGTGTTGTTGATGTTTGGGGTGAGCCTGGTGCACTACGGAATGGAGTGGCCGGAGCAATGGTTGAGCTTTTTCGTATTCGTGGTGATCGCCAATCTGGCGATGCGGAGCCTGGGGGGGATCATCGCGGCGGTAGCGAATTCGATGGCTGAAAGCCAAGTGATCATACAGTGTTTTTACTTTCCGATGCTGCTGTTGAGCGGGGCGACGTTGCCGTTGTCGGTGCTGCCGGGCTGGGGGCGGGACCTGGTGCAATTTATCCCGACGACGCATCTGGTGACGGGGCTGCAGGGGATACTGCTGCGGAATGAATCACTGCTCGATGTATGGAAGGCTGCGGCGGCGCTGCTGGCGACGACGGTGGTGTGCACGTTTATCTCGTTGAAGATTTTCCGCTGGGAGAAAAACGAGAGGCTGCCGGGGCGGGCCAAGGCCTGGATCGCGGTGGTGTTGATTCCGTTTGTGCTGGTGGGGGTTTGGAACTTGAGGAGCCGGGAGAATCTGACGAAGGCGCGGATTCTCGACCGGGCGATGGCGCGCAAGGAGAGCACGCTGATCCGGAATGCGCGGGTGTTTACGGGTACGGGTGAGGTGATCGAGAGCGGGGGGGTGCTGATCCGCGAGGGCCGGATTGAGCGGATCTACCGCGGGGCGACACCGGAAGGAAAAGACGTGGCGGCGATCGAGTTGGAGGGTGCGGGCAAGACGCTGCTGCCGGGCTTGATCGATGCGCATGTGCACATTGGGGCGCCGGGCGGGTTTTATGAGGATGAGCGGCGGTATCAGGACGGCAAGCTGGATGAGCGGCGGCTGAAGGCGTATTTATATTCGGGGATCACAACGGTGAAGAGCACGGGGGACTGGCTTGATGCGGCGCTCGAGTTGCGGCGGCGGCAGAGGACGGGCGAGTTGCTGGCGAGCGAGTTCTATACCGTGGGGCCCTTGTTTACGGCGCCGGGGGGGCATCCGCAGCAATTGCTGGCGGGGATGCCGGAGAGTGCGCGGCGTGTGGGGGAAAGCCAATTTTTGCGGCTGCCGCGGACCGAGGCGGAAGCGCGGGAGATGGTGCGGGAGTTGAAAGCACGCGGGGTGGATGGTATCAAGGCCGTGCTCGAAAGGGGTTGGCCGGGGCGGCCGATGGCACGGCTGGACGGCAAATTGCTGCGGGCGATCTGCGCGGAGGCGCGGGCAGTGGGCTTGACGGTGGTGGTGCATACGAATCTGGCCGGGGATGTGAGTGAGGCGGTGGAGGCGGGGGCGCATGGGGTGGAGCATGGCAGCCCGGGGGAGACGCTGCCGGCGGAATTGCTGGCGCGGATGGCGGAGCGGGGAGTTTTCTACGATCCGACCTTGAGTGTGTTCGAGGCGCTGCGCATGATACGGGAGAAGGATTACTCGCGGCTCGAGGATAGTTTGTTGCAGCAGGCAGTACCGATTGAGCTGATGGCGGGCACGCGCAAGAAACTGGCGGGTGGTGGGGGACAATTGGTTATGGAAATGGATACGCGGCAGGCCGGGATGAACCTGAAGCGTGCCTACGAGGCGGGGGTGCGGGTGGTGACGGGGACGGACGCGGGCAATCCGCTGGTCTTTCATGGGCCGACGATACAGCAGGAATTGGCGTTGTGGGTGGCGGCGGGGATTCCGGCGGAGCGGGCGTTGCTGGCGGCGACGCGGGATGCGGCGTTGTTGTTGGGGGAAAGGGCGCGGATTGGCACGATTGAAGTGGGCAAGGATGCGAATCTATTGCTGGTGGATGGTGATCCGGTGCGGGACATCACGAGCCTTGGGCGGATTTCGAGCGTATTTCTGCGCGGGGAGCGGGTGGCACGGACGAGATTGTTGAAGGTGGAAGATGACGAGTAACTTATGGGCAGCGGGGGACTTCAGCCGGATTGCGCCGGCGGCGCAGGTGGTGGGAGAACTGTTGTGTGATGAGGTGCCGGTGCTCGCCGGGGACCGCGTGCTTGATGTGGGTTGCGGATCGGGAAACACGGCGCTGGCGGCGGCGCGGCGGCGCTGCGAGGCGGCGGGAGTAGATCCCGTTGAGGGGTTGCTCGAGCGGGCGCGGCAGCGGGCGGCCTTCGAGGGGCTGGCCGTGGAGTTTGAAGTCGGGGCGGCCGAGGAGTTGCCTTTTGTGGCGGGCCGATTTGACGTGGTGTTGAGCACGTTTGGGCTGATCTTCAGCGCGGAGCCGGAGGCGGCGGTAGCCGAGGCGGCGCGGGTGTTGCGGGCCGGGGGAGCGCTCGGGCTGACGAGTTGGCGGCGGGGGTCGTTGAATGACGAATTGTTCGCTGAGTGCCTGGCAGTGCGTGGGGATCTTGCGGGATTGAGGGAGGCGCGGGATTGGGGCCGGGAAGAGCATGCGGTGCGGGTGTTGTCGGGGGCGTTTGCGCCGATTCATTTCGTGGCGAGGCAATTTCTGGCGCGGGCGCAATCGGCGAGGCAGTGGCTGGAGGGGATGAAGCAGTTTCTGGCGCCGGTGCATTTGGCCTATCAGGGGTTGGGTGAGGAAGCGGCTGGGGAGCTGGACCGGAGGTTGCTGGAGTTGGGCCAGACGCACAATGAACTGGAGGATGGACGGTTTCTGACGCGGACGCCGTACCTGGAAATTCACGCGCGGCGGCGTTAGCCTTGCAGGAGGCGGAGAGCGCCGAATAACTGAACGACGAAGCTGAGTACGACGAGAGCGGCCATGGCGAGGCCGGCAATGTTCCAATAGCGCTCATGGCGGGCGCGGGACAGGCGGGGGTGGCCGGCAACGTAGGCGGTGGCGAAGCCGCCGGCGAGGCCGCCGAGGTGGGCCCAATTGTCGGTGAAGGGGATGAGAAAGCTGATGAGCAGGGCCCAAAGGGCGGTGCGGGTGTAGGCTGCCTTGACGTAGCTGCCGAAGCTGGAGCGCTGGTTGACGCCGTAGGCGATCATGGCGCCGATGAGGCCGAAGATGGCGGCGGAGGCGCCGACGCTGAGCGAGGGGGCAAAGAGGCTGGAGAAGAGGAAGCCGGTAATGGAGCTGATGACATAGATGACGAGGAGGCGGCCGGCGCCGAAGGCCTCTTCGGCCTGGGAGCCGAGGTCGTAGAGGCCCCAGGAATTCATGCCGATGTGCATGATGCCGGCATGGAGAAAGCCAGCGGTGACGAGCCGCCAGTACTCGCCGTGGAAGATGTAGTTGGGTTCCTTGGCGCCGAAGAGAAAGAGGGTGCTGCCGCTGAGGTCAAGGAAGCCGCCGCCGCGGATGTTCTGGGTGTTGAACAGGGCCATGGCGAGGTAGAGAAAGCCATTGACGATGAGAATGTAGGTGGTGATCTGGCCGTTTTGGGGCAGAAGGTTGCCGAGCGCGCGGGCAGCATCGACGCCGCCTTTTGGGGCGGGGGCGATTTCAAACTCGCAGTAGGGGCAAACGCGATCTGCCCGGCTGATGAAGGCGCGGCAGTTCGGGCAGATAGGTCTCGATTCCACCCTTTGATTGTAAAGTGAGGGGGAGGGCAAGGGTGGATGGTTGAGTGGAATGGGAGGCAGAATTTTCGATTGTGAGCAGCAAAGTGGCACGCAATTGTGTAAATTGAGAGTTTCGATGCCTGTACCACGCGACATTGCCGCTTCCATTGTTGAAGTTGGAAAACTGATGTACCAGAAGGGTTGGGTTGCCGCCAACGACGGCAACATCAGTGTCCGGCTGGACGCGGAGCGGATTGTGTGCACGCCGACGGGAGTCAGCAAGGGGATGATGAAACCCGAAGACATGCTGATTGTGGATCTCGAAGGGCGGAAGCAGGAGGGGGAGCGGGCTTGCACCACCGAGATACAGATGCACTGTACGGTGTACCAACTGCGACCGGACGTAAACGCAGTGGTGCATGCGCATCCGCCGGTATCGACCGGGTTCGCCGTGGCCGGGCGGGCGCTGAATCTGGCAATTCTGCCGGAGGCGGTGGTGACGTTGGGGACGGTGCCGCTGGCTGATTATGGATTGCCGGGGACGCCGGAATTGAGCGGCCAACTGAGGCCTTACATACCGAATCATGATGCGCTGCTGATGGCGAACCACGGAGCGGTTTGTTATGGGGAGACGTTGGAGAAAGCGTTCTTCCGGCTGGAGACGGTGGAGCACATCTCAAGGATTTCGTTGGTGGCGGAGATGCTGGGTGGGCCACGGTTGTTGCCGCGGCGGGAAGTGGACCGGTTGATGGCGGCGCGGTCGCGCTACGGGATACAGTTTCCGGAAGGCAATGAGCCGGAGGCGCCGATCGCGGCCGAAGACATGATCGCGATGAAGAACGAAGAGCGGTTTGAATTAACTCGCCAGGAGTTGGTGGCGCTACTCGACGAAGTGCTGCGGGTGCGCGGCGTGCTCAGCGATTAGGCGGCTTCGGCTGCATCGCTGGAGGGGGTCCAGCCAGGTTTGCGGGGAACCTCGCGGAAGAAAATGAAGAGCAGGAGCGTGCCGCAGAGCAGTTTAACGCCTTCGAGGGTGGAGTAAGTGGAGTGGTAAGTTTGCACGCGGCGGCGTAAATCGAGTTCCTTGTCGGGCGGAACGAAATCGAGGGTACGGCCATAGCCGACGATGGCGGGGGTGACGAGCAGGTGCATGCCGGCGGTGAGCAAGAGCATGAACAAGGACAGGGCGAGGATGCCTTTGCCCTCCTTGGTGCCGAACAGGAGCATGCCGAACAGTAAGAGGGCAATTAGAATTTGCACGAGTCCCCAGCCTTCAAAGAGCATGCGATTGAATTCACCGGCCTGGTGGCGGGCGAGGAGACGGAGTTTTTCGGCGCCGATGGTTTTCAAGTAAGGGGCCATTTCTGCGGCGGGATTGAGCATCATTTCGTTGACATTGCGAAAGCTGGAGGCAGCTACGGCAGCCATGAAAAGACTCGCTCCGATCCAGAGACCGAGTAAGGCGCAGATGATACGGCGGGTGTTCATGAAACTCACAGTCTAACGCGTGATAATAAGGCATGCAGGACACCGCCACCGGCTTGAACCGCCGACAATGGTTCGCCTCGACGTTGGCTGCCAGCGCGGCGGCGGCCGCACCGCTGCGTTTGCCGGGGAAGGTGAGGGTTGCCGTGATTGGCCAGGACGGTCATTTGGGCGAGATCCTGAACCCGCTGCCGCAACTGCCGGATGTGGAGGTAGTGGCGTGTTGCGAATACACGGAGGCGGGGCTGGCGTCGCTGGCGGCCAAGAAGGGGATGGCGGGGGCGAAGGGGTATCTGAACCAGGAGAAGATGCTTGACGAGGTAAAGCCGGATGTGGTGGCGGTGGTGAACGATGACGGAGCGCGAGCGAAGGCAGTGCTGGCGGCGCTGCAGCGGGGCATGCACTGCATCGCTGAGAAGCCGCTGGCGATCACGCGGATGGACCTCAAGAAGATCAAGCGGGTGGCGCGCGATTCCAAGGGGCGGCTGGGGATGCTGGTGCCTCTGCGCTATGCCGCGCCGTTCCGGGGGCTGAAGCAGGTGGTGGATTCCGGCGAGATTGGCGAGGTGTTGTTGATGGGCGGGCAGAAGTCGTATAAGCGGGGTATCTCGAGCACTTGGAAGAACCAGCGTGCGAGCTATGGCAGCACGATGTTGTGGATCGGGCCGCACCTGGTGGATCTGTTTCACTTCACGAGCGGGCTGCGGATGACGGAGGCGTTTTGCTGGCAGGGGAACGTGAAGGAGCCGGCGCTAGGGGACCGGGAAAACGTGGTGGGGGCATTGTTCCGGCTGGCGAATGGGGGAATGGCGGAGATGAGAATGGATTACTTGCGGCCGGATACGGCGCCGACGCATGAGGACGACCGGCTGCGGATTGCGGGGACGAAAGGGATTGTGGAGTACACGGCGGCGACGGGAGTGACGATTTTGTCGGATGGGGGCAAGCCGCGCCGGCTGGAAACTCTGCCGGAGGGTGGGCAAATTTTCATGGACTACCTGGATGCGGTGTACAACCGGAAGCCGGGGCAGTTGACGGTGGAGGAGATTTTCCACGTCAGTGATGCGATTCAGGCGGCCGAGGACAGCTCGCGGACGGGGCATCCGGCGAAAGTTTGATAGCTTGGTAAACGGAGGGATGGCCGAGCGGTTTAAGGCACCGGTCTTGAAAACCGTCGTAGGGGAAACTCTACCGTGAGTTCGAATCTCACTCCCTCCGCCATCCTCAATCCCAATCAAAACAAATCCAGTGATTGCTGTCGCCGCCGAGGAAGAAGCGGGCGGTCGAGCCGGCCTGTTTGTCGGTGCCTTCGGGATCGAGGCCCATGGTGAGGGGGTACCAGCCGCCGCCATTGAGAAGGAGGCTGGGAGAGGTCCAGAGTTCGGGCTGGCTGAGGTCGGGGGTGGAGGTGTAGTAAATGGCGGCGGCAGGCCAGTCGGGAGTGCAGCAGCTGTAGTTCATCAAGATGAAGTAGCGGTTGAGAGCGGTGTTCCAGTGGATGCTGGGGCCCCAGAAGGATTGAGGGTTGGGGGAGTGCCAACTTTCGATGGCGGGGAAGAGGGGTGATTGGCGGCCGCCGAGGCCGGGCTCGGACCACTGACCGGCGAAGTATTTGAAGACTTGGCCGGCGGGAGAATCGAGATCAGCGAGGGCGATGCGGGCGGCGGAAACACCTTGTTCGGTGGTGTCGCCGCCATAGTGGGTATAGAGGATGTAAAGGTAGAGGCCTTCGCGGTCGGCGATGGCGCTGAAGTCGCCGGCGCCACCGGCGAAGTAGCGATTGTGTGTCGCGCAGTCAGGCTCGGCGCCGGAGGTGAGAATGGGGCCGAGGTCCTCGAAGGTCTTACCATCATCATCCGAGCGCAGGGCGCCGATGAGGGGCGCCGAGACGGGATTGCCAAGGCAGTGGAGAAAAACCCCATGGTGATACCAGGCGTAGAGGGTTCCATCGGGGGCCTTATAGGTAGCCTCGATCCAGAGGGGGGCGCTCTTGTAGCTGTAAAAGCGAACGGCGCGGGTGCTCGAGAGAGAGCCGAGGTTGGGGCCCTCGCTGCGGACTGGCATGCCATCGGAGTTAAACACGAAGAGCTTGCCGGCGGACCAGTGCGAGGGGCTGTTGGAGTCGGCAATGCCGGGCCAGCGGAAGAGAGGAGCAGGAATGAGGCGGGCGACCTGACCGGAGGCCACAAAAGAAAATAAGATAGGAACAAGAGTTCGTGCGACGCAAGAAGAGAGCACTCCTAGCTGTCGCCGCGAGCCCAGTGAAAGGTTACGCAAGTTTAAAAAGCCCAATGAAAGCACTACTGCTGTCCGAATACAAACAACTCTCTCTCACCGAAATGCCCGTGCCCGTGATTGGGGCCGAGGATGTACTGGTCCAGGTGAAGGCCTGTGGGATCTGCGGGAGCGACATACATGGCTATGACGGCAGCACGGGGCGGCGGATACCGCCGCTGGTGATGGGGCATGAGGCGGCGGGCGAGATTGTTGAAGTGGGGGCGGCGGTCCGGGGCTGGCAAGTGGGCGATCGGGTGACGTTCGACTCGACGGTGAGTTGTGGGCGTTGCTATTTCTGCCAGCGCGGGGAGATCAACCTGTGCGAGAACCGGCAGGTGCTGGGTGTGAGTTGTGGAGAGTACCGGCGGCATGGCGCGTTCGCCGAGTATGTGACGGTGCCGCAGAACATCCTGTACCGGCTGCCGGAGAATTTTCCCTTTCACTACGCGGCAATGATCGAGGCGGTATCGATTGCGGTGCACGCGGTGAATTTGACTCCGATGCAGTTGGGGGCTTCGGCGCTGGTGGTGGGCTCGGGGATGATCGGGCTGTTGGTGGTGCAGACGCTGCGGCTGGCGGGTTGCGGGCAGATCATCGCGGTGGATCTGGAGGACTCCAAGCTGGAGCTGGCCAAACAATTGGGGGCGGATGTGGGTTTGAACCCGAAGAGTACCGATGTGGTGAGAGCGGTGCGGGAGTTGACGGGAGGGCGCGGAACCGACGTGGCGCTTGAGGTAGTGGGAGCGGGCAAGCCGATCGAGACGGCGATCCACGGGGTGAAGAAGGGCGGGACGGTGACGCTGGTGGGTAACATCACGCCGAAGGTGGAGATTCCGCTGCAGGTGGTGGTGAGCCGTCAGTTGCGGTTGCAGGGTTCGGCGGCGAGTTCGGGAGAGTTTCCGCAGTGCATCGATTTACTGGCGCGGGGGGCGATCCGAGTGGATCCGATCATCACGGCGCTGGCGCCGCTTGAGGACGGCCCGGGCTGGTTTGAACGGTTGTATGCGAATGAACCGGGATTGATGAAAGTTGTCTTGCAGCCCGGTAGCTGATTGTGCGACTCTAGACACTAAACTCCATGCCCATGGCCCGGACAAATGAGCGCAAGGTCAGCCTCAGCGTGATGCTGCGGATGACGGCCATGGATGTCTGCTGCGGTCCGCCCGCCCTGTTTCCGGCAGAAACACACCTCTAAAATTCCGTTCCTCAATTTGGAAAGGAGCGCCCATGGCCTCTGAAACTCTCCTGTTTGAAGAAGAGTTGCGTGGCGGCGCCAGCTTCGCGCATGTGCTGAAGCGGGGTACCGCAATACGGATCACGGACGTGGAGGGCGGAGCGAATGTGCCCGCCACGTTCTTCAATTTCGAGCTCCTGGTCGAGCGCTACAACATGCCGGATACGTTGAAGGCGCAGCACACCGCGCACCTGACGCGGGGCCATTGCTTGTATTCGGACATGGGGCGCATCCTGTGTTCGATCACCGCGGACACGGTGGGCTGGCATGACCCGATCGGAGCGCATTCGACGGCGGAATCGGTGCGGGCGCGCTTTGGCGAGCATAGCTATCAGCAGTACCGCAATGACTGGTATACGTCCACGCGGGAGAATTTCTTGCGGGAACTGGGCAAGTTTGGGATGGACCGCAGAGACCTGCAGGGCCATGTGAATTTCTTCTCCAAGGTGCAGGTGGACGAAGCGGGGCGGATACACTTTGTCGCGGGGAATTCGAAGCCGGGAGATTGGGTGGAATTGCGCTCGGAGATGAACACGCTGGTGATTCTCGACACGAATCCGCATCCGCTCGATCCGAACCCGCGCCATGAACCGAAGCGCGTGCATCTGCGCGTGAGCCGCGTGGAGGGGCCGGGGCCTGATGATTACTGCCGTAACTTCCGGCCCGAGAACGGGCGCGGATTCGCGAACACGGAAAGGTATTTTCTCTAAACGAGGTGCGTCATGAGTGATCGAATTCTAGTGGAGAGCAAGCTGCGGCTGGAGACGGCGGTATATGACGAGGTGGTGCCGGCCGGGGAGGGCTGGATTCACGAGGTGAAGAAGGGGCAAAGCTTCCGTATCGTGGATCTCGAAGGGAATCAGGCCGCCGATACGCTGTTCTATAACGCGCGTGATTTCAGCGAGCGGTATTCGGCGTTTGACACGATCCAGGGGCAGGGCAGCATCTATTTGACGGCGGGGACGCGGCTGCTCTCGAATCTGGGCAACGAATTGATGACGATCACGGCGGACACTTGCGGGCGGCACGATACGCTCGGGGGGGCCTGTGCGGCGGAGTCCAATCAAGTTCGCTATTCCCTCGATAAGCGCCACATGCACAACTGCCGCAACACGTTTCTGATGGCGCTGGCGAGTTGGGGGATACCGAAGCGGGACATTACCTCGAACGTGAACTTCTTCATGAACGTGCCGGTGACGCCGGCGGGCCAGTTGACGTTTGAAGACGGCATCAGCGAGGCGGGCAAGTATGTGGAGATGAAGGCGGCGATGGACGTGGTGGTGGTGATCAGCAATTGTCCGCAATTGAATAATCCTTGCAATGCCTACAATCCGACGCCGGTGCGCGTGTTGATCTGGAGCGGCGATGTTCTCTAAAGTACTGGTTGCGAACCGGGGGGCGATTGCGTGCCGCATTCTGCGGACGCTCAAGAAGATGGGGATTGCCGGGGTGGCCGTGTACTCGGAGGCCGACCGTCACGCTGCCCATGTGGAGCAGGCCGAGGAAGCGTTTCTGCTGGGGCCGGCGCCGGCGGCGCAAAGCTATCTGCAAGCCGAACGAATACTTGCCATTGCGCGGGAATGCGGGGCGGAGGCGATTCATCCGGGTTATGGCTTCTTGAGCGAGAACGCCGGGTTTGCCGATGCCTGCACGGCGGCGGGCATTCAGTTTATCGGCCCGACGGGCGAGCAGATGAGGGCCTTTGGTCTGAAGCACCGGGCGCGCGAGCTGGCCGTGGGGGCGGGGGTGCCGCTGTTGCCGGGCACAGGATTGCTGGAAGGAGTGAGTGAGGCGCGGCGCGAGGCCGAGCGCATCGGTTATCCGGTGATGCTGAAGAGCACGGCGGGAGGCGGAGGAATCGGGATGCGGCTGTGCCGCACGGAGGAGGAACTGACTGGGCATTATGCGAGCGTGGAGCGGCTGAGCCTGGCTAACTTCAAGGATGGGGGGCTTTATCTCGAGAAATACGTTGAGAAGGCGCGGCATATCGAGGTGCAGATTTTTGGGGATGGGCGCGGGAATGTGATCGCGCTGGGGGAGCGGGATTGTTCGGTGCAGCGGCGCCATCAGAAGATCATCGAGGAGACGCCGGCGCCGGGGTTGAGCGAGAGCCAGCGGAGCGAGTTGCTGGCGGTGGCTGAGCGGCTGGGCCGTTCGATCGGCTATGCCTCGGCGGGGACGGTGGAGTTTGTTTTCGATACGGCGAGCGGGCAGTTTTACTTTCTCGAAGTGAATACGCGGCTGCAGGTGGAGCATGGAGTGACCGAGGAGGTAACGGGCGTCGACTTGGTGGAGTGGATGCTGCTGGCGGCGGCCGGGGAGATGGGCGATCTTGCGGCGCGGCGTCCGCGGGCCCGGGGTGCGGCGATTCAAGCGCGTTTGTATGCCGAGGATCCGAACCGGCATTTTCAGCCGAGCTCGGGGCTTCTGACGAACGTGGTGTGGCCGGGAGAGGGTGTGAGGGTGGATGGCTGGGTGAGGCCGGGCGTCGAGGTGACGGCGTTTTATGATCCGCTGCTGGCCAAGCTGATTGTTTGCGGAGGCACGCGTGAGGAGGCGATCGGAAAGCTGCGGCGAGCACTGCGGGACACGCGGCTTGACGGGATTGAGACGAATCTGCATTATTTGCGGGAAGTGGTGGCGGGGGAAGAGTTTCGGCGAGGGGATGTCTATACGAAGCTGACGGAGAGATTCGAGTACCGGCCGCGGACCTTCGAAGTGCTGGATGGGGGCACGATGACGACGGTGCAGGATCTGCCGGGGAGGCTCGGGTTTTGGGATGTGGGCGTGCCGCCGAGCGGGCCGATGGATGGGTTGAGTTTCCGGTTGGGGAATGAGCTGCTGGGCAACGAGGCGGGAGCGGCGGGGCTGGAGTGTACGCTGGCGGGGCCGGCGTTGCAGTTTCATTGCGCGGCGCGGATCGCGCTGTGCGGGGCGCGGATGGAGGCGACGCTTGATGGGCAGAGTGTGCCGTGGTGGACGGTTGTGCCAGTGGCCGCGGGGGCGGTATTGGAGTTGGGTGCGGTGGAGGGAGCGGGGGCGCGCAGCTACATCCTGTTCGCGGGCGGGCTGGATGTGCCGGAGTATCTGGGGAGCCGCGCGACGTTCACGCTAGGGAATTTTGGTGGCCATGGGGGGAGGGCCTTGCGCACGGGCGATGTGTTGCATCTGGGCGAGGCGCCGGCGGGGGAGGGGCGAGCGGTGAAGCCGCCGGAGATTGGCACGCACTGGGACATCGAAGTGCTCTATGGTCCTCATGGAGCGCCTGACTTCTTCACGCCCGAGGATATCGAGACTTTCTTTGAAACGAACTGGAAGGTGCACTACAACTCTTCGCGGACCGGGGTGAGGCTGATCGGGCCGAAGCCGCAATGGGCGCGCAAGGATGGCGGTGAAGCGGGGCTGCATCCATCGAATATCCACGACAACGCCTATGCGATTGGGGCGATCGACTTTACCGGCGACATGCCGGTGATTCTGGGGCCGGATGGGCCGAGCCTAGGTGGCTTCGTTTGTCCCGCCACGATCACCAGCGCGGAGCTGTGGAAGATTGGGCAGTTGAAGGCAGGGGACACGGTGCGGTTCCACGCCCGTGCCGAGGGCAGCGAGCGGCTGCCAGCCGTGGTGCATCGCAACGGGGATGTGGTTTACCGGCAGGCGGGAGACCGATATCTGTTGATCGAGTACGGGGAATTGATCCTGGATTTGCCGCTGCGCTTTCGTGTGCAGGCGGTGTACAACTGGTTTCTCGAGCGCAAGCCCGCCGGGGTGATCGACGTGACACCGGGCATCCGTTCCTTTCAGGTGCATTATGATCCGGAGCGGGTGTGCCGGGCGGAGTTGATTGCGCTGATTGACCGGGCCGAGGAAGAGGCCGGTCATGACCGCCATGCGGAAGTGGCCTCGCGCGAGGTGTGGTTGCCACTGAGCTGGGATGATCCGGCGACGCGGTTGGCGATTGAGAAGTACATGCGTTCGGTGCGGCCGGATGCGCCGTGGTGCCCGTCGAATATCGAGTTCATTCGCCGGATTAATGGTCTGGAATCGATCGAGGATGTTTACCGGATCGTGTTCGAGGCCAGCTATCTGGTGTTGGGGCTGGGCGATGTGTATCTGGGGGCGCCGGTGGCGACGCCGCTCGATCCGCGGCACCGGCTGGTAACGACGAAATATAATCCGGCCCGGACGTGGACGGCGGAGAACAGCGTGGGCATTGGCGGGGCGTATCTTTGCGTGTATGGCATGGAAGGGCCGGGCGGATATCAATTCGTGGGGCGCACGGTGCAGATGTGGAACACGTACCGGACGACGAAGGAATTCGAGCCGGGGCATCCCTGGCTTCTGCGGTTCTTTGACCGGATCCGGTTCTTCCCGGTGACGGCGGAGGAACTGGTGCGGCTGCGTGAGGATTTTCCGAATGGCCGCTATTCGCTGCGGATTGAGCCGGGGCAATTCCGGTTGAGCGAATATGAGCAGTTTCTGACGTCGATCACGGATTCGACGCGGGAATTTCAGGCGCGGCAGCGCAGTGCGTTTGCTGCGGAGCGGGCGCGCTGGGCCGAGATGGGAGCCGACCGCGTAGCCGACGATGCCGAGCCGATTGTCGAGGCGGCGCCGGAGATCGTGGTGCCACCTGGATTCAAGGCCTTGAAGGCATCGAGCGCAGGCAGCGTGTGGAGTATTGAGGCGCGGGAGGGAGACCGGCTGCGGCCGGGGCAGAAGGTGATTTTGATTGAAGCGATGAAGATGGAAGTGGCCGTGTCGACGGCCCGGGGCGGGCGGTTGCACTCGTTGCACTGCAAGACCGGGCAGGCGGTGCTGCCAGGCCAGATTCTGGCAATCTTGCAACCGGAGACATAGGGATGAAGCCAACGGAGGCCGTACGCCGCGCCTATGAGCGCATGAATACCGAGACGAAGCAGCCGGTATGGATCAGCCGGGTGCCGGAGGAGCAGGCGATGGCGCGGGCCTTCGCGCTGGAAGAGCATCCGGAGGCGGCGGGCGGGCCACTCTATGGGAAGGTCTTCGCCGTCAAGGACAACATCGATGTGGCGGGACTGCCGACGACAGCGGGTTGTCCCGCGTTTGCCTATACGCCGGAGCAAAGCGCGCCGGTGGTGGGGCTGCTTGAGGCGGCGGGAGCGATTCTTGTGGGCAAGACGAACATGGATCAGTTCGCGACCGGGCTGGTGGGGACAAGGTCGCCGTATGGAGCCTGCTCCAGTGTGTTGAATGCCGAGTACATTTCGGGGGGGTCGAGTTCGGGCTCGGCGGTGGCTGTGGCATTGGGGCAGGTGGATTTCGCGCTGGGCACGGATACGGCGGGCAGTGGGAGAGTGCCGGCGGCGTTCAACGAATTGATTGGGTTGAAGCCGACGCGTGGATTGATCAGCGCCACGGGGGTGGTGCCGGCATGCAGGACGCTGGACTGTGTGTCGATCTTCACGCGGGAAACCGGCCTGGCGGGCGATGTGTTGTTGGCGGCGGCGAAGCCGGATCCGTCGGATTTTCTCTCGCGCGCGGCGCAGGGGGCGAAGGGTACAGCTTGGTCGGCGGCGTCGTTCCGGCTGGGTGTGCCGGCGGCCAGCCAGTTGGAGTTTTTTGGTGATGGGGAGGCAGCGAAACTGTTTGAGGCGAGTGTTGCCCGTTTCAAGCAGCTTGGCGCGAGCGTGGTGGAAATCGATCTAAGTGCGTTCCGGGCGGCGGCGGAGCTGCTTTATAGCGGCCCGTGGGTGGCGGAGCGGCTTGCGGCGATTGAAGCGTTCGCCGAGCGGCATGAGGCGGATATGAACCCGGTGGTGGCGAAGATTATTCTGGGGGCGCGCCAATATTCGGCGGTGGATGGGTTCCGGTCGCAGTACCGATTGGCGGAATTGCAGCGCGCGTGTTTGCGGGAATGGGAGGATATGGATTGTTTGCTCTTGCCGACGACGCCGACGATCTTTACGCATGCGGAGATCGCGGCGGACCCGATCGGACGCAATACGCAACTGGGCTACTACACAAATTTCGTCAACCTGCTCGATTTGAGCGCGATCGCGATACCGGCGGGGCGGAGGCCGAACGGGCTGCCGTTCGGAGTGACGCTGACGGCGCCGGCGATGGCGGAGCCGGCGCTTTTGGCGACGGCGGAGCGTTTTCTTGGTGGCGTGGGCCGGAGCGTGGTTCCGAGCGGTTTCGTTGAGGTGGCGGTGGTGGGGGCGCATTTGAGCGGAATGCCGTTGAACGGGCAACTGACCTCGCGCGGGGCTTATCTGCTTGAGGCTACGCGAACGGCCGCCAGCTACCGGCTTTATGCGTTGGCGAACACGACCCCGCCCAAGCCAGGGCTAGAGTACGTGCCGGGGTTTGATGGCCCGGGAATCGCCGTGGAGGTTTGGGCGATTCCGGCGGCTGAATTTGGGAGCTTTGTCGCGGCGATCCCCGCGCCGCTCGGCATGGGCAGTGCGGTGCTGGCTGATGGGCGCGGCGTGAAGTGTTTTATCGCGGAACCGTATGCGCTGCGGAACGCCGAAGACATTACGCGCTTTGGTGGCTGGCGGGCATTTTTGCAGACGCGCCCGGCTTAGGCGCTGGTGTTGGGATTGAACAGAAGAGACAAGCGGGTCCGGGCCGATTGCCACAGCAAGCGCAGGGTGCGGTAGAGCAAGGGGATAGCGATGAGTATGGCAAGGCAAAGCAGGCCGAGAAGGGGCAGGGCGATCCAAGGGTAGTTGTAGGCCAGGAGGATGAGGCCAACGACGCTGAAGTCCTCGGCGAGACTGATGGCGGAGTGGGTCAGTGGCTCCGGGGCGGCGTGAGCGACGAGCCGCGTGCCCATTTTTGTGGCGTGCGAACCGAGGGCGAGACCACCGGCGGCGAGCATGGCGAGGGTGCGCGGGAGGGGGTCGAGTTGGCCAAGGGCGCCGAGGGCGAGCAGAGCGGCGCCGACTGGCCTGATGAAGGTATGCAGGCTGTCCCAGAGTGGTGTGATGACGGGAATCTTGTCGGCGACGAACTCAAGGGCATAGAGTACGGCGGCGGTGATCAACACGGCCGGGTGAGCGAGGACCGTCAGGCCTTCAGGCAGGCCGGTGAGCCAGCCGATGCGTTGGGCGAGGCCTACGGTCAAGACGACGGCATAGATATTGAGGCCGGAGGCCAGCCCGATGCCCATCAGGCTGGACAAGCCCTGCATTAAATCCATAGCGAAGACCTCCTGCTAGTAGATGGTATCCGAGGACAGTCCGTTTCGCGGGGCGGGCTCAGGGCCGTGTGAGGCGCTCGAGCGATTCGAGGCGCAGGAAAGCTTCTTCATTGCTTTCGCCGCACCACTGTTGCTGGGGCGCGAAGCTGAGGCAGACAGAGGGGCGCTCGGGCTGGCCGAAGAGCAAGCAGCGGTTGTCCGGGCTCAATTGCACGCAGCGGGTGTAGGCCGGCTTGCCGGCGGGCATGCCGGGAATGGGCGTGGAGATCGAGGGGATGATGCAACAAGCGGCGCAGCCAGGACGGCAATCCATCTTTCCGAATATACTGTCTGTCGCGTGTCCCGTAATCTCACAATCGATGCTTATCGCGGCTTTGTGATGCTGCTGATGATGGCGGAGGTGCTGCGCTTGCCCGCGCTGGCGCGGCAGTATCCGGGTAATCCTCTGCTGGATTTCTTGGCCTTTCACCAATCGCATGTCGCCTGGGAGGGTTGTTCGCTGCATGACATGATCCAGCCTTCGTTCTCGTTTCTGGTGGGGGTGGCGCTGCCCTATTCGCTGGCCAGCCGGGTGGCGAGCGGGGCGAGTTTCGGGAAGCTTTTTTCGCATACGCTTTGGCGTTCTCTTGTGCTTGTTGCGATGGGCATTTTCCTGCGCTCCACGCATTCCAAGCAAACGAACTTCACGTTTGAGGACACGCTGACGCAGATCGGGTTGGGCTACCCATTTCTGTTCCTTCTGGGGCGCGCCAAAGCGCGTACGCAGTGGATCGTACTGGCCATCATCCTGGCTGGTTATGGGGCGGCCTGGGCGCTTTATCCCTTGCCGGGCCAGCCTTGGCTGGCGCACTGGGCCAAGGGGGACAACCTGCTGGTAGCCTTTGATGCGTGGTTTCTCAATTTGTTTCCGCGACCGGAGCCGTGGGTGATCCACAAGGGAGGCTACGGAACCCTGAGCTTTATCCCGACGCTGGGTACGATGATTCTGGGCCTGATCGCGGGGCAACTCTTGCGGGAGCAGACACCGCAACGGCGTTATCTGGAGCTAGCGGGGATGCTGCTGGCGGGAGGGCTGTTCTTGCATTTCGCGGGAATCATGCCGATCGTGAAACGCATTTGGACGCCGGCCTGGACTCTTGCCGCAGGGGGGGGCTGCTTTCTGTTTCTTGCCGGCTTCCGCTATTTGCTTGAGGTGAGGGGCTGGACCCGATGGGCTTTTCCACTGGTGGTTGTCGGGATGAACTCGATTGCCGCTTACTGGATCGCGCATGTGCTGGAGGATCCGATTGCCGACTCATTGCGCATTCATCTGGGGGCGGCGTTCGCGAGCGGGCCGGTGGTGCTGGCCCTTGAGTGGGTGCTGCTTTATTGGATGTACCGCCGTCGGTTGTTTCTGAAGGTGTAGGGGGGAGACGGTGGGGGTTAGTCGGGCAAAGTGAGAGCAACGCGACGGGGATCGAATCGTTGCAACAGCAACTTATTGCTATCAAGCAGCCACAGCGAGCCGGCGGCAAAGCGGACCATTGCGCCCCCTTCGCCGGCGAATTGTCGCAGGAGCTTGTTGGTCCGGGCGTCAATGCGGGTGAGGGG
Organism: Bryobacter sp. CoA8 C33; assembly: GCA_019931185.1. Classification (GTDB taxonomy): domain Bacteria; phylum Acidobacteriota; class Terriglobia; order Bryobacterales; family Bryobacteraceae; genus Bryobacter. The sequence continues at coordinate 47,351 of JAINDK010000018.1, forward strand.
ATAGCCGGGCTGACTGACCCAAAGCGCGCCGTCACCAAAAGCGAGGCTGCCGGTGGCGCCGGGCACGCCGGTTTCGATTGAGGCGATCTCTTTGGCGGTCTTGGGGTCGATTTTCGAAATCTTTCCTTCCTTGCCGCCGAGCACCCAGAGGTGACCTTCGCCGAAGGTCAGAGCGTGAGGGGAAGCTGCGGTTTCGATGCGCTTTTCCACAAGGTTCGTGCGGGGGTTGACCTGCACGAGGCGGTTCTCGGACGGGCAGGTGATCCAGAGCATCTCCTGCTCAAAGTGAATCGAGTTGCAGCCGGCGCTAACGCGAATTTCGTGGAGGATGCGGTTGTTGGCCGGATCCAAGCGGCTGAGCGTTCCGGCCTCATCGCTCAGGGTCCAAATGCTGTCGGCGTTGGCGGCGAGCGCGGGTTTGGCGCCGGGGGCAAATCTGAGTGGGATGCTGGCGATAATTTTGCCGTCGCGCGGGTTGAGCTTATGCAGTTGCTGCGCGCCACAGTCGGGCAGCCAGAGGTGGGAGAAGGCTTCGATGAGGCCGCCGCAAAGGGCTTGACCCACTTTCCAGGATTCGCTGATCTTGTTATCCTGGCCGGCGATGCGCGATAGCTCGCCGCGTTTGGCCAGAGGGACGAGCATTACGGGGCCTTGGGCGTAGAGCCAGTCCGGCGGGCCTTCGAGTTTCCAGTCGGCCTCCGTCTTGAGTTTTGAAAATGGGATCTGCACACCGGGCGTCTTGATGCCTTCCCTGGGAGGCCAAGCAGGATTGCTGTTGGCCTTGTTCTTCTCTTTGGCAAATCCGCCGAGGATGGCCAAAAACAGCAATGGGATCAGAATTTTTTTCAAGGATTACCTCGCGGCAGCAAATGATTCAAGCGACAGGGAAGGGAAGGCAAGCAGGGCCGAAGTGTGAGTATAGCGCCATCGAATTCTGATTGACAAACGCAATCCGGAACCGCTATAAAAATGAATACACCGCGTTATTCCGCGTGCCCTCCGAGCCCTGTCGGCTCACTAGAAGTAGCTCCCGTCCGTTCTCGCAAATAGCCTTGTCTCGCTAAAACTAAGCCTCGGTACAATAACAGAAAGTCTGATAACGAAACCGTTCGCAATGAGTCTTGGCAAGCAGTATTTCTATCTTTTTTGGGCCAGCGGGGTGCTGCTGGCGCAAAGTCCAAACACGCCGGAGTTTTTCGAAAACAAGATTCGACCCATCCTGGTCAAAAATTGCTACAGCTGTCACACGAATACGGAGATGGGCAATCTTCGTCTGGATAGTGCGGAGGCGATGGTAAAAGGCGGTGCGCGGCGAGGGCCGGCGGTGGTGCCGGGAGATCCCGAAAAGAGCGCGCTGATTGTGGCGGTGCGGCACGCGGACGCCGATCCGAAGTTCCGCATGCCAATGGGAGTGAAGTTGAGGGATGCGGACATCGATGCTTTAACAGCTTGGGTGAAGGCGGGCGCGGTTTGGCCGAAGAGCATTCCGACTGTAAGCAAGGTGGGTGGTAAGTTCGTGATTTTCCCGGAACAGAAAAAGTTCTGGTCGATGCTGCCATTGCGCAAGCCCGACTTGCCGGCGGTGAAGGACTTAAAGTGGCCACGCACGGATTTGGATCGCTTCGTGATGGCGCGGCTCGAGAAAGAGAACATGAAGCCGGTTCGTTTTGCGACTCGTACGGAGCTGATTCGGCGGGCCTCGCTGGATCTGACTGGATTGCCGCCGACTTACGAGGAGATACAAGCTTTCCTGAAAGATACGGCGCCCGATGCTTACTCCAAGCTGATCGACCGGTTGTTGGCCTCGCCGCATTATGGTGAGCGATGGGGACGGATTTGGCTGGATGTGGCCCGCTATGGGGAGGATGACTACCGCAGTCTGGACCCGATGCGCCGGGGCTTTAATCCTTACCCGAATGCTTTTTTGTACCGGGATTGGGTGATTCGTGCGTTCAACGATGACATGCCTTACGACCTGTTCGTCAAGAGTCAACTGGCTGGAGATCTGATGGATGAGAAGATCCGTCACAAGACCCTGCCCGGCACGGGCTTTATTGGGCTTGGGCCCTGGTATTACGACAATGGCTCGACCGAGGTGACGCGGGCCGATGAGCGGCATGACCGGGTGGACGTGATCACGCGCGGCTTTCTGGGGCTGACCGTGGCATGTGCCCGCTGTCACGACCATAAGTATGATCCGATTCCGCAGACGGATTACTATGCGCTTGCGGGTATTTTTGCGAATGTCACTTACGAGGAGTATCCGCTGGCGCCGCAGTCCGTGGTGGAACAGTTCCGCAAGATCGAGGAGCAGATCGATATCAAGCAAAAGATGTTGATGGAAATGCAGACGGCGATGGGCAAGAACCTGGGGCATTCGCTGGCGCTTGAGATTTCGAATTATTTGCAGGGTGTATTTGAAGTAGCGGGGCCGCGCAAGATGGAGGCGGGCAATGTGGTGGAGGCGCGCAAGCTCGACTACGAGATTCTGGATCGCTGGATCAAATACATGGCCAAGCCGGCTAAGAAGTATCCGCATAAGGATGCCTGGCAGGCGATGATGGCGCGCAAGCCGGCGGCAACAGCGCAGGAGGCCAAGAAGGTGGCCGACAAGTTTCAGGAAGATGTTGTTGCGGTGATGCTGGCTCGGCACGAGCTTGATGACGAAAACAAGGTGATAGCGAACAAGGCACTGGAGGGAACGAAGCCGAAAAAGCGCACGAATAAGCCCTCTAACTTTGTGACTAACGATGACTTCTGTCCCGGATGCGGCTTGCAGTTGAAGCAGATGCCGGAGGATCAGAACAACCTGTACACGGATATCTTCGTCCGCGAGCTTTCCGATAACGATGATCCGAACGCGATGATGGAGGGCGGCTTCCGCAATGCGAAGCCCGGGGTGCTGACGTTTCGCGGATGGGCGCTCGAGCGGCGGGTGGGCTCAGAGTCTCAAGCGCAACTGGCGGGTGTGCGCAAGGATATAGAAGATGCGCGCAAGAAGATCGACCCGCATTTTCCTTTCCTGCATGGAATCAAGGATAAGCCGAAGCAGGAAATCTCCGAGTTGCCGCTGGCGCTGCGAGGCGACCCAATGAACCTGGGTGAACCGGTGCCGAGGCACTTTCTGAGCGTGCTATCGGAGGACCAGCCCGCGATATTTCGCGCGGGCAGCGGACGCCTTGAGCTGGCTGAAGCGATTTTGCGTCAACCGCTGCACACGCGGGTGATTGTGAACCGTATTTGGAAAGGGCATTTTGGTTCGGGTATCGTCGATACGCCGAGTAACTTTGGCGTAACCGGGGAAAGGCCAACGAATTCAGAACTGCTCGAGTATCTCGCGGCAAACTTCGCGGCCAAGGGACAATCGATCAAGAAGCTGCACAAGGAAATCATGCTGAGCTCGGTGTATCAGCTCTCGAGCGACAACGACGCGGCTAACTTCGCTAAGGATTCCGCGAACCGCTTGTACTGGCGTCATGAAAAGCAACGCCTCGATGCCGAACAGTTGCGGGACTCCGTGCTGTTTGTATCGGGCAAGCTGGACCGCAGTATCGGTGGGCCGTCCTCGGATCTGAAGCCGGGCTTCTTGCGGCGGACCGTTTATGGCAAAGTCAGCCGCTACAAGCTGGACGAGTATCTGCAGTTATTCGATTTTCCCAGCCCCTCGATCAGCGCCGAGAAGCGTTTCACGACCACGGTTCCGCAGCAGAGGCTCTTTCTGCTGAACAGCGATTTCATGCAATTGCAGGCGGAGGAACTGGCAAGCCGGGCGATGCCAGAACCGGATAACCGGGCGCGAGTGCGCAAGCTCTTCCAGTTGATTTACGGGCGCGATGCGAGTGAAAACGAGATCAAGCTTGGACTCGAGTACATCAAGAGCGAACCGATGTTGAGTTATGAGGAGCGCAAGAAGAAGGCGAAGGAAGCTGGTCCGGCCGAGGGGATGAGACGCCGTGGCGCGACGGGGATGGAGGCGGCGCCTGCTTCCGAGCCTCCGTCGGAAGCCGCGGCGGCTGCGGAGGCGCCGCCGGCGTTTCCTGCGGATTTCGGGATGGGCATGATGGGTGGTATGCGGCGGGGTCCTGGGGCGGAAGACAAGCCGGCCGTTTATGAACCGACGATCTGGGGCCGCTATGCCAAGGTATTGTTGAGCTCGAGCGAGTTTCTGTTTGTCAATTAGAGAGAAGCCACTGATGTCGCACCACAAGTCAAGCAATCCGCAGACCCGCCGCGAGGCCCTTCGCCGTATTGGCAATGGCTTCGGCATGATGGCGTTCGCCGGCATGGTCAACCAGTCACTGGCGGCGGCTGGCGCCTTGGCCACGCCTGATGGCGGCGTGGGCTACAAGTTGGATCATCCGCAACGCGTCAAGCGAGTGATCTTTCTGTTCATGAATGGCGGTTTGTCCACAATTGACAGTTTCGATCCGAAGCCGATGCTGGACAAGTATGACGGTCAGCCGATCCCGGGCGGTGAGATCAAGACTGAGCGCAAGACAGGCGCACTGATGAAGTCTCCTTACAGCTTCAAGAAGTATGGCCAGTGCGGCATGGATATCAGCGATCTGTGGCCAAATCTGGCCAAAGTGGCCGATGATATCTGCTGGGTGCGCAGCGTGCATACCGAGATCCCGAACCATGAGCCCGCGTGTCTGATGATGAATACCGGAGCCAATCAGGCGGGGCGGCCTTCGCTTGGCGCGTGGATGACTTATGGGCTCGGCACGGACAATCAAAATCTTCCGGGTTATGTCGTGCTCTGCCCGGATGTGCCCACGACAGTTGGCCCGCCGCTGTGGTCGAACGGCTTTCTGCCGGCCATCCATCAGGGCACTTATATTTCCGACAAGATCCAGACAAATCCCAACGCGCCGCCCGAAGAAGACATGGGCATGCCGGGCGGAGAAAAGAAGGACGAGAAGGTCAGCGTTGAAAAAGGCTTTGATCCGAAGAAGCTGATTTCGTTTGTCCATAATCCGAAGTTTGAGCTGGCCGAACAGCGCCGTGAGATCGATCTGCTCAATCAGATGGAAGCCTTGCGCCGGGACCGCGACGGTTCGGATGCGCAGGTGGAAGCCGTGCTGAAGTCGATGGAAGTCGCCTACCGGATGCAGACCGAAGCTCCGGAAGTGTTTGATATTCGCCAGGAATCGCAAGCAACGCAAAAGCTGTATGGGCCGGGTTCGACTGCCCGCGGATGCCTGACGGCTGTGCGCTTGGCGGAAAAGGGCGTGCGCATGACGCAGGTCTACTACGCCAAGGGCGACCCCTGGGATGCGCATGGCGACATTCTCGGCCATCGCGTGAATGCCAAGAATTCAGACCAGGCGTTCGCCGCCGTGATTCAGGATCTCAAGGGGCGTGGCCTTTGGAAGGACACGCTCGTGGTGTGCGGCTCAGAGTTTGGGCGCACGCCGGTGAGAGAAGTGGGGGGCGGTGGGGGAAACGTGAAACGGGGCCGCGACCACAATCCATTTGGCTTCACAATGTGGCTTTCCGGCGGGGCCGTCAAGGGCGGCACGATTTATGGCGCGACCGACGATTTTGGATTCAAAGCGGTGGAAAAGCCGGTTCATGTTCATGACATACACGCCACGATTCTCTATCTGATGGGAATCGATCACACCAAGCTCACCTATCGCTACAGCGGCCGGGACTTCCGTCTCACCGATGTCAGTGGCAATGTTTTGCATCAATTGATCGCCTAAAGGCGATCCTCACACGCATCGAGAACACCCCTCCGTCCGGGGTACCCGAACCAAGCGCTTCCCGGGATTCCGTCATCCTCGAACAAAAACAACAATCCATTCAGGGGTAGTGTCGAATGACCAGACTTGTATTTTCGATTCTGGCGGCGGGTAGCCTTTCTCTATTCGCGCAGGCCAGTTCACTTCAGGGAACCGTAGCGGACCAACTGGGCGCCACAGTACCGGATGCCATCATCTCCCTCGCCAATCAGGAGACCGCTACATCCCGCCGGACGCTTTCGAGCCCAACGGGCTCCTACAGCTTTCCTCAGCTGCCACCTGGGACTTATCGCGTTGAAGTCCAGAAGCCTGGCTTCAAATCGCTGGTGCGGGAGGTTCGCCTGCAGATCAACACACCGGCGACGGTCGATTTCAAGATGGAAGTGGGACAGGTAGCCGATTCGATCAATGTGGTTGCCGAGACGCCGGCGGTGAATACGACGAATGCGAGCGTCGGCAATCCGTTCACGGAATTGCAGATTCGTCAATTGCCGCTGCTGACGCGCAATGTGGTGGATTTGCTCAGTCTCCAGCCTGGCGTGACGCCAACGGGTGAAGTTGCCGGGGCCAAGCGGGATCAGAATAATGTCACCCTGGACGGGGTGGATGTCAACGATCCGCAGGGGGCGCCCACCGGTGCAACGACCGGATTCAATGCCGTGTTGCCGGTGCCGCTTGATTCAGTGCAGGAATTTCGCACGACGGTGGCCGGCATGGGAGCCGACCAGGGCCGGTCTTCGGGGGGGCAGGTATCGCTTGTTACGAAATCGGGTTCGAATCAGTTTCACGGTTCGCTCTATGAGTTCCATCGCAATGTGAAAACGGCGGCGAACAACTGGTTTTCAAACCGCGCCGGCATTGCCCGCGAAAACCTTATCCGCAATCAGTACGGCGCCTCGCTGGGCGGCCGGATCATCAAGGACCGGATTTTCTTTTTCGGTAACTGGGAGGAGCGCAAGGATGCTACCGCCGTGGGTGTGAATCGTACGGTTCCATCGGAGACGTACAAGCAGGGTATTGTCCAGTTCCGCATGAGCAACGGTCAGATCGGCCAGTTGAATCCGGCTGAGATCCGTCAGGCGGATCCACTTGGCCAAGGCATCAATCAGACGATGCTCAATCTGTTCCGGCAGTATCCGGTGGGCAATGATCCGGCTTCTTCTCCGGACCGCGGGCTGAACTTCTCAATCCTCCGCTTCAACGCTCCGAAGAAGCTGAACTACCGCACTTATGTGCTGAAGAACGATTTCAATATCGACAAGCAGGGCAAGCATACGCTCAGCCTGCGCGGGACTCTCGCCGATAACGCCGAGGATGATGTGTTGGCGCAGTTTCCCGGCATGGAGTCGCAGGCGCGGCGCCTCGATCAGTCGCGCGGCATCTCGGCCCGTTACACCACCGTGCTGACGCCGTCGCTAATAAACACTTTCAATTACGGCTACACGCGGCTGAAGAACATCACGACCGGCGCTGACGGGCCGGCGATCGCGTTCTTCTTTACCAATCCGGTTACCAGCTTTCCGCGGGCATTGAACCGTATCGCGCCGGTGCATAACTTCGTGAACGATACGACCTGGACGAAGGGGCGGCACACGGTGCAGTTTGGCATCAATTTTCGTTTGAATACCAATGATCGCGCCTCCTTCGCCACGTCTTATCCTTCCTACAGCTTCAGCCGCAATACGCTGGCTGGTCTTGGGGCGGACATCACGGATTCGATCACCGCGCTGGCGCGGGCCAAATATGGAGACGCGAATCTCCGGTTGACGGAAGCCGTGCCCGTGCAGAACGCGATGGGGCCACTGTTTGGCATCCTGAACCAGTACAGCGCCACTTACAACTTTGGCCGCGACGGCAAGGCGATTCCCTTTGGCCAGCCCATCCCCCGCGTGTTCGGGTCGAACGAGTACGAGTTCTATGCGCAGGACACCTTCAAGCTATCGCGTAGCCTGACGCTCAACTATGGTCTCCGTTATGGCTTCTACGCGAATCCGTTTGAGAAGAACGGGATTCAAGTCAATCCGACGGCGCCGCTCGATCAGTACTTTGCGAACCGCGCGGGCGGGCAGGCGCAGGGCATACCGAGTTTCGCCAATCCCCTGGCGTCGCTCACCTACGAGCTTTCCGGACCGCTGAACGGCAAGCCCGGTTACTACCGCCGCGACACCAATAACTGGGCGCCGCGCGTTGGCCTAGCCTGGGCCCCGGAAGGCGACAATCTTCTCACCACGATCCTTGGCAAGGGCAGCGTGATCCGCGCCGGGGCGGGCCTGGTTTACGACCGCTACGGCAATCAGATGGCGGTGACGTTCGCTCAATCGGGCTCGCCCGGGCTGGCCACCCAGGTGACGCAGTTGCAGAACACGAACTTCACAAATTCGGTACGCTACAACGGGAATAATCTGCCGGCACTGCCGCCGGCGCCAACGGGTGGGATGCCGTTCACGCCCCCGACGATTGTGGGCGGTTTTGCGAGTTTTTCAGGAGTGAATCCTTCGCTGGTGACGCCTTACTCGATTCCGCTGAACTTCTCCTACACTCGGCCACTGCCGAAGAATCTCGTGGTTGAAGTCGGTTACATCGGCCGGCTGTCCCGCAAAGGGCTTCTCCGTCAGGACTACTCACAGCCCCTGACCAACTTCCGCGACCCACGGTCCGGTCAGAGTTGGACTCAGGCGAGCGGCGTTCTCTACGACCTTTGGCTCAATGGTGTGACGCCCGCGCAGGTCCGCGCCAATCCCGGTCTGGTTGGCCGTGTTCCGTTCTTTGAGAACATGTTCCCCGGCGCGGCGAATTTGAGCTTTGCCGGTAGCGCCACGGCGAACTACTTCAACATCGTGTACGGCACCTACGGCGGGTCTGATCTCGACGCGCTGAATGACATGGACCGCCTGCGCCGCGCGAACGGTCAATGCATTTCCATCTTCGGCTGCAACACGTTTTTCGCCAACCAGGCTGCCGGGATGCAGGTCTGGACCAACGCCTCCAATGCCAGCTATCACGGCGGCAATCTCGTCATTCGCCGTCCGCTTGAGAAGGGCTGGGGCTTTGATTTCAACTACACTCTCTCCCGCGCGATGGACATCGCCTCCGGTAACGAGTCGGCCATCGGCACAACCACCGATGGCGCCGGCGCCAGCCTGTTACAAGATGCCTTCAATCCCAAGGGCGCCTATGGTGTGGCGAGCTTCGATATTCGCCACAATGCCACCTTCAATACGGTCATCGAACTGCCTTTTGGTAAGGGAAAGAAGTTTCTCAGCGGCGCAAATCCCTTCCTCAATCAGGCATTCGGCGGCTGGCAGATTTCGATGCTCGGCCGATTCCGCTCCGGTCTGCCGCAAGACATCACGAACGGCGGCATTTATCCGACTAACTACCTCACCTCCGCGCTCGCGATCCGGCGGCCGGGCGCGACGCAGCCCACCCAGAGCGTAACGTTCAACCAGAACGGCAACCCCTCTATCTTCCAAAACACGAACGCCATCAACTCCTTTATCGGCCAGTACCCGGGCACGACAGGGGAACGGGGCATTGTTCGTTCTGCCGGCTCCACCACGTTTGACCTCTCTCTCAGCAAGCGCTTCTTTATGCCGTGGGAAGGTCACACACTGCAGTTCCGCGCGGAAGCCTTTAACGCGTTTAACAACGTGAACTTCACCGCGATCTCTCTCAGCCTCACGCAACCGGCCAACTTCGGCCAGTTCACTGCTGCCGCGGATTCGCGCGTGATGCAGTTTGCGCTGCGCTACGAATTCTAGAGTAGCCGCTCTCCCGTTCGGGCATCAAACAGGACCGATTCCGCCGCTCTCACGGTGCAATCGGTCCTGTTTCCATTGCGAAAGCGAACGCTTCGATCTCCAGCCTGGCCGGCATGCAGGAGCACCAGGCCACCCCCGGCATGGATCACATCCGTGCGATCTGTGTAGAGATGGGCACCGGCCGTGCGCAGGATTTCTTTCCAGTCCTCCGGCGGCGTTGTGTAAAAGCGTACACCTGCTGGAGCCTCTCGAGCCAACTCGAGAGCCGGTGCAAAGCGGGCACTCTGAGCGGGGCGTAAATCGAGACCAGTGACTTCACGTGAAAAATCAATCGAGAGCTTCTGGCCATCGCAGTAGCCAGGCAGCCCCTGAAAGATCACGACGCGCCCGGGGGCGATCACATGCTCCCGGATCCATTTGCGCTGCTCTGGCTTCAAGACCCACGTATTGCAGAAAAGGATCACGCGGAAGCGGCTCAAATCGAGCTTTGGCAGATCCATCAAGTGCACCGTCTCGATGGCGGCCGCGCTTTGGTAGAGGCCGGCCACGGTCCGGTTCACAGCCAGTGGATCGGTCAACGGATCCGTGCCCTGAATGGAGCCCGTATAGTAGAACACCTCCGTATCAAAAACGGCGAGCACATCGCCAGCCGGCTCATAGGGCCTTTCATGATAACGCCGCAGAATGCGATGCAAGCGGTCGATTTCGGCGATCAGCCGCTTGTCGGCCCACCAGCCGCTATTGTTGGCCGGGCCAAAATCGTAATACCAGTGCCCGGCGCCGCGGGAGTAGCCCTCGAGCGTGTTGCGCCGGATGATGGCGACATCTTCGTCCACTCGGGTCAGCTCAAAGGCCTGATCCACGTCATTGCGCCACTTCCAACTGGGCGTCTGGTCCATTTCGTCGAGAAACAGTTTGCCGTTCAAACGAATCGTCTCGATCAGCGCGCGTGTGATTCCCGATCCGCCCGGATCTCGAAAGAGTGTTCCATAAGCTTGCGGCGCGCTGAGATAGTCGACATGCGGCGAGGAGACGATCCGGTCGAGGCATAAGTGTCCGCCTGTCGCCTGCCGGTCAAACAAGCTGAAGAAGTATCCGTAGAACACCCCCGTGACGATGGGTCGCGGCCATGACCTCTTGACCAGTTCGCAGAAGTGAAGGATCCGATCGGCAACAAGTTCCTGCTGGCAGCGGTAGTAATCGATCACCGTCTCGCGCCGCGGAGGATCGCGGAAGATTCCTTCGTCCAGCGCGCGCCGGTCCACGGTAGTTGGAACCGCAACGATCACTTTGCCGCGCTCTTGCCGCCACTGGCCATAGTGCCGCCGCATGGGAGCGCTCGTATCGGGTTCATTGCGCAGGAAGCCCCAGTAGTGCCATTCGCCATACACTCCATTGGCGACATGCACTCCAATCAGCGCGTTGCCCTCCGGCGATGCCGCCAATTCGCGCAGCAGACGCGCCGTATGGTCGCTGGCAAAGCGCAGCCATTTCTCTGATGCCATCGACGCCCGTGGTGTTCGCCTTAGATCATCCTGCAGGTAGCGCACCGGCAGCTTGCGGTCTGGCGTCTCCATGCCCCCGTTGTCGTATTGCGTCAGTTCTTCCGGGTTCTGCTCCCGCCACCACGCCGGCGCATTCAAGTGCCACCGCAGCACAATCCCCGCCTGGGGGCATGCCTCAAGGACGCCGGCCAGTTGACGCCGCGCGATACCAATGTCCCACTTTCCCTCGCGTGGCAGGCAATCCTCGAGCCAGAGGTCCACCTGATAGAGCTGGAAGCCGATTGCGGCAAACTGCCGCATGCTCTGTTGCGGCTGCTCGTCAAAGCTGAATCGTCCCCCGGTACAATCCGTCAGCGCGTAAAAACTGGCCATCACGGGCTTGCCGTTCACGAACAGCGTGGGTTTGCCCTGGTGTAGCTTCACGTTCGCGCTCAACGGTGCGGCGGCCGCTGCCAGCATCCCCACCGGCGCCGCCAGAAATGAGCGTCTCTCCATCGCTTTATTCTATTTGGCCGAAGGCGAATTCAACCACCGCAGTATGATCCACAACCCGCCCCAGATCACGATGTTGCTGATCATATAGAGCAGCACCCAGATCCATTCCCGAGCGACGACGGCACTCGAAAACGCCGTGGTGGAAAGCAGTGTCACGGCCGGATTTGTAACGGCGAGAATAAACATCGGGTCGGCGAAAAACGGCGTCTCCGGCGCCTTACCGCTAGCTTTGATCAGCAAGACTTGCCAGGAACAGAGAATGAGATCAAAGATCAGCCGGCCGAAAAACAGATGTTTGCCGCTCCACTTCCACTTCATCCCCTTGCCGCCATGTACTCGAGAAAACGGCGCGCGTAGCGGTCGAGCGTTGCCATGTCGCTGCCGTGCAGCAGCGGCGAACACATCTCATAGGCGATCGTGCCGTTGAATCCTCCAGCCGCCAGCGAGTCGAAAAAAGCTCCGTAGTCGATAAAACCCTCACCCATCGGCACAGCCTGCACAAATGATTGCTGTGCCACATAATTCACCAGACCCGGATCATAGCGGTAGCGGGGCCGCTTTACATAATCAGCCACGATTGTGTGCACGGTCCACGGGGCCATCTGGATTGCCGCCCGCGTCAGGTCGACACCGTGCAGCGCCGGCGCCCAGGCATCGAAGCCCGCTCGGCAGTTCGGCTCACCCACCATCTGAATCAGATCATGCAGGCTCTCATAGCCAACGGCCAGATCGTGATGGTTTTGTACGGCGAAGCCCACATCCAGCTTCGCTGCCTCCTGAGAGGCCTGTTTCAGCCCCGCCGCCACTATTCTCATCTGGCGCGAGTAATCCACTCCCGGGTTCTCATAGCCCGTGAAAACGCGTACCAGCTTCCCGCCCAGATCCCGCGCCAGCCGGGCGAGTTCGATCAGGTACGATGTCTGAATCTCAAGCGTAGGCACATCGGGGTGTTCGAGGTCGGCCGTCAGATTCGAATAGCCCGCCAGCACAAGATCCTGCATCTTATGCTTGTCAAGCAGCCGCCGCAGTTTCCGCCGCCGCGCTCCGTCCCAGTCGAGGACGGATACATGGGGCCGCTTGGCGGCCATCATCACTCCGCCGAAGCCCAATTCCGCTGCCTTCTCCACTACCTGCTCGGCACTGAGGGCCGGCTGGCCCCATAATCCCGCATAACTGATTGAATGCAGCAACAGTGTGCTCATTGGGCGAACACCTCCGCGAGAATCGCCTGCGCTTCCTGCTGGATCCGTTTCAGATGCTCCGGCCCGTGATAGCTCTCGGCGTAAATCTTGTACACGTCTTCGGTGCCCGAAGGACGCGCTGCGCACCAGCCCCCAGCCGTTTCCAGTTTCAATCCTCCGATCGCCTTACCGTTACCGGGCGCCGTGGTCAAAATTCGTTCAATCGGCTCTCCACCCAATTCCCGCGCCTTCACATCGGCGGGTTGCATCGCCGCCAGGATCTTCTTCTGCCGGGCGTTGGCCGGCGCGTCAATCCGCGCATAGCTCGGGCTTCCCAACTGCGTCGTCAATCCCGCATACAATTCCGCCGGGTCCTTTCCGAGGCGTGCTGTCATCTCGCCGGCAAGCAGCCCGGCAATCAGGCCGTCCTTGTCTGTCGTCCATACCTTGCCGTTGCGGCGCAGGAAGCTTGAGCCCGCGCTCTCTTCTCCCACAAAGCCGAGTGAGCCGTCCACCAGCCCGTCCACAAACCACTTGAATCCGACCGGAACTTCGTAAACCTGGCGGCCGATCAGGCGGGCCACCCGATCGATCATCGACGAACTCACAATCGTCTTGCCCACCATCACCCCCGCGCCCCACTCGGGCCGGTGCGGGTACAAGTAGTAAATGCAGGCCGCCAGATAGTGATTGGCTGCCAGCAGCCCCCCAGACCGCGTCACGATCCCGTGCCGGTCATGGTCCGTATCGCAGGCAAAGGCTACATCGAAGCGGTCCCGCAGGCCGATCAGGCCCTGCATCGTGTAGGGCGACGATGGGTCCATCCTCACCTTGCCGTCCCAGTCGAGCGTCATGAACCTGAAGGTCTGATCCACCTTTCCGTTCACCACCGTCAGGTCGATCCCATAGCGCTCGGCAATCGGCTGCCAGTAATGCACCCCCGCCCCACCCAGCGGATCCACACCCATCCTCACGCCGGCACTGCGAATCAGGTCAAAATCAATGACTGCTCCCAAATCCGCCACATAGCGTCCCACGTAATCATGCTGCCGCGTAGACGGCGCCCGCAGCGCTTGTTCAAACAGCATCCGCGGTAAATTTCGCAGCCCTTGCTCGAGCAGTTGATTGGCGCGATCTTCAATCCATTTGGTCGCTTCACTGCCCGCCGGCCCGCCGCTTGGCGGATTGTATTTGAAGCCACCATCCTCGGGCGGATTATGAGAGGGCGTCACGACAATGCCGTCAGCCAGGCCGCTGGTACGGCCTTCGTTCCAAGTGAGAATCGCGTGCGATACCGCCGGGGTTGGTGTGTACTCCGTACCGCTGGCGATTCTGGTTTCTACCCCGTGTGCCGCCAGCACCTCGAGCGCGCTGCGGTAGGCTGGCGCCGAAAGCGGATGCGTATCAATGCCGAGAAACAGCGGCCCCCGCACGCCCCGCCCCTCCCGGTACTCCACAATCGCCTGTGTTGTTGCCAGAATGTGATCTTCGTTAAAGCTCAAGGCCAGCGAAGAACCCCGGTGTCCGCTCGTGCCGAAGCTGACCCGCTGCCCGGAGACACTGGGGTCGGGCCTTCCTTGGTAGTAGGCGCGCTCGAGCGCCTCGAGATCCGTGAGTTGAGTGGGGCGGGTCCCCGCCGCGGGATGGATGCTGATGGTCGCCTCTCTCTTTATCTTGGCAGATCAGTCCCGCTCCTTCACCTCGATTGCCTGATTCGCTTTCACCCCGCGCACCAACTGTTTCTTTCCCCCCGGCCAATGGACCTCCACATCCACCTCAGCCTTCTGGCCCAAGCCGAAATGCAGCGGTCCCATTACGCTCGAGGCATAACTCGCCGTACTCGTCATCGTCTGCAATTGTCCGGCCACGCGCACCTCCGCGCCGATGGCGTCGCGATTGGCCCCCGCCCCTCGCAACCTGATGTCCAGCCAATGGCCTGACCCCTCGCTCACATTCCGCCAGATCTCCACCGCCTCGCCCAGGGCCGTCACCACCGCGTCCACGCGCCCATCCCCGTCGAGGTCGGCAAACGCCGCACCCCGATGTGCCTTCACCGCCTTGTCGAGCCCTGCCGCCGCCATCGCGAACTTTCCATCGCCCTGATTGCGAAACACCGCATTTGCCTGCTTGTAGCGCACGGCCTCAAACTGCTCCACCAGATCATTCACATGCGAGTTTGCGGTAAACAGATCTTTCCAGCCGTCGTTATCGAGGTCTACCAGACCAACTCCCCACCCGGCATAGGCATTGGTCAGCCGCCCCAGTTGCGACCGGCCCGTATGGTCGGCAAACGCCCCCTGCCCCTGATTGCGAAATAGCGGAAAGGTCTCACCGTTCAACGCCGTCAGAACAATATCGGGCCGTCCGTCATTGTCATAATCGCGGAACTCCGTTCCCATGCTCGCAATCGGCTTGCCGCTATCCACCAGCGCCACGCCCGCCAGCAGCGCGGTCTCCTCGAACTTTCCGTTGCCGAGGTTACGGAATAGAAAATTCGGCATCCCGTCATTTGTCACGAACACATCCATTCGCCCGTCGGCATCGTAGTCGGCAAAGCCGATCGACATACCGCGACCGCGGTGGCGGCCGACGCCAGAACTCTCCGTTACCTCTTCAAAGCGTCCTGCCCCCAGGTTGCGGTACAACTGATTGGGCCGCGGTTCAAAGTAACGGGGATGGCAGTACACCCGCAGCTTTCGCCCCGCATCTCCGCAAAAGCGCGGCTGCGCAAGATCGATTTTCCCGTAGTTCGTAATCCATAAATCGAGCCGGCCGTCCTGGTCGTAATCAAACCAGCCCGCCGCCACCGCCCATTCGTCCATACGGATTCCGCTGTCCGCTGTCACGTCGGTAAACTTTCCATTCCCCAGATTGCGGTAGAGCGTAATCCGCTTGAGCCCCGCCACTACAAGATCCATCTGCCCGTCCCCATCAAAATCTCCTGCCGCTGCTCCCATCGCGTAGCCCTCACCCGCAAGACCCGCCTCGGCCGTCACATCATGGAAACGCCAGCCACCATCGTTGCGGTACAAACGATTGGCGTGTTTCGTCTCCTTGCGCAAGGAGGGCAGGGAAGCGCCGTTGGCAAAGAACAGATCGGGCCGGCCGTCGTTGTTGTAGTCGAAAATCGCCAAGCCACCCGGCATCGTCTCCACCATGTGCTTATCCGGAGTGGGGGAATTCTCAAGTACAAAGTCAATCCCCGTCCCGGCGGGCTCAAAGCGAATCTGGGCTAGTAGCAAAAGCGTGAACAACATCATTTCGGGGCCGTGATTTGCAGTTCTTCTTCGACGACACGGTCCTGCTGCCGGATGCGGGCCTGGATCCGCTGGTATTGATCGAGGGCGGCCCGTGCCTGGTCCGGCTTACCGGCCGCCTGCCAGGCGCGCGCCAACTGGAAGTGCAAGCTGCCATCGGTATCGAGCGGCAAGGCAGCGGTGACATGCGGCAAAGCCAGATCTGCCTTGCCTTCGAGCAGATAAGCCCGGGCGAGCGAGGCACGGGCCGGCAGATTGCCGCCGTCGGCCTTGACGGATTTTTCGAGATAAGGGCGGGCCTGTTCCGGCAGTTGCTGTCCCAGGTAAATTTCTCCGACCAGATGCAAAAGGTCGGAAGCACCCGGGGCGGCCTGGAGCAAACGCAGCGCCAACTCGAGCGACCGCGCATAGTCCTTTTGCGCCACCAGCGCCCCGGCCAGTTCGCGTTCCAGATCGCCATCGCGCGGGGCCAGCCGCAGGGCTTGCTCCCAGGCCTTTGCTGCTTCGGCATGCCGGCCGCGTTCGCGATGCTCCTCGGCCACGTAGCGATAGAGTTCGACCGACTCCGGCAGCAGCCGCAAGCGACCAAAGGCCTCCGCGGCCAGAGCGCGGTAGCTCATCGTCCGCCAGTAGAGTGTGTTTGCGGTCTGCCCGGTGCGGCTCAACTGCAGGGCTGCCCGATAGCGTTTGGCGATGAATTCACATTCGGGTGTCTTCACTCCGCAGTCGAGCGGCCCGAGTCGAGCCTCGGCGGCCTCCTCGTGCAGCGCCCACTCTGGGTGCCCGGTGGCACGGTAGATAGCGGCCAGCGCCGTGCGCAGTCCGCGCATGGCCGGTGTCTTCTCGAGCGCTTTCCGGTAGAAGAAAAATGCCGAGCGCCGCTGGCTGGCCTGATCGCGCGAGGCGGCCAGCAGCGCAAAGAAGGGGCCTGACTCGGGATAGAGCTTTTCGAGGCGTGCGAAGCTTTCCGCTGCCGCGGCTTCATAGTTGCGTCCCAGCAGAAACCAGAGCGCAGGCTGCCTGGGCTCGGCCTGGGTCAACCGCTCGAGATGCGGAATGGCTCGCGCGGGTTGCCCGCTGAGTGTCGCGGCATCGGCCAGCATCTGTCGCGCCTCCAGATCCTCCGGGGCGAGTGCCGCATACTTTTCAAGCGGACTGAGTGCTTTAGCCGCTTGACCGGTCCGCAGATAGCTTGCACCGAGAAAGAGTAAGGCCGGCGGGATACCGGGTTGCAGCTTGAGGGCCGCCTCGAGCGGAGCAATGGCCTGCGCATCCTGCCCGGCCATGTGCAGCGCCATGCCTTCGTTCAGCAAAAGGCCGGCATTGTTGGGGATCTCGCGTGTCAACTCCCCATAGAGAACTGCCGCCTCCGCATGCCGCCGCTCCCCCATCAGCCCCTTGGCGCGCTTTGCCTTCTCGGCCTGTGCCGCTGTTTGCGCTCCCAATAACCCCGCGAACAAGATCAACAACCCCAGACGCATACATCTATGTTGGCAAAAAGAAAAGCGGCCCGCCGAAGCGGGCCGCCTATTCTGATTGCGAGTCAGCCTTAGAAGCCGAGCCGGATCGCCAGACGGAACAACCGTTCGTCGCCCGCGGTGGTGACACGGAGGAAGTTTACGTTCGTCACGTCCGTTGAGCCGAATCCGGTTGAGAGCCGGCTGTTGGTGAAGTTATAAGCTTCCCCACGCAAGCTCACGTTTACCCGCTCGGTAACGAGGAAGGTTTTCGAGAGCGTGAGGTCATGCCGCAGCATTCCCGGATTGCGCAGGCTGTTGCGGCCCATCGAGCCGAATCGGCCCGCTTCGCCGGGGGCGAGAATGACGTTGCGGAAAGCGCTGGTGTCATAGAAAGTGCCGGTGGATCCGATCCTTTCCAGACGGTTCACGGTGAGATTCACCTGATCAGGGGTCTGCGCGTTGCCAGGCAGGTTCAGCGTGCCGCCCGGCGCGCTGGGCGTAAACGGCGTACCGGTGAAGGCTGCCGTAATGCCGCTCAGGCTCCAGCCACCTACAACGTAATCGAGCGCCTTCGAAGTGGTGAACTTCTGACCTTTACCGACTGGCAAATCATACACCCAGCCCATTTGGAAGACATGGCGGCGGTCATAACCAGCCGGCGCGATGTTGCGGCTGTAAACCGGAGTCCAGTTCCAGGTCGTTCCCGCCCAACCTTCGTCGTCGGTGGCGTTGATCGCCTTCGACCACGTGTATGCGCCCTGCACGGTGAGACCCTTCGCCTGACGGCGGATTGCCATCTGCATCGAGTGATAGCGTGAGCTTAACTGGCCATCCCAAAGCAGGGTGGCGATGTTGCGGCCAAAGCGCGAGGAGTAGGGACGACCAGGGTTGCCGAGCCCAATCACCTGACCGGAGTTGATGTCGCGGTCCGCGGCAAGGTGAACACTTTGCGTGCCGACATAAGCCAAACTTGTAATGAATTCGCCGGGTAGCTTCCTCTCCAGCGTGAAGTTCCAGCTCTGCGTGTAGCCGCGAGTAATTTGGCCCGCGGGGGGAGTGCGCATGTCGGCCACCGGAGGCAGCGTCACGACACCGGAGGAGATATCCGGACCGGTGACGGGCGGAATCCCTTCAGCCAGCGAGCGGATGGATTGGTTGACGTTCGGCGCGTCAAAAGCGAAGTTCACCGTCAGCGGATAGAAGCCGCGGAGTGGGCGAGACCAGGGCAGCGGGCTGAAGTTGATGCCGTAGCCGGTACGCAGCACCGTTTTGTCGTCAAGACGATAGGCGATGCCGAGGCGTGGGGCAAACATCATCCTGTTCACCGTGAAGCCATTGTTCCGGGGTACGCTGCCACGGCCACCAAGGAAGACCTGGTTCGTTTCCGGATCCAGACGTTCAATACCGAAGCCGTTTGAGCGGCCCATGAGCGGGTAATTCTCATAGCGCAGACCGGCGCTCACCGTGAGCTTGCGGTTTACCTGCCAGCGGTCTTGCACATACCAGCCGAACTGCCATTCCCGTGCCGTCGCGAGAATGTATTGGAGGCTCTTCTGTACATTGTTCGGCAGGCCCAAAAGGAATGCCGCGTAACCATTGAAGTTGTTGAATGTGCCATTGCCGGCAATACCGCCATTGAAGTTGAACGCGCCACGCGGACCGGCACCGAGTTCCGGTTGCCAATGGTTCATGCGGAACAGCACCCCATCGAAGCCGATAGCAATGCTGTGGCTGCCCTTGATCCAGCGCAAGCTTTGGGTCGCGGTGAAGTTCTCTTCGATACGTGTCAGCGGCATCCAGTTCGGAACGCCGAAGCCGTTATAGCCGTTGATGGAGATGTTCGGGAAGCCCTGCTGACGCGGATCCGGACCACCGATCCCTGGAATTCCAAGCTGGGTTGAGAAGTCCTTGCCGAAGTCCTGGCCTTGTACCACCTGATCCTGACGCTGGTAGCCAATCACACCGTCATAAAGCAACGTGGGCGTGATCGTGTAGGTTTGTCCCAGAGACATGTTGCGTACAACGGTGTCGCCGAGCCCGGGGTCGGAACCCGGCGCCGGACCCACACCGTCGCCGAAAACACCACGACCGCCAACCAGCGCGTTCATCTGGCCATAACGGCCCCAGATGGCGTGCTTTGAGTTGCGGTTGTAGTTGAGTTTGACGTCGTTGTAATAGCGATTGAACTGAGGGGTGGCGCCGATTGAGTAGTTGGCTTGCGCACCGGGAGCATTGGGCAGCGGGTAGAAAGCCTGAATCCGGTTCGCTTGAGCACTAATCCGGTTAGCCGGAATCCGGTTGCCCGGGAAGGGCGTGCGTTCGCCCGGCACGGCGCTCGTCAGCGGGTCAAAAATTATCGTGTCCTTTATTGCGCTGAAGTCCCCCGTGCGGATGTCGGCCGTTGGCACTGAGTACACGCCGGTGGCCCCGTCACGCTGCTTCGTATTGTCGTAAGAGTAAAAGAAAAAGAACTTGTTCTTGACGATCGGGCCGCCGATCGTGCCGCCGAAGTTGTTGTAGATGCGGACCGGTTTGCGCTGGGTTGGCGAGAGGAAGAAGTTCCGCGCCCGCAGCCGCTGATTATCATGAAATTCAAAGGCGCTACCGTGAAATTCATTCGTGCCGCTCTTGGTAATTACGCTCACGGCGGCGCCACCCGCGAAGCCCTGTTCGGCATCGCCGGCTGTCGTCGTGATGTTGACGTTTTCCACCATTTCAGCGGGGGTCACGTAGCCGGCATGGTGCGGCAGCCACAGGTTCACCGAGGCGGCGCCGTCAATGCGGGTTACGTTGTTGTTGCGGTTCGTTCCATTGATATTCGTTGAGAGCGAACGTCCCGGGGTATCGGTGATTGAGTTCTGGAATACCGCCGGCGTTGCGCCTGGCACGAGATTGATCAGACTCTGGTAGTTGCGGAAGCCGGGAAGTGGCATCGCCTTTACCAGGCCCTTGGAGATTTCCGAGTGCGTATCGGCTTTATCGGTCTGCAGTGTTACCGTCTCCGCCTGCACCGTGATCTGCTCGCTCAGGGCGCCCACTTCCATGCGGATGTTGGTACGGTTGATCACGTTCGCCGTGATGTTTAATCCCGTCCGTTGCTGCGACTTAAAGCCTTGTTGCGTCACCTTCAACTCATAAATGCCCGGAAGGACATTCAGAATGTTGTAGATGCCGTTGCTGTCGGAGGTGCCATCATACACCTGCCCCGTGGCATTGTTGGTGAGCGTAACTTTAGCGCCCGGAACGACGCTGCCGCTCGGATCTTCGACCACACCTGTGATCGAACCGTAAAGTACTTGAGCTGCCACCGGCGCTACGCTGAGCGCCAGCATCAGCAGGGTCGCGGCGAGGAGGTATAAACTCCTGTGGCGATACTGATTCATGTGTTTCCCCTTGAAGTGAGACTAGTCCTATCATTTTGAAGGACTTAAATAAATTATCGCCTTCTGTTCGAGGCAGTGTCAACCGCGGGGCTGCGATAGGATAAAGGCCTGATGAGCTTCATCCACGACGATTTCCTCCTCCAAACCGCTGCTGCCCGCCGTCTCTATCACGACTTCGCGGCAGGTGAGCCCATCCTCGACTACCATTCCCATCTGCCGCCGAAGGACATTGCCGAAAATCGCCGTTTCAGTAACCTGTTTGAAATATGGCTCGAGGGTGACCACTACAAATGGCGTGCCATGCGCGCTAACGGCGTCCCCGAATCCCACTGCACCGGCGACGCCTCTCCCGCTGACAAGTTTGAAGCTTTTGCCCGCACGGTGCCCTACACGCTGCGCAATCCCCTCTACCATTGGACCCATCTTGAGTTGAAGCGATACTTCGGCATCGAGGATCTGCTCGATGCGAACTCCGCCCGCACCATCTGGGACCGCGCCAATTCCCGCCTCGCCTCCGATGACCTCTCCGTCTGGGGGATCCTCCGGCAGTTTCACGTCAAGGCAATCTGCACCACCGATGATCCGGCTGAGGATCTTCGCTACCACGAGGCGATCGCCAAGAGCGATTGCCCGGCAAAGGTTTTTCCCACCTTCCGGCCGGACGGTGCTTTCCGTGTCCAAACCCCCGATCTATTTCTTCCCTGGATCGAGAAGCTCTACGAGTCCTCTGGTATCTCAATTGACAGCTTCAGCGACTTTCTCGCCGCTCTCCGCAAGCGCCATGACGACTTCCACGCGATCGGATGCCGGCTCTCCGACCATGGCCTCAATCGTTGCTTTGCCAACTTCTGTAGCGAGGACGAAGCGGCCGCTATCTTCAACCAGGCTCGTGAAGGCGGCATCGTCAGTGGCGAGGACTACGACCGTTACGCCAGTTTCCTGATGCTCTTCCTCGGCCGCCTGGACGCTGAAAAAGGCTGGACCAAGCAAATCCATCTCGGCGCCCGCCGCAATGCCAACACCCGCGCCTATCAACAACTCGGGGCCGACAAAGGTTTTGATTCGATCGGGGATACTCCTCAGGGCGATGCTCTCGCCGCCTATCTCGACCGTTTGGATCAGGAGGACATGCTCCCCAAGATGGTCCTCTACAATCTCAACCCCAACGAAAACTACGCCTTTGCCACCATGTGCGGCAATTTCATGGACGGCCGCACTCCGGGCAAGATTCAATTCGGCTCCGGGTGGTGGTTCCTCGATCAGAAGGAGGCGATGGAGTGGCAGATGAACGCGCTGTCCAACTGCGGCTTGTTCTCGCGGTTTATCGGGATGCTCACCGATTCGCGGTCCTTCATGAGTTTCCCGCGTCATGAGTACTTCCGCCGCACCTTGTGCAACCTGGCCGGTGACGATATGGAAAAAGGCCTGCTACCGGCCGACTATACTCTGGTCGGCAACATGGTACGCAATATCTGCTTCAGTAACGCCCGCGATTTTCTAGGCTTGCCGCTTTAGCGGGTATGGCGCGTGCGCATGCGCCGCGCCAGTTTTTCAATCTCTTCGAGTTTCCGGATCAAGCCGACGCTCAGGACGTGATGCTCGTACTTTCTTAGCTCCTCGTCCACTTCGCGCGCCATGGCGATAAGCTTCCCGGCATCGGCCAGCAGTTTCTTCTGCTCGTCCTTGAGGATCGCCTCGCTCTGTAGCGTGCCGTCCGGGAGACGCTTCGGTTTTTCCTTTTCCTCGGCCGGGGGGAACTGTTGCGCCAAGAGGCTTCCCGCCCACCCCGCCAGGAACCGCTTCCGGCCCATGCTCATCTTTCGCTACTCTTTCTATTTGGCAATGCAGCCGCTTTTTACCATCGGGCATTCAAACCACGCCGCCGAGGCGTTTGTGAAATTGCTCCTTGCTCACAACATCGCATACCTCGTCGACGTGCGCACTTTTCCCGGTTCCCGGCATAACCCGCAGTTCAATCGCCCCGAACTCGAGACGGCGCTGCCAGCCGCCGGAATCGGCTACGAGTGGGCGGGTCGTCATCTGGGCGGGCGCACCCGCGCCCCTTACTCCCATCTTCGTCAAACTCCGGCCTTTCGGAACGCTCTCCGGGAACTGATACGCCTTTCCCAGTCCCGCAATACCGTCATCATGTGCGCCGAAGAGGACCCCTTCGATTGCCACCGCCGCTTTCTCATCTCCCGCGCCCTGATGGAAGACTTCGCCTTCTCCGCCATCGAGCACATCCGCAAGGACGCGACGATCCTGCACGAACCGGGTTTTCCTGAATCAGCCCTCCAGCTCAGCCTCGAGTTGGTCTAATCAAGCCGCTTAGTGATTGTGGCGCGGAATCTTCTCGCCCAGGTCGCGATACTTGACGGCGAACTCGAGCACGCCGCCAAACTCCAACTGCGCCACATGCGCCCGGTAGAACTCCTGCCAAGGCGTTTGCGTCTCGGCCACCGGTAGCTGTTGTTCGCGCCGCCGCGCCTCCAATTCCTCCTCGCTCAACAGCACATCCACCCGCCGCTGGTTGAAGTCGACGCGAATCTGGTCCCCCGTTTTCAGCAGCGCCAGATTGCCCCCCACGGCCGCCTCCGGCGACGCGTTCAAAATCGAAGGGCTGGCGCTCGTGCCGCTCTGCCGCCCGTCTCCCATCGTCGGCAACTGGTTCACGCCGATGCGCACGAGCCGGTCCGGCGGCAGCATGTTCACCACCTCCGCCGCTCCCGGGTAACCAACAGGACCGCAACCGCGGATCACCAACAGACTCTTCTCGTCGATGCCCAGCGACTCATCATTGATCCGCTCGTGGTAATCCTCCGGCCCATCAAACACGATGGCCCGCGACGTGAAGGCGTTCTCGTCGCCCGGCGTCTCGAGAAAACGCCGCCGGAATTCTTCCCCAATCACTGAGGTTTTCACCAGCGCGCTCGAGAACAGGTTGCCATCCACCACCAGAAACCCTGCATTCTCCTTGAGCGGCTGCCCCCAGGGCCGGATCACTCGCGGATCCTTCGTCCGCGCACCGCCATAGCTTTCGCCGATGGTCTTGCCATTGACGTTGAGGGCATCCTCATGGATCTTGCCGGCGCTCATCAATTCACCGATCACCGCCGGGATCCCGCCGGCGAGATGGAAGCTCTCCGTCAGATACTCGCCCGCCGGTTGTACATTGGCGAGCAGCGGAATGGCATGCCCGACGGTCTCCCAGTCCTTCGTCTTCAAGGGCACGCCCATGTGCCGCGCAATCGCGATGAGGTGCGGCGGGCAGTTGGTCGAGCCCCCGATCGCGCTACAGACGACGATCGCATTCTCAAATGCCTTTCGCGTCATGATCTTCGCGGGCTTGAGATCTTCCTTCACCATGTCGACGATGCGCTTGCCCGTGCGGTAAGCCATCTGCGTTCGCTCCCGGTAAGGCGCCGGAATGATCGCGCAGCCCGGCAGGCTCATGCCGAGGGCCTCGGCCAGGGAATTCATCGACGAAGCTGTCCCCATCGTGTTGCAGTGGCCCGGGCTGGGCGCCGACGCCATGACCAGTTCCATAAAGCCGTCATAATCAATTTGCCCGGCTGCGTAGAGCCGCCGCGCCTCCCAACAGCTCGCCCCGCTCCCCGCCAGCTTGCCCTCGTGATAGCTATTCAGCATCGGCCCGCCGCTCAGTACAATCGCCGGAATGTTCACGGTTGCCGCCGCCATCAGACAAGCCGGTGTCGTCTTGTCACAGCCCGTCGTCAACACCACGCCGTCGAAAAAGTAACCATGCAGAATCTCGACCAGCCCCAGATAGGCGAGATTACGGTCGAGCGCCGCCGTCGGTCGCCGGCAGTTTTCGAAGATCGGGTGTACCGGAAAGACAAACGGCACCCCACCCGCATCGCGAATCCCGTCCCGCGTGCGGTCCACCAGCTCCAGGTGGATGCGGTTGCAGGGGGAAAGGTCAGACCCCGTCTGCGCAATGCCGATAATCGGCTTGCCGGACTGCAACTCCTCCCGCGTTAGACCATAGTTGGCGTAGCGCTCCAGGTAAACGGCTGTCATCCCCAAATTGTCAGGATTCTGAAACCAGTTGTAGCTGCGCAGAACAAACTTGCGATCACGGTTCATAAGGCTTCCTGTCATTTTCCAACACAATCATCCTTCATTGTGTGTCAAGACTCGCAGCCGGTGAATGTTCGCAATTCCCTGGATGTGATAAATTTGACAAATTAAAGTCTTTCCCTTCAGGAGGAAACATCATGCAAGCCCGTTTGTTTGCAACGCTTACAATACTGTTATTTGTCTCGGCCAGCCTCTTCGGCCAAACCTTGGGTGACATTTCTGGCACCGTCACCGACCCTCAGGGTGCGCCTGTCGCCGGCGCAACCGTACGGCTCACCAATGCCGCTACGAACGCCGTGCGCACCTCAACTTCCAACGACTCCGGTCTTTACGCGTTCCCCGCGCTGGTTCCCGGCAGCTACAGCGTCAAGGTGGACAAAGCAGGCTTCAAGACTTACTCGCAAACCAACATCGAAGTGCAGGTGCAGGCGCAGGTTCGCGTTGACGTTGCCATGCAGATCGGGCAGGTGAGCGAAACGGTGGAAGTTTCAGCCAGCGCCTTGGCTCTCAATACGGAGAACGCCACTGTCGGTACCGTCGTCGAGCAGAAGCGCATCGTTGAGCTGCCCCTCAATGGCCGCAACTACTTGCAATTGACCGCTCTTGCCCCAAATGTCAGCTTCGGCTTTCCAAGCGCCGGCCAGGCCGACGCCCGTCAGGGTGGCGACCGCGCCAACCAGAACATATCGGTTGCCGGTATGCGCAACAACTTCAATCGCTTCACCTTGGACGGCGTCGAAAACACCGACCCCAATTTCAACACCTACGTGATCTTCCCCTCGGCCGAAGCATTGCAGGAATTCAAGGTGCAGACCGGCGTGTATCCCGCCGAATTCGGCCGTGGCGCCACGCAAATCAACGTTTCCACCAAGGGCGGCGGCAATCAGTTTCATGGCTCGCTCTATGAATTTCTACGCAACGAAACGATGGACTCGCGCAACTACCGCTTCACCGGTCCGGACCGGGTGAAGGATCCGTTCAAGTGGAACCAGTTTGGCTTCGTTCTCTCCGGCCCGGTGGTGATTCCCAAATTGTTTAATGGGCGCAACAAGCTCTTCTTCATGTCCAACTATGAATGGTTCCGCCAGCGCCGTAACGTGATCGGCAACTTCACACTGCCGACACCGGACAACTTCGCGGGCAATTTCAATACCGCCGTTCAGACGAATGGCATTTACGATCCGCGCTCCCGCACGATCGCCAATGGTGTCGTCACCGGGGCGAGCTTGTTCCCCAACAACACCATCCCCCAAAGCCGATTCGCTTCCGTCTCCACGCGGCTGCTGGCCTTCTATCCCCAGCCGAACAACATGGCCGCCGGGTTGAACAACAACCATGTCATCTCCTTGGCCCGGCCGATCAACAAAGACCAATTCATTCAACGCTTCGACTGGGTGGAAAGCGACAAGTCCAACTGGTTCGGCCGCTATTCGAGGTCCGAAGAGAACCAGCTCACCGGTAACCTGTTCCGCAACGGCGAACTCATCATCACCGATGCCAGCCAGTGGACGGTCACGAATACGCGGGTGATTTCCTCGAACATCGTCAACGAGTTCCGCTTCGGCTTGACCCGCTTCTACAACACCACGGGGCCCGAGCTGGCCTTCACCACCGATGTGGTCGGCACCCTCAGCATTCCTGGCCTTTCCTCCGGTCCGCCTGTGCAGTGGGGCATCCCGAGTGTTGGCATTACCGCTTATTCCGGTTTTGGCAATTCCTCGGAAGGTCCCTATGAAAACAACAACCAGGCCATGCAGTTCATCAATAACTTGAGCTGGATCCGCGGCAAGCACACCATCAAGTTTGGCGGCGAAGTCCGCAACGACCAGTACAACCAGGTGGGCAATCAGTTTGCCCGCGGCCAGTTCACCTTTGACCGCAACGCCACGCGCAGCCCGCTGGTGGCCGGCTCCGGTAACGCTTTCGCCGACTTCCTGCTGGGCGAGGTCTTCCAGGCCGAGGCCGCTGTCTCGATCGCCCGGGCCCAGTTCCGCGCTACCGGCTTCGCCTTCTACATTGACGACACGTGGCGCGTCAGCAACAAGCTGACCCTCAACCTGGGCCTGCGTTATGAGAACACGCCGCCGTGGGAGGACCAAACTGGTACTCTCTTCAACGGCATCGTCCGCCAGGACATCCGGCCCACCAGTCCTTTCGGGGCCGTGGTGCAGGATCAGAGCCTTCACCCCTTTTTCATGCGTCAGGGCGCTTCCCGCCAGAACTGCTATGAAGGCATCAATCTGCGCTGGATAGCCGGCGGTGAATTCCCCACCTTCCCAATCCAGACACGTTGCGATGGCTCGCTTGGTAACCGCCTTGTCGGCCGTGACAACAATGACTGGGCGCCGCGGCTTGGCGCCAGCTACCAGCTCGATTCGAAAACTGTCATCCGCGTCGGCGCCGGCGCGTTCTATTCGCAGGACACGGGCAACCCCCGCTTCGACATGGCCCGCAACCTCGCCGGCCGGCTCCGTGACAACTCGAGCCAGGTCAGCCCCCAGCTCACCTGGCAGAACGGTCTTGCCTCGATCGCCGGCGGCACGGCCAATGTTGCGCGTCCCTACACTTTCGCCAATCCCTTCGACCGCCGCACTCCCTACACATTACAGTACCTGTTCAACATCCAGCGTGAATTCTCAAGTAACGTTGTGTTTGAAATCGGCTACATGGGTTCGGTTTCACGCCGGCTCGAAGCCTTGCGCGCCGTCAATGAGTCCATCCCCGTTGACCCCGCGGTCTCCAATCTTTCACTGGCCGCCCGCTCCCCCTTCCCCGAGTTTGGGCGCATCCAACTCGTCGATAACGGCGGTCGCGGTAACTACAACTCCCTCGGCATGAAGCTGACCAAACGTTACTCGAACGGACTGACCGGCCTGTTCTCCTACACCTGGTCGAAGTCGATCGACACTGCCAGCGCCATCCGCAATCAAGGCGGTGACGTGCTGTTCCCGCAGAACAGCGGCTGCCGGCAGTGCGAACGCGGCTTGTCCGGCTTCAACACCGAGCACCGCTTCGTCACCAGTCTGCTCTATGACCTTCCGGTCGGCAAGGGCAAGAAGTTCAATGTGTCCAATGGCTTCGCCGATGCAGTGATTGGCGGCTGGCAGATTGGCTCGATCATCACCGTTCAGTCGGGCTTCCCCCTGACGGTCGTCAATGGCCGCGACCGCTCCAATACCGGCGCGTTCTTCGACCGGCCCAATGCCACCGGCCAGAATCCGCAGGTCTCCAGCGTCACCACCGAGAACGCCTTCAATACCGCTGCGTTCATTGAACAGGCGGCCGGTACTTATGGCAACGTCGGCCGCAATACGCTCATCGGGCCGAGCTTTGTCCGCTGGGATTTCTCGAGCTTGAAGAACTTCCGGATGCCGTACAAGGAAGGCCACAACCTCCAGTTCCGTTTTGAAGCCTTCAACTTCCCGAACCATCCGAATTGGGGCAACCCCGACGCGAATATCCAGTCCGGCAACTTCGGCAAGATCCGCGGCACTCGTGGCGATATGCGGAACTTGCAGTTGGCGCTCCGCTATACCTTTTAGTCCGGGAGCCACGTCCTTTCAAAACAAAAAGCCTTCTCTCACGAGAAGGCTTTTTTCGATTTTCCCGCCGCTGTAGCAGGCCTCGCTTTAGGGCAAATACCGCACCAGCAGAAGCGTGGCGTCGTCGTGCGGTTCCACCCCCGCCAGATAACTCGTGAGGCTGTCACGCAGGTGGTCGTGTATTTCCTGAACGGAGCCCTGCGCGCGGGCCATCAGGGCGGCGGCGATACGCTCGCGGCCGAAGAATTCATTCGGGCCGCGCCGGCCCTCCTCCACTCCGTCGCTGAACAGCACGAGGGTGTCGCCGGGATGCAATTGAGCGGGCGCCGGCTCAAACGTGGCGATGTCGAGCAGCCCCACGGGAAAACCATCCTGATCGAGGGCCTCCAGCGTCGGGCCGCCGGCATGGTTGGGGCGCACGATAAAGGGCCGCGAATGCCCCGCGTTGATGTATTCGAGACGGCCGCCCGCGTCGATGTTGCAGGCAAAGATCGTTGCGTACTTTTCGCCAGCCGTGCGCTCCAGCAGAAAGCGGTTCAGGCGTGGAAGCCACTGATCCAGCTGCGCGCCAGAGCTGGCCGCCTCGAGCAGCACGCCTTGCAGCAGGGAAGCGAGCAGCGCCGCGCCGACGCCCTTGCCCGAGACATCGGCGACCGCCACCAACCAGGACCCGTCCGGGCGGCGCAGCACATCGTAGAAATCTCCGCCCACCTGGTGTGTGGGAATCGAGCTGCCGACGGCGGCCACCGGCCCTTCGGCCGCCAGCTTATGCGGCAGCAGGTTGGACTGGATCGTCCGGGCGAGAGCCAATTCCTGCTCGAGGCGGTGCTTCTTGCGCTCTTCCTCAAGCAGGCGGGCGTTCTCGAGAATTGTCGAGGCTTCCAGCGCCAATGTCTGCAGCAACTCGCGGTTGCCCTCCTCATGGACGGCCTCCCCATGGCGTGAGTCCATGTAGATCAGCCCCACCGTGTCCTCCACCGTCGCCGCCATCGTCTCGCCCGTGTTCACGCCGCCCCGCAGCCGCAGCAGCGGCACGCATAGCACGCGCCGCAGGTCACGCACGCCGGCGGATGCGTTGAAGCGCGAGGACCAGTCCGCCAGGGGGTCCAGTTGAAAGCTCAATAATTCCTTGCGCTCCTTCAGCGCACGCCGTATCAGATCGGCGGGGATGGGCAATTGCGTATTGTCCAGAACTCTGCCCGTGTTGTCCCGCCCTAACTCAACCACGAGTTGATCGGTTTGTTCAAGCAGCAGAAAACCCCGCTCGCAACCGGTTACTGTTAGCGCGGCCTCCACCACGGCGGCCAACACGTCGTGCGTTGACATCGCGTGCTCAAGGCTGCGCGCCACCTCGGTGAGAGCCCGCAGCTTCGATAGCTCGCTGTCGGCGCCTCGCGCCCCGGGCAGCTTTCCCATCAGCCGGCGCAACTCCGCGTCGCTCTTTTCCACCAGCACCAGCCGGTAGCCGTCCTCCAGGCCAAAATCAACCGTGTCGCCCGCGGCAAGCCGCTGCGCCCCGTGGATCTTCACCCCATTCACCCGCACCCCGTGGAGGCTCTCCAGATCGCGGATCCGCAACTCGCTGTCCTGCGTCTCGATCAGCGCATGTTTGCGCGACACGCGGCTGTCGCGCAGGATGAGCTGGTTGTCGTTATGCCGTCCAATTGAAAACGGAAAATGATCGAGGGGAACCTGGAGAGAATTTCCCGATGGGTTGATCACTGTGAGTTCGAATGGCACCGGAAGAAACTCAGCAGGATTGCCGCGCCGCTTCCATCTCAGCGGCTCGCAGCGCCTGGCAATGCGAACAATAGCCGCCGATCTCGGTGCGCACCAAGGCGATCTGAAAGCCAAAAGTGTCTTCGACTTCCTTCCGGATACGAGCCAGCGGATCGCCGAAATACTCCTCTACCTTGCCGCAGCGCAAGCAGATCACATGCGCGTGCTCCCGCTTCATCCGCGTCTCGTAGTAGTGCTGATCACCGTCCTTGTGCAGCAGGTCCAGTTCGTCGACCAGCCCGGATTCCTTCAACATCTTCAGGGTCCGGTAAACCGTCACCCGGTTGAGTTTCGGATCCGTTTCCCGGGCTTTCAAATAAAGCGTTTCCGCATCGAGATGCTGTCCGCTCTTGTCGATCAGATCCAGTAGCACCTGCCGCTGGCGAGTGAGGCGGACGCCCTTTTCCTTGAGTGTGCGCGTCATTTCCATGGGAGTACCCTCATTTTTGCATGACAGTGAAAATAATGCCTCATCCCTCTCGCGGGCGCTTCCGCCGCCCTCCTCTCTTTTATACTCGCTAGAGCAGATGACCAGACGGGAATTGTTTTTCACCCCAGCCCTCATGATCGCCGCCGCCGGCACGCCCCGCCCTCTGTCATTGAACGAGGACAGTAACCATTTCTTCGTCAACCGGCGCAAGCAACGGCTCACCCGCGAATTGATCCGGCAGTGGGTCGACCAGTACCGCGGCACGTTGGTGGAAGAACTCATCCTCAACGTCAATGCCATGCGCTCGAGCTTTGCCTCCAGGCACAGAGAGGCTTGGTGGGATGGATTTGATCCGCAGGCCGGACCGGGCCAGAAATTCCTCGACGGGCTTGCCGATGCCGCGCGCCCAACCTGGTTTGAATGGATTCGTTGCGCCTGGCAAATGCACCAGGACGGCCTGGATCTGTACTCCATCTGGATACCGGAAATCCGGCGCCAGGGCATGAAGCCCTGGGTGAGCATGCGCATGAACGATCTCCATGATGTCGACAAGGAAGAGCATCCCCTGCACAGCAGCTTCTGGAAGGAGCACAAGGATTGGCGCCGGGTTCCCTACCGCGGTGAACAGCGCGACAAGGCTCTTGATTACACTCGTCCGGAGGTGCGGGCTTACCAGTTCCGCTACCTCGAGGAAATCTGTGAACGCTATGATTTCGACGGCCTGGAGCTGGACTGGATGCGTTTCGGTTTTCACCTGCCGCCCGGGCGCGAGCACTCCGGCGTGCTGCGTGAGTTCCAGCACGAAACAAGAAAGCTGCTCCAGGTTTGGGAAAAGATACGCGGGCACAAAATCACTCTCGCCGTCAGAGTGCCCTCGGCGCCGCGCACCGCCCGCCGTCTCGGCATGGATGCCGTCGAGTGGGCGCACCTGGGGCTGGCCGACTTCGTCACGGTCACGAATTTCTGGCGGACGGTTGACAACGGCATGCCCGTGGAACAGTGGCGCAAACTCCTGCCGAAAACCGTGCGATTGGCCGCCGGCCTCGAACTCGGGCTTAATGCCTTTCCGGGTTCGGTGGCCGCCAAGGGGAGAGCCTGGCAAAGCAATTCGCTCGAGACCGCCCGCGGCTCCGCCCTCGCTTATCTCGAACAGGGCGCCGGCAAGATCTATCTGTTCAACTACATGGATTCCGACACCACTCTCGATGTGCCCAGCCAGTACCCACCGCTGCTGCGCGGCTTGACCGACGCCGCCGCACCCCGGCGGCATGTCGTTACCTACCAGGACACCTGGGCCCCCGGCGAGACGCCGGCCGCCGCCTTGCCGGTGCAACTCGAGGCCGGCCGCTGGACTGCCTTCCGCCTATTGACCGGCCCGCCTGCCCCACAAGGTGTCGTTCGCCTCGGCCTGTCCCAGCCTTCGGTAACCGTCCGTCTCAATGGCGAACTGCTGGCGCCGGGCGTCAAGCGCGAAGACCTACTGCCCGGACCCAGCATGTCCCTCCTTGAGTTTGCCTGTCATGGGCTGCGCCCCGGAGAAAATGTGGTTGAGGTGGCCGCCGACTCCCCGGTGCGCATCGAATGGGTCGAGGTGGCAGTCAGCCCGGCGCGATAAACTAACGCTCTATATGAGCAAGCCGATGTCGATTCTCTTTCTCACCGTGACGCTCCTCAGCGCGAAGACGGAGATTCTCTGGGACAAATATGGGGTGCCTCACATTTTTGCTGACTCTGTCGAAGCCATGTTTCATGCCCATGGTTACGCTCAGATGCAGAATCAGGCCGATTTGCTGCTGAGCCTCTATGGCGAGTCGCGCGGACGGGCGGCGGAGTATTGGGGAGAATCGAAAGCCCCGCTCGACCGCTGGATTCACGCCAATGGCGTGCCGCAGCGAGCCAAGGATTGGTATGCTGCCCAGACTCCCCAATTTCGCAAGTATCTCGATGCCTTCGCGCGCGGCATCAACGACCACGCCGCCAAACATCCCAACCACGTCAGTCCGCAATACCGGCAAGTATTGCCGGTCACCGCCGTCGACGTGGTCGGCCATACGCTCCGCGCGGTTCACTACATGTACATGGGCTCGATGAACCGTCTCCGTTCCGAAATCGCTCCCCTCTTGCAGCCGCGGCAAAGAGCCATGCTCGACCGACGCTTCCCCGCCGTTGAGCATGATGCCGGATCCAACACCTGGACCGTCGGCCCTTCCCGCTCGGCCTCGGGCAAGGCGATGCTCATCATCAATCCCCACTTGGCCTGGGAGGGCTTCTACTCCTACATGGAAGTGCATCTGAACGCCCCCGGCTACAACCTTTACGGCGCTCCGCAGATCGGATTCCCCACTCCTGTGATTGGCTTCAACGAGCACGCCGGTTGGGGGCGGACCGTCAACACGATCGATACAGTCGACTTCTACAAGCTCACCGTCAAAGGCAATCAGTATCAGTTCGACGGAGTCTGGAAAGACTTTACGGCATCGTCCTCCACCTTGAAAATCAAACAGGCCGACGGCACTTTCAAGACCGAGACCGTTACCACGCGCCACAGCATTCACGGACCTGTGGTCTATGACAGCGGCGGTGTGTCGGTTGCCATGCGCGTTGCCGGCATCGACCGTCCGCGCATGCTTGAACAGTGGTTCCGCATGGGCGGCGCCAAGAATCTCGCGGAGTTCAAGGACGCCATGCGCCTGATCGCCGTTCCGATGTGGAACGCGAACTTCGCCGACGACAAGGGCAATATCTACCTCATCTGCAATGGCACAGTCCCGCGCCGTAAGTCTGGCGATTGGGAGACCTATTCGAAAGTTCTGCCTGGTGATCGCTCCGACTATTTGTGGACAGACTATCTGCGGCTCGAAGAATTGCCCCAGTCGGAAAACCCGAAGTCGGGTTTCAATCAAAATGCCAATGAGCAGCCCTGGCACTCCACGCTCCCCCAACTCGATCCGGTAAAGTATCCCTCCACGATTGCCCCGCCCCTTTCGCGCCCGGTCACCTTCCGCACCAAACGGAGCCTGCGGATGATCTCCGAGGACAAGTCCATCACCTACGAAGAGCTCATTGACTACAAACACAACACGCGCGTCGAATTGGCCGACGCCGTGCCCCGGACCTATTCGCCGCCAAGGGCCAGGCCACCGACGCCCGCACCCAGCGCGCCCTTGCGGTGCTGGAGAAATGGGACCGCCACCTCGATACAACTTCCCGTGGCGCGGTTCTGTTCATCGATTTTTCCGATCGCTACTTCAGTGGCGGAGACTTCATCAACAAGGATCTCCGCGTTCCCTTCAATCCGAAGGACACCCTCAATTCCGCCTATGGGGTGGCTGACGTCAAAGCCGCGCTGGCCGCGCTCAGCCTCGCTGCCGCCCACGTTGAGAAAACCTACGGCGCGCTCGATATAGCCTACGGTGAGGTCTATCGCTTCGAGCGTGGCGCCAAGGATCTGCCCGGCAACGGCGGCGCCGGCCGCTTGGGTTTGTTTCGCACAATGTCCTTCAGCAAGAAGAAAGGCAATCGCTTTTATCCGACTCACGGAGAAACCTTCGTGTGCGCCATCGAATTCTCCTCGCCGCAGAAGGCGAATTGCGTGCTCGGCTACGGCAATGCTTCCCAGCCCGGCTCAAACCACATGGATGACCAGTTGCAACTGATGGTCGACAAGAAGATGCATCCGGTCTGGCGGCTTCGCAAGGATATCGAAGCCAACCTCGAGAAACGCGAAGCGCTCAATTAGTTGAGCGCTTCGGCCACTGCCTTCTCAATGAATGGCAGGATGGTGGCATAACCTCTTTCGTTGGGAACGAGTCCGTCGGCGGTCAATTCCTGACGGAAGTTGCGACCCTGTCCGAGCACCGCGTAAAGATCGGCGTAGACCAGCCCTTCTTTCTTGGCCAGCCCCTTCAGCCATCCGTTGAGGCCCAAGATCTTGCCAGCAGGCCGGCGTTCGCTGAGAATGCGGAAGCAGTCGCAGATTGGCGTAACTGACGTGAGCACCACTCTGATGCCATGCAGCTTGGCCAACTCGACCATCGTCTGGTAATTCTCAGCAATTGTGCCTTCCGTGGCCGGTCCCGCATAGCCGGCAAAGTCGTTCGTCCCCCCGGAGATCACAACCACTTTCGGTTTCAGGGCGATCACATCCTGCCGGAATCTCACTAGCATTTGCGGCGTCGCCTGGTTGGCGATCCCGCGGTTCAGCCAGCCCGACCGGTTGGGAAAATTTTGCCACTTGTCCCAGATGTCGTCCCCGAAGAACACAACACGCGCTTCGCCCGCCGCGGGTGGTTTCAATTCAGCGTTCTCGCTGCCGTAGCGGGTCAGTTGACCCCAATCACTCAGCAGACGGATGTAGCGCCTGTTCTCCTGTTCCAGTTCTTCCACCAGCGTCAGCTTCTGGTCCTGCGCCGGCAGCAAGCCGGTCAGCCCAAATAGCACGCTCAGCCAGGCGCGTCGCATCAGTTCGGAAGACCGAAGCAATAGAGTTCACCGTCGAAGGTGTTGATGTAGATGCGGCCGTTGGCCACCGCGATCCCCGACCAGTGATTCCACTTCGTGATCTGCTTGCCGGAGTTCCACAATTCCTTGCCCGTCTGTGCATCGAGTGCATAGAGTACGGCGTGGGTCGACTTCGGCACGCGCCGCTCCATGCGGAAATCGAGACCGACATCGGGGAAGGCTTGTGCCGTGTTTTCGCCGCTGCCGTAGGCGAAAACAACGCCATTAGCCACTACCGGCGGCTCGGCCTGGTCCATGTCGCGCGATAGCCACACCGGATCGAGTTGCGCTTTGCCATCTTTGCCATCGACCACCTTGAAGGCGGCAATCGCGCCCTTCTTGATCAGGCCATTCTCGATCGGCGCCTTGAACTTGGAATGCTTCGGGCCCCAGAAAGGCGTGAGCACCCAGCGCGTCCCCTTACCATCCAGCCAAGTCGTCAACGAGCCCCAGATGCCGGCCTCGGCAAAGTCCACCATCTCGTTGCATATCAGTGGGGTGCGTTGCAGCGGCGTACGGTGATCATCTCCCCCGATACTCTCCGTATCCATGAAGTACAGCCGGCACTCCTTGCTCGCGTCGACCATGTACTCGCGGCCCTTGTATTCAAAAATCGTTGGCGTCACCTGCATATCGAGATCGCGCTTCAGCAGCCACTCGGCATTCGACGGCCCATAGTAGTCGACCAGTTCGAGCGCCTTGGTTTGCTTGTTCTGGCGCACGCCTATCATGCCGTTGCCATAGACCCCGTTCTCGGGGTCCCAACGCCCATCGCCGGTGCCGGTGTACATCGTGTCGTGCTTGGCGCTAATCGCCGGGCCTGACCGGCCCCACATGCCCCCACCAGCCGGCCCCCAACTGCCTACCTTATGCGTGGCCAGATCATAGGTGTAGGCTACGTTCGGGTTGCCACCGCAGCCCTGCGCGGAATGTGTATAAATGACGTTCTTCCAGAGATTCATCGCGTAAGGCTTGCCATTGGGAGGCATGAACTTGGTCGGCTGCATGATGTGCTTGCCGTCGGCGGCGTTCAGCATGTGCAGACGGCCGTCCCAGGACGCCGCGTAGATTGTGTACTTGCCCGCTCCCGCCTCGCCGATCGTTACGTTCGCCGTCATCCCGCCGGGGCAAAGCACGCTCGGGCCCCGGCTCCCCGCCGGCTCCTTGTAGGTGTTTTCAAAGTGCGTGTGCCAAAACACCTTGCCCGTAGCCACGTCAATCGCCCAGACGTTGTCGGAAACTCCAGCCTGGATTGCCAATTGCTTCTTGCCTTCCGCCGTGTCGACGCTGCCAATCACCAGCGGCGGCAAAAGGCTGTGCATCGCCCGCGTCTCGTTCGGCAGCTTCACCTTCCAAAGCAGCTGTATGTCCTTGACCGTACTGACGCTCAGGCGTTTTTCTTCCTTCTGCCAGTTGTTCCGCTGCGGATCGCCCCCATCGGTCAGCCAGTTGGCTGTCTGACCGGCCAGCAGGCCGGTAATCATGAAAATGCTTACAAACTTCATCAATGACATCCCTGCGCCCAATATATAACAGGGTTTGGGTATATGATTTGTCTTCAATGGATTTTCGAACTGGAGAAGGGGTATGATTTTTTCGAATCGAGTCTTGAAGGGCGCCATTTGCACGCTGGCGGCCTTCGGTTTGTTGCACGCACAGCGCGGCGGAAACGATTGGATGACGGCCGGCAACGATGTGCAACGGTCGAACTGGATCCGTTACGACGCCAAGATTTCCGAGCAGACCATGCGCAAGCCGGGCTTCCAACTGCTGTGGAAGATGAAGCTCAATAACGTCACTCGCCAGCAGCAGGCCCTTACCTCACCCGCTCTGCTTGATTTCTACATCGGTTACCGCGGCTTCCGGACGCTGGGCTTTTTTGGCGGATCCGGCGACACGACGATCGGCATCGATACCGATATGGGCCGGCTGGAATGGCAAAACGGCGCCGGCAAGAGCATGGCCAAGCCCGGCACTCCTGCTTGTCCGGGCGGCATGACTTCCTCCATTACCCGTCCCACGGCGATCGTATATCCGCTCAATGTTGGACGCGGACAGGCTCGCGCAAACCCCGCCCGCTCCGGGGTGGGTGAGCCCTTTGAAGGCGCCGTCACGCTGAAGCAGACTCCCGCCCCGCGCCCCGGCCCGCCCCCGGCTCCTCCGGCTCCTGCTGCCAGCTCCAATCCCCGGCGGGCCACCGCTCCCCCCAGCCCCTTTGCCCCCCGCGCACAATTTGTCGTCGCGGTCACCGGTGACGGACAACTCCACCAAATGTACGTCTCCAACGGGGAAGAGCCCAAGGCCCCAGTACCGTTTCTTAAGCCCGGCGCTCATGCCGTCGGCCTCACCGCCTTCGACGGCGTTGCCTATGTAGCCACCGTAAATGGCTGTAATGGCGTTGAAAATGGGGTTTACTCCATCAACCTCGAAACCAAGGAAGTCAACCAGTGGAAG
This sequence comes from Bryobacter sp. CoA8 C33, assembly GCA_019931185.1. Lineage (GTDB taxonomy): Bacteria > Acidobacteriota > Terriglobia > Bryobacterales > Bryobacteraceae > Bryobacter. The sequence continues at coordinate 84,946 of JAINDK010000018.1, forward strand.
GCGACTGGCAAAAACATCGAAGGCTCCACCGGTTTCGCCGTTGGCCCCGAGGGTGAAGTCTACGCCGCCTCCGGCAACCAGCTCGTCGCCCTCGAGGAAGCTAAGCTAAACCAGCGCGCCGTCTACACGGCCAAGGAATCCTCCTTCGTTTCCTCCCCGGTCGTCTTCGCCTTCAATGGCAAGAACTATTTGGCGGCGGCAACCGCTGACGGCCGTGTCCATGTTGTCAATAGCGAGGATATGAGCGGCATTGCCGCCAGCCAGCCGCTGGCTTCCGGTAACTTCACGGCCGGCGCGCTTGCCAGTTGGGAAGATGAGAAGAAGGTGCGTTGGATTCTCGTTCCGACGGCCACCAACATCACGGCGCTCAAGCTGACGGCAAACGGCCTCGAAGCCGGCTGGACCTCGCGGGAAATCCCCTCCGCCATCACCCCCATCATCGTCAATGGCGTCGTCTTCGCCGCCGCTCCCGGAAACGCGAAAGGCGCCAAGGCCGTACTCTATGCTATCGATGGATTGACGGGTAAAGAGTTCTGGAATAGCGGAACGTCGATCTCGTCTTTTGTCACCTCGGGTGGGCTCGCCGCCGGCGGCGGCCGCGTCTATCTGAGCACGGTGGATAACCACCAGTATTCTTTTGGATTCTTCATGGAGATTTAAGACAATGCGGTATTTGTTTTTCTGCCTGGCTCTGGCAGGCTCAACGGCGGCCCAGATTTTGCCCGATGGCGAGGGAATGAAGGAGACGGAAAAGAACTGCAAGACCTGTCATGAGATTGAGCGCTCCATCTCCTTGCGCCAGGACATCAATGGTTGGAACAATACGATCGCCAAAATGGTTGGTTTCGGTATGCGCTCCCCCGAAAAAGAACTCGCTCTCGTTGCCGACTATCTTGCCAAGCATTACCCGGCCGACGCCATGCCTCCCTTGAACGTCAACACTGCCGGCGCCATCGAACTCGAGAGCCGCCTCAGCATGAAGCGCAGCGAATCCGCCCTTTTTCTCGCCCATCGCGAAAAAGTCGGCAAAATCAAGACTTTCGCCGAATTGAAAAAATCGCCTGGGATCAATCCGGACAAGGTCGATGCCAAGAAGAGCGAGATCATCTTCTAGCCACCCCCCTACACGCTTTCCCAGTAATGACGATACAGTAAGAGCACTGGCACGATTTCGTGCAGTCAAGAAAATCGTCAAGGGAGAGCCTTCGCTTCATGCTCCGTCTCGCATTATTGCTTCTGTCCATCCTCGCTATAGCCTGGTGCCAGAATACATCCTCCGTCACCGGCACAATCACAGACAAGTCCGCCGCCTCGATCGCCGAGGCTAAGGTTGTTGTACAAAATCTCGAAACGCAGGTCCTGCGTGAGATCGCCACGGATTCGACCGGCGTCTTTACCGTGCCCTTATTGCCTCCCGGCCGCTACCGTGTCAGCGCCAGCAAAGCCGGTTTCAAGCCCGTTTTCCAGGAAATCAAACTCGAAGTCAACCAGACCGCCCGCTTCGACTTCCAACTCGAAGTCGGCAACGTTACCGAGTCGGTCGAAGTCCGGGCCTCGAACCCCTTGATCGAAAGCGATACCAGTTCCATCGGCCAAGTGGTCGAGCAGCGCCAGGTTGCCGAGCTGCCGCTCAACGGACGCAACTTTGTGCAATTGGCGACGCTTGGTCCCGGCGTTACCGGCGTGGGTTTCGGTAGCCGCGGCACGATCATGTCCGGCAACCGTCCCGACGACCTCCGGCCCGGCAGCGAGATTTTCGCCAACGGCAACCGTGAAGGTTCGAACAACTTTCTCTGGGACGGTATCGACAACAATGAGCGCCTCACTTTGTCGATTGTGCTCCGGCCTTCGGTCGAAGCCGTGCGCGAATTCAAGATTCAAACCAATCTCTTTAGCGCTGACCAGGGACGCAACTCTGGTGCAACAGTCAACATTGTCACGAAGTCGGGCTCCAACGAATTCCACGGCAGCGCCTACAACTTCTTGCGCAATCAGGTTACTGATGCGCGGAACTTCTTCTCGCTCATCCGCCCCGCTCTCCGGCAAAACCAGTTCGGCGCCTCCCTCGGCGGGCCGGTCATCAAGAACAAACTCTTCTTCTTCGCCAACTACGAGGGTTTCCGCCGCAGCCTCCAGCGCACCTTCCTCAATAGCATCCCCTCCCTCGCCATGCGGCAGGGTAACTTCTCCGAAGTCCGTGATATCTTCGACCCTGCTACTCTGCGCGCCGACTCGACCGTCTCCACCGGCTTCACCCGGCAACCGTTCCCTGGCCGCATCATCCCTGCCAACCGCTTCGATCCGATCATGGCCCGCTTGATCAACGCCTACCCTACTCCGGATCGCGCCGGTTTCATTAACAACCAGATCACGAACCCTGGCGAAAAACAGCGATGGGACCAGGGCGACGCCCGCATCGACTGGAACTGGAATGAGAAGAACACAGTTTTTGGCCGCTTTTCCCGTCAGGACACCACGACCACCCGGCCCTCCACCTTCGCTCCGGTACGTCTGGCTGGAATCGATACTCCCGTCAGCCTCGGCAATGAGGATACCTTCGCCGGCGACTCGGCCCTCAAGGCTTATCACTCCGTGCTCAATTGGGTGCGGATGATCACTCCCACCTTCATCATGGAGGCCCGCATGGGCTTCAACCGGTTCGCTCTAAACTTCGTGCAGGAGGGCGCCAGCCCCGGTGCGCAGCTCGGCGAAAAGCTCGGCGTACGGGGCTCAAACCAAGGGCCTAACTCGGACGGGATTCCCATCTTCTCGCCCGCCGGCTACACCGGTATCGGCCAGACCCGTTCCCTGCCGATCATCCGCATTGAGAACACCTACCATCCGGGCGTGAACTTCACCAATCTGCGTGGCCGCCACACGCTCAAGTTCGGCACGGACTTCCGCCGCCGCCAACTCACGCAATATCAAACGAACCGTGGCAATGGCCGCTTCAACTTCGGCCGCACCTTTACCGATAACCCCAACAATGCCGCCGCCACTGGCGACGCCATGGCCGCGCTGCTGTTGGGTACCGCCAGCGTGATCGAGCAGGATTTCACCCTGTTCGCTCCCGGCATTCGCATCTGGGAATCCAATTTCTTCTTCCAGGACGACTGGAAGGTGAACGACCGGCTGACGCTCAACTTCGGTGTCCGCTACGAGTACGACACTCCTTCGACGGAAGTCACGAATCGCTGGACGAACTTCGACCCCGTCGCGGGCCGCCTGCTCATTTCCGGCTTCAACACCGACGCTGCCACGGGCGTGGTGGGCGACCGGAACAACTTCGGACCCCGCCTCGGCTTTGCCTATAAGCTGCGGGCCGGTACGATTCTCCGCGGCGGCGCCGGCATCTTCTACAACCCCGCGGGCAGCGAAGGCGTCATGCTTCGTCGTCACCGCCAGTTGCCCTTTGGCCCCATTAACGCCATCGATATCAACCAGTTCGTTGCCAATCCGCGCCGCGTCGCCGACGGGTTGCCGCCGATCCCCAGCCTCAACTTCCAGGCCGCCGTCGCCAATCCGGTCGGCAACTTCCTGGGCGTCGATACGCGCTTCCGCTCCGGCATTGCCCAGCAGTACAACCTCCAGCTTCAGCAACAGTTGCCGAAGGAACTGGTCTTCAAAGTTGGTTATGTCGGCAACATGGGCCGGCGCCTGGATAGCAGCTTCAACTTCAATCAACCCATACCCGGCCCTGGCGCACCCGCGCCGCGCCGCCCCCTCATTGGCCTCGCCCCAGGCGTGATCAACCTCGACTACAACGTCTCTGACGGCTTGAGCAGCTATCACTCGCTGCAATCAACCATTGAGCGCCGTTTCGCCAGCGGTCTCGGCTTCCTCTTTGCCTACACCTGGGCGCACTCCATCGACAATGTGCCCAACCAGTTCGGCGGCGCCGACAACGGCCCGATTCCGCAGGACCGGCGTTTCCGTAACGTCGACCGCGGCACCTCCGGCCACGACATCCAGCACCGCGCCGTCTATTCAATGAACTATGAACTGCCATTCGGTCAGGGCCGCAAGTTCTCCACCGGCAGCAAGGTTCTCAATAACATCATCGGCAACTGGGATACCAACCTCATCGTCGCCGCTCAAACCGGCCTCCCCTTCACTCCCGTGCTGGCCAACTCGGTGTCGAACGCTGGGGGTAGCCGACCCGATTATTACCGCAACGCCAAGCTCGATAATCCAACAATTGCCCGCTGGTTTGATACTACGATCGGCGCTCCCGGCAGCGGCTCCGCCTGGGGTACCCCCACGATCTTCACCTTCGGCAATGGCGGACGCAATATTCTCCGCGGGCCGGGCCGCACCAACGTCGACTTCTCGATCTTCAAGAACTTCATCTTCCGCGAAAACTGGAAGTTGCAGTTCCGCACCGAGATGTTCAACCTGTTGAACCAAGCCCAGTTCGATCTTCCCAATCCGAACGTCGGCAACCCCAACGCCGGCATCATCACGAGCATCGTGGGCAACCCGCGGCAAATGCAATTTGCGTTGCGGCTCAGCTTCTGATCGCCTTGAGCACTCGAGGGCGCTCTCCCAACCGGAGAGCGCCTTCTTTATTTGGCAAGTAATGCCGCGGCGATTTGTCCAGCCAACTGTGCTCCGAACTCGCGCCACGATTCCGCCGTTGGCCGCGCCTGCCGCCGCGGGCTCGCGGCGATCCTCAATTCCATGAGGAACGCCGGAACTTGATGTGTTTTCCACAACCACTGGATTACGTTGGCCCGCCCGGTGCGCTCCACTGCCATGCGTGAAAGGTAAGGCCGGTCCGGATCAAACAGTGTTTCTTCTTTCAGCTTTGAATACAGACTCTGGCCCAGTGTCGAATCCGCCGGACCCTCGAGATACTCACCGGTTTCCGTATTGTGCAGTGTGAGAAAGAAGTCGACCTTCTTGCCCTCCTTCAGCCAGTCTTCGATCGCTGCCTTTTGCGCCAGGATTTCCGGGCGCAGGGCCGCATCATTCGGCGCATCCCAATTGCGGTTCAAATCATAGCCGAACTTGTTAAAGCGAACTCCTCCTTCGGCCACCCCGTCCGGGTCGCACCACGGCAGCACCTTCCAGACAATTCCTGTTCCCAGCTTGCGCAGCAAACCCTCTCCCGCCCAGGATGTCCCAGCCTCCCAGGCATGCTGCCGCAACATCAGCCACACGACAGGCGCAGCCTTGTTGCCGCCCGAACGGTCGAAGGTCCACAGTTCAATCGGCCGCCCACCCACCGAGCGCCCTATCTGCTCCACGACTGGCTGAGTCTCCTTACGAAGCATCCGCAGATTAGCTTGTGTGTAAGGCGGAATGTGGGCTACAAGAAACTCGCCTTTCTTTGGGCGAAACCGCAGTCGCCATCGCGGCTCGGCCGGGTCATAGTCACCGCGGGCCTCCTGCCAGCCACCCTTCTTGCCTTCCTTCCAGTACGGCCGCGTGTCCTTCGTCACCGCTCCGCGGTTTGGCTGGTAGTTGTATTCGCCCGGCAGGTCCACCAAATCAATGAGGATCTCCGCCCCCTTGGGCACGCCGCTTACCCGAAAAAAGTACCAGTTCGCTTGCCGGTTCCGGCCATCCTGGTCAGCCTGCCCTTTTACTCCAACGCGAAAGTGCAGCGGGCTGACTTGCGTCACCTGCCCGGCGCTCGCGTTCGGAAAGTCCGTCAGGATTCGCACCTCGGCCACCAGCAGCCAAGGCAGCAGCCAAACTAGACCCCGCATCGCTAAATCTCCCTCCGCGCAAACTTCTCAGCCAGATACTCACTGGCCCGCATCGCCAGCGCACAAATCGTCATGGTTGGGTTTTGCGTGCCCGCTGTTACAAAGCTGCTGCCATCGACGACAAACAAATTCGCGATGTCGTGCGACTGATTGTAGGCGTTTAACACACTCGTCTTCGGATTCGTTCCCATCCGGCAAGTGCCTAGCTCATGGATCGAGTAGCCCGGCGGCAGCGGCTTGTCATTCGTGTGAATCACCTCGAAGCCCGCCTTGCGCCAGACCTCTGCCAGCGTCGCCACCGAATCCTTCGCCATCTCCAGTTCGTTCTCGCTGTACTTGCACTCGAAGTTGAGTACCGGGATGCCATAAGTGTCCGCCACGCTTTTGTCAATCTGGACGCGGTTCTCGTATCGCGGAAGCACATCTCCCATCGCCGTTGCGGACACTCCCGCGCCCCGCGCCGCGACCAGAAGATCGTCGAGTTCCTTGCCCCAGGCAGGGAAAAACTTCGCGTCGGGCGTCCCGCCGGTTGAAAAGTCGAATGCGCATCCGCGGATGTACTTCTTGCCCGCCTCCTGGCCCTTGTTCAGATTGGCGAAGCGGGGAATGTAGCCGGCGCCGCCGATCATGTTGCGGCGTGCCTTGCCGTTTTTGGCCTCCGGCACCAGTGCTACCACTGAGTTTCCGATGTAGAACTGATCCATCAGATAACGGCCAAGCACCCCAGAAGAGTTTGCAATCTTCGAATTGAGCATTAGCCTGGTTGACTCAAGGCACGAGGCCGCAACCACCACCACCTTGGCGCGCACATGCATCTCGCGCCGTGAATGACGCTCGACAATATGCAGTCCGTTCACCTTGCCCGTATTCCGGTCGACGGAAATCTCACGTGCCACGCAATTCGGAACCAGCGTCAGGTTGCCTGTGGCAATGGCCTCGGGAAGCAACAGATTCCGCGAACTCGCCAGCATACCGTTACCCAGCGAACGGCGGATCTTCGTCACCGTCATGCCGTATTCCTTGCCTGAGCGCGCAACCCGTTGAATCGCTTCCGTGTCCGGAGATTCGTCGGCCACGAAGATGCCGTCCGGTAACTGCTTGAGCCCCTCCTTGCGCCCGGAGACGCGAAAGATCGGCTCAATCCTGTCGTAGTAAGGGGACAAGTCGGCATGCGAGATCGGCCAGTTCTCCCCATAGCCATCATGATCCTTGGCCTTGAACTCGTAATCGCTCAGCCGGAAGCTCATACGCGCCCAAAAGTTGCTCTTGCCGCCCACCATTCGCACGCGCACCCAGTTGTAAGGCTGGTTCGGCGCGTGCGTGTACGGCACTTCTTTCTCATCCACCCACTGATTGGCATTAAACTCGTTAGCCTGGAAAACATGCGGCAGCCTGCCGGGTCTTCCGAAACCGCGATAGGGCAGTTCGTAGACGGGCTTGAATTCGCGTGCTTTCTCAAAATCAACCAGCGGACCAGCCTCGACCATCACGCACTTCAGGCCACGCTTGGTCAGCGTGTAGGCAGCCGTGCCGCCTGAGGCGCCGGAGCCAACAATGAGGACATCGTATTCTTGCTGTGGCATGGGCTTCCTTTACTCGATCGCTTTCCAGTACAGACCGATTCCGGCGGGACGCCGCGACCCCGCGCTTTGCCCCGCATTGAACTCCCGCGAGTTGATCGTCGCCGTCCGCACATCGGCCTTCGCCGCCTGCAAGAACCGCGTCATCAAGTCCGCCGGGGGCTCGTAGCTCCACGGCTTGCGCAGCGGTTCAAGCAGCGCATTGGCCTGCTCGAGCGACACCGTCGCGAAGCTCTGATGCTGTTTCCGTCGTGCTTCCGCGTTCAGCGCGTCCAGCCCCTTCAGATACAACTGCTGCCTCTCGGGCAGAGACTGCGATAACAAGAAGTCGAGAAACTCCGCCGCCTTTGCTTCCGGCGCACCCACACCCCCTTCCGGCCCGGGCATCAACACCTCAGCCAGCCGGGCCAGACTCGCAAACTGCCCCGCGGAAAAGAATCGCGGAGTATATTCCCCCACTGCCTCAGCCGGGCTGATTTCCAGCTTCGGCAATTCACTGCCGGCCGGGCCCGATTGTTGGGCCAGCAAATTACCGGCCGCCGGTGCGGCCAAGGCGCTTTGGAAAAACCTTCTGCGTTTCATAAACTGCCTTCAATTCTATTCGAGCCATCCCGCGTCATGACTTCGTAACGCAAAGGCGATACTCTCTCTACATGCTCGAGATTGCTCTCCTGGTTGTCCTCTCTCAGACTCCCGCTCCCACCCCCGATGGCGGCTATGAATTGCCCAACGGTTGGAAGCTCACTCCGGCCGGAAAGCAGATCAAAACCGAAGACATGGTCCTCGGGCTTTCCCGCACCCCCGACGGCAAGGCGATCCTCGCTCTGCACTCCGGCTTCAACCCCCACGGCCTCGTCGTCATGGATGCCAAGACCGACGAGCCCACCCAGCGCGTCGCCCTGAAGTCCGCCTGGCTCGGCCTGGCCTGGGCCCCGGACGGCAAAAGAGTCTATGTTTCCGGCGGCAATGCCGTCTCCCGCCGCGACCCCTCCAATGCTCCTATCTATGTCTTCGATTATGCCGACGGCCGTATCGGCGCCAAACCAGCCATCGAGTTCAACAGTCCCTGGCCGATGAATGAAACCTATTGGTCCGGGCTGCTCCACCATCCGTCCAAGCCAGTTCTCTACGCGGCCAACCGCGGCACTGGTAATCTCGCTGGCCACGTTGCCATGTTCGACTCTGCCACTGGCAAGCTCCTCGGAAAGATTGCTGTTGAGGTCAATCCCTATGAACTCCTCATGAGCCGCGATCTCAAATATCTGTATGTGTCCAACTGGGCCAGCAATTCCGTCAGCGTCGTTGACCTTGCCACGAACAAGGTCGTGCGCAGCATCTCCGTCGGCGCCAATCCCAATGACATGTATCTCACCCGCGACGGCCGCCTCTTTGTATCCTGTGGTAACTCCAACTCGGTTTGGGTTGTCGACACCGTCCGCATGCGCTCCGTTCACCAGATCAACACGGCCATGTATGCCAACGCCCCCATCGGCGCCACCCCCAACGCCCTCATTGCCGACCGCGAGGAAAAAATGCTCTTCGTCGCCAACGCTGACAACAACACCGTCGCCGTCGTCAACATCGCCGAAGCCGAAGAATACAACGTCATGGGCTTCATTCCCACCGGTTGGTATCCGTCTTCGCTCGAGTTCTCCGCCGATGGTAAGAAGCTTTACATCGGCAACAGTAAGGGTTTGGGCGGTTATGCAAACATCCGCGGCCCCCACTCCCCGCTTGACAACGATGGCCAGACCGAGGGCAAAGGTAGTGTGAAGCAGCTGATGAAGGGCACCATTCAGGTCGTCGAACTCACTGATCTCAAGGCGAAGATCAAAGGCTACACCCAACAGGCCATGCAAAACTCGCCCTACCACGATGAACTCAGAACTCTTGCCAAGCCGCCCCAGGGCCCAGGTAATTCCGTGGTGCCGCGCGAGGTCGGTGTCGGCTCCCCAGTCAAACACGTCCTCTATATCATTCGTGAGAATCGCACCTACGACCAGGTCTTGGGCGATATGCCCAAGGGCAAAGGCGACCCCCGGCTCACCATCTTCGGCAGAAACGTCACGCCGAATGCTCACAAAATCGCTGAAGAGTTCGTCCTGCTCGACAACCTCTATTGCGATGGCGAGGTGAGCGTCGATGGCCACTCCTGGTCGAACTCGGCCTACGCTACCGACTTCAACGAAAAGCTCTGGCCCGTTACCTACGGGGGGCACAGCCAGGCCCGCCCCTCGGCCGCCTATGTCCCCGCCGCCGGTCATCTCTGGGACCTCGCCCAGCGCAAGGGCCTAACCTACCGCAGCTATGGCGAATACGCTACCCGCGCCAGCGATGGCACCACCATGGAGGCTTCCCCCGGCGTCGGCGGTCTTCTCGGAAAGGTCTCGCCAAAATTCAAGCTCCCCGGCATGCGCGACACTGACAACGTCAAAGTCTTCTTCGAGGAATTCGACCTGTACGAGAAGAATTACGATTCCGCCAACCCCAACGACCGGCTCCCCAACTTCGTCGTCATGAGCCTCGGCGAGGATCATACTCAAGGCACCCGCCCCGGCGTCCCCACCCCCGTCGCCGCCGTGGCCAACAATGATTGGGCGATCGGCCAGCTCGTCGACCGCGTCTCAAAATCCAAGTACTGGCCCGAGACAGCGATTTTCATCATCGAGGACGACGCGCAGGATGGACCGGACCACATCGACGCCCGCCGCACGGTCGGTCTCGTCGTCAGTCCTTACACGCGCCGTGCTCATCTCGATTCCACGCTCTACACCACCAGCAGTTTCCTCCGCACCATCGAACTGCTGCTTGGGCTCCCGCCGATGACGCAGTATGATGCCGCCGCCATGCCGATGTACGCTTCCTTCTCTGATACCCCCAACCTCACTCCCTACAATCATGTGCCCCCCCAGGTCGATGTCAACGCCAAGAACACCATGGCCGCCTGGGGTGCGCGCGAATCCCTCGCCATGGACTTCAGCGAATATGACCGTACCCCAATGTTCGCCCTCAACGAAATCGTCTGGAAGAGCGTCAAAGGCTCCGATAGCGAGATGCCTCTGCCCCTTCGCCGCTTCCATTTCCGCCGCGACTAAGGCCAATTGTGTTTCGGATAGCGGCGGCTCAACTGCTGCCGCAACTCCGGATATAGCTTGCTCCAGAACGAGCCGAGATCCTGTGTCATCTGCACCGGCCGCCGGTTTGGCGCCAGCAGATGCACCAGCACCGCCACTCGCCCGCCGGCTATCCGCGGCGTCTCCGTCATCCCCCAGAAGTCCTGCAGTCTGCTCTCGATCCAAGGCGTCTTTCCCGCCTCATATCGCACTCGCACGCTCTGGCGCGTCTTGAGCGCGATCGTCTTTGGCGCCACCTGGTCCAGCCGCGCCCAATCCAGCCTCGGCATCCACTCTCCATTCCGGATCGCCTCGCGGATCTGGTCGAATCCGCATCGCCCCGCGCATAACCCGGTCATCTGCTCGAGCAGCACCTCTTCATCAAAGCCAACGTCAAAGCCCTGTTCCCGCGCAAACTCCGCCCGCGCCAGCAGGTGTTCCGTCTCCTCGACATCGAGAAATCGCCGCCAACCCGCCTCGCGCGCCTTCTGCCCCAATAGCCTTCCTGCCTCCTCCGTCGCCGGCCTCGCTTCCACGCTCGACTCGATGCTCAGTCCGCGATACACCAGCGCGCTCTCGCGCTCAAAGCGCTCCTTCTCGCGTGACCAGATGTAGCGCTCCACCTCCTCCACCGGATACTCGAGCAACCACTCCGGCTCGATTGGGCAGGCGGCGCGAATGTACACCGTCCCCCGGTCGCCGCGTTCATCTAGATCCACCGCCACAATCCATTCGGCGGGGCGGGGAAGCGCCTGCCCGAGCCGGGCGCTGATGTTTCCCGCCACCGTGTAGTCCTCGTCCTTGCGCCTCTTGGCGACCCGGTCGGGATAGGCGGCCAGAATCGATTCCGCCAAGCCCCGCTCCCAGTCCGGTCCGCTGCGCGTCGGCCCCACTTCCCGCTCCAGTTGCCGCGCAATCTTTTCCCCGTAAGCCGGTAATCCTCTCTCCGCCGAGTGGATCAGATCCGGTGTCCCGCTGCGTTCTCCACTCGATAGCAGTGCCGCGACGCGCGCCGCCGGCCCGGTCACGCACCGTTTCTTCGATTCAATCATCATGCGTCCCAGTCGCGGATGCACCGGCATGGCCGCCATCGCCCGCGCCGCCTCGCCCTGCGCCCCCAGTGAGTCCAGCAGACTCCCGGCCCGAGCCAGATCGTCCTCCCGCGGCGGTGTTAGCCATGGCAGGTCCGCTGCCCTGTCGATCCCCATCGCCCGCAATTGCAACACCAGTCCAGAAAGATCCCGTGACACAATCTCCGGCCTCGCCCGCTCGGCCCGGCTCAGAAAATCCTGCTCCGTGTAGAGCCGAATGCAAAGCCCCGGCCCCGTCCGCGCCGCCCGCCCCGCCCGCTGGATCGCCGAAGCCCGTGAAATCTTGCCTAGCCCCAACTGCGGCAGACCGGTTGTCCGCGAATCCGTCGCTACCCGCGCCAGCCCCGAATCAATCACTGTCGTCACGCCATCGATCGTGATCGAACTCTCAGCAATGTTCGTCGCAAAAATCGCCTTGCGCCGCGCCGACTTCTCGATCGCCCGGTCCTGCTCTTCCGCGCTCAGGTCCCCATAAAGCGGAAGCAGCGCCATGTCCGCCCGCCCGCAGGCCTCGATCGCCCGCCGGATCTCCGCCGCCCCGGGCAAGAAAATCAGCACATCGCCCACGCTCTTTTCCAGCGCCGCCGCTACCCGCTCTTCCAACTTCAGCCCGCTCTCCGGCGTGTAGCGAATCTCTAGGGGAAACAGCCGCCCCTCCGAGCTCAGCACCGGACACCCATCGAGGTGTGCCGCAATTGGCGCCGCGTCGAGCGTCGCCGACATCACGATGATGCGCAACTCCGGCCGCCAGCGCCGCTGCAGATCCAGTAACAACGCCAATGCCAGGTCCCCTTCGAGATGGCGCTCATGGAACTCGTCGAGGATCACCGCCGCGACTCCCCGCAGCTTCGGGTCCACCGCCAGCCGCCGGTTCAACACCCCCTCGGTCAAATAGCGCAGCCGCGTCCGCGATCCCGAGACGTTCTCAAACCGCACCTGATACCCCACCGTTTCCCCAACCCGCTCCCCCCGTTCCCAAGCCACCCGCCGCGCCGCCAGCCGCGCCGCCAGCCGCCGCGGCTCGAGCACCAACACCTCGCCCTCGGTGCTGTCCATCACCCATGCCGGCACCCGCGTCGTCTTGCCCGCCCCCGGCGCTGCCTCAATTACCAGGTTGCCCCGCGCGGGGATCCGGGGCAGGATCTCGTCTATCGGTAAAATCAATTCTATGCCTTCCACTCTAAATCCACCCAAACGGCTCCTCTACGGTCCCGGACCGTCCATGGTCGAGCCGCGCGTCTACGACGCCATGTCCAAGCCCATCGTCGGTCATCTCGACCCCTTCTTCTTCGAGGTGACGCAGGCTGTCAAAACGGGCCTGAACGCTTGCTTTGGAACCGCGAACGAATTCACCGTGGCCATGTCGGCTACCGGTTCGGGTGGGATGGAAACCGCGGTGGCAAACTTCGTCGAACCCCGCTCCAAATTCCTCATCTTCGCCAATGGCTACTTCTGCGACCGCCTGACCGAAATGGGCAAGCGCCAACAGGCCAATGTCATCCGGATCGAAAAGCCCTGGGGCCAGACCTGGACCCCAGAGGAGGCCCGCGAGGCCATTCTGCGCGAGAAACCAAATACCGTCGCCTACGTCGCCGCTGAGACCAGCACTGGCTGTTGGACCGATGGCTCGGCCATTTGCGAGGCCGCCCACGAAGTCGGCGCCCTCGTCATCGCCGATTGCGTCACCGCCCTCGGCTCCATGCCCATCGACTTTGACAAGACCGGCATCGACATCGCCTACAGTTGCTCTCAGAAGGGCATGGGCTGCCCTCCCGGCCTGTCTCCCTTTACGGTCAGCCCCCGCGCACTCCACTGGCTCACCAAGCAGCGCCAGAGCATCATCCCCACCTGGTACTTCGACATCAAGCTCTTGAGTGAGTACTTCGGCGGCGCCAAACGCTACCACCACACCGCTCCCATCACGGCCTTCTATGCTCTCCGCGAGGGCCTCGAGATCATTCACGAAGAAGGCCTCGACAACCGCTTCACCCGCCATCGCCGCAATCGCAATGCCTTCGTCGCCGGCATCGAGGCCATGGGTCTTGAAATGCACGTCGCCAGTGGTCATCGTCTCTGGAATCTCATGACTCCCCGCGTGCCCGAAGGCGTAAGCGACATGGCCGTTCGCAAGCATCTCATGGATCACTATGGCATCGAAATCCTGGGCGGCTTCGGTGAGCTGGCCGGTAAGGTTTTCCGCATCGGCCTCATGGGCGTCCTTGCCACCGAAAAAGACACCCTCTTCCTGCTCGATAAGTTTGAAGAGGCCTTGCGTGCCAATGGCTTCACCCCCACGTCCAGCGCGCTTCCCGCCGCGCAAGCGGAATATGCAAAGGGGGCTTAAAGCCCCCTCCTCTGCCCTACCAGCGGATCTCAGCCGGAAAATACTCGTGGATCAAATCGAGATAGTAAGGCTTCAGAGCCTTCTCGTCCGGCTTCGTGTTCCCCTTTGAATAAAGATCGTAGGGATTGAACTTCCGTACCCAGTCGAGCATCCGCCGGTCCTTCTCATTCAAGAGGTGCCCATAGGCCCCTTCCCGATGAATCGAATAGCAGGAATGATAGCGGATCATGTACAGTGCTTCCTCCGGCAGATACTCCTTCACCACGTGATACAAATACTCGTCGTGGCCGAAGGAAATATGCACCTGATCGAGGCCACAGCCCGCTTCATACACCCCGTTCTCGGTCTGATATTCGGCGATCGCCGAATCCGGGTTCCAGGCGAAATAATCGTGAAACACGATCTTCTCGCTCCAGCGGCACCCGGTCGGAAACGTATCCCCCACCACCGCCCACTGCGGCTCACCATAGGAACAAAGCACCTTGCCCAGATCGTGGATCAACCCTGTTAACTGAAACCACCGCGGATGCCCATCGGCGCGGATCGCCTCCGCCGTCTGCAGATTGTGCTCGATCTGTGACAGGTCTGTGTCCGGATCAGAGTCGTCCACCAGCGTGTTCAAAAACTCCATCATTTCCCATATGCCCCGCTTGCCCTTTTGCAGCGTTTCATACTCCGCCCGCTTGCCCTTGGCAAAGGAATGCGTCTGATGCCGGTGATTCAGCATGTAGAAATCCTTCACTCCCTGCGGTGAGGATTCATCAAACACCCGGTATTCTTCCTGCTTGCGTCCTTGCTGGTATCGCGACCGGACGTGGTCGTCCCACAGATCAAGATTCATCCTGATCCCAGTTTATATGGTCCAGCGCCAAACGTTGGCTCCGACCGTAAAGCCCGCCCCCACCGTGACGAACAACACGAAATCCCCCCTCTTCAGCTTGCCCTGCTCGACGGCGTCCCGTGTCGCTAGCGGAATCGTGCCCGCCGTCGTGTTCCCAAACCGGTCGATGTTGATGATCACACGCTCCGGCCCCAATCCCAGCCGCTCCGCCGTGGCCTGAATAATCCGCATATTCGCCTGATGCGGGATCAGCACCTTGATGTCCTCCGGCCGCAGTCCCGCTTTCGCAATCGCCGCCAGCGCCGCTTCTTCCATCTTGCGCACGGCGTACTTGAACACCGTCTGCCCTTCCTGCTTGACATAATGCAGCCGCTGCTCCACCGTCTCCCGGGAACTCGGCATCCGGCTCCCTCCGGCCGGCATCTTCAGCGCCTCCCCGCCCGAGCCGTCGATCTCATTGTGGAAGGAGAGAAACCCCTCGCCCCGCTCAAGCAAAAACGCTCCCGCCCCGTCGCCGAAAAGTATGCAAGTCGTGCGGTCCGTATAGTCGATAATCCGCGACATCGTATCGGCGCCAATCACCAGTACCCTCTCATGCATTCCCCCGCGGATCAGGTTCGCTCCCACCGTCAGCCCATACACAAACCCCGAGCACGCCGCCGAAATGTCAAAACCCCACGCCCCGCTCGCCCCCAGCCGGTCCTGCACCAGGCAGGCCGTGGAAGGGAAAAACATGTCCGGCGTTACCGTGCAGATCAGAATCGCATCCAGATCCTTCGCCTCCATTCCCTTCTGCGCCAGACACGCCCGTGCCGCCTCCACGGCCAGGTCCGAGGTCGCCACCGCCGGGTCGGCCAGATGCCGCGTATGGATTCCTGTTCGCGTAAGAATCCATTCATCGGTCGTCTCGACCAGTTTTTCCAGGTCCTGGTTGGTGAGAAGGCCAGGGGGCACGTAGCAGCCAAAGGCCGTGATCTGAGCGTTGTGCAAGGGATTGTCTCTTGTTATGTTAGCCTGTCTATCGAATGCCCGTTCAGAGTGCGATTTTCTTTGAAACTGTTCAAGAAATTTACGAGCGTGTTTTCTCCGATCTGCGCCCCAATCTGAGCCTCCCTCGCGTTCACGTCGAATTCCATCCCTTCACCTCGCTTTCGAGCAAAATCCGCCTCGTGCAGGGCGAGCTGACCGTCAGAATCTCCGACCTTCTCAAGGACGCTCCCGCCCCCGTTCAGGAAGGCCTCGCCTACATTCTTCTGTCCAAGCTCTTTCGCCAGACTCCCCCCCGGCCCATGGCCGAAGTCTACCGCCGCTACCTCATGCGCCAGGATGTCTGCCGCCGCGCCGAGCACGCCCGCCGCCAGCGAGGCGTCAAGCGCCTGATTCACCCCGCCGGCCGCCACTTCCACCTCGAGGAGATTTTCCATGACCTCAACGCTCAATACTTTTCGGGCAAGCTCGAAATGCCCCTTCTTGGCTGGAGTCTTCGCCCGAGCCGCACGATCCTCGGCCATTATGATTCCTCCCATCATGCCATTGCCATCTCCCGCCTTCTCGACCAGCCCGGCGTGCCCCATTGCGTCGTAGCCTACGTTCTCTATCACGAAATGCTCCACATCAAACATCCCGTGGATCGCTCCGGCTCGAAGCGCCGCGTCCATACCCGGGACTTTCAGGCCGAGGAAAAACTCTTCGCGCATTACGCCGAGGCTAAGGCCTTCCTCAAAACGGGTCCGCGGTGAACCGCCGCTTCTTCCTGGCTGCCCCGGTCAGCCTATTCGCCAACCCGCTGGATGGACTCGCCTACTCCCTTCGCCAGTACGTCACAGCCACCGGCCGGGTCCGCTATGCCGCCCTCAAGGCCGATCTCGCGCCCTTGGAGGGCTACGTCAAACACCTCGCCACTTTCGATCCCAGCCGCCTGCCCAGCCGTGAGGCCAAGCTTGCCCACTGGATCAATGTCTACAATGCCCTCATCCTGTGGAGCTTCGCCAGCGATTACCCTCAGCAAAAAGACCGCCTCCTCAACCCTGTGCGCCGGACAGCTTACTTTTATGCCCGCAATTTCCTGGTCGCCGGCCGCAGCCGCACTCTCGCCGGCATCGAAGACCATTCCATCCGCGAAGCCTTTCGCGAACCTCGTATTCACTTCGCCATTGTCTGCGCCAGCGCCAGTTGTCCCGCTCTTTCCCCCGAGATCTACACCGCCGCGAACGTCCTCGCCAAGCTCGAGCAAGACGCCATCCGCTTTCTTCGCGCCGATCGCAATCTTCGGATCGATCTCCGCACAAAAACGGTTACCACCAGCGAGATCTTCAATTGGTTCCAGAAGGATTTCGGCGGCAGTCCGCAGGCCGTCTTGCATTTCATCGCCCGCTATAGAACAGAAGCCCGGCTATCGGAGCCGGGCTGGACTTTACGATTTTTTGATTACGATTGGTCGATCAACGATTCCCCACTGCCGTAGCCGTGCATGGGGTCAGCACGGCCTCAAATTGTTCAAGTACATCGACCAAGCCTCCCACATCAACCGTTTTCGCGCCCATACGGAATAGCACTAAATGCAATTCTACCCGCAACAATTCTCGCTGAAATTTGACCTTCATCCGATTCAGATCCATAACCAGCTTGGCGTCTGCCTCATTGCCAGACAACATCATGTAGCGCAGTTTGAACTCAATACGGTTGAAGTCCAGACGAATTCCCTTCAAGTACCCTCGAAAGGCCTCCACTCGCCCGGCACGGAAGCGGCGAAAATCAGCCGCGGAAATGTAGGACAGCGATCGAACTGCGTTCAGCTCGCGATTGTCTAGAAGACGCGCCATCGGACGATAATACTCGGAAATGGATTCTCGATCCCCGGCTAAGTCATCCTCCAACCTAACGTCCAACAGGCGTATGCCACGCCTACGGACCAAGGCAAGCGTCACAAATAAAATGCAGGCACAAGAAACGGCAAATAAGAGAGGTATGAAATGTTGGCTGCTCATGAAAACACTATTAGCAACAGCATAATCGCGAGCGCGTTCAATTGCAAGCCATTTGTCTGGAAATGCAAGCAATAATCAGGGAAATAATCCTCTCTAGTGCTTCCCGGCTCGGGAAAGAGCCGTATTCAAATCCTCAAGCCGCGCAAAAAGACGTTCTGTCTCCGCTAAATTAAGGGGCCCTCGGGGTGTGTTGAAGCTTTCTTCTTGCCCAGTAGCCCGAACCCGCAGCAGCCACAGCAAGCACACTACCGCTGTACCACCCAACTGGATAAAGTTTGCCAGTAGATGTTGTGACCGGTAATTCCCGTCTTGCGCAACGAAATGCGAAAGCGAGCTTAACGTGAAGTGGCAACCCAGCAAAAACGAATGCTGCAGATGCATTTTGCTCATTGGTACTGGCATCCACGCAAGGAAGAGCAAAAAAAGCAAAACGAATACGGTAAACCCTACAGATACCGAATCATGGTATCGGATCGCCACCAACAAAAAATCCGATTTGTTGGCAGGTAACCTATTCAAGTAGGAAAACCAAATTCCAATCATGACTATCATTGCTGCCCATAGTGCAAATAGTGTTTGGATGGAAGCCTTTCGAATTGCTGGAAATCGCCCGAGTGCCTGACGCGACACCTCCTGTATCACCAGGAACTGAAAAACTGTTAACAAATAGCAATCTGCTTGAAAAAGAATCGAGTAGGCGCCATCAGGAAACATCACCGTGCGCGCTATTGCGGAGAGCAAAGTAATGCAAACATGGTACGATAGGAGAAATTGGAAAAACCGAAACGAGTTTTGCAGCTGCCGACGTGATATTTCTACGATCACCGCAAGCTGAAATAGGGCCGAACCAGTCCATAGGATCCAGATTTCAGCCGTAAAATTCATAATTTACCTTAGGGGGTACTAGTGATCACACATACCCCCTAAACACTACCATAATGGCATTCGTTTTACAATTGTAGCTGAATCGGTTTATCGCTGTACCGGTCCAATCATTCTAACCGAATCCCCAGCGCCTACTCAATGGGTATTAAGCGCAGATTTGATAGCCCCAAACTGTAAAGCATTGCGGTATACGATTGCCATCCTTATCGCAGGGGCAGGAGGGAAAAGGCAATGTCGCTCCCACATGCGGAACCACGAAGATTGCCGAAAAAACGGCCGCCAATAAAATCTTTTTAAACATATTCAACAAGCTCCTGGAAAATTTGATTTAGAACCTCAAATGGTTCATAGTAGCAACAGGACGTATAGTTCCTACACTCCCACCTTAAACACCCTATTCCAGTTTTGAAGTCGGCACTAGAAAATTTTCGTGTTTCAGAACAATTCGGTTTTGCCGGGCACAAGAACAAGCAGCCACCACCCGATTTGTTGTATCAATAAATACATGGAGGCTGATGGCGCATCCGGAAAGCGGAAATGGCAACGGTCTGCCATGGAGGACCTCTGGGAAAGAACTCTGGCCCAAATCGAAACGCGAATGGGCAAATTGGCTTATCTTTCCCGGCTTCACAATCCCGAGACGGACCGCTATGAACACCATGGCTTGATGACTGTTTTCGGCGAGGAAGCCGCTGAGGACGCCCTCCGCCGCTCCCACGAAGACGTCCTGATGAGCCTTCTGGGCCTCAGTATCTTGGATCAGAAAGACGATGTCAGCAAATATGTGGAGAGTCTGCCGCAGAGCAAAAGGCGATTGCTCAGCTCCTGGGAGAAAAATCGCTCCTACCAGGCGCTATTGCCAAATCGCGCCACCGACGCCCAGCGAATTCTCTTTGAGGCTAATCTGCGGCTCATCATCCAGCATCTGAAGGGCGATTTCGCCGCCGCCGAGAAGTCTCGAATGTAGTCGCTACAGCCACTACTTGCCCAATAATTTCAATGTCGTTCGGGTAAAGAAATACCTGCGGCGGCTCAGCCGACGAAGGATGGAACATCACTACCAGCCGGTCACGGTCAAGATGACACCACCCGCATAACCACCCATCCCGCGTCTCCAGGAAGTAGATCGGCCGGTCCCACTCGTTCGTCCAGCCGTTGTTCATCACCCGCGAGCTTTCATTGATCACCAGAAGCGACCCAGGCTGCAAAATCGGGTGCATCGACCAGTCCTCGCTACCCACCACCGCATACCTCTTGCGCCGCGCATCCGCCGAATTTAACAAGTGCAGCGGCAACGCCCCCCATCGCGTGATCACCCGGCTGAGAAACGTTGTTTTCGTCAGGTCCACTCCCGGGTCCAGGCTCAACGGAGCTTGAATCTCGCCAAAACCCATGGTGCTGTAATGAATTGAATGAGTTTGCTCGATCTCCCGCGTCTGTGCGTCTCCTGGCTGATCCGCTAAATTCACACCGTACCAGGACAATACTTCGAGAAAATCCAGCCGGTAAATCGTCGACAACGCATAGAGACGGTAGATCGTTGGCAATGTCCCATTGTTCTCGATTTCGCTCAGCCTGCTGAGTCCAATCGAATACTCTTCATTGCCACGCTTCTCCGCAATTCTCTGACTGGCGTCCGCAACCGCCCGAAATGTCAATCCGAGCCGCTCACGAGCCTTTCGCAGCCTTTGGCCTGCTTCGTCAGTATTCAGTAAGCTCTTACCGGGTGCGGCAACACCCGCCATATGCGACACTTCCAGAAGAAATCATTTTCAATTATAGGCCAGAATAGATAAAGGTGATAGTCCTTTTTTTTTCGATCTTGTTCTGATTCCAGAACGGCGCCTTGAAAAGTGGAGTACAACTCGTGAACAAGACTCGCATTATCGTCGGCATAAGCGGGGCATCCGGCAGCATTTACGGCCTCCGGCTCCTTGACAAGCTCGGCCGCCGCCCCGATGTCGAAAGCCACCTAATCCTGAGCCGTAGCGCCGAGCGCACCCTCTTCCTCGAAACCGGCAAACTGGCGGCTCAACTGAAAGATCTGGCCAGTTGCACTTATCCCGTCGAGGATATCGGCTGCCGCCTGGCCAGCGGCAGCTACCCCGTCGAAGCCATGGTCGTCGCCCCTTGCTCGATTCACACCATGTCCGCCATCGCCGCCGGCATCACTTCCAACCTCCTCGTCCGCGCCGCCGATGTCACGCTCAAGGAACGGCGCAAGCTCATTCTCATGGTCCGCGAGATGCCTCTCCATCTCGGCCACCTCCGTACCATGGTCAGTCTCGCCGAAATGGGAGCCATTCTCGCCCCGCCCATTCCCGGCTTCTACACCAATCCCCAAACGGTTCTTGATATCGTGGATCATTCGGTGGACCGGGTCTTGGATCTTCTGGGCTTACCCTCGGCGGACACCAAGCGCTGGGACCCAAAGGCGGGTTATGAAACAAGCTAAGCAATACCTCAGAGCGGGATTTCAGGGCGAACGCGGCGCCTTCAGCGAAATCGCCGTCCGCCAACTGCTCGGCAGTGAGAGCGACCCCATTCCCTTTGAGTGGTTCGATGGCGTTTTCCATGCTCTCATCGAAAAAAAGATCGATGCCGCCGTCATCCCCATGGAAAACACCCTCCACGGCAGCGTAATCGAAAACTTCGACCATCTCTTCAATCACGACGTCGAAGTAATCGGCGAGACCAGCGTCCGTATTGTCCATAACCTCATCGCCCTGCCCGGCGTCGCCTTCAAGGATGTCAAGGAAGTCTACTCCCATCCCGTGGCATTGAATCAGTGCCTAAAATTTCTCAAGGACAACCCGCGGATCGAGAAAAAGACCTTCTACGACACCGCCGGCAGCGTAAAAATGCTGGCCGAGACCAAACGTCGTGATGCCGCCGCCATTGCCTCCAACCTCGCCGCCGATATCTATGGTGCCCGCATTCTCAAACGGGGCATCGAAGACGACCGCGCTAATTTCACCCGCTTCTTCCTCCTCCAACGCCGGGGCGGCCAAATCAAAGGCAAAATGCCCCTCGCCCGCAAAGTCTCCATCGTCTTCTCCACCCGCAATGAGCCGGGCAGCCTCTTCCGCGCCCTCGCCGCCCTTGCCTTGCGCGATATTTCCTTGACCAAAATTGAAAGCCGCCCCCTCAAAGGCAAACCCTGGGAATATCTCTTCTACGTCGATTTCGAAGGCTCTCTCAAGGAATCAAAGGTCCAAAACGCCCTCCGCCACCTCGAGGAAGTCGCCGATGAACTCAAGGTCCTCGGCGGCTATTAGACACGCCTAGCGCGGGTTCTCCGCGCGTCCCCCCGCCGGCCTTGTCGTGCCGCTCAGTTTCACCACATCCGCGTCCCGCCCCGCCGGAATCGCAATTTCCATGAACCCGACGTTCATTTCTTCCCAACTTTGGTCACCCCAGTAAATTGTTTTTGTCGCGTCCGGATTGAAGCGATTGTTCGCCGAGTTATCAAACCAACCCGTGCACTGCAGCGTGTCCCCTTTTCTCAGTAGCAGTGGTTCCTTGAAAAAATATGTCGTCTGCCAGTTGAAGTCATAACGCGGCACATCCAGCAGCCTGCGAGTCCCGTTTAACTCGATTCGGTATGCCTTCCCCCGCAGGTGCATATGCGGCTGCATGCTGACCAGTTTCGCCTCATCGAGTAGTGTCGCCGATACTCTGGACTCATAATTCGCCTCCCCTGGCGGAATTACCAAATTGGCATCGGCAGGGGAAATCGTCAGTACTCGCTCCCGCGGTGCGCTCCGCGCAAAATACAAACCGAGTTCCGAGGAATCCCGCGTCGCCTTGCCATTTGCCGTGTAATGAATCTCAAAGACCATGTCCGACCCCGCCCGAATCAGCTTCGCCCGCCCGGCGCCCCATCCCTGCGGTTGATAACCAGGCTCATAGCCCAACAGCAATTCCCGGCGGTCGATTTCTCTCTCCTCTGGCCGCCTTGCCGCCCGCTCTGCCCGCGAGGCGACATACAATTGTCCCACCGGCGCCTCCCGCACATAGCTCGACCCCGGCGGCCTCACAAAAGCATTGATGTGGTGCACCACCTGCGTCTGATCGATCTTCCATTCCGCCGCCGCAATCCAACGGTCCGTCTCGAAATTCAGCCGCGACACCAGAAAAGTGTATTGCAGCGTCCCCGCCGCCGGGATCTCCGCCGCCGGTATCCTCAGGATCAAATCCGGCGTGCCCAATTGCCAGCCTGCCGCTGCTCGTGGCGGAGTCAAGATGAAGTTCTGTTTAGATAGATCCGGCGAATCGAGCCAAGTCAGCAAAGTTTTTTTCTCCCCTTCCGTCAGCGCTCGTACCTGCGCCAGATGCTCCGAGGAAGCCTCATCCGCATGCCAGGGTGGCATCGTTCCTTTGCGGATCGACTGGCTCATCGCCTTGGCCCAGGGCCGGATCGCACGCACGGAATCAAAGGCCATCGGTGCAATTCCTCCCGCCTGGTGGCAGGCCATACACCGGGCCTCGACGATCCGCGCACCCTCCGGCAAAACTCCCGCAACCAGCATAAATAGAACTGCTGTCACCATGCCCAAACAATACCAGACTGTAACAGCGAAATGAATTTCATTCTGGAAATCAGCCCGAGGCTGTTGTACACTCTCTGGAGATTGATTCGTCCGGAGGTGTAAACCTATGAAAAATCATAGAGTTGGCTTCCAATAATCAGAGGTGAAATGACACGAACGAAAATGACCACGTGGTTGATAGGGCTCGTACTGAGTTGTGGTCTGGCCTTAGGCCAGGTTGCGACCGGTTCCTTGAGCGGAACGATAACCGATGCCAACGGCGCTTCCGTGCCTGGCGCAAAGCTGGTAATCACCAGCAAGGATACCGGCACCAAGATCGAGGCGGCCAGTTCTGACGCCGGCCTCTACGTTTTCCCTGCCGTGCCTGCTGGCGCTTGGACCCTCACGGCTGAAAAGAATGGCTTCAAGAAGCTGACTCGCTCGGGCATCGAAGTCCGCATCGCTCAACGGCTTGACCTTGACCTGAAGCTGGAAGTCGGCGATGTCCAGCAAACAATCGAAGTTACGGCGGAGACGCCGCTTCTCGAAACCTCAACCAGCGACAAGAGCGCTGTTTTCTCCCCCAAGTTCATGAATGAAGTGCCCCTGTTCACAGGCGCTATCCGTAACCCCCGCAGTTTCATCAGCTATCTGCCCGGTGTCAATGCCGGTGCCGAACTGAGTGTCAGCGGCTCCGGTGGCCGCGCCCAGGAAGTGCAGATCGACGGCGCTTCGCTCATCATTCCCGAATCGGGCGGCACTGTCTTCAACATGCCTTCCGCCGAAATGTTCCAGGAATTCAAGATGACCACCGCGGCCTTCTCCGCCGAGTACGGCCGTTTCGGTGGCGGCGTGGAATCCTACGCCACCAAGAGCGGCAGCAACTGGTTCCACGGCACTGCCTTCTTGAACATGCGCCGCGACATCTGGAACGCCAACGCCTGGGCCCGCAATGCGAGTACCAACCCGGCGACCAGCTTCCGTCCGAAAGAGCGCCAAAATGAAATCGGTGGCGCCGGCGGTGGCCCCGTCTACATCCCTAAGGTTTATGACGGCCGTAACAAGAGCTTTTTTTATTACACCTATACCCAGCGTCTGCTGCCCGCCAACATTAGTTTCCCGGTCAGCACTGTGCCAACGGCGCTGATGAAGCAGGGCAACTTCTCCCAGTTGGGCAACCAGCTCATCTATGACCCGGCCACCACCTCCGGTAATGACCGCCAGCCCTTCCCCGGCAACATCATTCCTCAGAGCCGATTCACTCGCGTTGCCCGTAACCTGATCCCACTGATTCCCGATCCCACAAGAGCCAGGGACGCAGCCGGTGGTCTGTATGACTTCGTAAACACGCAGGTCATCGACCAGAGTATCTGGAGCATCAAGGCCGACCACAATTTCACCACGACGAACCGTCTAAGCTTCTTCCTCAGCCGGGAAGATGGTGGAAACTCGGATACAACGAATTTTGCCGGTCCGATCGGAAATGGTCTGGGCAGAAATACGCAGAAGCCTTACAACGTGCGTGTGAACCACGACTACAGCTTCTCTCCCGCTTTGTTCATGCACACCACCTTCGGATATTCCGCGCAGCGGCAAGGCTGGGACAACCCTGCTCAGGCCGGAGCCGCTTCTCGCTTGGGGATCCCCGGTCTCAGTGGTCTTGCTGACGCCATGCCGCGTATCCAGTTTCGCGGCCAGGCTGGCCTCACGCCCTATGGCGTTCAGGATGGCAAAGTGGGCCAGGGCGGTCAGGACAATGACACGCTCATGATCACCCAGGGCTACACCTGGCTTAAGGGCAAGCATGAGATCAAGTTCGGCTGGGACTGGCGCGCACTCTCCACCTTTGGCTTCGACCTCGCCGGATCGAACGGTCTCTACATCTTCAACCGTCTCCAGACTGCCGTTCCGAACTCCTCTAGCGGTAGTGGGCACGAATTCGCCAGCCTTCTTCTGGGTGCGGTTCAGGAAGCGACCAGCACCGTGCTGCCGATCCTCCTCGACCAAGTCGAGTACCGCTACACCTCCGGTTACATCCAGGACAACTGGCGCATCTCCAAGAAACTCACCCTGAATCTCGGTATGCGCTATGAAGTCCCCATCGGCTGGCACATCGGGAATGGCAATTTCTCTGGCTTTGATCCGACGAAGCCGAACCCCGGCGCGGGCAACCTTCCCGGTGCTCTCGTATTCTATGGCAACGGTCCGGGCCGCACCGGCCAGATTCGCCCCTACAAGACTGACTGGTCCAACATCGGCCCACGCCTTGGTTTTGCCTATCAATTGGGATCCAATACCGTGATTCGTGGCGGCTGGGGTATCTACTACCAGACCCTCGGCAACGGTGGCTGTGGCTGCCGTCAGGGTTTTGCCAACACCAACGCTCTTGTCAGCACAGACTCGAACCCCATCCTCAATTGGGACGGCGGCATTCCTGTTAGCTCCAATTTCCGTCCCCCGCCACTGCTCGATCCGACTTTGTCGAACTTCCAAAATATCGACTTTTTCCACCCGAACTACGGTCGTGCTCCTCGTATCTACAACTGGAACTTGAATATCCAGCACACCGTCAAGGGCTTCCTCCTCGATGTGGCTTATGTCGGCAACCGCGGCAATGGTCTGAACTCCACGATCAACCAGAACCAGTTGCCCGCCAGCGAGCTTGCCAAGGGTAGCCTCCTGACGCAGCCTGTTGCTTCCGCCACGGCTCAGGCAGCAGGCGTTCGTTTGCCCTACGCTGGCTTCCCCACCAATCGCACCGTCGCTCAGTCCCTGCGTCCTTATCCGCAGTATCTGGACGTCATCGGTCGCAACACCGGTCAAGGTCAGACCTGGTATGACAGCCTTCAGACCAAAGTGGAACGCCGCTTCGGTAACTTCCAGTTGCTCGCTTCCTACACTTGGTCGAAGTCGCTGGCCAACTCGCACTTCCGCCAGATCTTCAGCCAGCAGTTCAATATCGGTGCTCAGGATGCCTACAACCTCAAGGACATGAAGAGCTACAACCCGTTTGACCAGCCGCATGTTTTCAACGTTGTCTGGACCTACGACATGCCCTTCGGCAAAGGTAAGAAGTTCCTCGGCACCTCGCCCCTGCTGGTCAACCGGCTGGTCAGTGGCTGGGTTGTCAGCGGCGCCCAGCGTTACTACTCGGGTAACCTGATCCAGATCGTCACTCCGGGTAACCCGCTTGGCCAGATCTTGTTCTCCACGGCTACCAAGGCCGTCCGGAACAACGTCGATATCCGTACCGGTGCCAGCTATGGTGACCTCGATCCGAACAACCCGAATGTCCGTTGGCTTGCGCCGCGATCCTTTTCTTCTGCCGCTGCGTTCACGCTTGGTGACGCCGCTCTCTACCACGGTGACTTCCGGCAACCAGCTATCGCATTCGAAAACATCGGTATCTCTAAGCAGACAGTTCTCTGGCAAAATGAAAAAAACCCTGTTATTTTGTCCTACCGAGCTGATGCCTTCAACCTTTTTAACCGAACCCGGTTCGGTGGTGTGAATGGAGTGATTTCAGACATCCAAACAGTCACACCGGACAACCCATTTGGCTATGGCAATCGAGCCTTTGGCCGTCCCACCGGTCCTCAGGTTGGCGCCCGCGCGATCACCATGGGCCTGCGTCTCACCTTCTAACCTTCGCGTAAGCGAAGCAACCAGGGGCTCATCCTTCGGGATGAGCCCCTTTCTTTTTACCGGATTGCCATCGTCACTCCGCTCTGCGAATCCACGCCTCCGATATTGACCAATACCGGCACCGCCGCCCCCGTCGGCGCGCTGCTCGGCACGGTTACATTTACCTGCAACAAGCCTGGAACACTCCCCGGGGGTGACACCGCTCCAGCGACACTCGCGGCAATACCGCCAATCGTCACACTGACACTCGCCGATGGTGTCACCGCAGGAGTGGCCGGAATCAGATTGGAGGCCGCCGTCCCTGGCGCAAGCAGTGACGCATTCGTTGTCCCAATCCCATTCACGTACAAAACCACGATGCCTCCTTTGGTCGCCGCACTTGCGTTTGAGTTCAACGAATAGTCACCCGTCGTCGCATTGAAATTCAGAATCGCTCCCTGTCCCCGGCCGGATGCATCCGTCGTATAGACGCCCGGTGTAGTCGGCGCTACTGCCAGTGTGAACGGCTGTGAACTCAACCCGTTGTAGCTCAGGAGCAAATCCGCCGACGCTCCAGAGATGTTGTAAGGGACAATCACGCTCACCTGTTTGGCACTGGTGTACAAAACCGGTGCCGCGACCCCGCCGATTGTGACTGAGGTAGCTGGTCCTGTTGCTGGCAGCACATTCGGTATTTGCGGCGCCGGCACGGCTGGATTGAACAGGGTCAGGCTCGCCGGTCCTAGCCCCAGACCGAAGATCGTAATAATCTGCCCCGGAGAAATTGTCCCCTGGTTGTAGCTGGCCGAATCGACCACGGCATTCACTTGTGGCCGTGGCCCGAATACTTGAAATTGAGCCTCCGAGGAAGTTCCGCCACCCGGGTTTGGTGTCGAGACTGCCATCCGCAGATAACCTGGAGTCAGAAGAAACGAAGCCGGGACCGTCACCAGCATCGCATTCTCCCCGGCTTGCCTTGCCGTCAGCGGCCCCTGTAGGCCTGTTGTACTCGGAGTCCCCGCCAGCACTCCGGTTGAGGAGTTGATCGTCATGCCGGTGGGAAGTGCTTGCGCTGACCAGGTCAAGGTGCTACCCACGGCCGCGCCCAAGGCCACCGCTGCGTTACCGCCTGCGTAAGCGCTACCCATCGTACCCGCTGCAAGAGCATTGGTTGGCCCGGCGATCCGCAAGGAACTGATCGTTGCCGGCAGAATATTCATTTTGAAGTGCATGTAGCTGATAGAACTTACCGGACTCGTTGAGTCCTCTAATTCCAGCGTGAAAAAATACGTCCCCGCCGCCGTCGGTGTCCCCTGTAGTTGGGCGCCGCTCAAGCTTACTCCCGGGGGCAGTTGCCCGCTTCGCAGCCGCCAGGTGTACGGCGCCGTTCCTCCCACGGCTGTCAGCGGAATCGGCGCCAGCGCCAGGCTGACCCTCCCTCCGGGTAGGGGCGAACCCATCGGGATTCTTAGCCCTGTTGCCGTATTCGTATAAACCGGAATGAAGAAACTCTCCGTCGTCGTGGATGTTCCATCGGTGACCGTGATCGTTGACTCAGCGGTGAACCCAGTAGCCGATACCGTTGAGTTCGAGAAGTAATTCTCCCCGTACAAGGTCACAAAACTTTGCGCCGATTGCTGAATCACGCCCAACGGCCAGGTGCTGAAAACATTCGGCGGCGCAGCCACCACATTCAACGTCACCGGTAGTGTGATCTGCGGATTCGAAGCACCCGTTGAGCGAATCGTCACACTGGCCGTATAGCTACGCGGTGCAAGCCCCGTCGGGTCTACTGATACCGTAATTGAATTCAATAGCCCAGCCAGTGTGATATTTCCTGTCGGGCTTACCCGCAGCCAAGGCGCCCCCTGTACTGCCAGCGTCGCCGCCGTCGCCGCTCCTGTATTCGAAAGAATGAAGGTACTCGTCAGAGCCGGATTACCCGTCACCGGCAACCCGGTCGTGTATTGAAACGTCAACGACGTAGGGGACAGGGTAATCGCCGGCGGCGGCGTACCCACCACCAGTGTTACTGCCACAGCCGTCGTCGGTGGCGGTGTCCCTGTCGTTCCCGTGATCGTGATCGTCCCGGTATAGGTGCCCGCCGCCAGCCCCGTTGGATTTACCTGCACGCTGACGGTCTGCGGCGCCCGCCCGCTCTGTGCCGAAACCAACAGCCATCCCGCAAAATGAGGTGCCGGCCCACTGATCGCTACCGTAAAGCTCGCCCCTGCCGGCGCGCTCTGCACGTTCACATTTTGTGCCTGTGGTAACGTTGTCGATCCCACTGTCGCCTGAAAACGTAGCGTGCTTGCGTTCGTCGACAAAGTTTGCGAATACGACGGCATGAGAACACAGCCGAAAAGAAGAGAAAGAAGATAGGGGCGCGAGGACATAAACACTACTCCCTCGATCTATCGACAAGTAAGTGATTCACTGCATTGACCCAAAGCATTTTGAAGGAATACCCCCGGTAGCATAAAATGAAGCAAATCCAATCTCCTATGCGAACTTTCCTCTGCTTGGGGCTCCTTCTGGCTCTTGGCCTATCCCACGGGCAGACAGCTGACTTTCATTCCGCCGTCAAACCCGTACTCCAGAAAACCTGCTCTCCCTGCCACAACGAGCGCAACCCCTCCGGCAGCGTCAACATTGCTCCCTTTACCGAGCCCTCCTCTGTTGCCGCCTATCGTGATGAGTGGGAGCGAATCCTCAACAAAATCCGTAGCGGCGAAATGCCCCCAAAGGGCTTCCCCCGCCCCGAGCAGGCGCGCATCGATGCCCTCCTGGCCTATGTGCAGCGTGAATTTGAAAGCGCCGATGCCCGCATTGCCCCCGACCCCGGTCGTGTCACTGCCCGTCGCCTCAACCGCGCGGAATACACGAACACCATCCGCGACCTGCTTGGTGTCGAATTCCGCGCTGATCAGGACTTCCCTACCGACGATAGCGGTCACGGCTTTGACAACATCGGCGATGTCCTCACCATATCTCCACTTCTCATGGAGAAGTACTTGAGCGCCGCCGAAAAGATTGCCGCTCGTGCCCTCGGCCTCGACCCTCTTCCCAAGAAGCCCATCGAGTTTGAGCTCCACTTGAAGGACAAGAAGATCCGCCGCGTCGCCCCGAGCCTCATTGAGGCTAGCCACCGTGTCGAGTGGGATGGCGAGTACGATATCGAAATTGGCCTCCCTGGCGAGCGCATCAATGGTGCTCCCGTCCAGCTTGGCTTCTGGATGGACGGCAAACTCCTCCATACCCGTATGGCTGAAACAAAGCCGAGTGGGCTGGTCTACTTCAACCCTTACTCCTCGGAACGATTCCGTCTCTTCCTCCCAGCGGGTGAACATAAGTTCCGCGCTGGTTTTATCGACGATGACTTCATCAGGACCTTGGCTCCGGACGACCTCTACCGCGACAAGAAGAACAAGTTCCTCAATATGATCAAACTCGTAGGCCCTTTTCCGGCCAAGGAGGAACCCGCCAGCCGCAAGGCAATTCTCATCTGTGACCCCCAAACCGGCCCGGGCTGCGTGGAAAAGATCCTCAGCCGTCTGGCGCGCCGGGCCTGGCGCCGCCCGGTGACGGCCCCGGAGGTCCGGAAGCTGGCCAGCTTTGTGCGCCTAGCCCAGGCCGATGGCCAGCCGGTCGAGCAAGGCCTCCAGGTCGCTCTTACTGCTCTGCTCGTCTCCCCCCACTTCCTCTTCCGCATCGAGCGCGATCTCTATCCCAAGGATCCGGCGCGCACCCACCCCGTCACCGACCTCGAGCTGGCCTCCCGCCTGAGCTACTTTCTCTGGTCGTCGCTCCCCGATGAGGAACTGCTTCGACTCGCCGAACAGAAACGCCTCCGTGCCCCCGGCATTCTCGAAGCGCAACTCAAGCGCATGCTTGCCGATCCGAAATCCGCTGCCCTCGCTGCTAACTTTGCCGGGCAGTGGCTCGAGACGCGCAACCTGACCAGCGTCAAACCCGACCCCAAGAAGTTTCCTGAATGGACGCCTGAATTGCGCGATGCCATGCAGGAAGAAACCAGACTCTTCTTTGAAGCCGTCTTGCGTGACAATCTCCCCATCCGCACCTTCCTCAACGCCGATTTCACATTCCTGAACAATACTCTCGCCAAGCACTACGGCATTCCCGGCGTCGAAGGCCCCGATTTCCGTCGCGTAACCCTCAGCCCGCGGACGCGCCGCGGCGGCGTCCTCACCCAGGCCAGCGTTCTCACCGTCTCCAGTTACCCCACCCGTACCTCTCCCGTCATTCGTGGCAAGTTCATTTTGCAGAACATCTTCGGTGCGCCCCCTCCTCCTCCTCCTCCCGATGTTCCTTTGCTCGACGAAGACCAGGTCGGCTCCCGCGGCCCCCTGCGCAATCAACTCGAGCAGCACCGCAGCAACGCCATGTGCGCCAGTTGCCACAACCGCATGGACACGCTCGGCTTTGCTCTCGAAAACTACGACGCCACCGGCAAGTGGCGCGATCAGGACTCCGGCTTCCTCATCGATGCAAGCGGTGTTCTTCCGAACGGCCGGCATTTCGCCAACCCCGCTGATCTCAAGCATGTGCTCGCCTCCGATATGGGCGAGTTCTCCCGCAATCTCACCGAAAAGATGCTGACTTACGCTCTCGGTCGCGGTCTCGAACGCTTCGACCGCAAGACCGTCGCCGCCATCCGTACCCGTCTCGAAGCCGATGACTTTCGCTTTCAGAGCTTAATATGGGAAGTAGTCCGCAGCTTGCCGTTCCAAAACCGGCGGGCCGAATTTGCCAAGGAAGAGGTAGCAAAGAAATGATCACGAAGAAAGCACTCTCGCGGCGCACCCTGCTGCGTGGCGCCGGAGCCGCCATTGCCCTGCCCGCCCTCGATGCCATGGCCCCCGCTCTTGCCTCGAGCCAACTGCCCGGCCCCCGCCCTGTCCGCATGGCCTTTGTCTATGTCCCCAATGGCATCGACATGCGCAATTGGACCCCGCCCGCCGATGGCCCCCTCCCCGCCCAACTCCCCCGTATTCTTCGCCCTCTCGAACCCTTCCGCGAAGACATCACGATCCTCTCGAATCTGACTCACAATGGCGGCCGCGCCCTGCTCGACGGCGCCGGTGATCATGGCCGTTGCTGTGGCGGCTACCTCAGTGGCGTCCATGTCCGCAAGAGCTTCGTCGACATTCAGGCCGGCGTCTCAATGGATCAAATCGTCGCCAATGCCATCGGTCACAAAACACGCTTCCCCAGCCTGGAGGTCGGCCTCGAGGATGCCCGCCAGGCCGGCGATTGTGACAGCGGTTATTCCTGCGCCTACACCAACAATCTCGCCTGGCGCAGCGAGACTCAACCCCTCCCGCCTATCCTCGACCCCCGCGCCCTCTTTGAACGCCTCTTCGGTACCGGCGCCGAACTCTCCCCCGAGGCCCGTGCCCGCCAAGCCAAGTACCGCCGCTCGATTCTCGATTTCGTTCAGAACGACACCCGCAAGCTCGAGTCCGCCCTTGGCCCGGCCGACCGGCGCAAGATTGACGAATATCTTTCCTCCATCCGCTCCATTGAACTCCAACTCCAAAAGGCCGAAAACGATAACGCCGTCATCCACCCCGGCTTGGAAAAACCCTACGGCGTGCCGGCCGATTTCGCCGAGCACTTTAAGCTCATGACGGACATGATCACCGTTGCCTTCCAGGCCGACCTCTCCCGCATCGTTACCTTCCTCGTCACCCGCGAAGGCACCTCACGCCCCTATCGCGAGATCGGCATCCCTGATGGTCACCACCCGCTTACTCACCACATGAATAAGCCGGAACTCCTTGAGAAGGTCACCCAGATCAACACCTACCATGTACAGCAGTTCGCCGGCTGGATCGAGAAGCTCAAGGCCGCCCGCGAAGGCGACGGCAATGTTCTCGAAAACTCGATGATCGTCTATGGCGCCGGTCTCAGCGACGGCAACAAGCATACCCACGAAGACTTGCCCACTCTCATCGCCGGCGGCGGAGGCGGCTACATCCGCGGCGGCCGCCGCATCACCGCCCGCCGTGAGACCCCGATGTCCAACCTCTTCCTCACCATGATGGACCGCATGGGCGTCCAGGTCGATCACTTTGGTGATGCCACCGGAAGGCTGGCCGGGCTCGACCTCGCCTAGCTCATCATGCAAAGACTGGCGCCGGGCATCATCCCCCCCATGGGGGTTCTCTTCGACAGTGCCTTCGGGGACTCCCTCGAAGACTTGTTCACGCTCTGCCTTCTCTATAGCCTCGACAAGCGCGGCGAGTGCCGCGTGGCCGGCCTTACCACCAGCAAGCATTGCCTGGACTCCGCTCGCCTTCTCGAGGTCATGCAAAAGCTCTACGGCGGCCGCCCCACCGCCATCGGCATGTCCACCACCGGCCCTCAACAACCGTCCGGCCCTCTGCTCCAGGCCGCCCTCGCCGGCCAATCCTTCTCCATCCAGCGCGAGATCGATACCGCCGAACCCCACAATCTGCTGCGCAATCTGCTCGAGGGCTACCACGATGGTAATGCCGTCATTATCTCCACTGGGCCGCCCGCCAATCTGAACGAATTACTGCGCTTGCCCAAAGCCCTCCCTGTGGTGAAGGCGAAGGTCAAAACCCTCTATCTGGCTGGTCCCCACGCCACCCAGCCCCCTGACTGGCCCGGACCCGTCCAGTGGATTCGGGATGCCGATGCCGCCGCTCTCACCTATCAGCCCCAGCCGGCGGACTTCGAATGGAATCCCCTTCATCCCGTCAAACTCGCCCTCGAAGCCCAACCGGCCGCTTCCTGGAGCCGGGCTGGCCTCTTTGCCGCCCTCCGCGCGGTTCGCCGTGAAAAGGCCGATCCGGCCGGCACTGGGATCAAAGAACTCATGGCAACCCCACCCTCCAGAATGCGACCCTGATGCGCCGCCGCGACTTTACCTCCTTTTGCGCCCTGCCCCTGCTTACCCACGCCCAAGCCAAGCCCGATCTCCGCTGGCACGACGCACGCCAACTCCGCGTCGAGGGCCAGGGCTGGTCTGATACTGCCTCCCCTTATGACCGTCTCCCCGCGCGCGCCGAATCCCTCGTCCGCCGCGAGGTCTGGGATCTCAGCCGCTACAGCTCAGGCATCGCTGTCCGCTTCGTCACCGATGCCACTACCTTGCATGCCCGCTGGCGCCTCCGTCGTGAACAACTCTCCATGCCCAATACCGCCGGCATGGCCCACAGCGGCCTCGATCTCTATGTGCGCCCTTCCCCCGGCTCCTGGCGCTGGCTCGGCTTCGCTCCTCCAACCAAATTCCCCGACAACGAGTCCCCTCTCGTCGGCGCCATCCCCGCCGCTTCTCGGGAGTATCTTCTCTACCTCCCCCTGTTTAATGCCGTCGAACGCCTCGAGATCGGCATCCCCGCCGGCAGTCGCATTGCGCCCGCCCCCGCCCGCCAACGCAAGCCCATTCTCTTCTATGGCACCTCCATTACCCACGGTGCGGGCGCCTCACGCGCTGGCATGACGCACGCTTCGATCCTCGGCCGTCGCTTCGACCGCGAAGTCATCAATCTCGGCTTCTCCGGCAACGGCCGCATGGAAATCGAAATCGCCCGCCTGCTCACCGAGCTCGACCCCGCCGTCTACGTCATCGATTGCCTGCCCAATATCGTCGCCGCTCAGGTGCGCGAACGAACCCGGCCCCTGGTCGAAGAATTGCGCCGCGCCCGCCCCACTACCCCCATTGTCCTCGTCGAGGATCGCAACTACCAGGACGCTTTCCTCGTTGAAACCAAACGCAAGCGCAACGAACAAAGCCAGGCTGCTCTCCGCGAAGTCTTTGCCGGCTTCAAGAAACAGGGTCTGAAAAATATCAGTTACCTCCCCGCCGCCGGCCTCCTTGGCCGTGATGGCGAGGCTACCATTGACAGCTCCCACCCCACCGACCTCGGCTATGTTCGCCAGGCCGACGCCTTCGAGCGCGTCCTGCGCCGTATACTCAAACCGGCCGTTTAGTTCCCACTCTTCCCCCTCCCTACGAAACTTTTCCGCGACAATTTCGTATACCCACATAAGCCCGAAGTCGCATCCGCCGTCCCGGGTGTATAACAAATTTCCCATGCCCTTGAAACTTCAATTGGACCGTGTCGGCAGCACCCTCCTCATCACTGTATCCGGCGACTTCATTCTGGGCCAACCGCTCCGCAATGTCTCTCAGGCCATTCGCGACGCGGCCGCGGTCAAGGGCTTCGTGATCGATCTCAGTCTCTGCAGCCGCGTCGATAGCTCCGGCCTCGGAGAATTGCTCCTCTGCTACAGCCTCGCCACCCGCGAGCACAAGAAACTTTTGCTTACCGGTGCGTCCGGCTACATCCGTGAAACCATGCGGATCGCCCGGGTTGATACCGTCTTGCTCTCGGCCTCCACCCGTGAGGCCGCCCTCGCCCTCGTCGAGCCTTAGGCTTCCAGCTCCGTCCTCAGCCCCAGATTCCGCACCATCCGCAGCAGTGAGTTCGGATGGACTCCCAGAATTTGCGCGGCCGCCTTATAGTCACCTCGCCCCTTGCGCCATGCCTCCACGATCGCCGCCCGCTTCGCGTCGTGCACGCTCCGGTGAAAAGCAGGCGCATCCTCCGCCGGCGCCAATTCCAGCAGATTGTCCGGCAGGTCCTCCACTTGCACTTCCGCCAGGTCCCCCAGTACCACCGCCCGCTCCACGACATTCTCCAACTCCCGGATATTCCCCGGCCAGTCATAGGCCCGCAGCGCCGCCATCGCCCCCGCGCTGAACCCATTTACCTGCCGTCCCGCCGAGGCCGCCGCCCGCGCCAGAAATCCTCGCGCCAGTAGTTCGATATCCTCACCCCGTTCCCGCAACGGCGGCGTTCGCAACGTGATGACATTCAGGCGATGAAAAAGATCTTCCCGGAAGGCTCCCCGCCGTACCTCCGCCGACAAATCCCGATTCGTTGCCGCCACGACCCGTATGTCCAACGCAATCACCTTGCGGCCCCCCACCCGCTCACACTCCCGCTGCTGCAAT
Source organism: Bryobacter sp. CoA8 C33 (assembly GCA_019931185.1). Classification (GTDB taxonomy): domain Bacteria; phylum Acidobacteriota; class Terriglobia; order Bryobacterales; family Bryobacteraceae; genus Bryobacter. The sequence goes on from JAINDK010000018.1 coordinate 120,667, forward strand.
ACCCGCAGCATCTTCGCTTGCAATGCCAAGGGCATCTCACCAATTTCATCGAGGAATACCGTTCCTCCCGCCGCCAGTTCCAGCTTCCCTTGCCGCTGTTCGGTGGCCCCCGTGAACGCACCCTTCTCGTGGCCAAATAACTCGCTTTCCAGCAGATTCTCCGCAATCGCCGCGCAGTTTAGCGCCACAAACGGCCGTCCATGACGCGAACTCAACCGGTGCAGCGCCCGCGCCACCAGTTCTTTGCCCGTTCCCGATTCTCCCTGGATGAGCACCGTCGTGTCCCGCGGCGCGATCTTCTCGATCTGCCTCACCAGCGCCCGCGTCGACGTCGATTCCCCCAGGATCCCCGTCGGCGGCACTGCCCGTTCCTCGGCCAACTCCGCCCGGATCTGCAGGTTCGTGATTTCCGCGGCCGTTTCCAACGATGCACTGGCAATCGCGCACAAGGCGGCAAAGACCGACTCGGTTCCCTCCACCTGCTCGCCATGCCACAGCAGGCATGCCCCATGGCCCGGCCCGTAGCGGAACGTCTGCACCAATAGCCCTTCTTTTCGGGCTGCCCCCTGTCCCAATACCTCCCCCAGATACTTCTCCCATCCTTTGTCCTCTTCCCGTCCCCGGAGTACCAGACGCGCCGCCCAATCCGCCGGCGTTCCCCCCACGAATACGTCCAGCAGCCCCGATCCCACCTCCGCCCCCGCAATCTCCCGCACCTGCGCCTCAAATGGCCCCTGATCCTCAAGATCGAGTCCGTGCATCGACCGGAACAGAAAGAATAAACTGCACGCCGCAATCAGTGAATGCCCGCGCTCTCCCTCCTCCTCCACACGCAGCAATAACTCCACTTCTCCCAGTTGAATGTGGTCCCCATCACGCAGCACCGATTCTCCCACCACAACCCCGTTCAACGAACACGGCGCCGCCGGCGCCAGCAAGCTCAGCGAAAACAACTCGCCCTTTACCTCAATATCGACATGCCGCGGCGCCAATTGCCGCCCTTTCAGCACGATGTCGCAATCCTCGCTCGCCCCGATCCGGTTGCGTCCTCCAGATAACTCGAAGCGCAGACCCGCCTCCGGACCTCGCACGACAATGAGTTTCGCTGAATTCATCGTGTTGCTCGAGCTTGACACTTTGCGCCAAGCCCCTTCTTCCTTTCGCGCGGCTGCTGATTTACCCTACTGGATATCGATTCACTCTCCGGCTTCGAAATCATACCAGATAACAATGTAAGTTATTGATTTTATGAAGATCGATCCTTGGCCCTCCGCTTGCACCCTTCCCTCGCGTCCGGTACACAAGACCGGTAAATCACCAAAGAAAAGGGAGCACTCCAATGAAAACGACATTCGCCACCATCATCTTCGCCGCCATCGCCATGACTGCCTCTGGAGCTGAACAACTCAACTTCGCCACGCAAAACCCCATCGTTGTCGGAAAGCAAACCCTGCCCGCCGGTGACTATACCGTGGCACGTAACGAACTGCACGGCTTCCTCTTCCTCGAAAACAGAATGAACCGGGCCAGGGTGGTAATTCCTCTGCCGGTGGTCGACGACGCCCCCCGCAGAGCCACCAAGCCCACTATCACCCTTTCCTGCACCGCCAACGCTTGCCGTGTCTTCGAGATCTCCGGCTTGACTAAGGGTAATGCCTACCGCGCCTTCGGCCCACCCACGGGCGAAATCGTCGCCATCACCCTGCGCGGCGCCAACGCCGACTAACATTCCAGCTCACAGAAAGTGCACTAAGGCGGCGGGCCGATCCGGGTCCGCCGCCTTGCCGTTTTTCTCATTATTCCCTGCACTTTACCCCAGCGAACGAGCCTTGGACCAGAATCCCATCGCGGCCCTTCTCTTCCCTCTTGCTCGCCACCTTCCTCCCCAACTATTGGCCCCCGCCGCCTGGTCCAACCGAACTGAATTCCCCCATCCCTTATGCGAGCGGATTAACCCAACGGTTTATCCATTCACCCTCCGGTTAGCAAATCCAATCTGGAATCCCCGTAAGTCATTGATTTCCCGTATGTCGGGCGTTGGCATCCCGATTGCAAACTTCTCCTGTGCTCGGCACCCAAGACCGGCAAACAAGAAAACGAAAGCACCTCAATGAAAACAATCCTTCTCAGCATCATGATCGCCGCCACCGCAATCACCGCCTTTGCAGCGGAAAGGCAATTGCGATTTTCCACCAGCAAGCCGATTATCGTGGGAAAAAAGACTTTGCCAGCCGGGTCCTACACCGTTGAGCGCGGAGGGGTGAGCCGGCGGGCAATTTACATTGAAAGCAAATTGAGCCGCGAAGGTGCTTTCCTTAGCCTGCCCATCCTTGTTGATACCGCCTCGAGCCCTTCATCCCCTGCCATAAAACTCGCCTGTGATTCCGCTTCCTGCCAAGTCGTCCAGGTTTCCGGCCTGACGGAGGGCAATACATACCGCTCCGTTAGCGCTCCCAATGGTGAGATGGTCGTAATCTCGATGCGTAGTCCTAACGCGGAATAGATCTTATCCTGACAGAGAGAACAACAGGGTGGCAGCCTTACCGGGTTTGCCGCCCTGCTGTTTGTGCTCAAGCGCTTCTCCCGCTTGATCGAAGCAGCGTTTCCCCCAACGCTGGGCAACTCCCTCATGGCCCCGGCGCTCTTTGCTGTCCGCTACTACGCCTGCCGCTTTGTCCTGTCCCGGCCTTTCTTTTCCCCCCGGAGGCCAATCAGTAGGAAGCCACGAGCAAAAGCCTAAGATCCTCACTCGCCCCCTTCCTCATCCTCGCCTTCCCCATGACTACCTCTGGCGCTCTAGGAGCCTGTTGAAAAAATCCCCTCTTGCCGATTTCAACCCTTTCAAGGGGGTCAGCAAACCATTGCCAGCCCGCTGCCGATCGATTCTGGGCCGTTTGTGGGCCAAGAATTTTCAACTCGTGAGGCCGCTTTTCGAAACAGCGAGTTTTTCAACAAGTTCCTAGATCTGTCCCGCCTCGCCAGCGATTGCAAATAGCTGTCTTGCCGGCGCTGCCCGCCGCCCCGGCAAGTTCCGATGCTGCCGAGTCCACCATCAGTGCCTCTGTCACTTTGACAAGATCTTCCGCTCACACTCGTTCGCTTTCCTCTGCCGCCGCCCGGTATCTCCCTATTTGTCGCGCACCGTGACGGGTATTTGCTTCCACATCGTGATGGCGCTCGGTTTGCTCTGTATAGCGTTTTCCTTGACCGCCGGCTCAGGCACCGCGTCCGGAACCACCTGCCCCCGCGCCGGCTCTTTCAAGGACCTGAGCGTCGAGCTCAGACTCCCCAATCCCGCTGTCTCCTCGGCAGCTTTCTCCTCGGTCCTTAACACCGGCCAGATGCGCTTCGGATCAGGCAGATTTTCCTCCAAATAGTCCATTCCCGCCGCCGTGATCTGCATCTTCGACTTGTCGTCAACACTGATATGTCCCAATGTCTTCAAATACCAAAGACACAACTGGATCTGCTCCTCGGTCATTCGCACCATTTTCTCGAACTGCCTTAAAGTAACCGTGGGCACCCGTGGATTCTGGCACCGTACGTCGTACAGTAGGCACAGCATCGCCATTCGCCGATCCCGCTCCAGGGGCAGGTTCTCAAAGAAGCGCATCCCGGAGAAAACGACCTCCCGTTCATCTTCCCCGCCACGCACGGCATCAAACATCTTCCTTGCCGCCGGATCCATCAAAACCTCAAGAGCTAGATTGATTTCACGCAGCTTTTCTTCATTCGGCTCAGACCCCTTCTTCACGTCGTACATGGCAAACAGCGCGTTGTACGCCATTTGGATCACGTCGGGTGTCGCCTTCGAATCGATGCCAAGTAGTTTGTAGTGGTCCTGAAATTTTCCTGCGGCAGCACTTCCCATTACCGTTGTATCGGCAACCAGGCCCACTCTCAGTAGCTGCCTCGATCCAAGCTCATCAAGAAAGTCCAATCCGAAGCCTGCCTGCCCGCGGGGCCGATTTCTTCCCCGTTCCACGCACGCGGCCGGCCTGAGTTCCGGTCAACCAGCCAGTCTTGCGCGGCAACCCCGATCACCCCGGCGGCTTTCTGAATCAACCGCGGTAGCCAAACGCATCATGAGTTGATCGCCCCAAGGCTAGCCGCCACCCGGCGCAATCTCAAATCCGCCGTCCCGTCTTGATCGACAACCGGATCGGGCGCGTCCGCAAGCCGCCCCACGCTCGTGTCCCCAGCTTGGTCTCCGCCCCGCCATGGGCACAAACCGCGGGGCTGCGGGCCTTCGTCCCAGCCATGGCCGGCTGGGGTTAGCATGAACGCCCCTACTTAACGGTGAGCATTCGCCCCCGCCCCGCCTCAACGGTCCGCCCGGCAAAAGCCGGGAACAAACCTGCCCTTCACCGTCCGGGGCTCTCGCGATAGCTCCACACGGATGCCGCCAGTCCCGCTTGCGGCTGTTGCCGCCTCAACTCGGATCAGAAATAAAACTTCGCGCCCAGCACAACACGCCGCGCATCGAGCGTCGACGTGTACTGACCGAAGGTTCCCGATACCTGCCTTCCCTGGGCGTCGAATCTCGCCGTTGTATCCACGCCCTGGAAGCTCGCGTGATTGAAGAAATTGTAAAACTCAAACCGCAACTGCAGCCGCTTCTGATCACTCTTGCCAATCGGGATGTTCTTGATAAACGTCACATCGAACACGTTGATGCCCGGTCCGCGCAGTACGTCCTTCGGCGCGTTGCCGATCCCGAAGCTCTCGCGCGTGGGCGGAGCGAACGCATTCGTGTTGAAATGCCGTAACTCCGTGCGCTCCGATTTCGGAATGATCGGGTTCTGCAACAAAATCACCCGGCTATCGATGCCCGCGCCGGAAGCCCCCACCAGATCCGCCCCGCTCACCAGCGAATAACCGATACCCAGTGGCTGGCCCGAGGTGAACGTCGTCACCCCCGACAACTGCCAGTTATCGAGCAGTGCCTTGACGGCAAAGTTCCCCCCCGCCAGGCGCGAAGCCTTCGGAATGTCGTACAGGTAGTTGAGTACGAAGTTGTGCGTTCGGTCGAAGCTCGCGCGCCCATACTGCCGCATCCGGTAGTTCAGGTAGGGGTTCACCGCGTCGCCGTTTCCATTCACGATCGTCATCGCCTTGGACCACGTCCACGCCAATCCAAATTGCAGCCCCTTGGAAAAGCGCTTGTTCACCTGCGTCTGCAGCGAATGATAATTCGATGTGCCGGCCAGTTCGATATACAGCACATCGGCATAGCCGGGCAGCGGCCGCAGGAAATTGTCCGCTAGCGGGCTCCCCGTTGTCGGGTCGATGCTGGATGCCTGGAAGCGCGTGCCGTATGGCAGAGCATTCAGCGAACGCCGCTGCATCAGCCGCCGCCCCACGTTCCCCACATACGCTACGTCCAGTACCGTCCCGAAACCCACGTTCTGCTGGATCCCGAAGCTCCAGTTATAGACCGTCGGCGGCCGGAATTCCCGTTGCAGCGAAGTCACCCCCGCCGGACTTACCCGGAACGGACTCCGCAGCAAGTCCGCAATCGTTGTATTAAAAGCCTGCCGTGTAATTACGTTCGGCGGCAATTCCCGGTGGATCAGGACTTGGTCGTCGTTGAAGCGGTCATAGAACACGCCAACCCCGCCCCGGATCGCCGTCTTTCCATTCCCGAAGGCATCCAGCGCAAATCCCAATCTCGGCGCCACCTGGATCCCCGGCGTCACCTGCAGATGCTCCTTGTATTGGCTCATCCCTTGGAACGGCGCTACCCCATCGGCAAACTGCCCAATCGAGGCCTGCGAAAACTCCTGTCCCGTTCGCGGGTCCCGCGCCACCCGCGTTCCGGCCGCGTTCCGGAATGGCTGCAGCAACGCAGGCTGCCGCGTGCGGTCATACGCCCCAAGATCAAATGCCGACAGCACCTGTCCCTCCGACCACGTCGGCTGGATAAAGTAGAACCTCACTCCAGCGTCGATCGTCAGCCGCCTCGTTACCTTCCAGGTATCCTGCGCGAACCACTCCACATTCAGATACCGCGCCTGCCCGTTCAGCTTCGCGTCCGCTTCCGTATAGCTCTGCACACTCCCAAGCAACGCATTCGAATACGCGAAGTTCGTATCGAACGGATTGTTCACGTCCCGGTTGAAGTTGAACGTCCCATTGAAGGCAGACCCGCGCGCCGCGTTCCGCGTCGTTCGCTCCACATAGATCCCCACCTTCACGTTGTGCTGATTCAAGATCTTCGACAGGTTGTTCGACCAGTTCCAGATGTTGTTCGTCCCAAAAAACGGATAACGCTGCTCCACGTTCAGCACACCCGCGTTCGGCACCCCGCCAAAGTTAGCCTGCGGCACCAGATTGCTCGGGTTCGCCTGCGGGAAAAACTGCGGCAGATTCGGCGTTACCTTTGAACGCACATTGCGCTCTAATCCGGCCTGGTTCAACGGGTCCACCGTCTGCAATGCCCGGTTCACGCCAAACGTGAACTCGTTTACCAGCGTCGGAGAAAATGTGTGGATCAGCGTCGATACCATCCCGGCCGAACGGATCTGATAATTGATCGGCAATTGCCCCCAGGATCCCGAAGCCAACACAAATCCAAAGTCTCCCTTGAACGCTTCATAATCGTTGATCCCCCGCCAGTAGAACTGCGTCTTCGGCCCCAGGTTGTAATCGATGCGCAGGATCTGGTCGCGCCGCGGCTGATTCACGGGCGCTTGGATCAGCGCATTGAAGTTGAACGTCGGATCCACGGCATTCGGCAAGGGAAAGATGTTTAACAACGCCTGCCCATTGCGGTCAATCCGGTTCGCCGGAATGATGTTGCCGGGGAAGGGAACTCGGTTATTCAGCGGATCCCAGATCGGAATCAGCGTCCGGTTCGTATCAAAAGTCTGAGAGAAATCCCCATTCCGCTGCGCCTGCGTCGGAAATGTTCGCCGCACCAGATCCGTCGGATAATTGCGCGGCAGAAACTCCTGACTCCAAAAGAAAAACAGCTTGTCGCGGTTCTTGTTAAAGCTCCCCATCGGTACCGGTCCGCCAATAAAGTATCCCGGATAGTTGAACCGGTATTGCGGACGCGCCAATCCATCGCGATTCCGGAAAAATTCGTTCGCATTCAGCGCTTCATTCCGCAAAAAGTAATAGGCCCCGCCATGGAATTCCTTCGTACCCGACTTGATGATCGTGTTGATCGTCCCCCCGGAACTGCGCCCATACTCCGCCTGATAATTTGTCAGCAAAACCTTCACTTCCGCCACCGCGTCCACCGACGGCGCCAGATAGGGTCCCCCCATCGACCCCGTATCGAGTGACGAAATCCCATCCAGCGTCAGGTTGATCGTCCCCTGCCGGTTCCCGTTGATTGTGATTCCTCCCAGGTTGTTCCATCCCGGCGCATTCCGATTCGCCGTATCGATCACTCCTGGCAACAGCTTGACCAGCCCCAGATAATCCCGCCCCTTCAAAGGCACGTTCTGCGTTTGCTCAAGCGTGATCAGCCCCGAGCGTTCCGCCGACTGCGTCTGCAAGCGCGCCGTTTCCGCCGTCACCTCAATCGTCTGCGTCATCTCACCCACCTGCAGATCGATCCGCTTTAACACAACCCGCTCCGTCGCGGTCAGCACAATATCGGTCTGCTCATACTTCTTAAACCCCTTCGCCGATACGCTCAGCCGGTATGTCGAAGGCAGCAGTTGCGTCAGCACAAAGTCCCCGTTGGCATCCGTCGTCGCGCTGCGGCTCAATCCCGTGCCCACGCTCGTCAGTGTGATCTCCGCTCCGGGAACCGCACTGCCGCTTTGGTCCGTAACGCTGCCCGATACCGAACCCGTCAGTCCCTGGCCCCAAACCGCCGCCGTCAACGTCAGCAGCAGCCCCGCGCGCATCATGATTACGTTCATAATTGCTTGTTTCCTGTCCTGTGGATTTTTCGTTAACGGACCCGATTTCCCCTTCACAGCCGGCCATTCCAACTGTATGGCCCATCGAAAATCGAACCCCCAAAGCTCCCCAAACAATATCAGATTTTTCCAATTACAAGAACTGCAATCCCAGCCATTTCCCCTGCCATGGCAGTGGCTTCACGATCACTCCGTCCTCTTGCCTCAACCAGTTCCGCCGCCCGATTGCCACTCCGTCTGACCAGATCGCATTCCACCACTACCCCCCCCTCACTCAACCTCCCGGCCCCGAAATTTCAAATACTCATTGACCTCTCAACAGCGTCCCCCCCGCCGCTCCCGAAACAGCCAGACCCGGTCCCTTCGCAAGAACCTCGCTCTCCCCTCTCTCTTCACCAGCACTGCCGTTGCTTCCTCCATCCCGATTCCCCTACTCCCGGAAGACTCGCCAGCCAAGCCGCCAGCCTCCCCAACCTTCGTCGCGGCGCAATCCGCCGCAATCCCTTGCCCAACCCCACCTTACGGTCAAACCGCTTACTGAATGCTTCCTCATCCGTGACTGTGTCAAACTCCGCGCGAAATGAGCCCCACCATAAACAGCCCCGCGCTTGTTCCTCCCACGGGCGCCCGTGCCCGAATCCGTTCCGCAATCGCTGCCCTGAACCGCCTGTCCTTCCATAAACCCACTGAATTCCATGGATCCCCACCCCCATATAAATCGCCTCTGCCCTCCTTCCCCGGTCCCATACCTCAGCTCCTGAATTCTGTTCCCTTGTCTTGATAATCATCGGGCGAACGGAATTCAGCCGACCAACCCTTCTATAAAATTGTTCCAGGCCGCTGCCCCAAAGCCTCTCAAGATCAAGAAGTCCCTACCCTCTCTTCCCGCAATCATCCAGCATAACGTCTCTTCTCTGTCCCACCCTCTGCCAGGCAGCGCGCATCTTGCTTTTGTCTTCATTTCGACATCCGCCGCTTGGCAAACACGTATATCCTCCGCCGGCTGCCTCACCAGCGGAACGAGGGGCAAGATCATCCCCTCCCTCAGCGGTTGCGCACGGGTATCGTCACAGCGGTCGAACTTCGCCCGGACACTGTCACGCTCAGGCTGTATGTTCCGTCTGCCGTGCCTCGCGGCAGCACCAAGGTGGCCTGATACTGGCCCGCACCCACTCGCTCGACTCGCATGGTGTACAGCGTCTGATCGCCAAGGCTGAAGCTGATGTCGTTTGCCCGCAACCCCAGATCGCCCGGCGCTGAAGTGTCGAAGAATGTGACTGTAATGTTGTCCCCTGGCACCGCGGGCCGGGAGGCCTCGATCACGAACTGATCCGCTCCCTCCAACCGTTGCAGCACCGGTGGCCCTCCTGCCACCGCTACCAGCACCGAGTTCACCGCCTCCCCTTCCACACTCAACCGCAGCAGCGCCCATCCCGGAGCCAAGCTTGCCGGCACCTGCAGCGTCACCCTTCCACTGCCTGCGCTCAGCACGGTCACAGGCGTATCGTTCAGCTGCGCGCTAACCCGTCCGCTCCCCAGTCCGTTCACCATCACCACCGCGTTCGATCCCGGCACCACGAAGGGAGAACCCGCCTCTGTCGTCCAGCGCGCATCCGGCTGCAGCGCCGTCCGTCCAAATGCCACTGAAATCGGCTGCACCACTGCCCCGCCGCGCAATTGGATATGGTTGAGACCGGATTGCAGCGTCACGGTATAGATCCCATTGGCCTGTGGTGTCGTCACCACACTCGCCAAGATCCGCGTCGGCGAAATAACCGTCAGCGTCCTCACTTGTACATCGCTCGAACCAAAGCCAAGCGTTACTCGCCCCGCCGCGAAGCGCGCCCCGGGGGACTGTATTTCCACTACCGTTTCCGCCACCGGCGCAAACGCATTCGGGCTCATCGTGAACCCCGCCGCATCGCCCTCCGTATACGGCAATTGCACCGGTGCATCGGGCCGCACGAACAGAGAACTCTGGCCATCCGGGTTCAGCAGCACCACCCGTGCCACGTGCCCGGTCGGCGCCGAAGGCGCTGCCACTGTCAACGTCCCCGTCCCCTCGTCCACGCTGCGTACGGGAGCCAACTCACCGTCGATCAATACTCTCGTCCTCGCACTCACGTGATTCGCCGTGATCACTGCCAGCCGCGTTCCATCCGCTCCCGGTGCGATCCAGTTCACGTTCGCGATCTCCGGCGCCCGCCGCGTTGCCACTTGGATCGCCGACGGCAACACATAACTTTCCGTTCCGCTCTCGAGCAGCAAATGCCGCTCCCCCTCGCTCAGGAATCCCGACAGGAATAGATCGAAAATCACAAACTGATTGTTAAACCCCCGCACGCCGTTGATCGCTGGCGATCCCCCCAAAATCGACGACCGCAAGCCCGCTACCGGCCTCGAATCCGCTGTCACAAAACCAAACCCGCTCGCGATAAAGCCAGGGTTCACCACCTGCGGCGTGATGAAGGCCGGTCTCACGTAATTCCCGCCCCCGTTGGGATTTGTAAAGTAGCTATAGGTCGTTGGCCCGAACAGCGTTGGACCGCTCGTCCGCGTATTCACCGCAAAGTTGATCTCCCCAATCGTCTGGGCCGCGCCCACATTCAAGTTCTGCGCTGCCTGCGGATCGCGCGTCCCCGGAAAAAACTGCAGGTCGAACCGGTTGTTTACCGCGAGCTGATTGTTATCCGCGTCCCGCGGAAGGATTATGTCGCCTGGCGTCGCTTGTCCCCGCACCGGCGGCGGTATCGGATGTACATAAATCCGATACGGTCCCGGCGGCACTCCCTGCATCCGATACGTCCCGTCCGGGTTCGTCAGCGTGCTCACCGCCGTTCCGTTGAGCGAGAGCGCCACAACGCTCGCCAGATTCACCCCCACCCCCCCTTGCGTCACCCTTCCGCTGATGGTCCCAAACAACGCCGCGAAATTCCGGGATGGGTAAAGAATCGATACCCCCGCAATGTCGTCGGCCCCCAGTGGCGTCGATCGCGTCGTTGCCCGCGTTAGCTGCGTCGACATCGCCGACGAAGTGAATGTGTGCTGCAGCCCGATTGCATGTCCCAGCTCATGCACCGCATTCTGAAAAAATGCCTCCGAAAAGCTCTGATATGCCACCCCGTCCACATTCGTCAGATCCTTGCGGAACACCACTAGCGAACGCAAAATCGGAGTAAATGGCTGCGCAGCCGTCACGTCCGCCTCCGCTCGCACCGTCGGCCCTGCATAGGAAATTACTCCCGGCGGCACATCATCGGAAAACAGGATGTCAATGCCCGGTGCACCCTGAGGGCCGGACGCCGCCGCCGCGTATCCTGCAAACCCAAGCCTTAAATCACTTGTCGGCACTTCGCTCCAAGCCCGTGCCGCCAACAAGATTTGGCTCATTAACGCATTTGTGTTATCCCCTGCCGCGAGCCTTTCCGTACCGTCACTCACCAAGAAGAAAGGTACAGTCCGGTTTAGCAGTGCATTCAAGTCAAACCGGTCGTAAATGGGTTGCTGAAAGCCCAACCGCGACGAATACCGTACAAAGTGATAACTCGCTGTCGCACTGACAGCCAACAGCAACAAAAGCGCCGCTATCCGGCCCACCTTCATTGCTTCACCCCTCTTCTTGCGCCTACGCGATCAGCAATCTCTCTCCGCATCCGCTCGAGGGGCATCTTCAAGCCGCCATCTTCCACCGCCCGCCCCGCCGCATCCACCATCTGCTCCGAGATTTGGCCGCGCACTAGAACCGGATTGCCCCGCTCATCCCGCACTACGTTCAATAAGCCTTGGCTCAACCCCATGATCTGCTTCAATCCGCTCTTGCCCTGCCATAGAAAAAACAGATACTCCCCGTTGCGCTCCAGCCTCGGCGCTCCTTCAAAGCTCTGCCGGAATCCCCCAGCTGTTCCCCCCGGTATCGCCACCTGCACCCGGTTGCCCGCTCCGCCCTTGAATCGCTCCGTGACCGTTACGTCACAAATGGTCCAGATGACCGGCTGACGGTACGTCTGCTGGCAAAACAGAACCGTACCCCTCACAATCTCGGTCGATTCCTCTATCAACCGTTGCTCGGACAATTGCTCGAGCGTCGCTCCAAAACACACACCGCACGCCGTGCTTCCCATGAGCAGCATGCCCACCAGCGCTTTTTGGATTCGATGCGACATCTTCGCGATTCCACTCAACAGCATTCCACCCGCCAAACTACTGTATTGATTCTAAAGTATTTGTCCGGTTTCGGCAAGGCCGCCCTGGGGCGGCCTGACACAAACTGAGACACCACTCTGTCTCAAACTCGCGCTATCGTGAAGGGGTGATTCGCCGCCTCCTGGCCGCCTTCCTGTTCGCCGCCTGCCTCACGCCCGCCCAAACCGCCCTCGACCGCCTCGGCCGCACCACACCCAAAACCACCGTCCTTGGCTTCCTCCGCACCGCTCATGACGGCAACTTCAACAAAGCCGCTGCCTATCTTCTGTTCGACCCCGGCGCCAGCCCTCAACACAAAGCGGAGGCTGCCCGCCAGCTGCTTTTTATCCTCGACCGCGGCTTCATTGGCAACCTCGACTCCATCAGTTCCAACCCCGAAGGCGCCGCCGAGGATGGCGCCGACCGCGAAACCATCGGCGCCATTGTCGGCGTCGAGCAATCCTCCCCCGTCACCCTGGTCCGCGTCAATCAGTCGGGCCAGCTCATCTGGCTCTTCAGCCGCGAAACCATCGAATCCAGCCCCCAACTCTTCTCCGAATTTGGTTTCCCCTGGCTCGAAGCCCACCTCCCCCGCCCCCTTATCGACTGGCACCTCTGGTCCATGCCGCTCTGGGTTCTGCTCGCAATCCTTCTGGCCCTCCCGCTTTCCTTCGCCATCGCCTGGTCCCTGGTCCGCCTCACTACCCGCTCGCTCCCCCTCGCCTGGGGCGTTTCCCCAAGGCCCAATCCCCCCATTGTCTTTCTCATCACCGTGATGCTTCACAACCTCGCCTCACGCTTGCTTGGCCTCCCACTGCTTTACCGCGTCTGGTACTCACGCCTCGTCAAGATCCTCTGGATCGCGCTTTTTGTCTGGGCGATCTTTAGTATCATCAGTTACTCCGATCGCCGCATCCGGCAGTATCTTTCCCGCAATTCTCTCACCGCCACTCAATCCGTCCTCCAACTCGGCCGCCGCCTCCTCCAGATGCTTGTCCTGCTCGGCGCTGCCCTCGTCGCCCTTAGGTCCTTCGGTTACGACATCACCGCCGCCCTCGCCGGCCTTGGCATCGGCGGTATCGCCATCGCCTTCGCCGCGCAAAAAACTCTCGAAAATCTCTTCGGCGGCTTCACCCTCCTCAGCGACCGCAGCATCCGCGTCGGCGATAGCTGCCAGTTCGGCCCCACCGTCGCCACCGTCGAGGATATCGGCCTCCGCGCCACTCGTTTCCGCACCATCCAGCGCAGCACTCTCTACATCCCCAATGGCCAACTCGCTTCCATGAATATCGAAAACCTCGGCCAGCGCGACCAGATTCTCTTCCGCCATACCATCGGCGTAAAATATGGACTCGCCCCCACCCAACTGAAGGCCCTCCTCGCCGAACTCCGCTCTCTGCTCGAAACCGACCCCCGCGTCTCTCCGGAAAACCGCCGCGTCCGTTTCCTCAAATTCGGCGCCTACTCCCTCGAAATCGAGTTCTTCGCCTACATTCTCACCAGCGACTTCCCCGAATTCCTCGCCATTCAGGAAGAACTCCTCCTCCGCGTCATGGATATCGTCAACCTCCACGATTCCGGTTTCGCGTTCCCCTCCCAAACCCTCTATGTCGAGCGCGGTCAGCTCGATCTCGCACCCCCCCTCCCTTCTACTTCAGATTCTTCTCAAACAACTTAAAGATCCTCCGGTATTCATCCGTCCACGAACTCGGCTCCACGAATCCATGATCCTCCACCGGATAACTCGCCAGTTCCCAGTTCTCCTTGCCCAACTCGATCAGCTTCTGCGCCAGCCTCACACTGTCCTGATAATGCACATTCACGTCCACCATGCCGTGGCAGATCAACAACGCCCCCTTTAGCCCCGCCGCATGATAAATCGGTGAACTCTTCCGGTAAGCCTCCCCATCCCGTTGCGGCTCGTTCAAGATATTCGCCGTGTACGGATGATTGTAGTGCGCCCAGTCCGTCACGGGTCTCAATGCCGCCCCAGCCGCGAACGTGTCCGGACTCGTAAATAAGGCCATCAGCGTGATAAACCCGCCATAACTTCCCCCATATATCCCAATCTTCCTCGCGTTGACTCCTTGCACCGTCACCAGCCACTTTGCCGCGTCCAACTGATCCTCCAGATCCTTTCCCCCCATGTGCCGGTACACTCCCGTTCGCCAATCCCGTCCATAACCCGCGCTCGCCCGGTAATCAATATCAAGCACCGTGTATCCGTTCGCCATCAGGATGTGATGAAACATATACTCACGAAAATAACTCGACCACCAGCGATGCACGTTCTGCAGATAGCCCGCCCCGTGCACAAAAATCACCGCCGGCCCGCCGCGCCTCCCGTTCGCCGCCTTGTATAACCGCCCCGGCACTTTCTTCCCGTCCCGCGCCGGAATCTCCACAATCGCCGGATCCACCCATTTCCGCGCCAAGAATTCCGGCGACGGCGAACTCGTCACTTGCACCGCCTTGGCTCCCGCCTGCTTCTCCCCAACATATACTTCCTCCGGTTTGTTCGCGTAACTGTAAATTTCTCCTAGATACTTCTCATCCGGACTCAACGTTACCTCATGCTTACCCGCCGCCGTCGTATATCTTTCCTTTGCTCCCGTTGCCGGATCAAGTGAATAAAAATGCCGTTCATACGGGCTCGCCTCGCTCGTCGTCAGATAAAAACGCTTCCGGTCCCATGACAGCTCCACCCCCGTCACTTCCCAGTTGCCGCTCGTCAGCGCCTTGGCTGTCCCCCCCGCGAATGGTTGTAAATACAAATGCGAATACCCGCTCACTTCGCTTTGATAAAAAATCTGATCCCCAAGAAACCCAATCTGCTGTGTCCCCGGCCCCCCGATCCAGGCCTCATCATGATCCTGCGTTAATACTCGCCCCTTGGCCGCCACCAAATCGAGGGCCATGCGCCATAAATCCTTGTTGTCTGTCGACCGCGCCAAAAACGCCACCCGCTCGCGATCCTCGCTCACCGCCAGCCGCGTCACCGCCACCGCCTTGCCGCCCGCCCCCAGCCCCAAATCTACTTCCCTTGCTTCCCCAGTCTCCGTGTTTATGACATACAGCTTAGTGCGAGCCTGTAAATCCCCTACTTTATTCCGGGCCGTCAATTCTTCCGTGTACCCACTTTCGCTGACATAATTCGGCACCACCGTCTTCTTCACCCCCTCCGGCGCCTCGCGCAGCAGCGCTACCACATACTTCCGGTTTCCCACCAGCCGCTGCTCAATCGCGGTATGCCGCGCGGGCAAATAAAATGGCTTCCGCGCATTCCTCCGCTTTTCCCGCGCCCGCTCCGCCTCCTTCCGCTCCGCCCGCTCCTTCACCACCCCCAGTAGTAATTTCTCCTCCTCCTTCAGATACTCCTGGCTCGTCTGCGTCTTCTTCGCATCCTTTTTCGTCTCCTCTTCTTCCGCCGGCGGTTTCCCCGTCCGGTTGTCCGTCACTTGCTCCACGCTCCCATCCGCCAGTGATTGCACATAAAGATTCTGCCCCCGCTGGTAGCTGATCTCCTGCCCTCCCGGCAGAAACTCCGGCTCCTGCTCCGCCTCTCGCGTCGCCACCAGCCGCCGCCCCCGGTCCACCGTATAGTCGTACAGCCAGATATCCCCCTCCTGCTCATACACGCAGCGCTTGCGCTCCGTATCCGCTTGGCAGCGCTCCGGCGGAGACAATCTTGCCTCCGCCTCGCTCAATTTCAAAAGATTTCCCCCATCCCGGTCCACCACATAGGTGTCCACCGGCGCATGGATCGCATCCGTGTGCCGCTTCCAGTTGAAATACAACCTCTTGCCGTCTCCCGACCAGCGCAGTTTCTCCGGCGCATAGCCCGCGTACCGCGGCCCTTGCATGATCGTCTCGATCTGCAGCGGCGCCGGCTGCCCGCCAGCCGTCAGGGTCATCACAAGTGGTAATGCAATTAGTCTTCTCATGGAGCTCGACCCCCTCATTATCTACAATGAAATGAATGTCCTTATCGAACGAAGAGTTTTACCGCATCGCCAAGCTGCCCCCTTACGTTTTTGCCGTCGTCAACGAAATGAAGGCAAAACTCCGCGCAGCCCAGCAGGATGTGGTCGACTTCGGCATGGGCAATCCCGACGGACCGACTCCCCGTGTCATCGTCAACAAACTCATTGAGGCCGCCCGCAATCCCCGCAATCATCGCTACTCCGTCTCCCGCGGCATTCCCCACCTCCGCCTTGCCATCACCGAGCGCTACGAACGCAAATGGGGCGTCAAACTCGATCCTGAAACCGAAGCCATCGCCACCATCGGCGCCAAGGAAGGTTTGGCCCACCTTATGTTCGCCGTTATCGGTCCCGGCGATATCGTCGCCCTGCCCAACCCCTGTTACCCCATTCACCAATACGGCGTCATCATGGCCGAGGGTTGTCCCTGCATTCTCCCTCTCAATAGCCCCGATGAATTCCTCAATCGCCTCGAACATGTCTATAACACCGGGACCAGCAAGCCAAAAGCCATCCTTGTCAGCTTCCCCCATAACCCCACTACCCACACCGTCCAGCTCGATTTCTTCCGCCAACTGCTCAACCTCGCCTCCAAGCACGGCTCCATGGTCATTCACGATTTCGCCTACGCCGATCTCGGTTTCGACGGCTGCCAGCCCCCCAGCATTCTCCAGATCGATGGCGCCAAGGAGCACGCCGTCGAGATCTTCTCCATGACCAAAAGCTACAACATGGCCGGCTGGCGCGTCGGCTTCGTTCTCGGCAACCCCCGCATGATCAAGGCCCTCGGACGCATCAAGAGCTATCTCGATTACGGTAACTTCCAGCCCGTCCAAATCGCCTCCATCATCGCCCTGCGCGAGTGCGAGGATGAAACTCACAAGATCTGCAACCTGTACCAGAAGCGTCGCGACCTCCTCGTCCAGGGCCTCAATCGTGCCGGTTGGCCGGTCGAAAAACCAAAAGGCAGCATGTTCCTCTGGGCCCCCATCCCCGAGCGCTTCCGTCCCCTTGGCTCCCTCGAATTCTCCAAGCAACTCCTCGAAAAAGCCCTCGTCGCCGTTTCCCCCGGTATCGGCTTCGGCCCCCTCGGCGAAGGCTTTGTCCGCTTCGCCTTCATCGAAAACAACCATCGCACCCGCCAAGCTCTCTCCGGCATCAAGCAATTCCTTCACGCGTGAGCTCGCTTACGCCAGTTTCGCTCGACGAAGTTTCTCTCGATCAGTTCGCCCCCTTGATCGACGAAGAAACCGCATCCTATCTCGATGCCTACCGCTGGGATTTCCACGCCACGGCCCACCTCGCCAGCCAACTCGTCGCCGCCCGCTCCCTCACCGGCCTTGCTCTTCTCGATGGCTCCCGCCTCGCCGCCTATTCCTACTTCGTGGTCGAAGGCTCCAAAGCCGTAATCGGCGACGCCTATGTTCGCGATGCCTGGGCCTGCCCTCAATCCGAGCGCCTCTTGATGGACTCCTCTCTCGACGCCCTCCGCGCTTTCCCACACCTGCGCCGCCTCGAAAGCCAGCCCATGATGCTGCGCCACCCCTACTCTCATCCCCATGCCAGCCGCTTCGAGCGCCTCTTCCTCGAACTCGACCTCACCCGCTTTTCTCCCCCCAACCTTCCCCCCCACCCGCTCAGCCTTCAGATTCTGCCCTGGAATTGGCGCCGCGAGGAAGACTCAGCTCAACTCCTCTTCCTCGCCTACCGCAACCACGTCGACGCTTCGATTAACGACCAGTACCGCACCCTCGCCGGCGCCCGCACCTACGTCTCCAATGTCCTCCGCTACCCCTCCTGCGGTTTCTTTCACCCCGCGTCCAGCTTTCTTCTCGCCGACCGTACCGGCACCCGCCTGCTCGGCCTGGTCTTCTCCAACATCGCCCAACTCCCCTCCGGCCCCGTCGGCCACATCTCTCAAATCACAATCGACTCCTCCATTCGCCACCGCGGCGCCGGCCGTATGCTCATCCTCACCGCGCTCGCCCGCTTCGCCGCCCTCGGCTGCTCCCACGCCACCCTCAGCGTTACCTCCGCCAACGCCTCGGCCCTCCAGCTTTACCGCTCTCTTGGCTTTGCCGAACGCTCCCGCCTCTGGGCCTACGTATGGGCCAACTGGCCATCCTGATCCCCCATCCCCCCTACCTCATCAGATAGCTCGGCTTCTCCACTCCCGTGTTCCGGATCGCTACTCCCGCCTTCACTCCCGCCATTCCATAATTTCCCCACGTCAGCATCCTCGCCGACCCCGGATCCTTCTCCATCAGTAAATGCTGCGACAAAAGCATCCCTCCCAGCGCCCCCATCTTGATCCCCACCCCGCGCGCCCCAAATTTCCCATCCCCCGACCGCAGCAATCCGTTGCCCTCCATCTTTCCTAACGAACTGCTCGAGTCCGCCAACGAGGCCGCCGCTAACGCAATCGCACTCCACATCCAACGCTTCCTCTCCTTGCTCATCATCCTTGCCTCTTGCTTCCGGTCCCGTGGATGCTCCCATTGTTCCGCCTCACTCAGCTTCACCCCACTCAACATCAGCACTACCAAGATTCCGATTCTTCCCATCTTCCTCGTCTCCTTTCTGCCGCTCTCCCCGTCTTCCCGTGGCGCGCGCTCAACCCAATACTCCGTCTCTCTCCCGCTCGCTTCATCAAACTTTTCCCAAATCGGTACCACTGCGAAAGGGCCAAGTGATAAGGCATATTTCCAAGTCTCTTCACCTGTCTAAGGTACGGAGTATTAGACTGGCAAATGATGAAATCCTGGGCCCTCCTCCTCTTCCCCTTCCTGCTCTCCGCCCAATCTCCCCTAACCCCTTCCGACTCCGGCAAGCGCCCCAGTCGGCTTCTCATCACCAACGCCCTCATCATCGATGGCTCCGGCACCCCTCCCAATGGCCCCCGCACCCTCACCATCGAGGGCAACCGCATTGTTTCCATCACCCCAGGCCCCGCGCGCCCCAACCCCGCCGACCGCGTCATCGACGCCAAAGGCAAATATCTTCTCCCCGGCCTGATCAATGGTCATGCCCACATCCACGACGAGCGCGCCGGTTGGCCCATGCGCCAGGATTACCAGTTCCTCACCTGGCTTGCCTCCGGCATCACTTCCGTCCGCGACGTCGGCTCCAACTTCGAAAAATCCTTGGCCCTCCGCACCCAGTCCGATCGCAACGAAATCGAAGCCCCCCGCCTCTTCCTTTACGCTGTTCTCGGCATCAATCCTTCCCCCTCACCCGCCAACGAAGCCGCTCTCCGCAACCGCGTCCGCCAAATCAAGACTTCCGGCGCCGATGGCCTCAAGTTCTTCGAAATCTCCAATTGGGCCATGCGCATCATGCTCGACGAAGCTCACAAACAAGGCCTCCGCACCGCCCACCATGCCGCCGTCGCCGAAACCAATGCCTCTCACGACATCCAATACGGCACAACTTCCATCGAACACTGGTATGGCATCCCCGATGCCGCCCTCCCCGACGGCGTCCAAAACTTTCCCCCCTCCTTCAACCACCAATACGAAGTCGACCGCTTCCGCTACGCCGGTCATCTCTTCCGCCAGGCAGACCCCGCCAAACTCGCTCTCCTCCTCGATGCCATGGTCAAGGCCAACATCACCTGGAGCCCCACCCTCAATATCTACGAAGCCGCCCGCGATCTCCTCCGCTATCAGACTCAGCCCTTCTTCAAGCAATACCTCCACCCCGCCCTCGAACAGTTTTTCGCCCCCGATCCCAATAACCACGGCAGCTTCTTCCTCAACTGGACCAGCGCCGACGAAGCCGCATGGCGCCACAATTACCGCCTCTGGATGGATGCCCTCCGTGACTTCGCCCGCCGCGGCGGCAATGTCGCCATCGGCGAAGATGCCGGCTTCATCTACAATCTCTATGGCTTCGGTCTCATCCGCGCCCTCGAACTCCACCAGGAAGCCGGCTTTCACCCCCTTCAGGTCATCCAGCAAGTCACCGTCAACAACGCCAAAATGCTCGGTAAAGACGCCGACCTCGGCTACCTCCGCCCAGGCTACCTCGCCGACTTGATCCTCGTCGACGGCAATCCCCTCGCCGATTTTCGCATCCTCTACCCCAAAACCGACGGCGTGCCCCAGTCCGGCAAAATCGAATGGACTATCAAAGACGGCATCCCTTATCACGCCCCCACTCTCGCCAACCGGGTCCGCCAAATCGTCGCCCAGGACCGCGCCCAACCACAGCCCCGGCGTTCGACCCCTTCCGGCCAGGACGAAGAAGCTCATTAGCCTACTACCTGAAAATGGAAAGGCCTACTTAAGTTTCCTCTTTTTCGCCCGATCTCCCACTCAGGTAAGCAGAATGTCGATCACCGCTCAAAAATACTCTCTTGCTGAGATACTCGAACACATCCAGTCGCTCTTTACGGAGTTGCGCCAAACCGAAGCCCTCGAAGCACAAATTCACGAAATGGTTGTCATGAAGCGTTACCGGCTCGACGCGCTCATGACCGACTTCCTCGAGCGCGCCGTTCATTTGGCTGATGCTCCCCCTCCTGTTCCAGCCTCGGCCGCTCTCCCTCCCTCCTCGCCATCCCCCGCTCCCTCTTCTCCCCCTTCTTCTCCAGCTTCTCCTCCCGCCCCTGCGGCTAGATCGACCGCTCCTCCCCAATCCCCTCCCGTCGAAGACATGCACTTCAGCCCCCACGGCCTTTACGGTGCACCACGTGATCTGCTCAAGTCGCAGCCCGCCCCTTCCGCTCAGCACGTCCTCGATAGCCTGAACCGTTTAATGACCAGCAATAAGGATAACTCGCCAAAATCCGTCAACGCCGCCTAGCCGGATGGTAGCATCGCCCTTGGGGGTGATCTTCCATGATCCAGCACATTCTGTTCCCAGTCGACTTCTCCGGCCCTTGTGCCGAACTTGGTCCGGCCGTCCGGTCCTGGGCCCGGCAATTCGGCGCCCGCATCACCATGCTCCACGCCTTCGAGGGCCCAGGCATTTACTCCCTCGAGTCGCTTCCCTTGGATCTCGAGCTCAAATTGCTCCGCGAGTCCGGTCGGCGCCGCGTCTCCGATTTCCTGTCCGGCACCTTCTCCGGCATCCAGCTCGAGCGCATCCAAATCGAGTCCCCCGCCGCCTCCGCCATTGTCAGTTATGCCCAAAACAATGCCGTCGACCTCATCATGATGCCCACCCTCGGCTATACCCGCTTCCGCCAACTCCTGCTCGGCAGCGTTACCGCCAGCGTCCTCCACGACAGCGAAGTTCCCGTCTGGACCAGCGCCCACCTGGCTCAATTTACTCACTCCGACGCTCCCCGCCGCATCCTCTGCGCTGTCGATTGCGGCAAGCAAACCGAGTCGGTTCTCCGTATGGCTGTCGGCGTCGCCCACGCTTTCTCCGTTCCCCTTCACGTCGTTCACATCCGCCCCCAACCCTCCGGCTTTGAAACCGGTACCTCCCAGATGGCCCATCACTTCGCCGAACGCGTCGCGCGCGAAGACTACGCCAATGCTGCCGCCGCGGTCCCCGGCGCGCCCCCGCTCCTCATCGAACAGGCGCCCTCTCTTCTTACCGGCATCCAGCAAGCCATCGAGCACCACCAGGCCGACCTCCTCCTCATCGGCCGCGGCAAGATCCAGGGCGTCCTCGGCCGCCTCCGCACCCATGCCCACGACCTCATCCGCGCCTCCGGCTGCCCCGTTCTCAGCGTCTAGCACTTGCGGCCCGCCTACCCCCTTGGTCCGGATTCCGATCTGATAAGCTCACTTCACTCTCAACATGTTGCTGCGCTTGTTCATCCCCTTCGTCTCCATCGCCGCGGCTTTGGCCGCTGATTCCCAATCCTTCACCGTCGCCGGCCTCAGTCTCATGCCCGAGCCCTGGAACAAGATAGCCAACTTCCAAAAGCTCGAACGCTACGCCAGACAAGCCGCCTCACAAGGCGCTCAAGTTGTCATCACTCCCGAAGGCTTTCTCGAGGGATATGTCGGCAACGAGAAGCGCTCTCCCGGCCTCAATCGGGAGCAATTCTTCGCCGTCGGTGAGCCCATCGACGGCCCCCTGCTCAAACGCATCGCCGCCTTGGCGCGTGAACTCAACGTCTATCTCTCCATCGGTTTCGCCGAACGCCGCGGCAACGCCATGTTCAATTCCGTCGCCGTCTTTTCTCCCACCGGAGATCTGGCCGCCCACTACTCCAAGAGCCACACTGCCGACGATGAGCCCTTCAATACAAAGGGAAATTCTTTCCCAGTTGTCTCCACGCCCTTCGGCCGCTGGGGCACCCTCATCTGCTATGACCG
This sequence comes from Bryobacter sp. CoA8 C33, assembly GCA_019931185.1. Classification (GTDB taxonomy): domain Bacteria; phylum Acidobacteriota; class Terriglobia; order Bryobacterales; family Bryobacteraceae; genus Bryobacter. Next base: position 142,990 of record JAINDK010000018.1, read on the forward strand.
GCAAATGACCGAACCCGCCCGCATTCTCGCCCTCAAAGGCGCTCAGTTCATCCTCGTGCCCGCTTGGGGCGCCTACGGCGAAATCAACGACATCATGATGCGTGTCCGCGCTTACGAAAATGGCGTCTGGCTCGCTTTCGTTCATCCCCGGCGTTGCCTTATCATCGACCCCGGTGGCAAGATCGTCGCCTCCAACCAGGGCGAACTGGACCAGATCGTTCTCGCTCGTGTTCATCCCGCCAAGCTCCGCCGTGAACTCCTCGAGCGCCGCCGCCCCGAACTCTACGGCGAGATTCTCAGCAAAACCAAATAGCTGCAAATCCTTGTATTCCAACGAACCTCGCAATATACTCGTCAAAGCATTCTTTTCAGGGGAGGTAGCCTCCGTGCGCCAACTGCTCGCTCTCGCTTTTTCATTTCTGTTTCTAACAGCTTCCTATTATTCTCAAATACTCCATGGCTCTCTCACTGGAATCGTTCGCGATTCCTCCGGCGCTTCGATCCCCGGCGTAAGCGTTCTCCTGAAAAACTCCGAAACCGGCCAAACCCGTGCCTCCACTACCGATGAAACGGGAACTTTCAGCTTTGCCACCCTCCTGCCCGGCAGCTATGAAATCACCCTCACCAAGGCTGGCTTTAAGGTCCAAACCGAACAGGGACTCAACGTTGCCATCAACACCGTCACTCGCGCCGACGCCACCCTGCAGGTTGGCGCCGTGGGTGAATCCGTCACCATCGAGGCCAGCGTTGCCACGCTCCAAACCGATCGCGCCGAGGTCCGCGCCGAAGTCACCAGCAAGGAATTGCTCAATGTCCCCGTTCCTCCGGGCCGCAACTACCAGGGCCTCTTCGTCACAATTCCCGGGTTCTCCCCGCCCCGAAATGCCCACTCCGTCCCCGCTAATCCCTCCCGCGCCCTCCAATTCAATGTCAATGGCACCAGTTCCAGCTCCAACAATACCCGCATCGACGGTGCCTCCTCCACCAACGTCTGGTTGCCTCATATCGTCGCTTACGTACCCGCCCTCGAATCCATCGAAACCGTCAACGTGGTAACCAATTCCTTCGATGCCGAACAGGGCCTCGCCGGCGGCGCCGCCATCAACGTCCAGATCAAGTCAGGCACCAACTCTCTCCACGGCTCCGCCTTCCATTACCACAACTCCAATGCCACCAAGGCTAAACCTTTCTTTCTTCCCGCCGGACAAAGGATGCCGAAACTCGTTTACAACCAGTTCGGCGGTACCGTCGGCGGCCCCGTCATCAAGAACAAGCTCTTTTACTTTGCCAGCTTCGAGGGCTCCCGCGACCGTCAATACGCCTCCTCCCTCCTTAATATCCCTACCCCCGCCATGCGCAATGGCGATCTCTCCGGAGCCCCGGCCGGCCGCCCCATTTTTGATCCCCGCACCGGTGACACCAGTAACTTCGGCCGCCAACCCTTTCCCGATAACCGCATTCCAGCCTCCCGCTTCAGCCCCGCCGCCGTCCGTCTCGCCGCCCTCTTCCCCAATCCCACCGCTCCCGGCACGGTCAACAACTTCTTCGCCGGCAACGGCTACGCCTTTGATCGCGACACCCTCGATTCCAAAGTCAATTGGAACGCCAGCGAGAAATTCACCATGTATGGTCGCTTCTCCTTTCTCGACTACCGCGTCACCAATCCCGGCCGCCTCGGCGATCAATTAGGCGGCGATCCCGTCGCCGGCGGCCAGGTCGGCCGCGCCACCGGCAACTCCTTCTCCACCACGTTCGCCGGTACTTATGTCTTCCGCCCCTCCTTCATCGTCGACGCCTACTTCGGCTGGACCCGCATGCAAGGTGACTCCCGTCAGCCCCGTCTCGAGGAAAAAGTCGGCTTGGATGTCCTCCGCTTGCCCGGCACCAATGGCCCACGCTTCTTTGAAGGCGGCCTGCCTCAATTCCAGGTCGGCGGTTTCTCCAACTTCGGCCATCCCAACAACTTCATGCCCTACATCAACCGCGATCCCCAATTCCAATACGTCGCCAACGTCAACTGGACTCGCGGCCGCCACCAAATCCGCTTTGGCTCTGACTTCTATCAGCAGCAGCTCAATCAAACTCAGCCCGAGTTCGTCGGCGCCCCCTGGGGCGCCGCCGGTGGGTTCAACTTCGCCGGCGGACAAACCAGCTTCCGCGCCTCCCCCGGCGGCCCCATCGCTCCCAATACCTCGGAATACAATTCCTGGGGTTCCTTCATGCTCGGCCTCACCAACTCCCTCGGTCGCCTCCTCATGGTCCCCGACGCCTTCACCACCAGGACCAACCTCTACTCCGCCTACATCCGCGACCAGTGGCAGGTCACCAATAAGTTCACCTTCAACTTCGGTGTCCGCTGGGAGTATTTCCCCTTCCCCACTCGCGCCGACCGGGGCCTCGAGCAGTATGACTTCGGCTCCAACAAAATGCTGGTCTGCGGCGTCGGCATCGTCCCCCGCGATTGCGGCGTCAAGGAAAGCAGACGCCGCTTCGCACCCCGCCTTGGCCTCGCCTACCGCCTCACCGACGATCTCGTCATCCGCGCCGGCTATGGCATCACCAACGACCCCTACAATCTCGGCCGCCCCTTCCGCACCAATCACCCCTTGCTCATCCCCTTCAATCAGACCGCCGTCGATGCCTGGACCCCCGCCAGCCAGTTCGATGCCGGCATCCCCGCTATCGTCGCCCCGAACCTCGGCAACGGTATCATCGACATCGGCCCCTTCGTCGAAGCCAATACCGTCATCGCCAATCAGTGGACCCGCGGTTACATCCAAAGCTGGAATCTGGCCTTGCAGAAACGTCTCCGCGGCGGTTGGGTCGTCGAGGCCGCCTACGTCGCCACCCGCGCCGTTAACCAACTGGGCAACCTCAATCGCAATGCCGGCCCCGTCAATGGCGGCAACAACGGCCGGCCCCTCGCCCGCCAGTTCGGCCGCTTCGCGAACACGATTCAGGTCACCGGCCTCGGTACTTATACTTACGATTCCCTCCAGACGAAACTCGAGCGCCGCTTCGCCAATGGCTTCCAGGCCCTCTTCGCCTACACCTTCTCGAAGAATATGGGCACGGCCGGCAACGTCAACTCCGACGGTGGCCCCCGCATCCACCTGCCTGAATTCTTCCACCTCAATCGCGCCGTCAGCGATTTGAATTCACCCCATAACTTCCAGTTCACCGGCATCTACGAATTGCCCTTCGGCAAAGGCAAGAAGTTCTTCACCAGCGGCTTCGGCAACTGGCTCCTCGGCGGCTGGCAAGTCAACGGCTTGCTCTCGGCCTACTCCGGGCCCCCCTTCTCCGTTACCGCTCCCGGAACCGATTTGAACGCCCCGGGCAACGCCCAGCGCGCCGACCTCCTCGCATCCAGCGTCCGGAAAATCGGCGGTGCCGGCCCCGGTCAACGCTGGTTCGATCCCTCCGCCTTCGGTCAGGTTCGCGAGGCCCGCTTCGGTACGGCCGGCTGGAACATTCTCCAAAGCCCAGCCGTCATCAACCTCGACGCCAGCATCTTCCGTACCTTCCGCCTCACCGAGCGCTTCAGTCTCCAATTCCGCGCTGAAGCCTTCAACGCCACCAACACCCCCCATTTCGCCGCTCCCGTTTCCGATGTTGCCAATACCCGCTTCATGGAGATTACCGGCGTCCGCGGCACCGGCCGCGAGGGCATCGACGAGCGCGTCTTCCGCTTCGGCCTCCGCCTCGGCTTCTAGCCGTCCTTCTTGTTCCCAGTCCTCGGGGCAACGCGCCGCCACTCCGGCCCTTGCCCCCTACCACCATCCCAGCATCAGACTCGCCACCGCCGCCCCCATCTGCACCGCGAACATCATCCCCGCTTTCCAGCGAAAATCTCCTTGTCCCACCACCATCGCGATCCCCAGCTTGAATACCGAGTTCGACAGACACCCGATCCCAATCGCCATCGCATGCCGCCCCAGTTCCCCCTCCGCTAACGCCGACTTCCCAATCGCGATCGTCATCGCATCCACCTCCGCAAATCCCAGCACCGCTCCCGACCAGTACAGACTCCCTTCCCCAAACCAACCCTTCACCGCTTCCAAGCCAAACATCACCGCCTGAAACAACACCGCCATCTCCATCGCCGCGCGAAACGCCAGCGGATTCCGCGCCATCCTTACCTCGCCTTGTTCTCCTTCCCGCCGCAGCCAATACCCCGCCAAGCCCACCGCCACCCCCGCCAGCGCCGGCGCCAGCCAGTAGCGCAAAAACACCTGCCCCAGCCGCGCATCGAGCACCATCACCACCAATCCCACCCGCACATACATCATCGTGCACGCCCCTATTACCGCCACTGCCAGCGCCATCGCCTGCCCCGCCTCCCCACGGCTCTGCCGCGCCAGTGTCAGCGTCACATTGGTTGAGGAAATCACGCCACCCAACACACCCGTCAGCACATACCCCCGCCCCGGTCCCGCTAATAGCCGCGCCACATACCCCAGATAACTCAAACCCGACAACAACAGCACCAGCACCCACAACTCCCGCGGCCTCACCCCCCCAATCGGCCCCTCCGGTAACAACGGCAGTACCACCAGTGCCATCAGTCCAAATCGAAATCCCGCCCTCAGTCCCTCATCCGGCACTCGCAACACCCACGCGTGCAACTGCGATTTCTCCGCCAGCAGCACCGTCGTCAATGCCACCATCGCGCTCGCCATCCCCCATGCCCCCTGGCCCGCCAGAAATCCGCTCCCCAACACCACCATCCCCGCCATCTCCGTCGTCGCGTCCACCTCTTCCTTCACTGTTGTCCAATAAGAAACCAGTATCAGCGCCGCCGCTCCTCCAGCCAGCACCAGCGACACTCCCATGAATTCCCCCCACAACACCCCCGCCACTCCCGCCACCATCCCCAACAGCGAAAACGTCCTCAACCCGCCAAAGCGCTCCGCATGCCCCGAGTGCTGCCGCTCCATCCCCACTGCCGCCCCGCCCAGTGCCGCCACCAGCACCGACATCGTTATCTCTTTGCTGATCTCCAATTCATCCTTATGCTATCGCGCTTTCGCTTATACGATGAGAAGGTGCTGGCCGCTCTTTCCCTGGGCGCTCTCGTCCTCGTCATTGTCCTCAGTTGCTTCACCCGCCTTCACGTCGGCATCCTTGCTATTTCCTTCGCCTGGATCATCGGCCTTCTTGCCGGCATCTCCCCCAACCAGGTCATGGCCGGCTTTCCCTCCTCCCTTTTTCTCACCCTCACCGGCGTCTCCCTTCTCTTCACCCTCGCCGAGGTCAACGGCACCCTCGAACACCTCGCTCACGCCCTCACCAGCCTCGCCCAAGGCCGCGCTCTCTCCTTCCTGCTCATCTTCTTCGTCTTCTCCGCCGCGCTCTCCACCTTCGGCGCCGGCGCTCTCTCCACCGCCGCCCTCGCCGCTCCCCTCGCCATGGGCGCCGCCTCCCGCGCCGGCATCTCTCCCTTTCTCATGGCTCTCATCATCGGCAATGGGGCCAACGCCGGCAATCTCTCCCCAGTCTCCCCCGTCGGCGTCGTCGTTACCCAAACTCTCGACCGCTTCCAGCTTTCCTCCCTCGCCTGGATTCTCTACCGCAACCACCTCCTCGCTCATCTCCTCCTCGCCATTCTCATCCTCGCCTGCTTCGGCGGCCGCAGCCTGTTTACTGCTTCCCTCACCCCCTCCCTCCAGCCGCGGCCCTGGCAACGCCACAACCTCATCACTCTCCTCACTCTCGTTCTGCTCCTTCTCGGCGTGCTCCTGTTTCAACTCCCGGTCGGCCTCGCCGCCTTTGCTGCCGTCGCCCTGCTCACCCTCCTCCGCTGCGCCCCAGAAGATCAGGTCCTCGCCCGCGTTCCCTGGAGCATCCTCCTCCTCGTCTCCGGTATGAGCCTCCTCATTGCCCTGCTCGAGCGCACCGGCGGCCTCGACCTCTTCACCTCCCTCATGGCCCGCTTCTCCACCATCGATACCGCGTCCGCCGTCGTTGCCTTCGTCGCTGGTATTGTCAGCGCTTACTCGAGTACCTCCGGCGTCGTCCTCCCTGCCTTCCTCCCCATGGCTCCCAAGCTCGTCGCTCAACTCGGCGGCGGCGATGTCACCGCTCTGCTCTCCTCCATCTGCCTCGGCAGCCACTTGGTCGACGTCTCTCCCCTCAGCACCATCGGCGCTCTCTGCCTCGCCAGCGCCGGCCCCGAGGTCGATCGCAATCGCCTCTTCCGCCAGCTCCTCCTCTGGGGCCTCTCCATGTCCATCATCGGCGCAATCGCCAGTTACTTCTTTTTTGGAAAAGGATGGCTATGAATCTCATCCAGCTCTTCGACGTCTCCCTTCAGGCTCGCGCCACCCAGCCCGCTCTCCAATGGGGCTCTCAGACCTTTACCTTTGGCGAAATCGACGCCGCTTCCAACCGTCTCGCCCACGCCCTCGCCGCCCGTGGCGTCACCCAGGGCGACCGCGTCGCCGTCTACCTCGCCAATTGCCCTGACTTCATCCACCTCTTCCTCGCTGTCCTCAAGCTCGGCGCCATCTTCCTCCCCATCAACATCCTCTATCGCGACCGCGAGCTCACCCACATCCTCTCCGACGCCTCCCCCCGCCTCCTCGTCGATGCCGCCCTCCTGCCCTCTCTCCTCGCCGATGCCGCCGCTCTCCCCTCCCTGCGCCCCCACGTCACCATCGGCTCGGACGATATCGCCGCCCTCGTCTACACCTCCGGCACCACCGGCCTCGCCAAGGGCGCCATGCTCACCCACAACAACTTTGCCGCCAACGCCGCTTCCCTCAATACCGCCTGGCAACTCTCCGCCAGCGACCGTCTCCTCCTCGCCCTCCCCCTTTTTCATGTCCATGGCCTCGCCAACGGCATCCACTGCTGGCTCACCACCGGCATGACCCTCCGCCTGCTCGAACGCTTCGAGGCCTCCCGCGCCGCCGAAGAGTTCCTCTCCTTCCGCCCCACCGTCTTCTTCGGCGTGCCCACCATGTACGTCCGCCTCATGGATTGCCCCGCCGCCATCGGCGCCTCCATTCGTCTCTTCGTCTGCGGCTCCGCCCCTCTTCCCGCTCAACTGCTCGAGGACTTCCGCCTCAAGTTCGGCTCCACCATTCTCGAGCGCTACGGTATGACCGAGACTCTCATGAACATCTCAAACCCTTACGCCGGTGAGCGCCGCCCCGGCGCCGTCGGCCTCCCCCTGCCCGGCGTCAGCGCCACGATCATCGACGGCGAGGTCTATATCCGCGGCGCCAATGTCTTCGCCGGCTATTGGGGCCGCCCCGAGGCCACCTCCGCCGCCTTCTCCGATGGCTGGTTCCGCACCGGCGATCTCGGCTCCCTCTCCCCGGACGGCTACTTCACTCTCTCCGGCCGTAAGTCCGACCTCATCATCGTCTCCGGCTTCAACGTCTACCCTCGCGAAATCGAGGAGTTCCTCCTCGACCAGCCCGGCGTCCGCGAGGCCGCCGTCGTCGCCGAATCCGATCCCGTCAAAGGGGAAATCCCCATCGCCTGGCTCGTCCTCGATCCCGGCACATCCACCGCCAGCCTCGCGGAAAAATGCCGCCACTCCCTCGCTTCTTTCAAAGTCCCCCGCCGCTTCCATACCATCGATGCCTTGCCGAGAAACGCTCTCGGCAAGGTCCAAAAACATCTCCTGCCTAGAAAGTAAGCTTCAACGCCCCCTGCCACGAACGCGGCGGATCCTGCCCCGTGATCGTCCCGAAATTCCCCCCCGTCACCGTCGTATTCGGGTTCGCCAGATTCGAGAAGTTCATCGCATTGAACGTCTCCGCCCGGAACTGCAATCGCCACCGCTCCGTGATCTGAAAATTCTTGATCAGGCCGAAATCCCATCGGTCCTGGATCGGACCCCGGATCCCGCTGAACCGGATCGGAAACCGCCGCGGATTCGAGGCCAACTGCAAAGCATTGTTCCGCTCGAATCCCGCATTCAAATTGAACCAGCCGTCCACCGTCCTCTGCCCGTCCCCCAACACCACATTCTTCAGATCCCCATTGAAGATCGCGTTGCCAAACCCCAGCGGTTGCCCGCTCTGATGCTGCCACGCCGCGTTCAACTGCCAGTTCCCCAACACCCCCATCGCCACCGGGTTCCAACTCGCGCCAAACTTCCGCTTCCGACCCGCCGGAATCTCCCAGATTCCCGACGCCGTCGCCCGGTGTGTCCGGTCCAGGTCGGAAACCACCTCGTACGGCCGCTCGTCCTGATCGTTCATCATCTCCGTTGCCTGCATGTTCTTCGACCATGTGTAGCTGAACTGTGTCGTGAATCCCGCCGAGAGCCGCTTCTCAATCCGCATCTGCAGCGAGTGATACCACGAATATCCAATCGGCTCGTAGATGTTCACATTGCCAAACTGCGGATACGGCCGCAGCAGGTTGGCCCGCGAACTGTTTGCTCCAAAAATCGCGTTCGTTCCCCGCAGTGGATTCGGAAAATTCTGCGCCAGAAAATTGATCGTATTCTGGTCCCGCGTCGGGCTGGTCGACAGAAATCGCGCCGGCGTGAAGTTCAGGTTCCGCAGCACGTTCAGCCGTGTTCCCCGGTTGCCCACATACGTTGCCTCCAGCAGAAACTGCCCCGGCAATTGCCGCTGCAAGCCCATGCTCCAGCGCTGCGCGTACGGGTTCAGCCGTTGCTTCGGAAACGCATTCACGCTCTGTCCTATATTCGTCAACAGCCCGCCCGCTGCCCCCGCCGGTTGCGTCAGCCCCGCCGGAAACGGATTCGCTGTCCGTGCTATAAACGTCAACCCGTTGTCGAGCGTCGCCTGGATCGGCGTCGACAACGAAAATCCCGCCGGTTCCGTGTTCGTGTAGATCGTTCCCAGTGGATTGACGAAAATTCCATAGCCTCCCCGGATCACCGTCCTCCTGTCCAACTGGTAGGCCAGCCCGATTCGCGGCATGAAATTCGCCTTCGCCGTGTCCCAGTATCCGCGCGGGTTCCCGTTCGCATTGACGAAGGTCAATCCCCCCAATACCCGAAACTGGCTCGCAGGCAACTCCGGAATCGGCGCCGCCGCATATTGCGCCCTCGCCTGTGCCTCCACCGGATTCGGCGTCGTCTCATCGAAATTCCTCACCGCCCGGTCATAGCGCTCCGTCGTTGCCGACTCCACTTCATAGCGCAGCCCCAGGTTCAGCGTCAGCTTCCGCGACAACTTATAGTCGTCCTGCACATAGAAGCCGTAAATCGAATTCCTCTCCGCGTAGCTCGCGTTCACAGCCATGTTCCCGCCCGGAATCCCCAGCAGAAAACTAGCAGTTTCTCCCCCCACCTGCGGCGGCGCCGCCGTATCGAGCGGTCCCCGCGTAAAGTTCGAATTGAAGGATAAGTCCGGCGAGATCGAATTCGGGAAGCGGTTCCGGTTCTCCCGTAAATTTCGCCAATCAAACCCAAATCGCAAATTGTGCTTCCCCTTGTTCCAGGTCAGCGTCGAATTCAGATTGTGCAGGATCGATGCTGTCACCCCGTCGCCCGACTCCCAGTTCGACACCGTTGACCACGGCGCTACTGACAACCGTGGAAACGTCGCCAAACTCTTATCGATCGAGTTCACCAGATTCGGTGAAAACCCGAGACTCGCCAGATCGAATCCCCGCGAGACGCGCCGCTCCGGAAATTCCTGCTGCGTCAGTCCATAGCGTACATTCAACAGCAGCGTCGGCCGGATCACATACACATCGTCTAACGCCGCGCCCCGGTTGATCCGGTTCAGGATGATTCCCGTGATATTGTCCGGTCCGAAAAACCGGTTTTTGTCCTCCTGCCAGTAATCCCGGTGAAACCGCAGAAAGATCCGGTGATTCTCGTTGAAGGTATGATCCACCCGCCCGATATTCGTCCAGTACGTCTCCAGCGCCTTGCCCGCCAAGAAGAAGTTGTTGCGAAAGTCCGCCGTACCTGCCTGATTCGGGCTCGGCCAGGCCTGCATCATCCGCTGTGCCACTGGGTCCAGTTGTGATTGCGGAATCACATTGCCCGGAATCGGCACTCGCTGAAACCGGCCCCCCGCCACCGCCACTGTCGAAAACGGATCGTACACCTGATTGTTGGCGTTCAACCGAAGCAACGGGCTCAAATCCCCCCGCCGCATCTCCGCCGTCGGCACCGTCGATACCTGGCTCCCCACATTCGCGTCGCCAAATAGATTCGCCTCGATCGCATAGAACCAGAAGGTCCGGTTCTTCCCCGAATACAGCTTCGGCAGCGACAGCGGTCCTCCCACCGAGCCCCCAAAGCGGTTGTCCTGATAGAGCGGCAGCTTCTGCCCCGCCCGGTTCTGGAAAATCGTCGGTGCATCCAGCTTCGAGTGCCGCAGCCAGTGATGCAACTCCCCATGCACCTCGTTCGTCCCCGACTTCGTCGTCACGTTCACGTTCGATCCCATCGAAAACCCGGCACTGGCGTCAAATGCACTCGTCTGCACCTTAAACTCGCCAATCGCCGTCTGCGGCGGCGAAAACGCCACCCGCGGCTGTGTCCCGTCCGAGTACACGTTCACCACCCCATCCATCGTGAAATCATTGTTGTAATTGCCCGCGCCATTGGTCCCGAAGGTGCTGGGCGCATTGTTGAACGGCGCCTTCCGCAGCCTCAGGTTCGTCCCGTTCACCGTCCCCGGCGCCAGATGCACCAGGTCCATCGCGTTGCCCGCGAACAGCGGCAACTCCTCGATTCGCCTCTGGTCGATCACCTGCCCCAGCGATACATCCGCCGCATTCAGCAGCGGCGTCTCCGCCCTCACCTCCACACTCTCGCTCACCTGCCCCACCTTCATCTCCAGATCGAGCGTCACCGTCTCCGTCGTCCTCACTTGCACCTCGCGCCGGATCAGCTTCGCGAATCCCCGCGCCTCCGCCTCCACCGTGTAAGTTCCCGGGTTCAGATAGGGCGCCCGGTAATCTCCCGTCTCGCTCGATGTCACCGTTACCTTTAGCCCCGTTGCCGGGTTGGTCACCTGAACCGTCGCCCCCGCCAGCGGACTCCCCGACGCATCACTCACCCGGCCCAGAATCGCACCCCGCGGATCCTGTGCCATCGATCCAACAAAAATCGTCAACAATAAAAGACTATTCCTGAGCATTTCCGCTCAGCTAAGCAAAGCGTTTCTCACTTGGCACGCCATTTTTCGAGCGCTTTCCCCACTCCCAGGCTGCGCACCCGCCTCGCCGCATCGCTGTCCTCCCCATTCAGCGCCTGCACCAGCCCCTCGCTTAGCCACCCCGGCTGCTCCCCCCTCCGGTTGCTCTCGAGCACCGCATGCAGCAACTCATGCCGCAGCGTCCCCGGACCCACCCCCGGCGGCAAATGCACCCGCCGTCCCCGCGTCGCCCCATTCACCGCCTCCAGAATCCCCGTCGCATCGCGAAACGCCTCCCGGCTCGGATACACCCGCACCACGGGCTGCGCCTTCATCCCCAGCACCCTCTCGATTCCCTCCAACTGCTTCACCGCCAAGCCCAAAATCGCCCGGTCCCGCTCCGGCGCGGTCGTCCACAATTCCACCGCCCCCGCTCGCAGGCTCCTCCATCTCAATCCCGCTGCCGTCACGCTCACCCGCGCCCCCGGATAATACTCCGCCAGGATCTCTTCCCGCTTCTTGCCCGCTTCCGCCATCCGCTCCGCGCTCCGCTGCGCCATCCCCATTCCGTGCCCCCGGCCCAGTCCCTCAAATTCGAGCAAATCCCCCCGCTGCTGCACTCGGTACAGCCGCGACGGCATCTTGTCCCATCCCAATCTCCGCCCTACCAGCAACTGCAGTGCCGCCGCGTCCGCCCCGTGCCCAAATACATCCAGCACCCTCGCCCTCCCGCTCGCTTCCCGCTCCTTCACCACAAACACCGGCCGCACCACGCTCAAGCCCAGCGCCGCCGCCAACCACGGCAGCTTTACCTGCCAGCGCCACCGGCTCCCCTCCTCCTCCTTCCACCACCGGTCCGGCCGGTTTTCAATCCATCCCCCCGAGTCCGCATGATAATAAGCCTCCGCGACTTTTCCATTCCGCCACAGCATTTCCAGGCTCGTTTCCTCCACCGCCGCCCGCAAATCCGCTCTCTCCTCCATCCCGAATCGCGCATCCTGGCAATGTGTCGTGTCGCAATAATCAAAGCCCTCTTCCACATGCCTGCCCCGAAACCGCGCCGCATAACTCCGCGCCGCAATCGCCATCGCCCGCCTCGCCTCTTCCTGCTTCAGCCCCCCCGCCTCCCCCGCCAGCACCCCTGCCACATAATCCTCCAGCTTCACCCGCGCCGTTACCTCATACCGGCCCCCCTGCTTCTCGACCCGTATCTCCCCCGGCGCCCGCAACCGCGTCAGCCCCGTATCGAGCACCGTCCCCGCCCCATACTTCCCCGGTCCTAAATTCAGCTTCTCTGGCGGATTTTGCCAGAATAGCCGCACGCTCACCACGCCCGCCTCCACCGGCTCTCCCGGAAACAGACTAGCGAAAATTTTCGCCGCCACCGGCGCCGCGTCTCCTCCTCCCGTGCCCCTTGCGCTGTACACCGCCACCAGGTACCGTGGCTGCTCGGCCGGCGCATAGCCCACGAACAACGCCGAATTTCCCGTCGTTCCCGTCTTGCCCGCCACCTTCACCCCTTTCACCCCCGCCAATCGCCCCGTCCCGTATTCCACCGATTTCTCCATTCCGGCAAACACCGGCCGCAGCCGTGCCTCCCGGTGTCGCGCCACCAGCCGCCGGTAGGCCTGCGCCAGTTGGTCCAGCGTCACCACCGCTGGCCGCCCCGGCAGTCCCACCCGCGCATAGCCCCGCTCTTCCTCCTCCGGCGCCATCCGCAGGCCCGCGAAAAACTCGTTCGACGATACCGCCAGCGCCTCCGCCCCGTCTTGTCTTTCCCCGTACAATCCCGCTTCGATGTACGCCGCCAGTTGAAAGGGCTTCAGCGTCGAGCCCGGCCTCACCAGCTCCTGCCTCGCCCGCTCCAGCCCTTGCGACCGAACCAGCTTCCCCTCCCGGATGTCATAAACCACGAACGTGCTGCCGGCCTGCGCCAGCAGCACACTCCACATCAGAATTTCAGCCAACACTCCCTAGAATATGACCTTCATCACCAGCACCACCTGCCGCGTCTGGTTGTTCTGCGCCGGGTTCAGTTGCCCGAATCGCGGGTCGGTCACGTTGTTGCTCGCCTGTTGCGCGAAATACGCATAGTCGAACGCATTCTGGAAGTCGGCGCGAATCTGCCAACGCACCTTCTCATAGAACCGGAATTCCTTGTACGCCGAGATCTCCCAACTCTCCAAATGCGGGCTCCTCACGTCCGGAAAACGCGTCGGAAAATCCCGCAGCGTAAACGGCGCCTGCGCCTGCCGCGGAAAGATCGACACATCGTAATACTTGTCGAAAAACGGATTGAACTCGTTGCGCCCCGCTGCCTTCGCCAGATCCAGCCGCTGCGCATCGCTCAGCTTCGCGCTCCGGTTCGTGACCGGCGCCGCGTTGGGAAAATCAAACGGCGTCCCCGTCCGTCTCATAAACTGTACATTCAGGTTCCATCCCGCCAGCAACGCCTGCCCGGCTCCCTTCATGTTCGCCAGCCACGGCCGCCCTTTGCCGAACGGCAACTCATACGTCACCACCGCCGAGAACGTATGCGGCACATCAAACTGCTGCAACCGCTTCTCCGCTCGCGTCCTTGTCAGATTTCCTAACTGCACGTCCTGCGCATTCAACAGCGTCACGCTCTCCAGCGTCTTCGCGAACGTATACGCCACCTGCCCCGAAAAACCGTTCGCAAAGCGCCGCGTCGCCCGGAACTGCAGCGAATGATAACTCTGCCCGCCTACCGGCACATTTGAGATATTCACTTGGCTGAAGTGCGGATAGGCGTTCAGCAGCGCCGACCGCGGCACCGTCGCCCCGTTGATCCCACTCCCCGGCAATAGCCCCGCCAGCGGGTTCGCCAATTGCTGGTTGAAGTACCCCGGCCGCTCCGCCACCGGCCGGCTGTTCAGCTCGTTCAACGGAATAAAGTTCATGTTCATTCCCACCGGCAGCTTGCTCGTCAGATTCCCCGAGTAACTCAAATCCGCCAGCAAACTGTTGAAAAACGTCCGCTGAAAACCCGCCGAAAACTGCTGCGAATACGGCAGCGGACGGTCCAGAAACTGCGCTCCTACCCCCAGCCCCAGATTCGTCGACAAACCCTGCGACGATCCGATCGGCCGCAACAAGCCCGTCGGAAACAGCGCCCGCGGAAACGGATCGTTGATAAAGCTCGCCGGCGTCAGATTCCCATCCGTCGACGCAATGATCGCCGTCGGTTGGCTGAATCCAGTATCCGCCCCACTCGCGTTCTGTCCCAGATAGCTCAGCCCATAGCCGCCGCGGAATACCCACTTCGGCCGGAACTGCCAAGCCACACCCACCCTCGGCTGCCAGTTGTTCAAATCCCGGTTGAAGGCCCCGCGCGCGTTCCCTCCCACTCCTGCGTAAAGGAGGCCTCCACGCAACTGCAATCCCTGCACACGCGGCTGCAGCGGACTCGCCTGATCAAAGGCAAACCCCCTTACCTGCCGGTCAAACCGTTCCACGATCGGCGATTCATAGTCCCACCGCAGCCCCAGATTCAGCGTCAGCGTCCGCGTTACCTTCCAGTCATTCTGGAAGAAAAACGCCATGTAGTCGTTCCGGTATGCCGGCCACATGTTCTTCTCCACCGACCCCGACGTGATCGTCCCCGTCAAAAACGTCGCAATCTCGTTCCCGCTCAAGGCATCGGCCCGCTGCGGATCCCGCTGCGTCCAGTTCCGCCCGAAGTTGAAGTTCCCCGCCGAGCTCCCCGGATTGTGGTTATTCGCGTGATACCGCCGGAATTCCCCTCCCATCTTCCAGGTCTGCCGCCCCCTAACCCATGTCAGGTTCGGCTGCACCGAATACGTGTCCTGCGTCTCGTAGTTCGCGGTCCGCGTCGCTCCCAGCGGCGAATAATTGTTCCCCGTGAAATTGAACCGCGGAAACTGCACCACATCAAACTGGCTCACTAGCTCCTGCGGGAATCCCAACTGCGTCGGATTGAACCCCAACCCAAACGTGTTGCCCGAAAATCCCTCATATCGCGCCAATCCCCCCCGCAGGTTCAATACCATCGAGGGGCTGATCGTATACGTCCAGTCCGCTCCCCAGTTGCGCGAAATCCGCGTCGATGGCGCCTCCCCCGACGGCTCGGCCGCGTTCGTCCCCCACTGCACCCGCGCGAAGTTGAACCACGGCGTCTGCCCGTAGCGCCAATTCACCCGGCTCTTCGGCGACCAGATGTAGTCCATCTTCCCCAGCCATTGGTCGTACTCATTCCGCGAACTGTTGATGAACAGATAATTGTTCTGCCCGTCCGGGCTCTCGCTCACCCGATTCGGCAGTGGGAAAAATCCCAACGTCCGCGCTGCCACCGGATTCAGCCGGCTCTGCGGGATCCGGTTCCCCGCGAACTGCTGCCGCACCGGCCCCGTCAGCGGATCAAAGATCCCGATCTGCTGATTCGCGTTCGTCACCAGTTGCGAAAAATCCCCAGCCCGCTGCGCCGCCGTCGGTACCGTCCACAACTGCGTCTGCGGATTCCTCTCCCGCAAACCCTCAAGCGATACCATCCAAAACAGTTTGTTCCGCCCGTCAAACAACTTCGGGATCACCACCGGCCCGTCCACCCGGAACCCAAACGTATTGTTCTTATACTTCGGCCGCGCTATCCCCACCGCATTCCGCGAATACCCGTTCGCGTTCAACTTATCGTTCTTGAAAAACTCAAACAGCTCCCCGTGAATCTTGTTCGTCCCCGACCGGATGTTGATCGACGTCGTCCCCCCTCCCACCCGCCCATACTGCGCGTCATACGTGTTCGTGATGATGTTCACTTCCTCGATCGCCTGCAACGCCGGCGCGAAGCTCGCCGACCGGCTGCCCCGCGTCGACGTCACCCCATCCAGCAGTATCTCGTTCTCCCCGCTCCGGCCTCCATTGATCGATACCCCGTTGATATTCCCGAATGCGTACAACTCAAAGTTCCCCCAGTAATTGCTCGTTTTCGTTACCCCCGGCAGAATGTATTGAAACTGAAATAGATTACGCCCCGCCGTCGGTACATCCGAAATCAGCTTGCCTTCAATCGTCGCGCTCCGCACCGCCGTTTCCGTCTGCAGCAACGGCGTCTCCCCCGTCACCGTCACGCTCTCCGTCAACGACCCCACCTGCAACTGCACGCTCACATTCAACCGGTCCACCGCATTCAACTGAATCCCGTCCCGCACCAGCGGCTTGAACCCTTCCTTCTCAAACCGCAGCTGGTACCGCCCCGGCGGCAAAAACGGCGTCAGATAGCGCCCCGACTCATTCGTCTGGCTCCCATACTCCACATTCGTCTCCAGATTCCGCGCCGTGATCCTCACCCCCGGAGCCGCCGCCCCGCTCGCGTCACTCACATCCCCCGAGATGTTCGCCCGAAAATCCTGCGCCATGACTGCCGCGCAAATCAAAATTCCAATGACCCAGTTGTGCATGGGTAGGAGAATATCAGATCATTGTCAATTTTCCGTCAATCTTTTTCCCCGAAATACATCTAGATATTTATCCGGACAGCGCATCGGCCTCAATTCCTTCGACACAAACAAATGCCGCGTCGCCCCCGTAGCCAGCACCATCCCGTCGGTCGCCCGCCGGATCTCATACTCGATCCGCATCTTCCGGCTTAATACCTCCGTTACCCGCACTCCCACCTCCACCACCTCGTCATAGCGCGCCGCCACCCGGTAATCCACTTCCACCCCCACCACCGCCACCACTACTCCTTCCCGCTCCATCTGCGCATAATCCACTCCCGCCGCCCGCATCGCCTCCACTCGCCCCACCTCCATCCACACGATGTAATTCGCGTGATACACCACCCCCATCTGGTCCGTCTCCGCGTATCTCACTCTAACTTGTGTCGTGTGCTGCAGCAAACCCTCATCTTACCGCGCGTGGCATACTGGTTTTGACCCACTATGAAAAGAATTGTATTGTCGCTCGCGGCCCTCATCCCCGCGGCTTTGCTCGGCCAGAACTTGGCCGACATCGAGAAGCGCGTCACCGAATTCCAACTCCCCAACGGCCTCACCTTCGTAGTTTACGAACGCCACCAGGCACCCATCGTTTCCTTCCTTAGCCGCATCAACGCCGGCTCCGCTGACGACCCCAAAGGCCAGGCCGGCCTTGCTCATATGTTCGAGCACATGGCTTTCAAGGGCACCAAAACCATCGGTACCCTCAACCTCGCCGAAGAGACCAAGGCCATGGCCGCCCTCGAGGCCGCCTATGATGCCCTCACCGCCGAGCGCAACAAAGGCTCCAAAGCCGATCCCGCCCAAATCAAATCCCTCGAGGAAGCCCTCAAGAAGTCCATCGAAAAAGCCAACGGCTTCGTCGACAAGGAACGCTTCACCAAGGTCCTCGAGGAGGCGGGCGCCGACGGTCTCAATGCCTTCACCAGCATGGATGAAACCGGCTACGTCATGAGCCTCCCATCCAACAAGCTCGAACTCTGGTTCGCCCTCGAAAGCGACCGCTTCATCAATCCGGTCTTCCGCGAGTTCTATAACGAGCGCGGTGTCATCCGCGAAGAATACCGCCAGCGCGTCGAATCCGACCCAATCGGCCGTCTTGTCTACGAAATGCTCACTGTCGCTTTTTCCACCAGC
The DNA here is from genome assembly GCA_019931185.1 of Bryobacter sp. CoA8 C33. GTDB lineage: Bacteria > Acidobacteriota > Terriglobia > Bryobacterales > Bryobacteraceae > Bryobacter. Next base: position 160,691 of record JAINDK010000018.1, read on the forward strand.
CCCTACCGCACTCACCCCGCCGGTGTGCCCAGCGACATCGAGTCCTATCGCCACGCTGACGCCCTCGCCTTCCGCAAACTCTACTACGTCCCCTCCAACATCACCATCGGCATCGCCGGCGATGTCGACCCCGCCGAGGTCAAGCGCCTCGCCACCAAGTACTTCGGTCCCATGCCCGCCGGCCCCAAGCCCATGGGCATGATCACCAAGGAAAATGAACAGTTCGGCGAAAAGCGCCTCACCATCGAAAACCCCTCCCAGCCCTTCGTTGCCATCGGCTACAAACGCCCCAGCGCCCTCGATAAGGACGATACCCTCTTCAATGTACTTGCGTCCTTGCTCAGCGACGGCCGTACCAGCCTCCTCAACAAGGAGCTCGTTCAGGATAAAAAAACTGCTCTCTTCGCACAGGCCATCGGTAGCTTCCCCGGCTCCCGGCGCGATAGCCTCTTCCTGGTCTTCCTCGCCCCCAATGCCGGTAAGACCATCGAAGATTGCGAAAAAGGAGTTTATGCCATTCTCGATCGACTGAAGACGGAAAAGATTTCCCCTGACCAGCTTAAGCGCGTCAAGATCCAACTCCGCGCCCAACTCATCCGCAGCCTCGATTCCAATAGCGGCATGGCTCAAAATCTTGTCACTAACAAAGCTCTCTTCGGCGACTGGCGCGCACTTTTCAGCAAATTGGACGACATCGAAAAGGTAACAGCCGAAGACGTCATGGCAGCCGCCCAAAAATACTTCGTGTCCAAGAACCGCACCGTCGGCTACACCGTCCAACCCCAGCAGCAGGCCAAAAAGTAGGAGCATCCCCACCATGAAACAGTTCTTCATTCTCACCCTCGCTGTCACCATCACCTTCGCTCAGAAGCCCGCCCCAGCTCCGGTCCCTGTCTATAAGACGCTGAAGTATCCTCCCCTCAAGCCCGTTCAGATCCCCAGCGTCGAGCAGTTCACCCTCCCCAATGGGCTCAAGGTTTTGATCCTTGAAAACCATGAACTCCCCCTCGCCTCCGGATCCCTCCGGATTCGTACAGGCTCCCTGCTCGAACCGGCGGAAAAAGCCGGCCTCGCCTCCCTCACCGGTACCGTGCTTCGCAGTGGCGGCACCAAGCGCATGAAGCCCGATGACCTTAATGCCCGCCTCGAATCGATGGCCGCCAACATCGAAGCCGGCATCAACGACGACAACGCCACGGTCAGTTTCAACTGCCTCAAGGAAAACCTCGACGAAGTCTTCGGCCTTTTCAAGGAAGTTGTCACCGAGCCCGCTTTCGCCCAGGATCGCTTCGATCTCGCCGTCACTCAGACCCGCTCCGGTATTTCCCGCCGCAACGATGACGCCGCCGACATCCGCGCCCGCGAATTCCAAAACATCCTCTTCGGCAGAAACACCCCCTTCGCCGATCGCCTTGAGTACGCGACCCTCAACAACATCAAGCGTGAAGACCTCATCGCTTTCCATGACCGTTACTTCTTCCCCTCCAACGCCATGCTCTCCATCTATGGCGATGTGGATACCGCCACCGTCAAGGCCAAGCTCGAATCTCTCTTCGGCTCCTGGAACGTCCAGCGCCCCCCCGTTCCCGCCTTCCCTCAGATCACCCGCCAGAAATCCGCCGGCGTCTTCATCGCCGACAAGCCCGATGTCGAACAAACCTCCTTCACCATTGGCCAGATCGGCGGCAAGCTGAATGACAAAGACTATGCCGCCCTCACCGTCCTGTCCAATATCCTCGGCGGCGCCGGTACTTTCTCAAGCCGCCTCATGCAGAAAATCCGCTCTGACATGAGCCTCGTCTACGGCATCTCCAGCTCTTGGTCCGCCGATTACCTCCACGATGGCACTTTCACCATCTCCGGCAGCACGGCCGCTGCCACCACAGGCAAGGCCATCGTCGAAACCCTCAAGGAAGTCAAACGCATGCGCGAGGAACTCGTCGGCCCCACCGAACTCGAAGCCGCCAAACAGCGTGTCGAAAACACCTTCGTCTTCCAGTTCGCCTCTCCCGCTCAAACTCTGAGCCGCCTCGCCCGCTACCAGTACTATGGCTACCCGTCCGACTTCAACACCCGCTACAAGGACGCCGTCTCCAAAGTCACCGCTCAGGACATCCTCCGCGTCGCCAAGGAGTACATCAAGCCCGAGGACTTCACCATCGTCGCCGTCGGTCCCGTCGCGAAATTCGCCGACGATCTCAAAGTCCTCGGCGAAGTCAGCAAGCTCGACATCACCATCCCTCAGCCCAAGCAGGAATCCGCTAAGTCCGACGCCTCCACCCTCGCCGCCGGCCGCTCCGCCCTCGCCAAAGTCGTCTCTGCGGTGGGTGGTCTCGACAAAGTCCAGGCTGTCAACGATTACACCCAGTCCCTATCGAGTGAACTCAGCATGGGCGGCAACAAGGTCAGTGTCAAGCAGACCAATATGTGGCTCAAGCCCATGGTCTTCCGCCAGGTCAACGAACTCCCCTTCGGCAAGATCATCGCCTTCTTCGACGGTGAAAAAGGCTTTCTCAAGGCACCCCAAGGCGAACAACCGCTCGCCGGCCCCTTCGCCGCCCAGGTCCGCGGCCAGTTGCAACGCGATTACTTCGCTCTCCTCCTTAGCAACGAAACCCCTTCCCGCTCTGTCAATCTCGTCGAAGAAGGTATCATCGAACTCAAGGACCAGTCTGGCCCCGTGCTCCGCTTCCACTACGATCCCAAGACCATGATGCCCGCCAAGCTCGCCTTCTCCGAAGGCGGCATGAACGCCGAAGTCGCCTTCGGAAACTTCCGCGAAGTCAACGGTATCAGGATCCCCTTCGAGCAGAAGATCACCCAAAACGGCCAGTCCACTGTCCAGACCATCACCGATTTTAAGATCAACTCCGGCCTTACTCTCGCCCAGATGAGCGCGAAGGAATAATGACTCGCCGGAACATCCTGAAATCCCTCCCTTTTGCCACTGCGCCCGCCTTCGTGCGGGCGCAGACCATTGAAGAACGCGGCCGCAAACTCATCGCCGAAGCCATCACCGCCATGGGGGGCGAAAAGTTCCTCGGCATGCGCGACCGCGTCGAAGATGGCCGCGCTTATTCCTACTACCGCGAACGCTTGAGTGGTCTCGGCCTCGCCCGCTTCGAGACGATGTATGCAGACCTCGCCTCCGGCATCAAAATGCGCGAAAAGCAAATCTTCGGCAAAAATCAGGATTACTTCGTCCTCTTCCCCGGCGACGGCACCGGTTGGGACGTCACCTTCCGCGGCAAAAAAGCCATCCCCGAAGACCTCGTCCGCAACTGGGAAGACGGCGTCCTCCGCAACGCAATCTACATCCTCCGTTGCCGTGCCAACGAAAAAGACATCATCTTCGAGCGCCGCTCCCAGGATGTCTTCGAAAATCAGCCCGTCGAAATCGTCGACGTCACCGATTCAGAAAACCGCACCGTCTCCCTCTACCTTCACGCCTCCACCAAACTCCCCGTCCGTGCCTACTACCGCAAGCAAAACCCAAAGGACCGCGGCTGGGACGAAACCGACTGGCGCTACGCCAAATACCGCCTCACCCAGGGCGTCATGTGGCCCTGGGCCATCACCCGCGGCCGCAACGGCGAACGCAATCTCGAACTCTATTCGAACGATGTCCTCATCAACTCCGGTCTACCTACCAGTTCCTTTCAGGTTGATAACGTCAAGGACGCCCCCACTGCAAAGAAGAAGTAGCCGCCGCGAACCACGCGCAAAGCGCCACCAACAGCAGCCCGATGCCCCAGGCCAGCATCCGGATCTCACGCACCCTCATCCCTACACCATCTCAAACCTTTCCGTGTGTATCCTCCCGGCTGCCACCCCGATCCTCTGCAATAGCTCCTCCATGGCATCCATCATCGCCGCCGGCCCGCACACAAAATAATCGAGCTTCCGGTAATTCTCCGGCAGGTGCTTTCGCAAGATCTCTTCGTTGATCCATCCCCGCGCTCCTGGCCAATCCGCCCCCGGCCGCTCCAGCACAAAAATCACCTCCAGCTTAGACCTCTCCCGCAGCTTCTCCAGCCTCGCCCGGAACCGCAGCTTCTCCTCGCTCTCGGCCCCATAAAACAGGTACACCGGCCGCGCATCGCCCCTTGCCGCGAAAGCCTCGCACATCGATACCAGCGGCGTCACCCCCACCCCTCCCCCCCACAGTACATAGCCCGGTGCCGGCCGCCCCTCCGGCGTAAACACCCCATACGGCCCGTCTACCCACAACCTGCTTCCCACACCCAACTTCGGCGCCACTTCCCCAGACCAGTCCCCCAGATTCTTGATCGTAAACTCCACCTCCCTCCCCGGCGCCGAGGCCATCGAAATCGGATGGCTATCCTTGCTGAACGGCGTCGCCCCTGTGTTCAACCACGCGAATTGCCCCGCTGCGAATCGCATCCCTTCATGCCCCACCGGCCGCAGCCGCAGCGTCCGCGTGTCGCTGCTCTCCGCCCGGTTCTCCACTACCTCCCATGGCTTATTCCATAAACGCAGCGGCCGCCAAACCTCAAAATAAACGATCACTCCCAACAGCACACCCACATACACCCCCAGCAATACCCGCGGACCCGCTTCGCTCGAAAATCCTCCCGTCCACCACACATGCAGCCCTCCCCCCGCCAGCCCCAGCTTCGCCAGCGCATTGTGGCTCCACTGCCACCATTCATAGCCCAGCCCCACCTTTTTCCTCGCCACACTCAGCCCCACCAGCAACAACATTGCCACCACCGATCCCACTCCCGCCCGCATCCCCGCTGAACTATCCTCGCTCCATGGCAGCACCCAACTCAGCGGTAAGCCCTCTCCCAGCAGCATCGCCACATGCAGCCCCACAAACACACTCGCTACCATCCCCATTTGCTTATGAAACTCCATCAACCCATCCATCCCAAACAGCCGCGCCACCACTCCAATTCGCGCAATCAACACAAACTCGAGCGCCATCATCGCCAGCCCCACAAACCCGCAGGCCACCCCGAATTGCAACCCCCAACTCCGGCCCCCCGCCGCCCCCGGCCACATCCCTCCGGTCACCAATGGCGCCGCCACTACACTGATATAGCCCAGAATCCAACCGATTTCCCGCTTCTGCATATTCCTCCCACTGCTATATGTAGCCTCTAAACATTTCATCAGAAAGTCCAGGCATCGATTCCGCCCGCACCGCGTACACCGGCAGCGGCCGCTCCAACTTCCTCAATCGCGCCAATTCCCCCGGCTCCGGCACCGCCACCGAACAGGCATCCACCACCCCCCGCGCCTCGCTAAACTGCAACGAACTCCGGTCTCCCGTGTAGCGCAACTCCGCCGCTGTCCGCAGGCACAGCGCCGCCCGTGTCGCTTCCCGCATCTGTTGCAAAAGTCCATACTGCACGCTCCGCCGCCACAACAGCACCACGTTCACCGCCGGGTGCGTCTTGTCCTCGCCCCGTTCCCGCGCCAATTGCTCGAGAATGCCCCCCGCCGCCCCATACCCATATTGGCAGGCCGCACAAAAACAGATGCTCTCCCAAAAGCCTTCCCGCCCCGCGAATCCGCATCCCCGCAACTCCAACCATTCTTCCCCTTCCACTTCCCCCACCCGCTTCACCCACTCCTCCTGCACCGCCGGTTGCGACGGACAAGCTCTCTCCCCCCAGGTCCTCCCCCAGACGTCCACCACCCCGCATCCCTCCGGCACTCCCGCGCCCGCCAAATCAATGCACCTCATTCGTCCTTCAGCCTTCCTTGCCGCCGCAGCAGTCTCTCAATCTCATCCATCCTCAAAGCCACTTCGTTCAATTTCCCGCTCAGCGCGCGAATCTCAAACTCCGCCTTCCGGTTCACATCAAAATCCATTTGGCTCCGCATCCGGTCCTTGGCGTCCTGCCGGTTCTGGCTCATCATGATCACCGGCGCCTGTATCGCCGCCAACATCGACAGAAACAGATTCAACAGAATAAATGGATAGGGGTCCCACGCCTTGATCCCCAACATGACATTCACTCCCGCATAAACTAACAGGACGGCGCCAAAGATCCCGATAAACCCCCACGACCCGCCAAACCGCGCCACCGCATCCGCAATCTTTTCCCCCCGGGACGCCTTCTCCTCGATCACCTCGTTCGGGTTCCGCAGCGCCCGCGCCCGAATCAGTTTTTCCGTCGAATTCATGTACCGCCCCAGCACCGCCAGCAGATCCATTCCCGCTTCCGGCTTCCTCATCAGCAAGTGCCGCAAATCTTCCTGGTCGATCTTTACGCACGTCACCGGCGACAGCGCCATCGCATTCGATTGGTGCGGCTCATCGTCGAGCAGTGAAGCAAACCCAAACAGGTCGCCCCGCGCCGGCTCATCAAGTGTCACATCCTGATTGTCTTCATCCACAATCGTCACCCGCACCGATCCCTCGAGCAGCACATATGCCGCCCCGCCCGCGTCCCCATGCCGGTAGATTGCCTCGAATGGCTCAAACCGGCACAGTTCCACGTGCGCCGCCAAGACCTGCAACTCCTCCCCGTCAAGGAGCGAAAAGAATGGTACCTGTTTCAGTAATTTGGCGTCGCAGCTCATGCCTCAATGCTAGGCTAATTCCCCCGACACTCTCAGCAGTGTCTCCTGCAACAACAATTCGTGGTCATAGGACAAGCCAAGCGCCGTCCCGCTCCCGATCGCCCGCGCCATCTCGGCGAAGTCTCCCACAAAGCGCGGCTGCGGCCCCAGTGTCTTCTCTTGCCATCCCGCCTGATACGGCCCCCGCGCCTGCCGTGCATGCACCCGCAGTCGCGGCGGCGCCGCCTCCGGGTGCACAATCACCGTTCCATCCGTTCCTATCACCTCGAAGCTGCGGTGGTCCGTCGCCCCGGCCATCTTCGCCGTTTGCGTCACTATCCCCAGCGCCCTGTCAAACTCGAGCACCGCCACGTTGTTGTCCGCCAGTCCGTCCTTCACTCCCGTATCGTGCCGCAGCCAGCTCTTCACGGTCTTCGGCCGCCCCAGCAATTCCACCATGCGGTCGATTACGTGCCCGCTTAATTCAAACATCCCCCCGCCCCGGTAGCGCGCCTCGACCGCCCGCTCCGCCGCGCTCCGGTCCGCGTTCATCGTCCCCCGCACCATCAGCACTTCCCCCAACCATCCCTTCCGCGCCGCCTCGAGCGCCGCCAGAATCCCCTCATGCCAGCGCCACACATAGCCCGTCTGCAACAGCAGCCTCCGCCGCCGCGCCTCCTCCACCAGTTCCCGAAACGCCGCCCAGTCGTTTCCCACCGGTTTCTCGACATGCAGATGCTTGCCCGCCATGATCACTTTTCGCCCCCACTCGATCGCCTCCCACACCCGGCACTCCACCACCACCAGGTCAATCCCCGCATCCCCCAACATCGCTTCTTCGCTCAGCCACCGCACCCCCGCGTATTTGCCATCTCCCTTCACCTCCTCGCCCGCCCGCGCTATCCCCGCCACCTCATAGCGCCCCGAATTCCGCACCGCCTCAAACTTCCCCGCGAAGTGGCTATGCCCTGTCCCCAAAAAACCCACCCGGATCCGCTTTTGCTCGGCCCCTACCGCCAGCGGCCCCATCATTCCCATCAGATTTCTGCGCGTGATCATCCCTTCACCATCCCTCGGTACGCTACCTCAATTGCCATCCGTCCACCCCACTTGCCCGGCTGCTTCTTTCCCACCAGCCAGAACATCGCATTCACCAGCAACCGCTGAAACGACTCAATCCCAAAATCTCCCGGATGCCCTAGGCTCGTATAAAAACTCTGCGCTCCATATCCGTTCACCCACGTCCACGCCACCGGGTTCACCACCGCCGGCTTGTTCGGCTCGATCGCCTCCCCTTCGAGTAGCACCTTCGCCTCCCGTGGCGGAAACCGCGGCACTACGTGATACAGCCAAGACGGCGCCACAAACTCCGCTAGCACCCCTTCGAGCAGCGGACTGGCGCCCCGCTGCCGTACCCGCGTCTTCGATTGATGTCCATAATGCGTGTGCCCGGCCACACCCCACCCCGGCGGCGCTCCAAACACCTCCGCCGCCCAGCCATTCCACTTCGCCAGCCGGTCTTCGTTCGCATAGTGGAAGGCATGCGAACTCGTCCGCAGCCCCATCACCGGCTTCCCCGCATTCAAATACGCCTCGATCGGCGCCAACTGCTCGGCCGGCAACCGGCGCCAGCGCAAGTAGAACACAGCCAGATCCGCTTCCCCTAATACCTCGAGTCCTGGTATATCCGTCTCCCCGTTCTGGTCCGGCACACTCTTCCGCACCGTCGCCCGCCACCCGTAGCGTACCTCCATCTGCCGCGCCAGCAACGGCAGTGTCACCTCTCCCGAATACTCATGATCCCCGCATATAAACACCACGTGCGGCGCCTTCCCCGCCCCCGCCAATGCAAAAGGGGACAGCACAAACTGTCCCCTCGTCAATCCATTCCGGCCGGACATTACCGCCCTTCGCTCGATGGCGGCACCAGACCGTTCATCCGCAACAGCGTCACCAGGTTGCCATAATGCTCCCAGCTGTGCCCGTTGTTCTGCAGCAGCAGTTGCGCCGCCGGCACTTCCCTCTGCCCCATCTTCACGATCGCCGTCATGCTCTTGTCCGTCGTCCCCGCCCACGTCTTCGTGCACAACTCCACCGCCGCCGCCCACGCCTTCGCCAAGGCTTCCTTCGAGGTCTCCTTCCTCACGCTCGCCGGTCGCGTCCCTCCCGAAACCGCCGAGCAGTAATTGTTGTTCGCATCCACCAGATGCCCTACAAACTCGGAAAACGGCATCGTCCCTTCCACCGACTTGAAGCCAAACTTCTCCGCTGGCATCTTGTCAATCGACTTCGTTATGTTGTTGGCCACTGTCTTATACATGTTCGCGGCCACTGCCGTCACCGGGTTCTCCTTCGCGTCTTGCGCAAAAGCGGCCACGCTTAGGGCCATCACACTGAGCATCACTTTTTTCATGGGGTATTTATCCTCGCTGCCGATTATAGCCGCAAACCATAGAACGACGCAGCCGTCGCCCCAAGGATCTTCGACCGTTCCTCCGCGCTCTGCGGCCCCAGTGCCTGCGTGAACGCCGCCAACACTTCCTTCCACGTCCCCGCCAGCGTGCACACCGGCCAGTCTGAGCCAAACATCAGCCGCTCGAATCCGAATATCTTCAACACATGCTGCACATAGGGCGTCAATTGCTCGCTCTTCCAACTCTTGTGGTCCGCCTCCGTGATCATCCCCGATACCTTGCAGTACAGCTTCCGATGCTTCGCAATCCGCTCCATGTCCCGCGCCCAGCCCTCGAAAATCCCCTCCCGGATGTACGGCTTGGCGATATGGTCCACCACCATCGGCAAATCCGGTACCTTCTCTAGCAACTGCGGCACATACGGCAGATGCGGTGGCTTCACCAGCAGATCATACGGAATCCTCCGCCGCTCCAACTCCTTCAACCCCGCGATCACACTCGGCCGCAGGATCCATTGCACATCCGGCTCGTCCTGCACCAGATGCCGCACCCCCACAAACTTCGGATGCTTCTGCAGTGCATCCAGCACCTTGCCCAGATTCCCGTCCTCCAGGTTCACCCACGCCACCACACCCAATATCGACTTGTGCTGCGCCGCTAGATTCAACATCCATGTCGCCTCCTCCGGCACATGCGCCGCCTGCACCACCACGCTGCCGTCAAACTGGTTTTGCGCCAGCGTCGGCTCGAGGTCCGCCGGCAGAAAGTTTCTCCGCAACGGGTGCGGTGCGGGCGGCATCCAAAAATACGTCAGGAGGTCCGGATTCCAATAATGCTGATGAGAGTCGATACGCATCGTTTGCCCGCGATTCTATCAAGGAGATCCCTCCTGCTGTCTTCCCTCGCCCTCGCCTCCTGTAAACGCAGCCCTACCAGCCAACGCGTCGACCCCGCTCTCGCCCCCCTCATCCCGCCCGATTCCACCTCCCTGATCGGCCTCCGCATGGACCATCTGCAAAACACCCCCGCTTGGTCCGTCCTCTTTCCCGCCCAGGGTGAAGTCGCCCTCGAGTCCCTCCGCCGCGAAACCGGCATCAATCTCCTCAAAGGCATGTACGAGATTCTCTACTGCCTCGGCGGCCGCCACCGCGTCGTCCTGCTCCGCGGCAAATTCGTCGATGGCGGCATCACAAACTCCGGCCTCGAGCCCCAACTCAATCTCCCCGGCGCCCATAAATTTCCCTATAAGGGCTTCACCTTTGTCGGCCGCGAAGAACAGGCTGTCACGTTCTTTAACTCGAGCGTCGCCGCCGCCGGCCGCGCCGCCGCCCTGCGCTCCCTCATCGACAGCCGCGAACTCAAAAACGCCATCCCCATCCCCTTGCTCGATCTCGTCGCTACCCTCCCGCCCGAGTCCTATCTCTACCTCGCCAGCATCGCTCCCGCTCTCCCCGAAGGCGGTCTCGCCGGCCTGAAAAGTCTGCCACTCTCTTTGTCCTCCTTCAAAGCCTGGGTCGATTTCCGCGCCGGCGCCGCTCTCCACGCCGAAGCCCTCGGCACCGGCGCCGCCGACGCCCAAAAACTCCTCGATGGCCTCCGCGGCCTCGTCTCCCTGCTCCGTCTCACCCTCAAGGCTCCCGAAAAAGATCTCCTCGCTTCGCTCCGCTTCTCCTCCTCCGGCCGCTCCGTCCTCCTCGATGCCGATCTCCCTCTCGATGCCCTCAAGCGATCCCTCCGCTCCGCTCTCTAATCCCTCAGCCCGCCAGATCAAATCCCTCCCGCCGCCACCTCCTCCTCCAGCCGCTCCATCCCCCTCGATGCCGGTCTCCCTCTCGATACCCCCAAGCGACCCCTCTGCTCCCTCAGCCCACCAGTTCAAATCCCTCCAGCCGCCACCGCGTCGCCGCCGGCACATGCTCATAGCGCCCGAGCGCTCCCTCCAACTCCCCCGCCTGCTTCCGCCACCACTCGCCTCGGCCGCCGCTCCGGTAAAACTCCAGACAATTCCGCAAATGCCGCCAAAAGCCCGCCCGTAGGCGGTCCTCGTACATCTCCCACATCGCCTCGTTGCGGTCCCGCCGCCGCAGAATCGCGCTCACCAAGATCCCCTCCCGCAAGGCATGCCCCATCCCCTCCCCGCAAATCGGATCAAACCGCAATGCCGCCCCCCCGCAGCCCACCCAATCGCTCCCCCGCATCACGCGCGCCATGCCCGGCTCGCTCCCCAATCGCCCCAGTTCCTCTTCCGCTTCCACCACGCCCCCCACCAATTTCGATTCCCCCATCAATCCCTCCAACTCCCCACCCGCCGCCATCACCACTGCCTCCCGCTCACTCGTTGCGGCTGCAAATATCCAACCGCTCTCGGTCGCCTCCATCCAACAGGTATCACCCGGCGCTCCACTCTTCAGCCGTCCCCGCCAAAGCCCTACTTGCCGTTCTCCCACCAATTCCATCGGCCCCCGGCTTCCCACCACCCGAAACTGCCCTGCCGCCGCCTCCTCTACCTCTGTCGCTGTTCCCGCTAGCAGTTCCTGCTCACTCACTACCATCGCCTCATGCGGAAACTCCCGCGTCTCCCCCCCCCACCTCACTACCCTCCTCAATATCGGCCAACCCCCGCTGATTCGCTCCCGGCCAAATATATCGCCGTACAACCTCCACGACGTCCCGTTCATCAGCACTACCGGCAGCCGCGCCCGCCCCGGCCCCGCCAGTCTTCCTACCCGGCAATAGCCTGCTAGCAGCCGCCCACACGCCGCTAACGCCATCCCGTCGCCCTCAAGCATGACCTCAACCACTTCGAAATCAGAATAGCCCGTATGGGTAGCCTGTTGTCGATAACTAATTATTGTTATCATGAAGGGGCTTATGAATCCTTCCTCCAGCCGGGTCCCCGTCACCGTTCTCACCGGTTTTCTCGGTAGCGGCAAGACCACCCTCCTCAATCGCATCCTCACCGAAGAGCACGGCAAAAAGATCGCCGTCATCGAAAACGAGTTCGGTGAGATCGGCGTCGACCAGGATCTGGTCATCAATGCCGAAGAGGAGATCTTTGAAATGAACAACGGCTGCATCTGTTGCACCGTGCGCGGCGATCTCATCCGCATCCTGGGCAACCTGATGAAGCGGAGGGAAAAGTTCGACCACATCCTCATCGAAACCACCGGCATGGCCGACCCCGGCCCGGTCGCCCAAACCTTCTTCGTCGATGACGAGATGCAGCAGCGGCTCAAACTCGATGGCATTGTCACCCTAGTCGACGCCAAGCACATCTGGCAACACATCGATGACGCCGGCGAGGCCAAGGAACAAATTGCCTTTGCCGATGTCATCATCCTCAACAAAGCCGACTTGGTCGCCCCAGCCGACCTCGACCGCCTCGAAGCACGCATCCGGTCGATGAACGCCGCCGCTCGTCTGTATCGTGCTCAAAATGCCCAGATTGAACTCGATCATGTTCTCAACATGGGCGGCTTCAATCTGGATCGTGCCCTCGAGCTGGACCCGAAGTTCATGGAGCCGGAATATCCCTTTGAATGGGGGGGGATTTACTCATTTACTCCCGGTACTTACACCTTTCAGGTCGGCCCCGGTCCCGATCCGGAAATGGACATCGTCCTCGAACCCGCCGCCGGCGCCTCCGAAGAGGACCTCCGCAACGCGATCGAAAAAGCGATTTCCCGGGATTTCGTCACCATCCCTTGCCCGGTGCGCCACACTTTCACGATCAGCGAACCGGGCCATTACGCCCTGTTCACGCAGCACCACCCCGATGAGTTTGCTGCCTCCATCGAGGGTATCGAACCGCTTGTCACGCGTGAGTTCAAACCCGACCACGAGCACGATGAGGAGGTATCCTCGGTCGGCATCACCACTCCGGGCGATCTCGACTCCAAACGATTCAATTCCTGGATGAGCGAACTGCTACAAAACCGCGGCACCGACATCTTCCGCATGAAAGGTATCGTCAGCATCGCCGGCCGCCCCGAACGCTTTGTTTTCCAGGGCGTCCACATGCTCTTTGACGGCCGTCCCGACCGGCCCTGGGGCGCCGAACCCCGTCGCAATCAGCTCATCTTCATCGGCCGCAACCTCGACCGCGAAGCACTTCAGAAAGGCTTCCTACGTTGCCTGGCGTAAAGGCCCTTGAACCCCTCTGGTCGCAACGGCTGAACGACTGCATCATCTCGGCTGCTTTCTCAAGCGACGGCCGCTATCTCGCCGCTGCCGAGATCTCGGGTAAGCTCGTTATCTTCGACGCCCGTCTCGGCCAGCGGCTGCGGGAGATCCCCGCTCACGGCTTCGGCATCACCAGCATCAGTTGGCGTCCGGGCACGGCTGAGCTCGCCACGGCCGGCCAGGACGGTAAAGCTCGCCTCTGGAGCGCCACCACCGCTGACAAGCTCGCCGAGCTTGCCTGCGGCGCCGAGTGGGTCGAAAAACTCCAATTCTCCCCTTCCGGTCTATACCTGGCCACCTCCGCTGGCAAGAAGCTCCGCCTCTGGTCTCACACCGGCGAACTTCTGCTCGCCGCCCCCGATCATTCTTCCACCATCGCCGACTTGGAATGGATGCCGGCCACCGCCCGCTTTCCCGGCGATGTCCTCGCCTATTGCGGCTACGGCGGCCTTGTCTTCCTGAAGCCCGGCCAGGCTCAGGGCTACAAGTCCTTTGAGTACAAGGGTTCGATGCTCAAGATCCGTTGGAGCCCCGATGCCTGCTTCATCGGTACGGGAAATCAGGACGCTTCGATACAGTTTTTTGTCCTGCCGGAAGGCGTCGATGGACCTTCGCGCGACCTCGTCATGTGGGGCTATCGCAGCAAAATTCTCGACATGGCCTGGGACCCCCAATCCCGCTACCTTGCTACGAGTGGCTCCTCGACCATCATCATCTGGAACTGCGGCGGTAAGGGTCCTGCCGGCTCCAAGCCCGACATGCTCGATTTCCACATGCGGCTCATCTCCGAGTTGGCTTGGCAAAGCTCCGGTCCCCTGTTGGCCAGTGGCTGCGAGGAAGGCCTCCTCGCCCTCTGGCGCCCCGGCAAGGCATCGAAGCCACTGGCCACGGCCCATCTCGGCGCGCCCATCTCCCAGATCCAATGGGCGCCCGGAGACCAGACCTTCCTGGCCGCCTCCGAGGACGGCGCGCTCAATCTCTACGCAATCGAGCAGATCAAATGATCCCCCTTGAACCCTTGACCAAACGCAAGGTACCAGCCCAGATCCTGGTCTGCAATGGCTGCTGTTGCGGCCGTACCGAGAAAGGCCACCCGCCGGTACCGGTTGACTGGCTCAAGCAGGAGTTCAAGGCCCGCAAGCTGCTGCGCAAGGTCCATCTCACGATCGCCGGCTGCCTTGGTCCTTGCGACACCCCAAACGTCGTCTGCATCAATTTTGCCTTTGGGTCCCGCTGGTTTGGACTGATCACCGAGTTCTGGCAATACGAAGCGATCCTCGATTGGGCCAGCGCCAGCGCCGAGTCCGGCGCGCTGCTGCCGCTGCCGGCCTTTCTCGCCGCCCACGAGATGGAAGTTCTCCTACCCGCGGCCTCAAATTCGGCTATGCTTGAGATGGAGCGTGCATCGACTGCCTCAGCGGGTTCTCAATATTTGATCCAACAGTCAAAGTCATAGGGACTTTAACTCGTTTTCAACGCCGGTGAGCAAGATCGGTCACCGCAGGGTGGCGTCGGATAAGCCTAATGGCGTGCGGTGGGTCCCACCCTAGCTTCAGCGAGGGTCAATGACGGGAATCCGCCCGTTGATGTGCGCTCCGTTTCTTCTTCCGCCTATCCCCCCATGAATCTGCTCTTTATCGGCGACATATACGCCTCGACGGGCCGCAATCTTGTCGCCCAGCATCTGCCGGAGTTGCAGGCCCGGCATGGTGTTCAACTCACCATCGCCAACGCCGAAAACTCCGCCGGCGGCTTCGGTGTGACGCCGCAGATCGCCGATGAATTGTTCTCTTGCGGTGTCGATGCTCTCACGACCGGCAACCACGTCTGGGACAAGCGCGACTTCCACGAATACCTCGACCGCTGCCCCCGCGTCACCCGGCCGGCGAACTACCCGAATGATTTGCCCGGCCGCGGCCTCATCTTCGTGCAGGCCCGCAACGGGGTTCGCGCCGCCATCCTCAACATACAGGGGCGCGCGATGATGACGCCGCTCGATTGTCCTTTTCGCGCCGCTAACTCGCTGCTCGATCAGATACCGGCGGACGTGAAGGTGAGGTTTCTCGACTTCCACGCCGAGTTGACCAGCGAAAAGGTCGCCATGGGCTGGCACCTCGATGGGCGCGTCTCGGCCGTCATCGGAACGCATACTCATGTGCCGACGGCCGATTCGCGCATCCTCCCTGGTGGAACCGCTTATCAGACCGATTGTGGGATGACCGGCCCCTATGACGGCGTGATCGGCGCGGAAAAGGAACTCGTGTTGAAGAAGTTCCTCACTTCCTTGCCAGTCCGCCTGGAGGCGGCCAAGCGCGGCGGGGAACTGCACGGAGTGCTCATCGACGTGGATGAATACAGTGGTCGCGCGCGCTCACTTGAGCGGGTTGTACGTCCTTAAGGGCTGAAGTTTAAGGTTTTTCTACCACCTGCTCTCAAGTTCTTTCCTAGCCCAGTCGATATCTCGGACTACTGCAAGAGTCATTTGCGATGAAGAGATTCCTTATTTCGGCTTCCTGGACTTGGATCGTACTACTGCTGGCGTTTGTATGCCTGATGGTTGGAAATTATCAGATCTTCGCCGTTCAGGACGAACAGGAGCGGTTGGGGCAGTGCACGGAGATTGCGCGATTGATTAATCAGATCGAGGAGTCGCTTTGGAACTTAGAGGCAGTAACAGCCGTACGGAGGAAGCAGACAACCCCTGAGATTGAACATCGCATCCAGCAAGACGTCAGCCATTTGAAGCGCACGGTGGTGGAAGTGCTATCCATACCGACAATACAGACGCAGACACAGGCCTCGCTGATCCGCCTGGAGGAAGTGCTGATTTTACTCGAGCAGAACTTGACCGCCGAACCCATTCGGTTCGACGAAGCGGACGCGAATTTGCGGAGTGCGCAGCAGGAGGTGAGGAGCGCATCGGCCCGGCTGTGGCAGCGGTATGGGGAAATGGCCAGCGAGGTCACCAGCCGGTGGTCTTCGGTGAATTTTCTGGTTTTAGCCTCGTGCCTACTGGTAGCGATACTGGCGTTATTGTTGCGAGTCTATCATCGGGACCTGATGGACCGCCGCGAGGCGGAGCAGGCTTTATGGGAAAACGAGGACCGCTACCGCAGCTTGGTTGAAGTTAGCCCGGACGCGATACTAGTTCATCGCGAGGGCAAGTTACTGTTTGTGAATTCAACGGCGGCGAAGATGTTTTGCGCCGGCTCGGCTCACGCCATGCTGGGCATGGAATTGACCGAGCTTGGCTACGAGGCCGACGGCGGGCGAAACCAGCAACTGCGGCGGATCGATGGATCGACACTCGAGGCGGAGATCGTCTCGACGAATTTCGCTTTCCAGTCCAGTCCGGCGACCCAGATGGTGGTACGCGATGTTACGGACATCAATCAACAACGAAAACAACTTGCCGCCACGGAGGAGCGTTACCGGGTGCTTTTCGAGAACGTCTCGGAGGGGATATACCGCTCGAGCGAGGACGGACGGATTCTCGACACGAACCCAGCCCTGGTGAAGATGCTCGGCTACGACTCCGTCGAGGAATTGCAAGATACATTGATCGACCGGGATCTTTATGTGGACCCGATGGATCGCAGAAAAGCTCTGGAGGAACTGAAAACCACCGGCGTGCTGCGTGGATATGAATCGAGGCTGCGCCGCAGGGATGGTTCGATACTGACGGTGTTGGACAACGCGCGGGTGCTGCGCCGGGCTGATCAGTCGGTGGATTGTTACGAGGGTACGTTGACCGACATTTCGCGCCTGAAACAAGTTGAGCAGGCTCTGGTCGAGGCCCGGGATGAAGCGGTTCGGGCCTCGCGACTGAAGAGCGAATTTCTGACAAACATGAGCCACGAGATCCGCACACCGATGAATGGGATTATCGGCATGACGGATCTGCTGAAAGACACTCCGCTCAACCCCGAGCAAAAAGAGTTCTGCGAGGCGGTGAGGCGAAGCGCCGGCTATTTGATGAACATCATCAATGATCTGCTGGATTTCTCCAAGATAGAGGCCGGCAAAATGGAGATCGAGTCGACGGACTTCCGGTTGCGCGAATCCGTCGAGGACGTGCTGGAGCTGCTGGCGGAGTCCGCGCAAGCCAAGAATCTGGAGATCGCGGCCAGTTTTGATCCGCTTCTGCCAGACATGTTCAAGGGGGCGCCGTACCGGATCCAGCAGATTCTAAACAATCTGGTAGGCAATGCGATCAAGTTCACGGCGGAAGGTGAGGTGCGGGTAAAGGTACAAGCCATCGGTCAAACAGTGGGCACCTGTGAAGTTGAGTTTTCGGTGCTGGACACGGGAGTCGGAGTCGGCCCTGAGATCAAGCACCAGATGTTTCAGCCGTTTACGCAGGGGGATGGTTCGACGACGCGGAAGTACGGCGGGGCGGGTCTGGGGCTGGCGATCAGTCGCCAACTGGTGGAAATGATGGGCGGGCGGATCGGCTTTGAGCCGCGGCCCGGCGGCGGCAGCAGTTTTTGGTTCCGGCTTCCGCTAACGGTGGTTCACGAGGATACAGTCGTGGGGCCTGCCGTGGCGGGGGCGCCGAGGCGAGCGCTATTGTGCATTCCCTCGGAATTGCAGCGAGAGACGGTGGTTGAGGTGCTTCGCCAAGCCGGGTACACGGCGAAGCTAGCAAAGACAGGCCAGGAACTGCTTTTGCTGGCGGATGACGCACGGAGCCAGAATGAACAGTTTGACGCGGTGTTGGTCCAGAACCGCATGCCGGACATGACGGCGGAGGCGCTGGCGGAGGCGCTAAAGCAGGCGGGCTATGAGCCGCAGAAGTGCGCGGTGAGGCTGGTGCGCATACATGACCGCCCATGGAGTGGTCCTGGGGAGAGCTACATGGCGACGATTTCAGAACCGGTGCGCCGCCAGAACCTTCTGGAAACCTTGGAGCGGATCGAGATGGGCGGATTCTCGGTAGCCGAGATGATGAGCCTGAGTCAGCAACTGGTGAAAGAGGCATTAAAGGTACCGGTATTCCCTCGCCGGATTCTGATTGCCGAGGACAATGCGATCAATCAGCGGGTGGCGATGCGGATGTTGGAGAAACTGGGCATAGAAGCCGACATCGTGGAAAACGGGCGCTGTGCGCTCGAGGCGGTGCAGAGGATCCACTACCCGCTGGTGTTGATGGATTGCCAGATGCCAGAGATGGATGGCTTTCAGGCGACGGCGGCGATTCGCGCCTGGGAGGCAGGGAGCAGGATTTCGCGGATTCCGATTGTGGCGATGACGGCGCATGCGATGCCAGGCGATCGCGAGCGGTGTTTGGCGAGCGGCATGGATGATTACATTTCCAAGCCGGTCTCGCTTGCCGGACTCGAAACCGTTGTATCAAAGTGGATCGAGATCAACCGCGCGGCCAGCGTGGTGAAAGTGGAAGCAGCGAGCTCATAAGGCCGTATTTGTTACCTTGAATGACGCATGTTAAAAAATACGATTTTCCGTGAATATGATATTCGCGGGATAGCGGACCGGGATTTGCTGAGTGAGGATATCGAGCAACTGGGGCGGGCGGTGGGGACGTATCTGAGGCGGCGATGCGGGAGGCGGATCAATCTGGGTAGAGATTGCCGTCTTTCGGGGCAGCGGCTGCACGACGCACTGCTGGCGGGGCTGATGGAGGCGGGCTGTGAGGTGACGGATATCGGAGTGGTGCCGACGCCGCTGCTGTACTACTCGGTGTACAAATTCGGGGCCGACGGGGGGATCATGATCACGGGGTCGCACAACCCGAGCGACTACAACGGCTTCAAGATGATGGCGGGGAAGGCGGCGGTCTACGGGCAGGATATACAGGACATCCAGGCGCTGACGCAGTCGGGAGACTTCACTGGGGGCGAAGGCAGCGTAGTGGAGCGGGATGTGATCACGCCGTATGTGGAGGAGATCGCGGGGATGTTTGCGTTTTCGCGGCGGGTGAAGGTGGTGTTTGACGCGGGCAACGGGACGGCGGGGCCGACGCTGAAGCGGCTGCTCGAGCGGCTGAACGTGGAAGCCGTGGAGATGTTCTTTGAGATGGACGGGCGTTTTCCGAACCATCATCCGGACCCGACGGTGGAAGAGAACCTGGAGATGTTGAAGCGGGCGGTCGCCGCCGAGGGGGCGGAGATGGGGATAGCCTTTGACGGGGACTCGGACCGGATTGGGGCGATCGATGAAAAGGGGGAAGTGGTGTGGGGGGATCAGCTGATGCTGATCTATGCGCGGGAGATCCTGAAGCGGAAGCCGGGGTCTACGTTCATTGGGGAGGTGAAGTGTTCGCGGCTGATGTATGAGGAGATCGAGAAGCTGGGGGGCAAGGCGATCATGTACAAGACGGGGCACTCGCTGATCAAGACGAAGATGAAGCAGGAGCATGCGGAACTAGCTGGGGAGATGAGCGGCCACATCTTCTTTGCGGACCGGTACTACGGCTATGACGATGCGCTGTACGCGGCGTGCCGATTGATCGAGATCGTGGCGGACAGTGGGGCGGCATTGTCGCGGCAACTGGCGGGGATGCCGAAGCTGGTGAACACGCCGGAGATCCGGGTGGACTGGCCGGATGAGACGAAGTTCGCGGTGGTGGAGCGGGTGAAGGAGCACTTTCGCGCGACGCATGGGGTGAACGATGTGGATGGGGTGAGGGTGAGCTTTGAGAAGGGGTGGGGGCTGATGCGGGCATCGAATACGCAGCCGGTGTTGGTGATGCGGTTTGAGGCGGAGACGCCGGAGCAGCTTGCCGAGTATCGGGCGGCGATGGAAGCGGCGCTCAACGCAGCCGGAGGCTGTTGGTAACGACGCTGAGGCTGGAGAAAGCCATGGCGGCGGCGGCCCAGGCGGGATTGAGCCAGCCAAGGGCGGCGATAGGAATGCCGAGGAGGTTATAGGCGAAGGCCCAGCCGAGATTCTGGTGGATGATGCGCATGGCGCGGCGGGCGAGGGCGATGGTATCGGGGACGGGATCGAGACCGGGGCGGAGGAGTGCGACATCACCGGCTTCGATGGCGATACCGGCGCCGGTGGCGATGGCGATACCTGCATCGGCCTGTTCGAGGGCTGGGGCATCATTGAGGCCGTCGCCGACCATGACAACAATGTGGCCCTGGGACTGGAGTTCGGCGATGGCGGCGAGTTTGGCATCGGGTTTGACGCCGGCGATGACCTGGTCGATACCGGCCTGTTGGGCGATGGGGAGAGCGGCGGAGAGGGAGTCGCCGGTGAGCATGAGGACGCGGAGGCCCTGGGAGCGGAGTTTGGCGACAGCGGCGGGGGCATCGGGCTTGATGGAATCGGCAAGGGTGAGGGTGCCGAGGAGGAGGCTAGCGGAGAAGAGGTCTACGGCGCCGGGGGCCGAGCCGGCGCGGAGGGAATAAGGGCGGCCCTCGAGGATGCCTTCGACGCCGATGCCGGGGAGGGCGAGAAAGCGGGAGACGGGGAGGAGGGGGAGACCGCGGTCGCGGGCGGCGGCGACGATGGCGCGGGCGAGGGGATGTTCGCTGAGGCTTTCGAGGCTGGCGGCGAGGCGGAGGATCTCGTGCTGGGGCTCGGAGACGGAGAGGAGTTGGGGCTGGCCGGTGGTGATGGTACCGGTTTTATCGAGGACGACGACGGTGGCGGCGGCGAGGCGTTCGAGGGCGGGGCCGCCGCGGATGAGGATGCCCTGGCGTGCGGCATGACCGGTGGCGGCCAGGATGGCGGCGGGGACGGCGAGGCCCATGGCACAGGGGCAGGATATGACGAGGACGGAGATGGCGATAACGATGGCGCGGAGCGGGTCGGCGCCGCCGAGGAAGAACCAGTAGAGGGCGGTGAGGGAGGCGAGGGCGACGACGGAGGGGACGAAGATAGCGCTGAGGCGGTCGGCGAGGGCCTGGACGGGGGCTTTTTCTGTCTGGGCGTCGCGTAGAAGGCGGATGATCTGTTCGAGGGCGCTTTCGGCGCCGAGGCGGTCGACGGTAACGACGAGGGCGCCGTGGTGGTTGGTGGTGCCGCCGAAGACGCGGCTGCCGGGGGCTTTCTCGACGGGGAGGCTTTCGCCGGTGAGGAGGCTTTCATCGACGGCGCTTTGGCCGGAGGTGACGATACCGTCGGCGGGGAGGCGGTCGCCGGGGCGGACGATGAGCTGGTCGCCGTGGGCGAGATCGGTGGTGGGGATCTGGATGTGCTGACCGTTGCGGAGGATGGTGGCGGTATTGGGTTGGAGGCTGGCGAGTTGGCGGAGGGCGAGGGAAGTTTGTCGTTTGGCGCGGGCTTCGAGCATTTTGCCGAGCAGGACGAGGCCGATGATGAAGACGACGGCCTCGAAATAGACCTGGGGGAGGAAGCCGCGGGAGTGAAAGGAATGGGGGAAGAGGGCGGAGGCGGTGGAGACGAGCCAGGCGGCGGAGGCGCCGAGGGCGATGAGGACATTCATGTCGGCGCGGCGGCGGAGGAGGGCGGCGCTGGCGCGGGCGAAGAAGGGGCGGCCGGGGAGGAGCAGGACGGTGGTGGCGAGGAGAAACTGAGTCCAGACCCAGGCGGGCTGATTGTGGCCGGCAAAGGGCATGACGGCCATGAGGAGGAAACCGAGGGCGACGGTGGGGAGAGCCTGGCGGCGGAGCGAGAGGTATTCGGCCTGGAGGCGGGCATCGCGTTGCTCTTCGGCGGCGAGAACGGATTGGCGAGGAGAGGGTAGGGTGGCGCCATAGCCGGTGTCTTCGACGGCCTGGCGGAGTTGGGCGGCGGAGACGAGGGCGGGGTCGAAGCGGACGGTGGCGCGATTGAGCATGAGGTTGACGCTGGCCTGGGAGACGCCGGGCTGAGAGCGGAGAGTTTTTTCAACGAAACTCTGGCAGGCCGAGCAGGTCATGCCGTCGATGTCGAGATCGAGTTGGATTTCGGGCATCAAGAGGACGGGAAGCCGGCGGCTTGGAGGGCGGCGAGGATGTCGGCGCGGGTGGTGGGAGGCGAGGAGAGCTCGAGGCGGGCGGAGCCGACTTTGACATCCTCGAGGCGGACGCCGGGGAGTTGGCGCAGGAGAGCGGAGACGCGGCGGACGCAGCCGTCGCAGTGCATGCCTTCGATTTTCAACTCGATGAGATCCGCCATAAGGACCAGTTTAGCGAGCGAAGGTGAAGACAGCTTTTTCGAGGGAGGCGCGCCAATAGGGAGCGGGGCCGGCGGGGGTGAGCCAGGCGACCTCACCGGCGAAGGGGATGCGCATGCCATGGGAGGAAGTGTAGTTCCAGAAGCGGCCCTGCCAAGGGAGTTGGGAGCGAGTTTTGCCGTTGAGGCGGGTACGCGAGGGGGAGTAGATGCGTTCGATGAGGCCGTCGGGGCCGAAGTGGAAGTCGACCGAGGTGGATACGGCGCCATCGCGGAGGGTGGCGCGGGCAGAGGAAGGGGAGAGTTCCTGCCAGGAGACGCCCTGGCCCGGGAGGAGGGCGGTGGGGTACCAGGGGGATTCGGCGAGGAAGCGCATGAGTTCGCCTTGGGCGAGTTCGTCATCGCTCTCCGGTTGGGCAACGGGTATCAGGCCGAAAATGGAAGCGGTGAGGATGCCGCGACCGCTGACGTAGGCATCACGAACGAAAACAGGCAGACCGGGGGCCATGCGGATGCGGGCATCCCAATCGAAGCCGGGCCGGCTGGTGACACTCAACTGGGAGGAGCTGAAGGGTTTCCAGTTGGGCTGGTCCTGACCCATGTTGAAAGAGCCGGAGTGGGTCAATTCAGCGGCTTTGACCAGGGGTTGGCCGGGTGAGAGGGCGAGCTCGAGGTAGCGGCGGACAGGGGCTGGCAGGGGGGCGAGCATGGCCGGATCGTAGAGGCCGGCGGGAGTGGCGGCACTGAGCAGTTGGCGGCGGAGGGAGGCAGTTTCACTCCGCCAATTCAGGCCGGCCCGCCAGATGAAGGCGCCGAGGGCGGCGACGGCGATGAGAGCCAACAGCAAGGTGATCCACATCATCGAACTCCTCTCTTCATTATGTTGCTGATTTGGTTGGGTGGGGCATGGGGTTTGGCTTTGTTTGTTTGGATCAGGCGAAGTCGGCTTCGGGTTTGGGGAGGGTGGTTTGGCGTTGGCGGAGATCGGCGAAGAGTTGTTGGACGGGCGGGTCGAGGGTGAGGAGCATGGCGGCGAGGCGGACGGCGTGGTGGGAGCGGCGGAGCTGGGCGAGGGGCAGGGAAGCGGGGACGGGGACCTGTTGTTCG